>DZAX01000044.1 GCA_022729705.1 Helicobacter cetorum | reverse complement strand
TGTTTGTCTATTGCTTGTATTTATGAAACTAGGCAACTATAACGTGGTGAAACTGAACATATAATTATAAGATAAAAAGGGTTTTAAATGCTTAGTAGCTCTATAGCTTCGATGGGTTCTCACTCTATTTGGTTGGATGTAAACGCAAATAATATTGCAAATGTAAATACCGATAAGTTTAAAAGTGTAGACACAAAACTACAAGAGGATGCGAGCAAGGCTCCAAAAGCTTTTCTTAGAGAAGGGCTGGAAAATCCAAGCGGAAAAAGCACCACTGAACTCTCAAAAGAGCTAACAGATCAAATACCGATAGAAAAAGGGTATGGAGTAAACGCAAAAGTTATTAAAGCACAAAATGAGATGCTTGGGACACTGCTTGATATGAAAGTATAAAATGTGAAAAAAGCCGAGAGAGGCTTCTCGGCGTCGTTTTTTTTGAGAGGTTATTGAACCATCTGATTAATTCTCACATTTTGAAGCATTGCTCCAAACTGAGGTCTTCAGCAGACGGCTCTTGCGACTAGTCGTTCTTAAAATTTCATACTTTAACCAGAGGGTTCTATTAATCTCTTGGTTTTTTAGGAAGAGCGAAATCTATTTTTAGTCTTCTACCCATAAACTCTTGACCATCTAGATCGTCTTTTGATTTTTTAGCCGCTACGCTTTCTGCAAACTCAACAAAGCCGAAACCTTTCTTGATGCCGTCTTTTTCAATAAGTCTTACTTTTGCTACTTCGCCGTATTCGCCAAATAGTGCCTCAAGGTCTTCTTTTGAAGCCTTATAATTTAGATTGCCGACATAAAGGGTATTAAGTTCACCCATAGAAGATTCCTTGTGATATTAAGTTGTCTTCGAGACGCTATGGGCAAAACGGAGAGTTTGGACGCATAGGTTACGAAGCTGTGCATATTCTATAATAATTCATATAAAAAAGAAGCTTAAAATTTAAGCTTTTGCAAAATTAGTCTCACAAATAGTTTACAAAGAGTTGCATAGCACACGATAAAATTAGAAAACGCCGCCCGCATAGGTTCTTAAGAGCTAAAATATTGTGATACAATTTAATAGAAATATTCTTCGTTTCCTCGCACAAGCTGGAACTTCAAGGGACTAAACAGTTACACATGGATTTGAAAATTCATTTCACGCCTTAGCAGTGTTGGGACGATGATATATATGGCTATAGATAGGAAAAACGGAGCATTCTACATCCTTGCCGCTTCGCTTATTATTGTATCCACACTAATCGTAGTAGCTCTAAGAAAAATTTGGGTTGATTTAGATAAAAAAAGCGAGGAGCTTTTTCCTCATTTTTGAGCAAAATCCAAAAATGAGGTCTTCGTGCAGTGACGACTCTCGCAACCATTCGGAGGTCTTAACTAATAATTCTCTCTCACAAACCTAGCAACCCTAGCCACGCCATCCCTAATCGTATCCGCATCCGTAGCAAACGAAAATCTAAAATACCCATCAACGCCAAAACCAACGCCTGGAACAACCGCTACGCCCTCTTTTTCAAGTAGTTCTTTGCAAAATTTCATAGAGTCTTTTTCTATTTTGGAGATATTGACAAATAGATAAAAAGCGCCGTCTGGTTTTAAGACGCTAAGCCCGTCTATGGCGTTAAAGCCATCGGCGCCGATGTTTCGTCTTTTTTCAAACTCTACTCTCATGGATTCTATCTCATCGTCCACATCGCCTCTTAGCGCTACGATTGAGGCTTTTTGGGTGATGGAGTTAATGTTTGAGGTACTTTGGGATTGTAGGTTGTTCATCGCTTTGATTAGCTCTTTGTTTGGAGTCGCTAGGTAACCAAAACGCCATCCGGTCATCGCTACCGACTTACTTAGCCCGTTGATAGTTACCGTTCTTGCGTACATATCGTCGCTAATTGCGGCGGCGGAGGTAAACTTTTTGCCCTCATACACAAGTTTTTCATACATCTCATCGCTTGCCACTATGATATTTGTACCCTTAAGGACTTCGCCTATCGCTGTTAGCTCCTCTTTTGTGTAGACACTACCTGTTGGGTTTGATGGGGATGTGAGCACTATCATTTTTGTTTTTGGAGTTATGAGCGATTTTAGCTCATCGGCGGTTAGTTTAAACCCTGTAGACTCGTCTGTTTTTGGCTCTACGACCACGCCGCCGTTTAGTCTCGCAAGTTCTGGATAAGTGACCCAATATGGAGCGGGGATAATAACCTCATCGCCCTCGTCGATTACCGCCGCAAAAAGATTAAATAGTGATTGCTTGGCACCGTTTGAGGTGATAATGTCTTTTGGGGAGTAGGAGAGTCCGTTTTCTCTGTTTAGTTTATCGGCGATTGCTTGAAGTAATGGGGCTATGCCCTCAACCGCCGTATATTTGGTAAAACCCTCATCAAGAGCTTTTTTCGCTTCGTCTTTTATCTTTTGCGGCGTGTCAAAGTCCGGCTCTCCGGCGCCAAAATTTAAAACGTCTTTACCTTCCTCTTTAAGTCTTTTGGCTAGTGTTGATATGGCTATTGTGATTGATTCTTGTAGTACTGTAATTCTTTTTGAAAGCAATGGAGACTCCTTGTTTTTATTCTGATGTTATACGCCAATGCGGGCAAAGCCCGTATTGGCGGCAAGGACATAAATGTCCCTGCACCCCCTAAAGCTACCCGCATAAATGCGGGAGAGTGGGGGGGGATTTTATGTGCGCTTAAAGTTTTGGTTTACTCTAGCGCACTGATGCACAGCTGGAGTAATTTGTGTCTAATTTTACCGTTTTTGGGTAAAAAGATGAGTTTTTATTGATTGAGCGGGGGTTTGCGGTTTATTTTTCTAACGATTTTATAAAATCTTCATATAGATTGCTTAAATTTTTATCTTTTGCGACTATATCTTTATCCCCAGTGATAAGCGCATTTTCAAGCACTTCCATGCGTTTTAGCAGATAAATAAACATCTCTGTATCAATATTTGGCAGCTTATCGTGGCTATATGGGCTTTTATCTGGACCTTTTTTGATGACTCTTGCCGGAATACCTACCGCTGTGGAGTCGGGCGGTACGTTTTTGATGACGACTGAGTTTGCGCCTATTTTTGAGTTTGCGCCTATGGTGATATTGCCTAGTACTTTTGCGCCGGAGCCTATGACCACACCGTTTTCAACCGTCGGGTGGCGCTTGCCTTTTGTTGCGCTTACGCCGCCTAGCGTAACACCTTGGTATATTGTCACATCGTCGCCGACAATTGCGGTTTCACCGATGACGACGCCTATACCGTGATCGATAAATACCCTTCTGCCTATTCTTGCCGCCGGATGAATATCTATATTTGTGAGCATCTGGCTAAGCCCCATGATAATGCGCCCCAACACTCTAAAGTTATTTATAAAAAGTTTGTGCGCGATTCGATGCCAAAAGAGAGCCCAAAGACCAGGATAGTTGAAAAAAAGCTCAAGTCTAGATGAAATAGCGGGGTCTTTTTCAAGCACAACCCTAAAATCTTCTTTGATTTGAGTCCATAACGTCATTAAAATTGCACCGTTCTAAGATAGTTATTTTCAGATAGGTACACATAAAGCTCACCCATAATCTCTTTTTTCTTATCCTCTGAGATTAGTCTAGAATCTGCTATGCGGTGTCTTAGTTTTATCTCTATCTCTTTGATGTCATAATCCATGTCGTCTAATATGTCTATAAGATTTTGGGCTTGAATGATGTCCTCTGCTTCATAGTTTCCGTCTTTGTTAAACACCACCGTAGCCTCGGTTGGATGCGTAAATAAGTTGTGTTGCATACCAAGTACCTCTTGATAAGCTCCCACTTTGAAAAACGCCACAAAATAATCTTCAATAAGCAAATCCACATCGTGTAAAAAGAGCGGATTTTTGATATTAAACTTTATCTCTCCATCGGAGTCGCAGGTAATATCCCATATATTGGCGCTTCGTGTTGGCATCTCGTCTAGTTTGTGGATAGGCATAATTGGGAAGTTTTGCCCAAGCCCCCAATAATCCGGCAAACTCTGAAAGAGCGAGAAATTGAGCAAGTATTTTTCTTGCAAACTATCCTGCACGCTTTTTATCTCTTTTAGGTATTGTCCGCCGCTTAGCGAGATAAACTTTTTGATAATCAAATGAAGCAGTATCTCCGTATTTGATCTATCTTGCAAATCAGCATATCCAAGGTCAAACAGCGTAAGCAAAGACTCCATGTGGTCTATTGCGTCGTGCATATACTCGCTGGCGTTTTTCTCGTTCATAGTTTCCAGTAAGTCCAAAAGCTCTTCTACTAGCGGCGGGTTTTGCGGTTTTAGTCGAAGCTCTTTTGATTCATATTCGTTTGAAAACAGCTCAAGCACGGGAGCCACCAAGACGGCGTGATCGGCCGCTATAAATCTGCCTGATTCTGTGTAAATATCAGGCTCGTTTACCCCTTTTGCCGCCGCTATTCCTTTCATGAGGTATACGACGTCGTTTGCAAACTCTTCAAGCTTGTAGTTTCTATCTGTTTTTTTGGCTTGTTGCGAATACTCAACCGCTATACCGCCGCCTAGATTAATTGCGTTTAGGCTTACGGCGCCGCTTTTTTTGAGTTCGGCGTAGATATTGCCGGCCTCTCTAAGCGCTTTTTTCAAAGGAGCGATGTCGCCCATTTGCGAGCCTATATGAAAATGAATCATATTAAATTTTTCTAAGAGATTGACGCTTTTTAGCATCTCCACGGCCTCTATTAGCTCGGTTGAGGTAAGACCAAATTTTGAGTTTATCCCCCCGCTTTTCGCCCAAATTCCCATACCTACAGAGTGTAGCCTAATCCTAAGACCGATATTTGGCACAGGGTCTCCAAGCCTTTTTGCGACTTCGATGATAAGCTCAAGCTCGTTTATGCCCTCTATCGTAATTGTGATATTGTGTCCCATCTTTGCGGCTATAAAACAAAGACTTATCATCTCCATATCTTTAAAGCCGTTTACCGTAATCGATGCGCCTTTGTTGTTGTACGCCATTGCGATGATAATCTCAGCCTTTGACCCCGCCTCAAGACCGTAGTTGTAAGGTTTGCCCAGTTTTACTACTTGCGCTATAAAGTTTGGAAACTGATTTACTTTTAGAGGAAATACGGCGTTAAACTTGCCTTTGTAGTCAAACTCTTTAAAGGCGGCGTTAAATTTGTTAAATATCAGGTCAATCTGTTTTTCTATCAAGTGCGGAAACCTCAAAAGAAGCGGTCCTTTGTGCCCGTTTTCCCTTATCTCTCTTACTATCTCTACAAGAGAGGGTTTGTTGCCGTAATTTATCTTGACGCAACCGTCTTCAACAATAAAACTATCTTGCCCCCAAACGTCAATACCGTATTTTTGCACTTATGCTGTCCTTATTAAGTAAAAATTTTTGCTTTCAAATCCGCCCAAGGAGTATTCGTTTCCTCTTTTGACTCCAAATTTTTTAACCATATGGTTTTTGTTTTCATCTCTTCTTCGCCAATTCCCGCAAACCAGAGAGCGTTTTGTTTGTCGGCGGCTTTTAGATGATTTTTGGGTGATTTTGCATTATATCCCAAATAAGCTACACTCTTTTTACGAAACTCTGTTGACATCTCAAACGCCGCTAGTACAGCCTCTTCGCACAAAGGAGCAAAGTATACGCCCTCTCGTTTGATTTCGTCAAGCTCTATTAAATCCAGTATTCTCTCTATGCCTATCGCAAATCCGACGGCGGGTGTGGCTTTACCGTCCAAACTCTCCACAAGTTTGTCATATCGTCCGCCTCCGGCTATCGAGCTTTGCGCTCCAATCTCTGTGGATACAAACTCAAACGCCGTTTTGCTGTAGTAGTCTAGCCCTCTTACAAGGTTTTTATCTATCTCATAATCTATACCGATTTGCACTAAAGCCGCTTTTACACCCTCAAAATCAGATTCGCACTCGTCGCATAAAGCGTCGGTTACACGCTCAAGCGGAGTTAATATCTGCTGGCACGAGGCGCTTTTGCAATCAAATACCCTCATTGGATTGGTTTCTATCCGTCTTTTGCAATCTTCGCAAAGCTCGTCTTTTATGGCGTTTAGTTTTCCCACAAGGGCTGTTTTGTATGCCGGAACGCACTTTTCGCACCCTAGAGAGTTTAGTTTTAGCGTGTATTTGATGTTTAGAGCGTCAAAGATTGTCGCCGCCATGCTTATCATAGCGACGTCTTCGAGATAGCTCGCCTCGCCAAACGACTCTACGCCAAACTGGTGGAACTGTCTAAGCCTACCTTTTTGCGGTCTCTCATAGCGATACATTTGACCAAAATAAAAAAACCTACATTCGCCGCCCGCTCTATCTAGTTTTTTTTCGATAAAAGCGCGCACAACACCCGCCGTGCCCTCTGGTCTCATACATACGTCGTTTTCGCCTTTGTCTATAAATCTATACATCTCTTTGCCGACAATGTCGCTACTCTCGCCGACGCTTCTAAGAAAAAGTCCCGTTTCTTCTAAGATTGGGGTCTCTATCTGTGAAAATCCATAATTTTTTGCGATTTTTGTAGCTACGCCCAAAAACTTTTCAAACTTTTTTGCGTCTTCAAAATATATATCTTTCATTCCTCTAAGGGCGGTTATCATTGCAGTTTTGCCTTTATAATGTCGTGTATCTCTTGCGCGGTTTTGGACGCGTCTATAATTTCGTATTTTATTTTTAGCTCTTCGCAAATATGCGGCATTTGGCGCTGTATCTCTAATAGCTTTACTATACCCTGTTTTTCTATCTCATCTGCACTTTTTGCGGAGAGCCTAGCCTCAATAGTCGCCTTGTCAAGCCACAAAATAATAACCAAATCCGGCAATATATTATCAACCGCAAAAAGCGACATAGATTTGACGCTCTCAAAATCAAAGCCGTCAAGCGAAGAGTAGGCGAGTCCCGATATGATAGACCTATCCGAGACGATTGTTTTGTCGCAATTTGGAGCGATTATTTTGTAGATATGCTCGCTTCTATCGGCGAGAAACAGAAAAAAACGGCTTTTTTTGTTGATATTTGGATGATATAGCACAAGCTCTCGCACTTTTGCGCCAAGCTCTGTACCGCCAGGCTCTTTTGTGAAGACAATATTTGGCATAGCTTCTTTTAAAAGCCCGATTTGCGTAGTCTTACCGCAGGTGTCCACACCCTCAAGCGCAATGTACAAAATCTCTGCCTTTAATAAATTTTTTGACCGCTTTTGGCAAAAGATGCGACGCATCGCCGCCATGCTTTAGGATAGAGCGCACCACGGAGGAGCTGATAAAGGCGTATTCAAGGCTTGGCATAAGATATACGCTCTCAATGTTTGGGTTTAGGCTTTGATTGGCGTATCCTAGTTGAAGCTCATACTCAAAGTCGCTTATTGCACGAAGCCCTCTTATGATGTTTGGAGTATCTTTTTTGACGGCGAAATCTACAAGTAGCGTGTCGTATGACTCTACCGTGATTCCATCGTAAGCGCCAAAGCACTCTTTTGCCATCGCTACTCTCTCTTCTAAATCAAAAAGAGGTTTTTTATCGCTTGAGAGGGCGACCGCCACAATAATTTTGTCAAATATCTTCAATGCTCTCTTTACTATGTCCAAATGCCCAAGCGTGAGCGGATCAAATGTCCCGGGATATATCGCTTTTTTACTCATCGCCCCATCTTTTATATAAACTATTTTTTATGCCGACAAGGTCAAGCCAACGCCCTATGATAAAATTTTCCATCTCTTTAAGGTTTTGTTGTTCGCTGTAATACGCCAGCATTGGCGGCGCTATTATAACGCTCTCTCGCGAAAGTTTGAGCATATTTTCAAGAGCTATTGAAGATAGGGGCGTCTCCCTTGGGGCTAAAAGTAGTTTTTTTCTCTCTTTTATCGCCACAGCCGCCGCTCTTGTGGTCAGGGTGTCTGAAATCCCATGAGCTATTTTTGCCAAAGAGTTCATGCTACAAGGCGTCACAAAAGTAACGTCAACGCCAAAAGAACCCGAAGAGGGCGGAGCCTCTATTGCGTCGTCCGCATATCCAGTCTCGTGCAAAATAACTTTTTTTGCCGAGTCTGATACGACTAGGTACGCCTCGCACTCTTTTTTTAGCTCAGCATAAAGTCGCATACCAAGCGCCGCGCCGCTAGCGCCGCTGACGCAAACGAGCGCCTTCATCTAATCTCTAGTTTTGAGGGCGAACTGATATATGCTTTCATGACTTTACCGCTCTTTGTTTTGACGTTTATAGTATCGCCCACATTTCCATCCTCAAGAGTAGTCGCTTCTAGTTCAATATCCAAAAAATCTTGGCTTATTACGGCATACATCACGGAACCTCTTTTTACCGTAGACACTCCGGCTATATCTAGCGCTGTAAGCGTTGCGCCGACCCTGATAAATCTTTTTGCCACGACATTTTTTAACCGCTCTTTCGCCAAAGGTTTTGCAAAAAAGTTTTTAAACTTTACAGTTTCGCTAACTATATCGCCTGAAGTGATAATTTTATCTTTTTGGATGCTATAAGCGGCTTTCAATACTTCCAGCGAAGCGTCAATCTCATATTTGACAAATATTTTTTTATCTGTTTTTTGCGCACTCTCAAAAGTTACGGAAGCTATGCCGACGCTTTTGTTTAGATTTTGTCTTAGCGGCTCGATTGATTTGTACCTGTACCCCGCTGTATCCATTTTTGCCGCAATCTCTATTTTGACGTTTGCAATTGAGATATTAGGATACTCTCCAAGATACTCCGCTTTTATCGCCTCTCTTATCTGCAACTCCGTCTCGCCTGAAAATCCAAAAACGCTTAATCTCAAAAAACAAAACAATACAACGCCTAAAGCGGCTAATTTTTTCACTATCATTCCTTGCGTAGAGGCTCTTTTTTTGTTTTTATTAGTTATGCAAAGATGGTTCCATTTGTGCTTTTTCAGGCAGCTCTTTTGTATCTGCCAACGCTATGCAAAAGCAATAGTAAGACGAGCATCAAAGATAAACAAATCAAAGCGCTATCGCAAAACATTTACAGCTATCATCGCCCATAATATGTAATTTTGAAAAACAATTTACGAAATCAGGCGGAAAAACTCACAAATATCACACTCCAGTACGGCGGCTATTTTGCAGAGGTGTTCTAGGCTGAAATGTCGTTTGTTGTGGTAGATTTCGGCTACGGAGATGAGACCTACAGATTTAAGCCCTAAAGAAAACGCCAAATCCAACTGACTAATCCCCTTTTCAGCTCTAACTCTCTTAACATTTTTACCTACGAGTTTATAAAAATTAGCTATTTGTTCTTCGCCAAACTCTAAATATTTAGTATCCATATAACTTACTATCTCATCTTTCGCACCTAATTAAATAGCGTTATATTCGATAGCATAAGCATTTTATGAGTATTTGCCATATCTATTGACAGATGTTTTTCTCTCTTTTTAAAGCCTTTAAATAGGGGTTTTAAAAAAGTTAGTATCTAGTGTCAAATAGTATAGAATATATTTCTATAATGCCATAATTAACTGCGACTCCACAAGGTATACCGCTTAAAATCAGCAATTCTAACTGATTTTTTTTATGCCCTATAAATAAGGGGTTCCGCAGTTGTCGCATAGCTAAAATTAGATATTTTTTTTCACATAATTTTTATAATATTCTTATTGCCGCTCTTATCTAAAAGGCTCAATAAGGAGTTTACAGACGGGTGCTTCAAAGAAAAGCTATGTTTGGCAAAGTTGTGCTTTTGTTAAAAATATCGGTTAGAATTGCTGGCTTAAAATTAGGTGCGAAAGATGAGTTATCAAAGATGATTGTCTGGGAAGTTGTTTGGAAATTTGGGAGCATTATACTATTTGTTGATAAGTTTTATGCTATTCCTTTAAATGGAATGGTATAATATGGTCAAACTTGACATGAATGGGTGGTATAAACATTGCGAAACTTAACAATTAGCAAATCAAAATGCAGCAGAGGATTCATTCGATGAACAATTCTAAAATATTCAATATTGTAAATGACTTTAAAAAGCTAATCAGCGATGACAAGATTCATTTTTATCCCGATATACCAGAAAAAAAATTACACAATGCGATTAATAAATATGCTTTTATTGAAAAAGATGAGCAACCTTTGGTATTAATAGATGATACAGTTTTTGGAAGTGCAAAGAATGGTATGCTACTTACAGATAAATCAATTTATGCAAAAGAAGATTTTGAAAACAGAGTAGAGTACAAAATTTCAACAATTAATAATATTGACTTTGGTGGCATGATAAGCAATAAAATTTATATTAACAAAAACTTATTGTGTGCTTTTACTCAACCAAATAAAAAATCTATAGTTTTAATTATTGATATGTTAGAACAAATTACCGCAACACAATCAATTCAACAATTGAAAGAAGACAAATCATCATGGGTTAAAACTGCTATTGGGGCAGAGATTGGCGGTTTAGTTGGAGGGCCAATTGGTGCGGCAATTGGTGCGGCAATTGGTGCAGCTTTCACAACGGAGCATATATCAGATAATGCACTTCAATCTCCAGAAGAAGATCAATCTACAATATTCATAGTAACTTTTGCCTCAATGCTTTCAAAAATGGCAAAAGCCGATGGATATGTAAGCGAAGATGAAGCCATTTTAATCTCAGAAATATTTGATGAACTTGAATCTGATGGGATTGATAGAAATCTTGCTAAACAAGCATTTAACAATGCTAAAAATGATAATTTCACAATATATGACTATGCAAGTCAATATTCTGAAATCGCAGAATATGAAACAAGAGAATATCTTTATGATCTCTTATGGGAAATTACTACTCTTGATGGGGAAATACACCCTAATGAAGATCAAATATTGGAAGAAATAACATCGTTTTTAAAACTACCTCAAAGCAAATATTATGAATATTTATCCGCATTTAATGAAGAAACAAATGCAAAAGAATTTCAAAAGAATGATTTGACTGAAATAGAGTTATCGTATACAATTTTAGGATGCACTTCTACGGACAGTTTGGAAACTATAAAACAAAAGTATAAAAAATTGGTAGCTGAATATCACCCTGACAAAATACATTCAAAAGGTCTCCCCGATGGTTTTATAATCTTTGCTACTGAACAAACGCAAAAAATTAATAGTGCATATGAGACAATAAAAAGCCATAGAAACTAAACAATGGCTAAAAGTACTCAGTACCTATTTGTATTAACAACAATATAACGGTAGACGGAAAAAGGGTATTGATGGAAGCTAAATAGTTTTTTCCCTAATTCCCACTATCTGAGTGGGAATGCATACAATTTACCCACAAAATGACCACAAAGTACAACTACTATAACTCATCTTTCGCACCTAATTTTAAGCGATATGTCTTGCGAAGTCGCAGTTAAGTAGGGCATTATAGAAATATATTCAATACTA
>DZAX01000043.1 GCA_022729705.1 Helicobacter cetorum | reverse complement strand
TTTTATGCTATTGCTTTGAATGGAATGGTACAACGTGGTGAAACTTGACAGCTAGATATTTTTTAGCTATTGTTTTTTGAGTTTCTATATCAAAACTTCCATCTACAAGAATAGGAATTTTTATAATTGAATTTTCAACCATAGAAGGATAAACTTTAGTAAATTCATCTTCTCCATTATCTCCTTTTCTTCCTTTCGCAAGTTTTCTTAAAATTGGTTCAAGTGTAAATTTAACATAATCTAAATCGAGTTCGTTGCATTTTGGAATAAGAATTCCTCTATCCCCGTTAGCTGAAAATTTTTCATCAATAACTTTAATATACCCAGCAAAACCATTTGTAGCCCACGTTAAATATTTTCCATCATAATCATAGCTATTAATATATGCTAAGGGTGCAATATTTGAAGCAGAATAGACGGGATATTCGCCCTTATTAGCCTGTCCATAAGATTTTGTATATTTTGATAAACCTTTCTTTGTTTCAAAAATTTCATCAATTTTAGGCTCTTTAAAATTCTCAAGTTCATTATCAATCGTTATTTTTAAATTTTTTATAGTTTGCTTATATTCGGCTACTTTTAATTTTAAATCATTGACAAGATTGTATTTTTCAATAATATTTTGTTGTGCTTCAATATCAAAATCACCGTTTGGAAGGGTTGGGATTTCTATTGTTGCCTTTTTAATAATCTCTACCGTTACCCTTTTATTGCTTTCACCTTGCGCTAGCTGTGGTAATATATTTGCAAGTTGATATTTTAAAAATTCTAAAGATAACTTTTTAAAATTTTTTGGTATCAATGCTCCACAATGTGTTGTCATATTAAATTTTCCATTTCGATAAAACACTGTTCCAGCATATACACCATCAGTTGTCCATGTAAGACATTCACAATCATAATCAAATGTATCTATTTTCCCTACAATTCCATCATTAGTTGTTTGGGATGAATATACATCATAGACGTTCATTGTGCATTGATTAAAATATGAATTTGTATATTTACTAAGTCCTTTTTTAACTTCAAAAATATCACTTACTTTAATTTCTTTAAAACTTTGCTCTATTTCAGACTTTTTTTTTCAGCAGAATCTTTAATTTCAGCACTAAGACTACTTAGAGTATCTGACATATCTTGAACCAAGGAAGAAAAATCAAGCATACTTACAGCTTTATCTTCCTCTTCAATTCCTAATACAATTTTTTCTTCTTTACTCCACCATCTATCAATTGTCCAATGTGTTTGGGGTTCAAATTTATCTATTCCAAATATTTTACATCTTGGATCTTTATTAAAGTTCTCAAAGCTAGATTTATTGCCTTTAAAAAAATTGTATAAAGTCGTTGCTTCATTTAAATCGTTTTGTTCTATATTAAATCTGTAAATATCTCTACTTTCTCCTATTTCACTTACAAGATAGGTGAATACTGGCTCAGTTTGAATATCTACTTTGTTATTTTTCTTTGTGATACATAAAATATATGTTTTTTTGTTTGTTGTAAAAAATGTATTAAGAGGAAGCGAGATAATGCCATCGATGAAACACTCTTGTTTTATAAACTCTCTTAAATTCTTATCATTTTGTCGATTAAAAATCCCATCAGGAACTATGATAAAAGCTTTACCATTTGGCTTTAGTGCTCTTATTATCCACTCCATAAAAAGCCCCTCAACACCTATTGCATTTATTTTATAGTATTTTTTGAGTTCACTATCTTTGCTTATCTCCTCTTTTAAGTTACTACTTCCACTTGTAACATAAGGTGGATTTGTTAAAATCAAATCATACTCATTTTCTATAGGGTCTCTTAAGGTTCCTAAAATTGAGTTTGTTTTAAGAGTAAAACTATCATTAAAAATCTTCCCAAATTCCACCGTGTGATTTGGATAGTCTTTGATAATTTCACTAAAATAGATAAGCATATTTGCTTTTGCTAAAATAATAGTCTTTTGTTCATCTTTATCAAAACCTTTATCAAAACCTCGAATAGTAATCTTGGGTATGACTAAGTCACCTTCAACTTTGTAAAATTGTGATAGTTTACTTTTTACTGGTTCAAGTAAAAATTTACCCACGCCACAAGCAGGGTCACAGATAACTGCACCCTCTTTTATTTCATCTTTTGCTATTTTTTCAATAGCTCTTATCACTTTCATAGGGGTAAAAAATTGCCCCCAATTCTTTTTGCTAATACTCTCTTTTAAAAAGCTTTCAAACAATTGGCTCTTAAAGTCATAATCAATATGCTCCAATCTTCCATACTCTGCAAATTTTTTCAAAACTTTTATAAAAACAGTGCTATATCCAGATACTGATTTTTGGTCTTTACTCACGAAAATGGTACCGTTGATAATGGTTGTATTATCTAATGGATTGTATGGAAATAGTTCTTTTATTTTTTTTCTAATGTTATCAGCATAATACTGCAAAATTTCGTCAGAAGGATACTCTTTTTGCATATCAAGTAAAGAATCAAAACTATGTCTATTCTTTAAAATACTCAAATCACTTAAATATTTAAAAATAAAGAGTTCAACAAAAGTATAAAGACAGTTTTCAGGAGTAGCACCGCTTACACTCCAAATATCCTGCCATATAGATTTTGCCAAATCCGTCGGGTTTACAAGTTGCTTAGGAAGAATGTTATTATTTTTTTCATTGATTGAATAATTTATTTTTTCTATAAGTGAAGCTAAATGTTCATCCGATGGATTAAAAGCTGATTTTATTTCACTTCCAGCTTCGTCACAGATTATTTTCCCTGTAAAAGCATTTACCCAAACAGTATCAATAGTATCAGTTGCGATAATAATTTTACAACCCAATATCTTTGTTACTTCAATTTCTTGAGTGATGGCCTTATCTTTTTGAGCTTTTGTTTTAAATTCTTTAGGTTGTTTAAATTCTATAACCGCAATAACATCTTTATTATTGATGATAATTCCATCAACTTTTTTTAATTCTAGTGAGCCATAATCTACATTTCTTATAATATTGGCAGTTTTAAGCGCTTTAAGAGTTGTAGCACCAATGCTGAAATAATCCCACTTTCCAATCTTTGATGTTGGATTCTTTCTATCTAATCCTCTTTGTATTAACTCTTCACTCATTTTGTGCCCTCATCTTTCCACAGTTTAGCCATCTTAATTATATCCTCATCATCTAGTTTAGTTAGTAAACTAAGTAATGCCTTCATAGCAAGTGGTTTATTTGTGCCTCTAGTATACTCTGTATAAGTTCTAGCGGCAGCACCTATCTCGCTTGCCATATCTTTTTGAGATATGTCTTTAATTATTTAGACTCAAACCTTTCTTTGAAGCGATAATCTCACTAATTTCATCAGTTTTAGCAGGCTTATTCAGCATTCTAAGGGCATTAAAGATTAAGACAATAGCTTCACCGTTTTTAAAATATCTATCTCTTATGACTCTTTTTGATTTTATAGTTCTTAGGTCGTAAGAGTTGTCAAAAAGATGGATAGTTTTATCAATTGTAGTGAGGTTTTCTTTATATTCTTCAATAAGTGCTTCATGATATTTAATCTCACCTAAAAGCTCACTTCTCTTTAATACAAGCGCTGAAATAACGTGTGTTTCTGCCATAGTAGAACTCCATAAGATGATAATTTATAGAGAAAATTTTAGCTAAAATTGTGGGATTAGTTTTGTGCATTTGCTACATAATATCGGAAATTTATGTTTAAACAGAGGGTTTAATAGCTATTATAGGCTTTTATACAAAAGGATAATTTAATGATGTTCAAAATTTTACCTATCCACGGCGGCGTGTGTGCACCTCTTGGATTTTTTGCAAACGGCGTAAGTGCGGGATTGCGCGGCAACGACCAACCAGATGTGGCTTATATCTACTCAGACGCTCTTTGCGACGTGGATGCGGTGTTTACCGCAAACAAATTTCAAGCGGCGCCTATCGCACACTTTAAAGAGCTTGGGAGCTTCCAAACCAACTTTGTCCTTATAAACGCCAAAAATGCAAATGCGATGACGGGCGCAAAAGGGGTTGAGGATATAAAAGAGCTTTTGGGTTCTCTAAATGAGAGCTACCCGCAAATCACAAATCCCGTGATGAGCTCAACCGGCGTTATCGGCGTGAGACTACCAAAAGAAAAAATCGCCGCAATATTTGAGAAGTTTGATTTGAGTGCAAAAGACGGCGACGCAGCGGCGAGAGCCATCATGACAACCGATAGATGGAAAAAAGAGATAGCCCTCAAAGTAGAGCTTGAAGATGAGCAAAGCTTTAAGGTGGGAGCGATGGCAAAGGGCGCTGGAATGATAAATCCAAGCCTTGCGACAATGCTATGCTTTATCACAACCGACGCCGATATGCCGCAAGAGGATATAAAAGAGCTATTGACGGAACTTAGCCATACGACTTTTAACGCCGTCTCAGTAGATGGGGACACTTCTACAAACGATACGGTCATGCTCCTAGCAAACAAAAAAAGCTCTCTTTATTCCAAAGACGCGATGAGAGAAGCGCTAAGAATGGTGATGCACAATCTGGCGACGTCAATGGTAAAAGACGGAGAGGGTGCCACAAAACTTTGCGCTTTCAGAGTCAAGGGCGCAAAAAGTGCGGCGGACGCAGAAAAAGCCGCAAAAGCCCTCTCAAACTCTCCTCTCGTAAAAACAGCGCTTTTTGGTTGCGACCCAAACTGGGGCAGAATAGCCTCCACGATAGGAGCTAGCGGCGTAGAGTGCGTATATGAGACACTTAGTATCTCTTTTGAAGATGTAACGGTTTTTGACAAGGGCGAAATCAGCTTCGATAAAGACATGGAAGCTAAAGCCGCCGCCGTACTCAAAAAAGATGAGTTTGCAATAATCTGCGATTTGGGTCTTGGCGAGGAGAGCTTTACGGCGTATGGGTGCGATTTGGGGTATGAGTATGTGAAGATAAATGCGGATTATAGAACTTAAGCACTTGATGCCGATATCTTATCTTTGGATGATTGGGGTGGAAGCTAAGAAGGGGTAAAAAGGGCTCTTCCGGATTGCTGCGGCGCCCGCACCAAAAAGGTGGGCTGCTGTATTCCTACCCTGACCCGCTGCCTCGTAAACACGTCGCACAGGTCCGAAAAGAGCTTGGCGGGATTTTAGACAAAAAACGCTTTAAAAGCGTTTAAATGTTGTGATATGAGCTAAAAAAGTGTTTTATTTGATTGGAAAATAAATGTAGACATAAAAAAGGGTTACCTCAAAGCGAACAGTCACATTTGAGATAACCCGAGGTTTGGCACCGACGAAATATTAACAAAATAATTCTTAATTAGTGCGAAATTATTTGTCGTTAAAATTAAAATAGTTTCTGATTTATCATGTTTATTTGTATTTTACAAATACCGGCTATGTCATCAAAATCAGCACCATTTTTGCTCAAAGTATAAAATCTCGCATCGCTCAAAATCAAATATTCCCACTCTAAATTATCTCTATTTTCTAGCGATAGATTGTTTATTTGAGATACAAATGACAAAGTGGATTTTTGTTTTTGCCTTACATTTGCATCTGTCACATCTTTGTCTGCTTTTGTCTCTACGATATACATTTTGTCTTTTGTTTTTACCATAAAATCTGGACTATAGTGTGCCATTATGCCATCCCTCCTGATATATGGAATAGTCGCAAAAGAGTGTTTGAACTCAACAATTTTGATAAAAGCCTCCACGCCGCTTTGGGTATCCAAAAACTTTAAAAAATCTTTTTCAAACTCGCCTTTGTTTGATGGATAGCCAGTCCTCTCGTAGATTGTCTTGGTAAGTTCTAGTGAGTAGTTTTCACGCACGGTTAGTCGCTCTATAGATGAAAAGTATATTTTTTGCGTTTTAGCATCGATTCTGCTAGTACCTTGCTGTTTTTCATAGACCAGCCTTGAAATCTCTTTGATAATATGCTCACTGACACCACCAGTTTTGAGTAACAATATCCTCCAATTTTCATCCTCAAAAGGATTGAATGGTTCGCCAAACAGAGTTGTACGGATATAGTTGTCAAGCACCCCAACTAGTCTTGGCAGGTGTATTTGCATATTTGGTAGCGGCTTGTAGTGCCCTCGTGGACTTAGTCTGTCTAGCTTATTGGTTATGACTGTTATGAGCTTTTGTAGGTATTCATTGTAGCTTTGGGCTTTGAAAAAATCCACTCCGACTTGATATTTGCCAAACACCGTATCGGTCGTGATTTCTTGTGAGTGGAAATTTTCACCTTTTGGGGTAAAGCTCTTGAGCGTAGAGAACGAATAAAATCCACCCAAAGAGCCTAACTTTGAGCCGTCTAGCTCAAAATCGTCCAGCGTCTCTTCTTCATCTTGCAGTATTTTTACCCAGTGCAAATCATATTTTTCGTAATCATCTTTTAGTCCAATGCTCAAAATGTCACCATTGACACCAGCACCGTCAGTCGGGTCACCGTTTACAACGGCTACACCACCTAGTAACTCTTCCAAATCCGCATAAAACTCTATAAAAGCGGGATGTTCTATGATTGATAGCAAGTCGAGATAGTTGAGTGGTTCTAGTTTTTGTGTTAGCAACCGCTCTCTATTTTCTGCCTTTATACTAACAAACTCACTCTCTCGCCACATCAGTCGCAAGCCTCGTCCGATAGTCTGCTCTAGCAGTATTGGTGCTTGCGAGCTTCTCAAGGGGACGATGACACAGATATTTGAGACATCGAAGCCTTCACGGAGCATCAGCACCGATATGATGACTTTTGGATTTTCTAGTCCATCGATATTGAATACTTTTTGCTTTAGACTTTGCCACTCCACATCAGATAGTTCACCTTTTTTGTTGGAGTGAATCCCTACAAACTCATCTTCGCCCATGCCTATCTCGGATAAGTACTCCTCAACAAATGGCACAACAGTCGTATCCTCACACATTACAAGCATCTTCGGATGTTTATTTTTGCCCACTTTGACAAAACTCTGCTCTAGTATTTCTAGCTTTTTTAATCCAGCCTCCAGCATGAGTTTTTGTCCATCAGATATGCCTATGACTTTGTTGGCGTCATCTCTCAACGCCCGAAAATCAAGCTCCGCCGTAGCCCACTCCTCTCTTTTGTCTATCGCTATCATCTTGACGAGTCCACCTTTGATGGCTGTATCAAGACCAAAATTGACTATTGTATGTGGGAAGTAGTGTTTTGTCCGTTTTTGTCCGCTTCCTGTGATGTCGTATGGCGTAGCCGAGAAGTCAAACTGCACGAACCGCTCACCCTTGCCACCAGAGATTTTGTCTAGTGCCTTTTGCCATTCGACCTCTTCGGTGATTCCTGCCGTTTTGTTCTCGTGGATGTGATGTGCCTCATCGTTTAGGACTACAAGATTTGATAGGTTAGATAGATACTCCAGCGAACCACCACCAAGGTATGAGCCGTCTAGACTCTCAAGAGAGTTTCCACCACTAGTCCCTGGGCGTATCGGGAAAATATCTTTGACAGCTCCGATTACGCTTTCATCTTCAATTTCTTCATCTTTGTCCACAAAAAGATGCCAGTTGGATATGGCGACCATCCCGCCGCCTGTGATTTTGCGTCCTATTTCGTCTTTTTTGACGACGGAGCTTTGTAAAAACCCAAAAACAGCGTCACGATAATGCTCAGGCAAAAATAGCTCACGATTTTTGTATATATCGCTACTTCCAAAATTTCGCTCACCAGTCGGTGACTCTTTGCCTAGATAACTATCAAGAAGCCTCTCGTATACGATAAGACCAGGGGCGACTAGCAAAAAGTTTGTGCTATATCTGCCACTTACCATATCTTCAGCTTTTGCATTTAGGTACTGCCATATCACGATGGCGTTCATCACCCAAGTTTTGCCCGTACCCGTCGCCATTTTGAGGGCGTATTTTGGGATTTGGTATTTTGGACGAGCCAGTTGCGAGATGTCAAATCGTGGAGGGGTGAGCAGTGAGGCTCCAGCTTTTTCGTAAATCTCAAAGACACTTTTTATTTTCAGTATTTCGTGCAGATAGATTGTGTTGAGTATCGCAGCTTTTTGCCCTTCGTGGAAGTTGATTTCACGGTGTGTATGCGGTTCGCAAAACCAGTATTTGAGCAGTTCCGCCGTTGTCGGTGTGACAGTTGCCAAAAACTCTCCACTCTCCCAAAAAGCGTTTACCGTATCTGTTATATTTTTGGCAAGTTCTAATGGAATACTTCCCGTGCCTGTGTTGACCATATTCGCCATCAGCCCACCTCCGCACTTACTACGGATTCAAAGCCAAAGACATCTACAGCCTTGACACATACTATTCGCTTTTGCTTCGTCGCTACTTCTAGCGTGATACTTTCACTCACTCGCCAATCCCGACTGGCTCCCTCACGGTTTTCACGGTAGTCTTGCCATACGCTTCGGAAAGTCTCACCGTCATAGTCAGGGTCGATGCTCCAGTACTCTATGAGTGCGAGCGGGTCTTTGGCTATCAGGCTCTGAAGTGTCGCTTTTGCCACATCGTCAAGCGGTATGTTGTCGGGGCTGAGTAGTATGTAATTTTCTAGCTCTATTGTAAGCTTGTCGTATTGGCTTGATTTTTCGACTTTAAGTGGTTTGATGCTTAGATATTGAAGCGAACTAAATCGCACACCGCCCGTTTTGACGAGCTTTTCATAGCTGCTTTTTGTCTTTAGCTTGTCTAGCAGGTCTGGCGGTATCACTAGAGCTTCTAGCTTTGAGTCATTTAGTGCTTGGATACTGCTTGAAATGTCAAAGGCAAAGTTCCAGCCCAGCACGATGACTTTATCCCAGCCGCCCATGTAGTTGTCCCTTGCTTCTATAGCTTTTTTGAGCGTGGCTAGACCTGTGACTTTGTTTGGACTATCGGCAAAAATGAGTGTCTTTGTCCCTTTGATATAGCCTAAGTGTGGTTGGTTGGCTAGTGGAATCGCACCAAATAGCCCGATGACGACTTGTGATAAGTCGCCGACTCGTTTGTAAAGTCTACTAGTGGCAAACGCCTCTTTTTGGTAGTCACCGATAGCTTGATATAGGAATGGTTTGGCATCGTTGTCGATGAGCCTTTTTCGCTGTATCATCACGGAGGGCTTGCCGATATCGGAGCTTATCCATCTGCGACCTAGCTTCTCTGCTACGGCGGCAGTTGTACCGCTACCGCCGAAGAAGTCTGCTACGATGGAGTTTTCATCAGAAGCATAATTTATTATTCTGTCAAGCAGAATAGGATTTTTTGCCGTATCATAGCTAAATGACGCATCTTGAGACTGTATGTCATCCCATAAATCGCTTTTTATCATTGAAGAATTTGGTGCTATCCAATGTTCAATTTTATTGCTTTTTGATTTTCTGATAAATTCTAAGCTTGTATTTTTCAGCCAGTAGTCAAATAAAGAAATATTTGTTTTACTATGCTCTAATTCCCAATTTTGATAATTTTTTAAAGCTTGAAATGCTCTGTCAGATTTCCATTTCCATTGTCCGCTAGTTGGAAGTACTCCTAAAATGTCATATCTCATTGATGGTCTATTGGCATTATTCCAAAAATCTTTCCAATATCCCTCTGGATGTTTTATTTCGGTTTTTTCAACCCTTAGAGGTTTGAATTTCATGTTTATATTTTTAGTGTAATGAAAAATATAGTCGCAACCCTGAGGAAGGTTTCTAATCGTTTCAAATTGATTTTGCAGATTCTTGTTTACCCTTTTGGTAATAATCTCATTCCTAAAATTCTCTTTCCCAAAAATCTCATCCATTAGCACCTTGACATAATGCCCGACATGCCAGTCTATATGGACATAGATAGAACCTCGCTCGCTAAGTAGCTCACGCATTAGGGCTAGTCGTGGGTATATCATCCGAAGGTAGCTAGCTGTCCCGTCTTTCCATGTGTCGGCGTAGGCGAACTGCTCTATGACTGTCGGCTTTTGTTCTATGTCGCCGCTTGGCAGAGTGATTTTGGTGCGATAGTCAGCCTTGCTATCAAACGGCGGGTCTATGTATATGAGGCCTATCTTGCCTCGCATCGACTCTAGCCCTGTGGCTTTGTCACCTGCAAGAAGTGCTTGCATTACTAGCAGATTGTCGCCATAGACGAGACGGTTGTGCCACTCCTGTGCCTCAACCTCAGATATTTGCCCCCGCTCTAGTCCAATCTTATCTTTGTTTGAGATGACAAATTCATTTGCTTGGAGTTTGATTGTCGGTGTAGATGAGAGACGAGAGAGTATCATCTCGACCTCAGCCCTTCCTTCTTTGACGATTTTTGGTAATTCTTCGATGAGTGACACAGCCATATTTTCCCCTATTAATTCATTTATTAGGTAAATATTACCTATTAGATTATGAATACGGGATTATTTATCGTTTTAGTTAAGAATAATGAGAATATATACCGTGTTGTTTAGTTAGTTGATGGCTTGTAGATTTTTTGTCAAAAAAGGCAAAAAAATGACACAAAGAGATATGGCAGGATTGCTAGACATCGATACTAAAACTCTAAGAAATTGGAGAAAATCAAAGCCTGAACTTTATAAAAAAGTAATGCAAGGATTTGAGCTAGAAAAAGCAATAGAAGAGGCTAGACAGCACTATGAAAATCTAAAAAAAATATCTGAACAGATAAAATAACTCAACATCATCTTTGTTTGGCTTTTTATCTATGATTGCAAGAAAGAGAGGTGTTTGAGAGTATAAGCGATAGGCTGTAAAATTGTAGTCGCCATAGATTAACAAACAACAAGGAGTTTGAAAATGAAAAAATGCGTACTTTTGCCTTTGGCAAACGGTTTTGAGGAGATAGAGGCGGTGGCTCTTGCCGATACTATGCGAAGGGGCGGCTTGGAGGTTGTGATAGCGGGCGTGGACGCTGAGGTGCTTACGGGGGCTAACGGCGTAAGGGTGGTTTCTGATTGTATGATTGACTCCGTAAAAGCGGCTGATTTTGATATGATACTCTTACCCGGCGGCTATGGCGGCACGATGACGCTGGCGGAAAACGCTACAGTGCAAGCACTTATCAAAGAGTTTGACGCTAGCGGTAAAACAATCGGAGCTATATGCGCCGCCCCAATAGCTCTTGATAGGGCGGGGGCACTCAAAGATGAATATACTTGCTATCCAGGTGTGTCCGATAGTGTCAAAAGCTCAAAATTTGTCGAAAAAGCCATAGTGGAAAGCGGTAATGTCATCACATCAAGAGGGCCTGGCACCGCTATATGTTTTGGTCTCTACATAATTGAAAAACTTGTAAACAAAGAGAAAGCCGAGGCGGTTAAAAGCGGGATGTTGGCGGAATATTGCTAGCGTTTAATCCCCTAAACTTCAGGTACGGATTATCTTTAAAAAGTTCAGGGCTGGAGTCAAACTTTTCTAGCAATATAGTATAGGGCACCTCTAAAAACCCTCCCCCAAAAAAAATCCCAACCCAAAGAAAAAAGTCAATTTTCTCTTTAGCCAACCCCAAGAAGCATAAAACACAGCACAACCAATAATTATAATCCCCCAAGAAAAACAAACAATTTCCTAGAAAGTTTTATTCCTTGTGAGT
>DZAX01000020.1 GCA_022729705.1 Helicobacter cetorum | reverse complement strand
TCACCCTGATGGTAAATATCTCTTGCTTCTTGTTCTGTCATAATAGTGTTTATTAAGCAACTTTGGTTCCTTTGTTGTTTTGGGGTGGTGAATGGTTACATTTTTTTTTAGAAGCGACGTCTATTTATCATAGTTTTTCCAGCAAAAGAGATATTAAATTTCAACTAAGCCAGAAGGATGGCATAAAAGAGTATATTTTTGTCGCCAACGGAGAAGAAAAAATAGTCAATGCAAATAACTTTTCTATTAAGTTTATTGCGTCAAATATAGGCTTTATCGATAACTTTGGATTATCAAATAATCATCTTATAAAAACATATGAAACAATCCAAACAAAAGATAAAGAACAAGAACTAAACGCCCTAATACAAAAATTCGACTCAACAATAGAATCATTCAAAGTAATAGGACGTGATAAACCGCAATGCAAATTTAACGGTAAATACATAGACCTAACAGAGTTTGGCGACGGACTAAAGCATTATATCTCCATCATCTGTATGCTTCACGCTTGCGAAGACGGTCAGCTTTTTATCGACGAGATAGACAACGGCATTCACTATACACAGCTACAAAATATCTGGAAACTGATTTTTGACATATCCAAAGAGACTAATTGTCAAGTATTTGCCACGACGCATTCAAGAGAGTGTATAGAGGCTTTCAATGCGGCAAATACAGATGACGAGGGTGTATATCTTGAGTTTTACAGAAACCCAAAAGACAATTCGATAAAAGTCAAACCAAGAGACAGCGAACAGCTAGCTTATTCGCTTTCGCATTCGGGAGAGTTTAGGGGTGAGTAGTCTTATTATAGTCGAGAGCCATAATGACCAGTATTTTATAGAGGGCTTAAGCGCCTTTTTAAATATTACGCCAAAAATCAACCCTCCCATATGTCAAATAGACGATTTTGAATGCTTAAATGGGTTATCCGAGAAAAAACTTTTTGAGTGTCTAAACGAGATTAAATTTGAAAAGTACCAAAAAATAGGGATTATTATAGACGCTGATAACGAGGGTGTACAAAAGCGCGTCGAACTTATAAACAGAGCCCTAGAAAAGTTTGACGATAATCTAAAACTTGACGGCGTAAATCAAGTGAAAAAAAGCGATAAACTTGATATTAAGTTTGCCTGCTACATCATGAACGTCAATGGCAACGGCGAGCTTGAAACGCTTCTCAAAAAGATAAAATCAAAAGACTCCACATACGCCGATTGCCTAGAAGCATGGCGCAAATGCTTACAAGAAAACGACAAAAAAGTAAAAGATAAGACCTTTGATAAATTTTGGGTAGACATATACCAAAGATACGACAACTGCAAAGAAAACGAGAGCAAGGCGGACGAAAACTGCAAAGGCGAAAAGAGCCTAAAAAAAGATATTTGGGATTTTGAAAACCCTCTTGTGAGCGAGTTAAAAGAGTTCCTAAGACTATTTTCATAAAAAGAAAACGAACAATGCAAAATATCAAATTCCCATTTTTGAACACGTTGGCGCAACGCTAAGGCATATTAGCGGCGGATATGCCGAAACTGAGCTTTTGATAAAAGAGTTTCATCTTCAACATCTTGGTTTTGTGTGTAGAGATAAAGCTATTTGACGATTGCGACTCTCTTATCGCTGTGGCTAGCGGAAACTATGCGGTTATAAGTCAAAAATGAAGATTTGGCTCATATGGAGAGGATGGCCTTAGTAACGCTTTTTTAATAGAGGCACAAAGCTATTTTGAGGCTTGCATGACTGAAAACGAGGCGTCAAAAGTCAAAACTTATAACTCTTTTAATAGAATAGATTTAAATTTTTAGATTAAAGTTTTTGATGCCTACCGTTTTGAAAATTGGAGCTTTTAGGTTTTTCTTTTTTAGCAATGAACTTGGCGAACCTCCGCATATTCATGTGCAAGACGGCAAAAAACTTGCAAAATTTTGGCTTGGCGAAATAGTGCTAGCAAGTTTCACAAACTTCAAAGCACATGAACTAAACGAGCTTGAAAAACTAGTACAAAAACACGAAAAACAATTTATGGGGGCTTGGAATGAATACTTTGGCAGTAAATAATCCGCTAGCAAGCGAGATTCAATGCACTGAAGATGAGCTAATCGTATCGCTAAAAGACGGCAGAGCGCTTCATCTACCGCTTTCTTGGTTTCCGAAACTACTGCGCGCTACACCGACACAGCGCAACGATTTTGAGATACTAGGCGACGGCGAGGGTGTGCATTGGGATAGTATAGATGAAGATTTGAGCGTTAGGGGATTTTTACAAGGGATTTCCGTTCAGCAGGTTTCGGCATAGTAAAATATTGGAAATATAGGGGTCTCGTATGATACCAACAAGCAAACCAGCTATAATAAAAACAGAGTTTTAAAGTAACAACATATTGGTTAAAAGGTGTCGGAGCGGTTAGTTTTCATTAGTGAATTTTAATTAGCTTGTGGGTCATAAAAGAGTGCCTGACACCCTTTGCATTTCCCCTTTATTTAAGAAAAAAATAAGAAAATGCATAAAAGAGTGCCTGACACCTATTTCCTTTAGAGACGAGGCGACGTACGTCGCAAAACACTCCGGAAAAAATAGCTACAAACTCGCAAATAGCTTGGATCAAAAACTATAAACGCTAAACAGGTAAAATTTGCTCATAAAAATTTAGGATGTAGCTAATGAAGATTTTGGCGGCCGATTATCTTTTGACGATGGATAAAAGTTGCGATATTATTAGGGGTGGGGCGGTTATTTATGACGACTCCAAAATTGTAGAAATAAGCTTTAGTAAAGAGTTGGCTCGCCAAAGATACCCGAAGGCGGAATTTAGCTACATCGGCAAAAATTCTGTTATCATGCCCTCTCTCATTAACGCCCACACCCATTTAGAATTTAGTAAAAACAAAACCTCTTTAATATACGGCAACTTTGCAAGCTGGCTACAAAGCGTCATAGACTCAAAAGAGTTAACATCTGACGCCAACCTTGAAAGCTCAATGCAAAAGGCTATAGCGCAAATGAAAAAAAGCGGTATAGGGGCTATAGGTGCGATTAGCTCTTTTGCCAAAGATATAGAGACTTTGGCAAAAAGCGGGCTTAGAGTTACTCTATTTAACGAGATTTTGGGGATAAGAGAAGAGAGAGCGGACGCTGTAAAATCAGACTTTCTAAGGCGTTTTATAGGCTCGCAAAGACACTCGTCTGATATGTTTACTCCCGCCGTTTCGTTGCATTCGACATACTCTTGCTCTTTGGGGCTTATGGATTTTGCGGCGGACTTTGCAAAAGAAAACAGACTTAAGATATGCTCCCATTTTATGGAGAGCGAAGCGGAACGACTTTGGCTTGAAGAGAGCAAAGGGGAGCTGGGGGCGTTTTTTAAGAGTCGCTTTGGAGTTGAAAAAAGCGTCATAAAACCAATCGATTTTCTAAAAAAGTTTGACTCGCTCTCCGCCATCTTTGTACACTGTACACACGCGGCAAAAAATGAGTTGGAGTATATGCAAAAAGAGGGTTTTTTTGCGATACACTGCCCCGTGTCAAATAGACTGCTTGGCGGTAAATATTTTGACGTTGAAACCGCCAATCAAATTGGCGTAGCGTATATCACCGCAACAGACGGGCTAAGCTCAAACTTCTCGCTTAATCTGTGGAATGAGATGAGATGTGCGCTTTTTGGCTATGCTGGTCGCAATCTTGAGGCGCTCAGCGGCGAACTCCTAAAAAGCGTCACGCTTAATGCGGCAAAAGCTCTTGGGCTAAATAGCGGAATCCTAAGAGAGGGCGCAAACGCCGATATTATCGGCTTTTGTCTACCTGGAAGCGTCGAAAATGACGAGCAATTGGCTCTTCAAGTAGTTTTACACACAAATAAGGTTGATAAATTGATTATAAACGGAATACAAACAGATGAATGAAATAGTAAGCAGAGCGTTTTGGCCAATAACAGCTCCGATAAGTTTTATACAAAACAACTTTAAGGCACTCTTGTTTTTGCTTATTGTCTTTGTAATTTTCTACTCTTCCTCGGAGGACAAGATAACACACCCAAATCTTGCAAAAGTCTATATCAGTGGTTCAATTATGTCCGCTGATAAGTTTTTGGAAGATATAAAAGAGATTGAAGATGCAAAAGTAAAAGGTCTTTTGGTCATAGTAGACTCACCCGGCGGAGCAGTTGCGCCCTCGGTAGAAATGGCTCTAACAATCAAAAGACTAAAAGCAAAAATGCCCGTGGTCACATATGCGGCGGGTACAATGGCAAGCGGAAGCTACTACGCCGCTATATGGTCAAATAAAATAGTTGCGAATCCCGGAAGTGCGATAGGCTCCATCGGAGTCTTGTTTGAGGGCGCAAACGTCGAAGGGCTGATGAAAAAGCTTGGCGTAGAGAGTCAAGTAATCAAAGCCGGAGAGTACAAAGAAGCGGGTACGATGTTTCGCAAATGGACGCCAAAAGAGAGAGAGCAAATCGGCTCTTTGATAGACGACACATACAAGATGTTTACAGAAGACGTGGCGAGTGCAAGAGGCTTGGATATAAACAAAACAGACTCTTTTGCCAACGCAAAAGTATTCACAGCAAGACTAGCCCAAAAAGCGGGGCTTATAGACGAGCTTGGAACTAGGCGCGACGCAGAGAGCACCCTTGCAAAACTAGCCAATGTAAAAGAGCCTATTTGGCTTGAAAAGACAAAGATGGATCAATTTCTTGAAAGACTTGTTGCGGAAACCGCCTCGAAGCTGGCGGTAAGCTTTAGCGGATTGAAAGCATATTAACGACTGCGTCTATAAAACTCTCCCGTATAAATGCGGGAGAGCGGGCATGGTGTAATACCACAAGAAAACTATACAACTTTTTCTAAATCTTAATTTCAATGATTCCGATTAGTACAGAATTTAAAACAAAAATTCACTTATTTCAAACCGATAAAAACGATAAAGATCAAAAGTCGTCAGATTGGTGTATTTAGGTATTTTACTCCCCCAAAACCTCCAAAAACTCCCGTCCATACCGTTCAAACTTCACCTCGCCCACTCCGCCCACTTGTAATATTTCGTCTTTTGTTTGCGGTAGTTTGTCCGCCATCTCTTTGAGTGTTTTGTCGCTAAATACCACATACGGCGGTACGCCGCTATCTTTTGCTAGTCTTGCTCTGAGGGCTCTTAGTTTTTCGAAGATGTCGTTGTCGTAGACTGGTTTGTATATCTCTTTGCGCAAGGTTGTTTTTGGTTTTTTGTCTTCTAGTCTCTCTTTTCTTATTGTGACTGTTGGTTTGTTTTTGATAATCTCCATGCCGTATTCGTCTAGTGACGCCACCCTGTACTCGCCCTGTCTTATTGCTTTTAGCTCTAGTAGTCTATCTCCGATTGAGAGCCACTGTTTGCGGCTTTTGTCTTTGCCTATACCGTATACTGATAGGTTTTGATGTCCGTTTTGCTCTATTTTTTGGTTTTTTAGGCCTAGCAGTATATCCACGACGTATTGCAGACCAAATCTCTGTCCGCTGCGATACACCGCCGATAGCAGTTTTAGTGAATCCTGTGATATATCCACGCTCTCTTTGTCGGGCTCCAAGCAGTTGTCGCACAAAGAGCCGCATGGCACGCCCTCATCTCCAAAATACTCTGAAATAAGAGCGTGGCGGCAGCTTTGAGAGGAGGCGAATTTTGCCATGGACTCTAGCTTTTCAAACGCCATTTTTTTGTACGCAGAGTCTGGTTGCGACTCTATCATACTTTTACGTTCGGCGATGTCTGAGGAGGAGAAAAGCAGTAGCGTTTGTGCGGCTAACCCGTCGCGCCCTGCCCTTCCTATCTCTTGGTAGTAGTTTTCTATCGTTTTTGGTAGTGAAGTGTGCGCCACAAAGCGGATATTGCTCTTGTCGATTCCCATACCAAAAGCGATCGTGGCGACTACTACGCGGATTTCGTCGTTTAGAAAAGCTTTGTATGCGTTGTTTTTTTCACTTGTCGGAAGTCCGGCGTGATATGGTTTTGAGAGGATGTTTTTGGAGGTGAGAAACTCCGCTATACTCTCCGCTTCCTTGCGGGTAAACGTGTAGACTATGCCGCTTTCGTTTTTGAATTTGTCGATAAACTCCAGCAGTTGCGCACGCCCGTTGCCCACCCGATACGCCGACTGCACTACAAGGTTGTCTCTGGAGATTTTGGCTCTTATCGTCACGGGATTTTTGAGTCTTAGTTGACCTCTTATATCCTCCTCCACGGGGCGCGTCGCCGTCGCCGTAAAAGCCGCTATCGGAGTGTCGCCAAAAAGCTCTTTGAGTAGATGAAGCCGCCGATAATCCTCTCTAAACTCATGCCCCCACTCACTCACACAGTGCGCCTCGTCAACAACAAAAAAGTTTATCTTTACGCTTTACAAAAACCTCAAAAAACCATCATTTTTGAGCCTCTCAGGTGCGACGTACAAAAGCTTTAGCTTTGAGTCTTTCGCCCTTTGCATCACGCCGCCTATCTCGCGAGCCGACTGCATAGAAGAGACCATAGCCGCCTCTATCCCAAAAGCCCCAAGAGCCGTTATCTGGTCGTGCATCAGGGCAAGTAGCGGCGACACCACAACCGTCACACCATCCATCAAGAGAGAAGGAAGCTGATAACAAAGCGACTTTCCGCCGCCTGTGGGAAGCACCATCATCACATCCCGCCCGCTCGTAATAGCGTCTACCGCCTCTTCTTGAAAACTCCTAAAGGCGGCGTGACCGAATACGGTTTTTAGGGTTTTGTATTTATCTTTAACCACGTTATTTCCCATAGTTGTAAGATTTTATAATTTCGTCTAGTTTGTCTTCGGATATATTTTCTATGTCGCTTTTTGAGTATATATGCACAAGCAAAATAACGTCTTCTATCTTTCTGTATGATATTACCCTGTAGCCGCCGCTTTTTCCTTTATTGCTAGACTTATTGCGCAAACGAATTTTAAATCTACCGCCACCCAAGCTTTCTCCAAAATCAGAGTTTATTTGTAGCGTATCAGTCAACTTCTCAAGCTCAGTTAGTAGTTGCTTATCTTTCTTATAGAGCTTTGTGAAGCTTTTTTCAAAAGTTTCAGTCGTTTTAATTTCCACTTTTTAGCTTGCCGATAAAATCCTCTACGCTTCCAAGCTCTTTGAGACCCTGACGATATTGCTCTACTTCATCAAGCCCTTTTTTTATTTCGGCAGCGATTATCTCCGTCTTGACAAAAGCCACAAAATCACTCAAAAGAGTAGTCCTGTCCTCGCCGTATTTCATATCAATAAAATTTTCTATTTCCGCGTTGTCTATTTGTATGGTTTGCATTTTTATACCGCCAATTGTTTTAGTTTGCCCGCTCAAACCGTAAAATACTGCGCATCAGAGTGATGAACGACAATAGCGCTAGTCGAAGCCTCCGGTGCCATTTGGCAAGTCTCTGATAGCGTCACGCCAAATTCTTCGGGGCGTAGCAACTCAAAAAGAGTTCTGTTCATCTCAAGGTCTGGGCATGAGGGGTAACCAAAAGAGTATCTGCATCCGTGATAACCGCTCATTTTTACCTCATCCAAAGCCGCGCCCTCGCCTCTTAGTATGCCAAGCTCCGCGCGGATTTTTTTGTGAACCATCTCCGCCATCGCCTCCGCAAGCTCTACAGCCAATCCATGCACAAGATAATACTCAGTGTAGCGTCCGCTATCAAAAAGCTCTTTTTCGTACTCTGCGATTTTGCTGCCCACGCTTACCACGCTCATTGCGATTACGTCGTGTCTGTCGTGTCTGAAATAGTCTGGTATCGAGCGGCGTGGGGTTTTGAGCGCTCTTGGAAAACCTAAGACATTGTTTGCCCTACATCTAACGGCGTGTATATCTTCGCGATTTGCGTCCGCATCTTTGCTCCACCCCTCGTTTTCGCCAAATATCAGCAGTTCGTCGCCCTCGCCTCTCGCCGGATAGTAGCCGTAAATCGCCACAGGCTCAAATAAAGAGTTTAAAAACTGCTCTTTTAGCCGCTTATATGCGGGCTTCACGACCTCTTGCAGCTGTCTTTCATAGTCTGCTTTTTCCATCCCTTTGGATTTATATCCCCATCTCTCCTTAAAGAGCATTCTGTGGTTTATCCAGGTAAAGGCGGTCTCTTTTTCTTCTTCGCCAAAGCTCCATACGCTCCTGCCCCAAAACGGCGGGGTTGGCGGATTTTGTTCTTGCGGCTTGACTATTTCGCCGACTTCTTTATCTTTGGCGTTCTCTCTCGCCTCCGCTCTCTCGCTTGAGGGTACGCTAATCGTAATCTCTTCGCCCTTTTCTATCTGCGAAAGCGTCGTTATCGCCTCAAAAGCGTCTCGCGAGTAGATTACCGCCCCATCATAAAAGGGTCTGCAATACTCATGCACAAACTCAATATTTAAAGCCGCCCCGCCAAGAAGCACGGGTACATTTATCCCACGCCTTCTTAACTCTTCGAGGTTTTCTTTCATCACCTGCGTGGACTTCACCAGTAGCCCACTCATGCCTATTGCATCGGCGTTGTGCTCTTTTAGTTTTTGTGCGAATAGATCTATATCCGCTTTGATGCCAATATTTACGACTTTAAAGCCGTTGTTTGAGAGTATGATGTCTACTAGATTTTTGCCGACATCGTGCACGTCGCCTTTTACGGTGCCTAGTATTAGCGTGGTTTGGCTTGTTTTCTCCGTCTTTGGCAAGTATGGCGCCAAAAAGTCAACCGCCGCTTTCATCGTCTCCGCCGATTGAAGCACAAAAGGCAGCTGCATACGCCCATCGCCAAACAGCTCCCCGACCTCTTTCATCGCACCTATCAAAATCTCATTGACGATTTTTGTTGCCGCTATTGTCTCTTTGGCGATTGGCAGTAGAGCCAACAATCTCTCTTTATCTCCCGCGATTAAGAGCTTATGAATTTTTATCTCATCGCTAAGCCCCTCCAAATCATCTCTTACCCGCGCCCCGCCGCCGCCGTCTTGCGCCGCAAAGTAGTCGATAAAAACTCCAAGGGGGTCATGCCCGCCGCCCCTTTTGTTAAACAGCAAATCTTCGCATAGCCTAATCTCTTCGTCCGAAATAGCGTGATAAGCCATAGTATTTTTGACGTTTACGATGGCGGTAGAAAGCCCCGCTTTTACGGCGTGGTGCAAAAATACGGAGTTTAGCGCCTCTCTTGAGTGTTTGGAGAGACCAAAAGAGATATTAGACACCCCAAGCGTAAAGCCAGCCTCCGGATGTGCGGCGTGAAACTCCTCAATAGCCTCTATCGTCTCGGTAGCCGCCGTAAAATACTCCGCATCGCCGCTTCCAACCGTAAAGGTAAGCATATCAAACACAAGGTCAGATGGCTCAAAACCAAAATGCGTCGTGGCTCTCTCATATATCCGCTCCGCTATTTCAAGCTTTCGCTCTTTTGTCTTTGCCATTCCATGCTCATCTATCACCAAACACACAAGAGCTGCGCCAAAACGACGCGCTAAGGCGCACACAGCGTCAAACTTCTCTACGCCGTCTTCAAGATTTACAGAGTTTACGATAGCGCGACCGCCTATGAGTTTTAGCGCAACTTCCAAAGCTCCTATCTGCGTAGAGTCCGGCATTAGCGGCAATGTAAGCTTTGAGGCGTAGCGTGAAACCACCTCTTTCATATCTTTTCGCTCGTCTCTTCCCGCAAACGCAACGCTCACATCCAGCACATGCGCCCCCGCCCTCACCTGCTCATACGCCACGCTCATAGCCCCGTCAAAATCCTCAGCCAAAAGCAGCTCTCTAAACGCCTTAGACCCCGTAGCGTTTGAGCGCTCCCCTATATACAATGGAGAAGGCTCTTGGACAAGCGCAACGCTCTCAAATAGTGAAGTTAGCGAATTTGGCGCAAAGCCTGTAGCCGCTTTTGGTTTTATACCCTTAACCTCTTTGACAAGCTCCAAAATATGTTGAGGCGTAGTCCCACAACACCCGCCCAAAATAGCTACGCCGTCCACCTCGCAAAACGCTTTTTGCAAAGCGGCAAACTCTTGCGGACTCATCGGATAAAACGTATAGCCACCTCTATTTTGCGGCAGTCCGGCGTTTGCGTGAACGCTAATACGTCCGCCCCACACTTCGCTTATGGCTCTTACATGCTTTGCCACCTCTTCGGGACCCGTTCCGCAGTTAAAGCCAAGAGATAGGATATTAAAAGGCTTTAGTATCGCCGCAAGCGTCTTAGCGTCCGTGCCTATCAGCATCGAACCGTTCATCTCTATCGTGGCGGAGACCATGACGGGAAGCCTTGCGCCTCTACTCGTAAATGCGTCTTCAGCCCCTATGAGAGCCGCTTTTATCTGCAAAGGGTCTTGGCACGTCTCAAAAAGTATAATATCAGCTCCAGCGTCAATAGCCGCACCGACGGAAAGCTCATAACCGTCTTTCATCTCGTCAAACTCAATATGCCCAAGGCTAGGAAGCTTGGTGCCGGGACCAAAAGAGCACGCCGCATAAGCGTCATTCTCGCGCCCAAGCTCCGCCGCCGCCTCCTTGACGCGAGCTATCCCCTCGGCTATCAGCTCACAACATCTATGTGACAATCCATACTCATCAAGCACCCACGGCAGACACCCAAACGTATTTGCCTTTGATATGTCGGCTCCGGCTCTGAAATACGCCCTATGTATGCCGCGTATCTCATCTTTTGCCGCCACATTTAGATACTCGTTGCAACCCTCATATGATATTGCCTCTGTCGCAACTGGCAAAGCCGCTTGCGACGGCTTATCTTGGGAGTTATCCACTCCCAAACCCACCGCCATCCACGTCTCAGGTGAAATTTTTAGTTTTTGAAGCTCCGTTCCCATTGCGCCGTCAATTACTGCGACTCTTTCGTTTAATAAATTTTCTATATTTTTCATGATTTTCCGTTTAGTTGATGGTCAAATTCTGGTACTATTTTTTTTAGAACGCCTAGCTTATCCTCGCTATTTTTTAGCTCCCATAGCTGCCCTTGTAGCGCTTCAAAGTCGCATTTGCTCTCTTTTGCGACCGTAATAGACGGGTACTCCGTATTTGCGGCGCTATCGTCGGTCAAAAGCTCCTCTATCAGCTTTTCGCCCGCCCTTAGCCCGCTAAAGACTATTTTTACATCGTTTTGCTTATTAGTAAGTTCCAACATCTTTTTTGCCACGTCTACTATCTTGACGCGCTCCCCCATATCGAGGATAAATATCTCGCTTCCCTTTGCAATAGCCGCCGCTTGAAGCACCAGTGAGCAAGCCTCGTCTATTAGCATAAAGTAGCGTTCAATATCGGGATGCGTCACCGTAATAGGTCCTCCCACGGCTATCTGCTCTTTGAACTTTGGTATTACAGAGCCGGAACTGCCTATTACATTGCCAAATCTTACGGCGGCTATCTCTGTTTGCGAGTCCGGATATTTTTGTTTGATGTTTTGGGCTATTAGCTCGCACACTCTTTTTGTCGTGCCCATCACGTTTGTCGGGCGAACCGCTTTGTCGGTGGAGATTAGCACAAACTTTTCGGCGTTGTTTTCTAGTGCCAACTCAAGCGTGTTTTTGGTGCCAAAGATATTGTTTTCGACCACTTCGTCGATATTCTCCTCGGCGAGTGGAACGTGCTTAAAAGCCGCCGCATGTATGACTATTTGCGGTTTGTGCGTCTCAAATATTTTCGCCAACCTCTTTTTATCTACTACGTTAACCAAACAATTTACGATATTGCGCCCATGTAGCTCTTCGTTTATCCTGTAGAGGTTGTATTCGCTATTGTCCACCAAAATCAGCTTTTGCGCGCCAAACTTCGCACACTGTCTGCTTATCTCGCTTCCGATACTGCCTCCGGCTCCCGTGATAAGGAGCGTCTTACCTGAGATAAATCTAGCGACCGTCTTTGTGTCAAGGTCTTTTGGAGCGCGAGCGAGAAGCTCCTCTATAGATATATCTTTGATGTCGGTATGGTCTTCAAAAAAGTTGATTTTTTTGATATTTGGTATCCCCAGCGCCGATAAGGAGTCTATCAATGCGGTTAGCTCTTTTGGCGTTAGCGTCTTTGCGATAAGAGCCGAATCTATCTTACATATTTGGGCAAGCTCGCCAAGCCCCTCCAAATCCACAACCGGAAACCCGTGTATCACCCCGCCTATCTTATGCTTATCGTCTTCCAAAAAAGCCGCCGGATAGTAATCGCTATCGTGACTTTTGAGATACGAGGCGATAAGAGAACCCTCGTTTGTAGCACCGACAATCACGCATAGACTATTTTTTGTAGCCTTTGACTCCAAATAAATACGCTTTGAAATCCTAAGAGCGCCAAGCAAAAACACAGAGAAAATAAAATCTATAAAGATGACAGAACGCGGAAACGGATTTAATACGTCGGCAAAAACGATAAAAAGAACCCCAAAAAGCGTATACGTCAAGATATGAGTGCGTACGAGATTGACAAGGTTTTGAACCGAAAAAAACCTCCACGGGGTTTTGTATCCGCTAAAAACAAAAAAAGCCCCAAGCTTCAAAGCCATCAAAACCGCAAAAACCCTAAAAAAATTCTCCATAAAAAGCGGCGGAATCTCAAAGTTGAAACGCAAAAGGTAGGAGGCGTAAAAGCTAAAAAGAGACAAAAGAGCGTCAAAAAAGATAAAAAACAGAGCTCTTTTGGTCTGTGTCGGCGTTAAGTATTTTGTCAAAGTCAGCCTTCTTAAAATGCATTTAATATTTTTTATTTGTTTATATATTTTTCTTATTGTTTGTGAGTTTAGAAGAGTTACAAAGTTGCCTCTTGATGATTGTTTTATTCCGACTCTTACAAGGTCAAACCTTCACAGATGCTTACAACGTAATGGCTTATCAGTATTATCAAAGAATGAAGATAGACCAAGAGAAAAGAAAAAGTTTAAAGATTATGAAATAGGCTTTGTCCGTATTGATATTTCACAGGTTATTATTGCAAACAAACAAAAAACTTTATTTGTTTGCTAGATATTAATAGAGCTTTTTCAAAGATAACCCTTGCCGACAGTTGAGGGGACTAAACATACTCTTCTTTTTTTTGCGTTTTACCCACAATTATCGCCATATTTGCTCCTCTTAATGCTTATGACCAACCGTCTGTCATTTATTAGAATATAGCAAATAAAAGTTTAAAATATATTTTGGCAAAATTTCTAAAACCATTTCAATAATTATAAGGGCGTAGATGAAAAAAATTGGACTACTTGTCTGCTTTGCTCTTAGTATAAATATTTTTGCAAAAACGGATCTTAGCCCTATAGAGTCTTCTTTTCAAGTAAGCTCATATATTGTTAAAGAAGTCGGTAGCTCTGAAATGCTTATGGCAAAAAACAAAGACGCAAAAGTAGAGCCCGCAAGCCTAACAAAAATACTTACAAGCATTATCGCAATAGAGAGCGGAAAACTAGAAGAAATCGTGACAATACCCAAAGAGGCTACTCGCGTAGAGCCGTCAAAGGCGGGTTTTAGAGCGGGCGAAAAAATAAAACTAGAAGATTTGGTGAAAGCGGCGATGGTAAACTCAAGCAATGATGCGGCTTTTGCAATAGCTTACCATCTAGGCGGAAACGTCAAAAACTTCGCAAAAATAATGAACCAAAAAGCCGCAAAAATCGGTCTAAAAAACTCAAACTTTACAAATCCCGCCGGATTTGATAGAGGCGCATACGCAGGTCACTACTCCACCGCAAAAGATCTTCTAAAGTTGACGGAATACGCCATCAAAAATAGATTTTTTAACGAAGTCGCCAAATTAGAAAGTATAGAAGTAGAGGAGCAAAAAAGCGGCAAAATATACTCCCTCAAAACACACAACAAACTCCTAGACACATACAAATACGCAGTCGGCATCAAAACAGGCTTTACCAATAAAGCCGGAAAATGCTTAATTGCAAGAGCAAAAAAAGACAACAAAGATATGGTGCTTGTCATGCTAAAAGCAAAAGCGGATAGATGGGGGGATGCCGAAAATATGTTTGAAAAAGCGTTTGATATGAAAGCTCCGGAGCCGGAACTAGTAGACGAAGCGATAGTTACTACAAAAAAATCGACAAAAACTGCAAAATCTACAAAATCGACAAAAACTGCAAAAGTAAAAAATAAAACCTCTGCGGCAAAAATAATCACTCAAAAAACGACTAAGCCAAAAAATAGGCTTAAAATAGCCAATAAGGCAAAAATAGATAAAAAAGTAGCCGCTCACTAAAGCACCCGGATCCCATCGCCGATAGGTGACGGGCGGCTCTAGGTTGCTTGTTTTTAAAGTCAGTTAGTAACTTCTAACCTCAGGAGCAAATTTGCCCATCGTCACAGGAGCCAACTCTAGTTTTATTCCGTCATCTTGCATATACGCAAAAGTGTGTTTTAGGAAGTTTTCATCATCTCTTGTCGTGTAGTCTTCTCTAAAATGCGCGCCTCTGCTCTCTTTTCTATTTAGAGCACCCTCTACGATAAACGCCGAAAAGTCAAGCATATGCCCAAGCTCTATCGCCTCTTGAAGCTCTGTGTTGAATGTTTTTGATTTGTCGAATATGGCTATATTTTTGTACTCCGCTCTAAGAGCTTTTAACTTCTCTTTTTGCTCCTCTAGCGATGTTTGCGTTCTAAACACTCCTGCGTTTAGCGTCATACTCTCTTGTAGCTCGTTTCTTAGTTTTGTGACGCTTGCTTGACCTTTTGAGTGTAGTACGGAGTCAACTTTTTCCATCGCCGCTTTCGCATCGTCTGCTCTTGCGGCTCTAAGCGGAATACGTCCGGCTTCAGCGGCTATTTGTTTGCCAACGTGTCTTCCAAAAAATAGCGCTTCAAGCACAGAGTTTGCGCCTAGTCTATTTGCGCCGTGTACGCTCACGCACGCACACTCTCCGGCGGCGTAGAAGCCCTCGACTAGCTCTGTTGGAGTTTTTTTGACATGACCGTTGATGTCTGTTGGTATGCCGCCCATTGAGTAGTGAGCCGTCGCTTGAATAAGGATAGGCTCTTTTACCATGTCAAGACCGAGGAAAGTGATTGCTAGATCTCTAAGTTCAGGAAGCTTTGCGTTGATTAGCTCTTCGCCAAGGTGCGTTAGGTCGATAAATACAGAGTCTTTGTTTGATCCTACGCCTCTACCTTCCATGACCTCTTTTGTGATGGCGCGGCTTACCACGTCACGTGAAGCAAGCTCCATCTTTTCAGGGGCGTATTTGCTCATAAATCTTTCATTTAGGCTATTGTATAGCAGTCCGCCCTCGCCCCTCGCCGCTTCGGAGATAAGTATACCTGTGCCGGATAGTCCGGTCGGGTGAAACTGCACAAACTCCATATCTTCAAGCGGCAAGCCGTGTCTTGCGACTATAGCTAGACCGTCGCCTGTGTTTGCAAGAGCGTTTGAATTGATTTTAAAAGACCTTGCGTATCCGCCTGTGGCAAACATCACCGCTTTTGCGTTAAAAATTCTAAACTCCATGTCTCTTAGGTTGTAAGCCGTTACGCCGCTTACTTTGCCGTCTTTGTATAACAAATCGCACACATACCACTCATCCAAAAACAATGCGCCCTCACGTCTAGCTTGCTCGTAAATCGTCTGAAGCAGCGTAAGCCCCGTTCTATCTTTTGCGTAACACGCTCTTGGCTTGCTCTGACCCCCAAAAGGTCTTTGCGCTATTTTGCCCTCGTCGGTTCTTGAAAACACAGCCCCCATTCTCTCTATCCACCTGATAGTCTCAGGCGCACCTTTACACATTAGCTCAATAGCGTCTTGGTCGCCGATATAGTCGCTTCCTTTTACCGTGTCAAACTCATGAAGAGTCGTATCATCTTCGTTTAGTGCGGCATTAATACCACCTTGCGCTGCGCCTGAGTGGCTTCTTAGCGGATGAAGCTTTGTTAGCGTCACTGTTTTCAGTCCGGCTTTTTGGCACTCTCTAGCCGCCGCACATCCGGCAAGCCCAGCGCCTACGATGACAACGTCGTATGTTTCTATTTTTATACTCATTTAAACCTCTATCCGTTAGCATTACGCTTAAGTTGCTCAAATTATATCATCTTAATATTTTTAAAACAGGACAAGCGCATTGATAGTTGCAAGGCTTGGCGCAATAGCGTTACAAAAAGGCGCATGGTAAAAGCCAAATGAACAAAGAAAATTTTTTTATAAAAAACATATCAAACTCAAAGTTTATAGGGGACGACGGGGCTTTTGTGGACGGGTTTGTGTACTCTGCGGACGCTTTTTTTGAGGGCGTGCATTTCAAAAGAGAGTGGATGAGTTATGAGCAGATTGGTAACAAAGCGATGGTTGTAAACATCTCTGACGCTGTTTCGATGAACGCAAAGCCGCTTTACGCTCTCATAACCGCCGCAATACCGCCGTCAATGAGTGAAAATGAGATTTTACAACTCCAAAAAGGTCTCAAAAAAGCGGCAAAAAAACATAATGTAGAGATAATAGGCGGTGACACGATAGCAAACACAAAACTAGATCTCTCAATCACGATAATCTCCAAAACAGACAATCCAGTGTATAGAAAAGGACTAAAAAAAGGTCATCTGCTAGCCTATACCGGAAAATTGGGCGACTCTCTTCGAGACCTCAACCGTCTTTTTGCGGGCGAAAAGATAGCCGCCAACTCCAGATTTTACGCTCCAAAATTAAAGAGTGATTTTATGTATGCGGCGGCTACTTACATGAGCTTTTGCATGGATATTTCAGACGGTCTTTTCAAGGAGCTTGAGAGGGTTAGCGAGGTAAATAGACTGGGGTACGAGTTTTTGTGCAAAATCCCAAAAGAGCAGGGCGAGAGCGGCGAGGAGTATGAGCTGCTTTTTGGTTTTGACGAGGCGGATTTGGAGCGCATTATGGAGATTTCAAAAGAGACGAAGACAAAAGTAACAGTTTTTGCTAGAGCGGTTAAAGGGGTTTTTGTCTCCGGATGCAGAGATTGGCATTTTGGGTGAGATATATAGTGTAAAAACCTTGGCGCTAGTTTTTAGGCTAGCGCTATACACTCTATCTCAACAAGAGCGTTTTTCGGAAGCGTTTTTACGGCTACCGTACTTCGTGATGGTTTGTGGTCGCCAAAGTACTTTGCGTACACTTCGTTCATTGGCGCAAAGTTGTCCATATCTGATAAAAATACGGTTGTCTTTACTACTTTTTCAAGTCCGCTTTCCGCCGCTTTTAACACCTCTGAGAGATTGTTAAATACTTGCGTAGTCTGCTCTGTTATATCGCCCTCATTAAAGCTTCCATCCGCTCTTAGTGCGATTTGACCAGATGTAAATACCATACCGTTTACCTTTATGGCTTGCGAATAAGGTCCTATCGCTTGCGGAGCCGTAAGTGTGGATATTGGTTGCATATTTTCTCCTCTTAAATTTTTTTTGGATTTTATCTAAGGTTCTATTTATTTGTATTTATAATCGGAAGAGAAATATTGAAAAGCGGCATTATACCGCAAGATTGGGGTACTAAAGGTTCAATCGCACAAAATGGTTCAACTAAATTTTTTGCAAAATAGGATTAAACGCTTTTACAGACACCTGAACCTCATCTCCTACTTTAAGCTCCTCCAAATCGCTCTCGCTAAGCAATACCTGCGCTATTTGCCCGCCGATGGATAGATAGGCTATATATGCGACGTCTACTTTTTTAATATCCAGTATAGTTCCAAAAAATGAAAACTTACTTGAAAGTTTGCTATCAAAAAATGCTTCATTGGCAAGCGTAATTTTTGAGATTTTACCATCTTTTACAATGGCGACTTTATCTGAAAGCCTAAACACCTCCTCTTTATCGTGAGAAACAAATATAATAGGCAACTTAAGAGCCGTTTTAAAATGCAACAACTCGTCTTGAAGTTTTCTTTTTACATTTATATCAAGAGCTGAAAACGGCTCGTCAAGCAGTAGTATATTTGGTTCTCTCGCTATAGCTCTAGCAATCGCGGCTCTCTGTTTTTGTCCGCCGGATATTTGAGAGGGGTATGAGTTTGCCAGTTGCGTTAGCTCTGTAAGCACCAGTAGCTCTTTGGCTTTTTGTAGATTTTTTTTTGGCTGAGCAAAGAGGATATTATCAAGCACGCTCATATTTGGAAAAAGTGAATACTCCTGAAACACAAACCCGACCTTGCGTCGCTGAGGCGTTAAGTCGATTTTACGAGAAGAGTCAAACCAAGTCTCACCCGCCACTTTAATATAACCAGAATCTGGTTTTTCTAATCCCGCTATCATTCTAAGAAGAGTGCTTTTACCGCTTCCAGATGCGCCAAAGATGGATATTAATTCGTTTGCGTCATTTTTAAAATCGCAAGAAAAAACAAATTCGCCGCCCTGCCCTAGCAGTTTTTTTGTCACATTAATTTCCAAGCGCTACCAGACCCGTTTTTTATTAAACTTATAGACTACAAAAAGAGTCAAAAACGAAAACACAAACAAAATAGCGGAGTAAGTGTGAGCGGCAGCGTATTCAAAGGATTCAACCTTGTCATAAATAGCGATAGACGCCACTCTGCTTACCCCGTCTATATTTCCGCCAATCATAAGCACAACGCCAAACTCCCCGACCGTATGTGCAAACGCAAGCACTACGCCTGTGATAAGCGAGCTTTTAACAATCGGCAGCTCAACCCTAAAAAAAGTCTCCACACTACTTTTGCCAAGAGTTTTTGCTGCGTCTTTTAGATTTTTATCCATGCTTTCAAATCCCGAGAGCAGCGGATGCGTCATAAACGGCAAACTAAAAATAACAGAACCTATCACAAGCCCCGAAAAACTAAAAGCAAGCTTCGCATCAAACAACATACTCCACGCCGCACCCATAAAGCCGCTATCTGCAAACGCAAGTAAAAAATAAAAACCAAGAACAGATGGCGGTAATACAAGTGGAAGAGCTACGATACTCTCAAAAATAGGTTTTAGTTTTGACTTCGTATTTGCCAAAAAATATGCAAGCGGAGCGGAAATAAATAGCAAAATCACGGTAGTTATGGCGGCTAATTTTAGCGTTAAAATAAATGGAGCCGCATCAATCATCTATATTTTCCAAATAGATTTCATTTGCTTTTATAAGAGCGTAGACGCTATCGTTTATTTGCAAAGCCAACCTGTTCACGGAGTCGGTTGTTATCATGCTAGATAGTCTATGCTCTCCAAAATTCAAAATAACTTCACAAAGTATTTCTCCTCTTCTAATATTGCTTATTTTGCACTCTATCTGATTTGAAATACTTATATAAGACGGCTTGGCGGTCGAGAGAGCTATTTCGCTCTCTTTTATGAGCAGATACACGCTCGCCCCAACCTCTCTAAGGCTCTTGTCTTCAAGCAAAAGCGCTTTAAAGAGGCAGTTTTCGCTTTGAGCCTCTATTTTAGTAAGACCATTGGCGTGTTTTTGGGATATAATTACAGCTTTTAGTCTATTCAAGAGTAAACCCATACTTTTTCAAAATAGCGTCGCCGTCTTTACTTTCAAAAAAAGTAAGAAACTTTTTAGAACTTGGATTATCCGCGCCTTTTTTTGTCATTACATACCCTTGCACCATTTTTGCATGGGTGCTTGCGGGAATCAAAAATGACTCGGTATCTTTTGCGACTAACGGCTGAAGAGCCAATGAGTGAGCGACTATCGCAACGTCCGCTGCGCCTGTAATACCGAAAGTGGCGGCTTGTTGGACATTTTCGCCTTTTACAATTTTGTTTTGAACTTTGTCGTAAACGCCAAAACTCTTAAGAGCTTTAACCGCCGCTTTTCCGTACGGCGCTACATCCGGATTGGCGATGGCTATTTTCTCCACTTTAGGGCTTAGTAAAATATTTGCGCCTTGTTTTACGTCAATGCCGCTTCCTTTTTTTGTAAGCATAACTAGTCTACCTACCGCATAAGGCTTTATCTCTCCAAAAGTCATGCCGACAGCTTTTAGCCTTTCAGGATAAGAGATATTTGCGGCAAAGAAGAGATCAAACGGGGCTCCTTCGGTTATTTGAGTGGTTAATTTCCCGCTTGCGCCAAATGTAGTTTTAACTGTTTCGCTTTTGTTTGACGCTTCATAAATCTTTATTATCTCAGTAAGTGCAAATTTCAAATCCGCCGCCGCTGCGATATTTATCTCACCGGCAAAAATAAGCGATTTTGCCGCCAAGAGCCCGACTAAGATTTTTCTTATCATCTGCTACGCCCCCAATATAACGCTTGAAGCTTTAAATATTGCAAACACAGCGTCCCCTTCTTTAATTTGCAACTCTTCTAGCGCCTCATTGGTGATTACCGACGCAAGAGTCTTTTCTCCAACGTGCATTTTTATCTCCGAATTGACGGCTCCCGGTATAATGCCCGATACTTTTGCCTCCAGAATATTTCTAGCGCTAATTTTTGCGGGCTTCTCTTTTGATAGTATTATCCAGCTAGCTTTTACTATCGCATACACCTCTTCGCCTATCTCAAACCCCAAAGCCTCGGCGGAATCGTTGGTGATGACGGAAACTATCCTGTTGCCGTCTCCTATGTCAAGCTCCACTTCGCTATTTACGATGCCTTTTGTTATTTTATCTATTTTGCCAAACAGTTGATTTCTAGCACTTGTCTTCATATTTATCCTTCGTAGGTTTTTGTATAAAGCGTCAAAATTTTCAGAGTTTTTTGCTATTGAAGATAAAAACAACTCATATTTTTCTTCAAGCGCCGTAAACACTTTTATCGTCTCTTCGCCTTTAGGTGTTAAAGTTGTTCCGCCCCCGCCTTTGCCGCCTGTATTTCTGCTCACAAGCGGTTCGTCGGAGAGATTATTCATAGCATCTACCGCATCCCAGGCCGCTTTGTAGCTCATACCCATCTCTTTTGCGGCTTTGGATATTGAACCACTCTTGCCGATAAGCTCCAAAAGATGGACTCTACCGCTTCCAAGAAAGCTTTTACCACTCGTCTTAAGCCAAACTCTTCCCTCTAACTCCACCATATCTCCTTAATGCCCAGCATACTAAATCGAAGTATACTAAAAAATATAACGTTTTTCAACCAAAATGCGTATATTTTTTAAGCGCCTTTGCCGCTGACACCGTTTTAAATTAATTTCACAGTAAAATTCGAGCAAAAAAGGAGTCGAGAAAATGATGGCTTTAACAATAGATAATCCACAAGTAGAGAGTTATTTTTCAAACTCTATTGATAAACTCAAAGAGTTTTTGGAGACTTTTGTCAAAGATGAAAATGAACTTTTTGAGCAAAACAAAACTTACCTCAAAAAAGAGTTGCAAGAAATTGAAGACGGCACGGCGATTATGTTGTCGGAAGATGAGTTTTGGGCGTCAACGGACGCTGTATTGGCAAAATACTAGATGACGATAATATATAAAGACGGTTTCAAAGAGAGATTTAATAGTCAGCTTGACTATATCTCCGCCAACAATAAAATGGCTGCTAATAATTTCAGGAACAAACTAAAAAAAGAGATAGAAACGCTTAAAGATATGCCTTTTCGTTGCAGAAAATCAATATATTTCGATGACGAAAATATACGAGACCTGATATTTAAAGGCTATGTGATAGTTTATAAAGTAAATTTACAAGCTGATATGATAGAAGTCTTTGGATTTACTAAATATCAAAACAGCCCTATAAATTAAGGAATCAATAAATGACAAACACCATAGAACAAAGCGTAGATTTAGCGCTTCACCCGTTTGGATGGGTATTGCTCGCTATTTTTATTATTGGCTACTACTTTATTGCCAATGAGGAGAAGTATCACATAGACAAGGCAAAACCGGCGCTTTTTATAGGGACTTTTATGTTTGTCTTAATGGGTGTGTTCTACGCTATTAGCGGCTTAAATTTTAAACTCTTTGAGCGTGAAATAGAGCATCTTATTTTGGAGATTGCTGAGATATTTTTCTTTTTGTATGTGGCTATGACCTTTATAGAAGCCCTTATAGAAAGAGGGGTTTTTGACGCGCTAAAGGCAAAGCTCATTGCAAAAGGATACAGCTTTCGAGAGCTTTTTTGGATAACCGGCGCGTTGGCGTTTTTTATCTCTCCTGTCGCGGACAACCTCACAACCGCCTTGATATTATCAACCGTGCTAGTTACAATAGAAAAAAACAATAAAGAGTTTTTGGTTCCAAGTGCGATTAACGTCGTGGTAGCCGCAAATGCGGGCGGCGCATGGAGTCCGTTTGGAGATATTACCACGCTTATGGCATGGACAGCGGGCAAAGGCGCTTTTATGGACTTCTTATATCTTTTTCCACCGGCTTTTTTGGGATGGCTTACGACGGCTTTTTTGCTTAGTAGATCTGTACCAGACCTTGATCCCTACAAAGACGGCAATCCAGACGTGGCAAAAAATATAGAGATTTTAAAAGGCGGCAAAGCCATTATAGCGATAGGAGCCGCCACAATAGCCCTAGCCGTCGTCTGCAAACAAGTTCTTCATCTGCCGCCAATGTGGGGTATGCTCTTTGGGCTTTCGGTGTTGCAACTATATATCTACTCATTAAAAAAGAGACACAATCAGAATATTAATATTTTTCAAGCGATTAGCAGAATAGAAAATAATACACTGCTATTCTTTTTTGGGATTCTAGCCGCCGTAGGGGCGCTACACTTTGCTGGATTTTTGACGCACGCCGCAAAATTATATGATATTTTTGACCATACGCTTGTCAACATCGGCATAGGTTTTTTATCAGCTCTTGTAGATAATGTTCCGGTTATGTCGGCAATACTAAAAGCCAATCCCGATATGAGCATAACTCAATGGATGCTCGTGACCATGACAGCTGGAATCGGCGGTTCTCTTATCAGCTTTGGAAGCGCCGCTGGGGTAGGCGTCATGGGCAAACTACATGGAATATATACGTTTGAGTCACACATGAAGCTCTCTTGGACTGTGCTGGTTGGTTATTTTGTATCACTTGTGGTTTGGTATTTGCAGTTTATTATTTTGAATATTCATTGATGTTAAACATGAATATGAGCAAAGCCCGTATTCATGGCATGGACACAAGTGTCCCTACAACCCCCTAAAGTTACCTGCTTCGCAGGAGAGATAGATTTTTTACGCATATTGGGTGGTATGGGTGGCTCTAGCTGCACACATCAATGCAGGAGAGGGGAAAAAGTTTTAATGACTTGGGCGAAATATCATCATAAAAAATAGTGAGAGAGCGGCGAAAAATGCGGCGTATAGAAAAATATTTTCGCCATAAAGAGCGCCGGACAAAAAAGAGCCAAAAAAGCCCCCCAGCCCGTATGAGAAGCCGTAAAAGTGCATTTGGGCTCTTTTTTTGTCTTTGTATCTATCAAATATAAACAAAAATGCGGCGGTCGTAAAAAGCGCAAAGTTGACGGCGTGCGTCACTTGTGCAATCGCAGCGACGGTGAAGTTTCCAGGGAAAAAATGAAGCAAAAGCCATCTAACGACAAGCGTCGCAATAGAGAGCTTGATAATAAAAAGCGGTCTAATCTTATCAATCAACCTACCCTGAAACGCAAACATAAATATCTCCGCTAAAACCCCTATACTCCAAAGATATGTGATATTTTCAAGGCTTATGCCGCGCTCTGATTCAAAAAGCGTGAAAAATCCATAAAACGCACCAAAACTGAGCTGCATAAATATCATAGAGAGCCAAAAAGGGGAGTCTTTGATATATTTTTTTAGCTCGCCATCTACATGTGCGCTCTCATCCGCCGACTCTTTTGCCTCGCCGCGCAAAGCGAGTACTGCTCCAAACAAAGACATCAAGGCCACAGAGACAAAATGGTGCCAAAATACGCCCTCCTCGCCAAGAGCCATTTTGCCAAGCACAATTCCGGCTCCCATGAAGCCGATAGAACCATAGAGTCGCACAAGTCCATATTTCTCTTTTGGTATGGCTTTTAGGGCGATTGTATCGACGTACGGCAGAGACACCGTAATACATAATCCATACAAAACAGTGTTAACAAACAAAAGCCAGAAGTTGTGATAGCTAAATGCAAAAGCGATAAAAAATAGCGTAGAGAGAGCTAGGGAGTAAAGAAAAACCCGCTTCGTGAGTTTGAGTTTTGAAGAGAGTAAAAAAGGGGTTATAAACCTTATAAGAGGCATAACAGAGAGAAGCGCTCCAACTTCCGCCGCCGAATACCCGATATCCACAAGCGTCTTGGGTACAAAAATAATAAAAACGCCCGTCGCCCAAAAGTAAAAAAAATAAAAAAGAGCGGTTAGACTACTAAAAGAGCTAGGCATCCTTTGCTTGTTTTTCGCCTATGTCGCGAACCACCACCACGCCTGAGAATTTATCCGCCAACGTCTGCCTTATAGGGCTCAAAAACGCCGCAAAAAATCCTATCCCAAGGCTAAGCCAGCAGAGCGTCCAAAGCAAAAAACGAAAAGTTGCCCTCATAAAACTGATTTTCTCAAACGTCCCAACGGAGACCACATACATACCAAAAGCCCTCTTACCCGGCGTTTGCGCTTTCGTGGATAAAAGATAGCATGTAACAAGCCATACCGCCGTAATCTCTACAGCCAAAAGATACGGCTTTGGGTTGTCAGTCTTCATCTCGTGATAACCAAACAAAATACCCCAAAGCATCGCTATCGGCGTAACAATTATAAAAGAGTCAAGCAAAAAAGCGCTTAGACGCAAAAAAGGGTTTGGATACACAAACCTCCTATTTTTGTCCAAATACACTCTTAATTTCCTCTGCTTCCGGGCTTAACAGCAACGCTTCCGTCTTTGCAAAGCGGGCAAGCATCCGGTGAATACATCTCAAAATCAAAGTCTGTTAACGCAAAAAACGGCTTATTTGAAGGAAGTTTTGCCTCTGGCTTGCTTATCGCCGCTCCGCCAACTCTTTGGCAAAAACCTCTATTCGCCAAAGCCGCAAAAGCGACAACCTCACCGCCGAGAGCTTCAACCGCCGCCATCGCCTCAACGGCACTTCCACCTGTTGTGATAATATCTTCACAAATAAGAAGTTTTTCGCCCGCTCTAACCTCAAAGCCTCTTCTAAGACTCATAACGCCGCCGACTCTCTCCGTAAAAATAAACCTAACTCCAAGAGCGCGAGCAAGCTCATAGCCTGCGAGTATTCCGCCAAGAGCCGGAGAGCACACGGTATCGACCACAACGCCGCTTGACTTTATCTGTTTTGCAAGCTCATCCGCCAGCAAAGCGGCTATTTTTGGGTCTTCCAATACTTTTGCCGATTGAAGATAAAACTGCGAATGGTTGCCTGATGAAAGAAGAAAATGCCCCTCTAAAAGAGCGTTTGCGTCTTTATAAATTTGCGCTACATCCATCATTATACTTTCAATAGTTCAGCTTCTTTTTGATCACATAATACATCTACTTTTGCGACAAACTCATCTGTTATTTTTTGTATTTTTTCATGCGCTCTTTTTGAGTCGTCTTCGCTTATCGCTTTATCTTTTTCTAGTTTTTTTACTTTGTCGTTTGCATCTTTTCTTACATTTCTAACGGCGACTTTTGCGTGCTCTCCAAATGCTTTAGATTTTTTTACGTTCTCTTTTCTCTGCTCTGTCGTCATCGCTGGAAAAGAGAGCATTACATATTCGCCGTTATTACCTGGATTTACGCCTATATTTGCTATTTGGATAGCTTTTTCTATCTCTTTTAGCATAGATTTTTCCCACGGAGCTATCGTAATCGTCGTAGCGTCTGGAGTAGCCAGGTTTGCCACGCCGCTTAGGCTTGTAGGCGCACCGTAATAGTCTACTTTAATATTATCTAGTATTGAAAGCCCTACTTTGCCGCTTCTGATGCTTCCAAAATCTCTTTTTAAGGCTTCAATCGCCCTATTCATTCCCTCATTTGCAAACGCATAAACTTCTTCTAACATCGATTAATCCTTTTCTATAAGTTTAGTTCTATATCTATTGTTGTCAGCTTTAAAAACCAGTCTGCGCCTAGCGTTGATTTTTTTCATATCTACTTGCGTCTCAAACGCCCCGTTTTTATCAAGTTCCAAAGTTTTGACGTTGCCCTTTGCCGTAAACATCTTTATCTGAGTACCGTCAAAATTTTTTACCCTACCGCCAATACTCCTAAGCTCGTTTCCGCTCTGCTTTTCGATAATTATATCAAGAGGTTTTAGGCTTAGCGCAGCTTTGATACTCGCATTTTCGCTCGTTGGCACCCTCTCTAGCGAAAATACATCGCTAAACTCATTGACCGCTCCGCCGTCAACCGTAAGAATAGCGTCAAAGCCAAACGCCTTTAGAGTGTTTTTGGTCTCTAAATTATAAAAACCAAACGGATAAGCATAATATTTTGGTCTCATGCCAAGCTCTTTTTCAAACTTCTTAAAAGCTAGGAGCGTATCGTCTATCAATTGAGCTTTTGCAAGCTTTGTCAAGTCTTTGTGCGAGTATGAGTGAAGCGCCACTTCGCCGTACTTTGCAACCTCTCTTACCTGATCCCATGTCATATAATCGCCAAATCTACTATCCACAGCCTCAACATATACAAGTAGAGTAAAAGGTATTTTTGCGTCTCTAAGAATCGGAAATCCAACCTCGTAAAAACTCTTAAAAGCGTCGTCTATGGTGAGAGAGACGATATTTTGCTCCAATGGTTTTGAGGTTTTTAGGGCTGATACTATAGAGGATAGAGGCACAATTTTTTTACCTTCCGCTTTCATTGTATTAAGTTGGTTTAAAAATGTTTTGGCGGAGACGTTTGTGTGTTGGTATTTTACTCTTGGGTCGTCAAATCCATGGTAACAAAAGATATGCGCATCCGCAAATAGCGAAGCGCAAAAGAGAAGAAGCGATAAGAAATATCTCATTTTACCGGTATATTTTGTGTAGGAGTGAGAATTTTCACCGTATCTACTACGGATTTATTTTTATCTTTATTAAATGAGTATGTCAAAAACACTGTGTTTACTATAAACAAAACAGCTACGGCAAACGTAGCTTTTGTCAAAAATCCAGCCGGACCCTTAGCTCCAAAAACAGATTCGTTACTTCCGCTATACGCACCAAGACCAATAGAGGAACTCTTTTGAAGCAACACGGCGATAGTTAGAGTAACCGCTAAAACAAACTGTATGGCAATGGCAAAACTTATCATTTTTTTTAATTTCCTTGAGGCGCTATAAAAAGCTATAATTAGTCTGAAATAATAGCTAAAAAAGTTTTAATTATTGACTATTTGATTGATTCTCACATTTTGGGCAAAGCCCAAAACGAGGTCTTCATCGTGAGGGCTCTCGCGGCTTGCCGCTCTTTTTTTAATAACCTACCATTCTATTCGAAAGAGACAAATGAGAATAAACCAGTTTGATAGATATGCGACAAGCTACTCCAAAAATAGAGAGATTCAGGACGAGATTGCGCAAAAACTGCTTTTAGCCGCAAATGTCGGCGTATACAAAAAGATTTTAGATATAGGATGCGGCGACGGAGCTCTTTTTGAGAAGATAGAAAAAAAAGATGGTTTGTTTGTCGGCGTAGACGCAAGCCAAAAGATGTGCGAACTGCATAGAAATCGCAGTGGTTGTATAGTCGTAAACGCTAATTTTGACGAGCCTTTTTTTGCAAAGAAGATAGAAGATGAGTTTGGGAGATTTGATCTTCTTTTATCCTCGTCGGCACTTCAATGGTCAAAGGATTTAAAAGCCCTCATAGCAGAAATTTCAACGCTATCTGATTATTTTGCCATTAGTCTATTTACAAGCGGCTCTTTTGCGTCTTTGTACAATTTTTTGGAATTAAAAACTTTTTTACCGACCATAGAAGAAGCTAAAGCCGCTTTTGCGCCGTTTTGCGTCTCAAAATTTGAAATATACAATGTAAAAAAAAGTTTTGAAACCCCAAAAGAGGCTATGCAGTATATTAAACAAACAGGTGTATCTCGCGGCGGACTACAAATTGGGTACCGCAAAGCAAAAGAGCTGTACGAGGGGGGTCCAAAAGAGCTTGAGTTTGAAGCGATCTATCTAATCGGAAGCTTTAGGTCTTATGCGACGTTTTGACGCATCCTCAACAAACCCCGTTCTTGCGGTTTGCGATAAAGAGACTCCGCACTAAGTTCTAATCAGTTTTTCCAACATAAAGCTCCAAAATCAACAAAACAACTATTAACTCATCCTTTTGCGCCTAATTTTAAGCGGTATGTCTTGCGAAGTCGCAGTTAAGTAGGGCATTATAGAAATATATTCAATACTACTTGACACTAGATACTAACTTTTTTCAAACCCCTATTTAAAGGCTTTAAAAAGAGAGAAAAACAGCTGTCAATAGATATGGTAAATACTCATAAAATGCCTATGCTGTCGAATATAACGCTATTTAATTAGATGCGAAAGATGAGTTTCATTGATATAATAGATTGTAGTTAACATATCCTCGCTAATCAAAATCTCCAAACAATTCGATATGGCATAGTCTAAAATCTCAACGGCATACAAATGATTTTTTCGACCGTTGTCAAGCAAATCTAAAACAATATTCGTATCCAAAAACAACCGCCTATAACTCACATTTTGCCTTTGCGACTTCGATAAGCAGCTCTTTACCTTCAAGTCCCGCAAACCTTTCCTCAGGTTTTAGCTTTCCCAAAAAAGGTTTAAATTTTTCTAGCGTTGCTTGTTTTTGAGATTGTTGCATTGAGTCCAAAAAATCTTTGTACTCTTTTGCATATTTTGCCGATACAAAAAGTCCTTTGTATTCATGCGTTTTTTATCTTCTATGTCGATATAATCATATTTTTGTAATAAATTTATATTTTCTACAACATCGCTTATTTCAACGGTAGTTGTCATTTTTTGCGCCTTTGTCGTATTTTTGATTGATTGTATCTCGCTGATTATAGTTTGTCAATGCGCTTTTAGACATTGATCTCCGCCTCGGACTCTTTAAAATCTACAACACCGTTTTTACCGTCTTGAAATGATATTGCCACTCTATGACCGTCTAGATATTTAGCGTCAACTACTCTATAATGCACATCGTTCCTTTTGTTTTAGCGGAAGACTTCCCTTCATTACCGCATTAAATTCGTTATATTCCACATAGAAAATGCGGCGGGTTGTGTTTGTCATAAAACATCATTACTCTAATGCCGTAAAAACGGCTTATCTCGGGCATCTAACTATCCCCGAATTTTTTTTAATTTTATCGTATGAAGTAAAAAGAGCCTCTAAAAAATATCAACTTAAAAAGCCAAAAAACTATGTAGGCTACGGCGTAGATAATGGGTCTGGTAGCGAGAATATGCATCTGTTTTATATCGGTATTTATGATTTGCCCCCGGGATGTCATGCGTGGAAAAAAGAGATATTTTGGTTTGACGAGATATATAAAATTTAAAGCTTCAAAATCTCTGTTATTGATTGTTTTTCAAAAGTAAAAATCAAGTATCGAAACCTCTTTTTTGATTTATTCTAGCATACCCCATTTGTGGTTAATTTTGATATAAAAATTAGCTTGTTCCTATTTTTCAAGCCCTCTCTTTTGAAGTGTCTTTTTTTTGTGCCCTATTATAAGGCTGATTTTGAGATTTACAAGAGGTTCTTTAGTATAATTGCGCATTAGTAGTATTTATAATTATGCAAGGTTTTAATTTTAATGATTTGGTCTGTTTTAAAAAATTTATCGCATACTTGGCTTCACTCAATCGAATGTAATATAAAAGACACTGTTGCTTATATAAAACAAAAAGACTGTTTGCGTGCTTCACAAGTTGAAGCTATAGAAATTTATTTTTTTCTAAAGATAAAAGCCGAAAATAAACCACTATGGAAACTAATATCAGAAGGTTTTTTTGCTAAAAATGAAAACCTTGATACCTTGCAAATATCTCATGAACTTAGAGTAAAACTAAGAGCAGATACTGTCTTGCAGGGTTTATTTGACCTTACTAGACAAAAACTTCCCGACGGCAAAACACTATTTCCAGAGCTTGAACAACATATAAAAGACAAGCATGGCGATATTGACGCTTTGCAAATTATCAAAAAACTTTTTTATGACATTAGCTATACAGATTATCTTTTCAGCTTACCAATGGGAGCCGGCAAGACTTATCTTATGGCGTCACTAATATATCTTGACTTGTACTTTGCCCTTAATGAACCTGACAACAAAGTTTTTGCTCATAACTTCCTTGTGATGATTCCATCTGGTCTCAAAAGCTCAATTGGTCCAAGTCTAAAGAGTATTTTAAATTTTGACCCGACTTGGATTTTGCCAGAAAATGCCGCATTGAACATAAAAAAAATGATTAGCTTTGAAATACTTGATGAAGCAAAATCTGCCAAAAAAAGTAATCGTACACAAAATCCAAATGCTCAAAAGGTTGCAAGCTATCAGCCTTTTGATAGCTTAATGGGCTTGGTTCTTATAGTTAATGCAGAAAAAGTCATTCTCGATCGTTTGGAGATTGATAATTTACTTAATGTTATCGAAAAAACAGAAGACGAAAAAGATAGACTGGCAAATGAGTTACGAAATATCATAGGCAAAATCCCAAATCTACAGATATACATAGATGAAGTGCATCATGCCGCTACAGATGATATTAAACTGCGTCAAGTAGTCAATAAATGGAGTGCAAATGGTACTATAAATTCTGTTCTTGGATTCTCTGGTACTCCCTATTTGTCAAGTGCTGAATCTATCTCTATATCAGATAGTCTCAAGCTAAAATCAACACAAATAAGCAATACCGTTTATTACTATCCACTCACTACGGCAATTCAAAAGTTTCTCAAAAAACCTAGAGTTGAACAGGTTAGAGGATTAGAGCCTATAGAGATTGTTTCCAAGGGTGTTAAGCACTTTTTGGACACCTATGGAGACAAGGTATATTCAAACGGTACGTGTGCTAAAACGGTCATCTACTGTGGAAGCATTGAGAGATTAGAAGAAGAGATATATCCTCATCTGCTTAAAACAGGCATAGACGCATTAAAAATACTCAAATATCACAAGGGTAATACCAAATACAAACTCCCAAAACAAAATGAAACAGAATTTTTGTCACTCGATACTCCATTGTCAAAAAAACAAATTATATTGTTGGTTCAAATAGGCAAAGAGGGCTGGGATTGCAAAAGCTTAACGGGTGTGATACTCTCTCAAAAAGGCGACTGCCCACCAAATATGATACTTCAAACATCATGCAGATGTCTTAGGCAAATGGATGGTGAAGATGATGAAACGGCACTGATTTATCTAAATGATGACAATGCAAAAATACTAGATAAACAACTAAGGGAAGAACAACACACAAGTATCAACGAGATAAACAACCTAACAAAAACTGGTGAAAAACAAGTCGAAAGATTTTCTAGGATTGAACATTTAAAACTACCAAAAATAGACTTCTACAAAATGCAAATAGAGTCTTCAACTGTTGTCGTGGAAAATACAAAACCAGAGAAAAAAATCAACGAAATACAAAAACAAGATTTTGAAAAAACTGTTCAAATAACCACAAAAACGCTTGATGCAAATGATATTGGCACAACTCATTTTGAAAAAACTGTTCTCGGTGAAGTGGCTTCGTTTGAGAAATGGCTTTTTGATATTTCAAAAGAAAGTTTTGGCGATGTGACACGCCAAATGTTAAAAAAGCACAGTGAAATACTTGAAAAGCTATTCAATGCTATCACTGTTGAGCATGACGACATATTGCACTTTAATGCTGTTTTTGACATTGAAGCCATCAAATCAAAAGTTCGCCTAGCTTTTCACTCCGATAGAACACTCAAGATGATTGAAGAGATTATTCCTCAGAGTGTTGAGCTACTAAAGATAGATAAGTTGCAACCAATACTAGAACATGACAAAATCTATCCAACTAAAGATGAATGTGAAAAAATATTAGAACTCGATAGCAGTGGACTATCTACAGATGTTAATCAAGATGAAATGCTAAAAGCATACGAGTTATTAAAACAAACACTGTCATCGCAGGGTATGGCAAATTTTGTAATGCCTTTTAGTGATTTTGCAAAACAGCATGGGCACACTGATGCTATAAAAAATAGAGACAAAGCATTTCATTATCTACCATACGATTTCACCCAAAGTGGATTTGAACAACATTTTTTGACCCAAGTGATGTCACTAGAAATATTCAAAAATGAGGCTTTGGAGATTTACTACAACGGCGACAAGGCTTTGACGGAATTCAAGATAAACTGTTATGAAAAAACGTCAAAAGGCTGGAAACGAGTCGGTAAATATACACCTGACTTTTTGGTCATCAAAAGAGATAGTGAAAAAATAGCAAAAATCCTCATAGTAGAAACAAAAGGCGAAGGTTACGCATCACAAGAAGTTTTTATCAAAAAAATGAAATTTACAAAAGACCACTTTATACCGCTAAACAACGACAAATTTGGCTACAAGCGATTTGATTATCTCTATATACAAGATGATGACAAAGAGTTTCTAGCAAAAGCAGAACAAAAAATTATAGACTTTTTCAAAGGGGCTAAAAGCTAATGCCAAAAAAATTCATCCCATACTATCCAGACACCGTAGCTGGTCAAGCCATACTAGACAATCTCGTCCGCACAAAAAGAGCTATTAGATATAGAGACGGTGACAAAGTCTATGACCGCATCAAAAGAGGCATGCCGTACTATGAAGTAGAGAAGATGGAACAAGTCGGTGAGAATAGCCAAAATATGGTCATCAGAGGCGAGTGTATATCTGCTTGCGCATATCTCAAAGAGCAAGGCGTGATGGTTGACCTTGTCTATATCGACCCGCCTTTTGCTAGCGGCGCTGATTATGCCAAAAAAGTTTATATCCGCAAAAATCCAAACCTAGCCGCCAAAATCGCTGAAGCCGAAGCACAGATGGACTTGGAAGAGCTAAAAGTATTTGAAGAAAAGATGTATGGTGACATCTGGAACAAAGAGGATTATCTCTCTTGGATGTATGAAAATCTGATGGCTATTAAGAGTATAATGAATTCAAATGCTTCAATTTATCTGCACTTAGACTGGAATATTGTTCATTATGTAAAAGTGCTCATGGATGAAGTTTTTATCGGATATGAGTTTTCAGAAATTATTTGGGCTTGCGGCTTGATGGGTGCTGGTGATTATTACCCAAAAGCTCATGAAACAATTTTAGTTTACAAGAAAGAGGATTCATTTTTTATGCCGCCAGCAAGGAAAGGCTATGGTGAATATGTAGTTAAGTCATTGCAAAAAGATGAGGATGGATGGTACTACACAAGAAGGCAAGAAAGCAGCGGTGGCAAAAATAGCTTAAAAACCTATATTTCAACAAATCCTAACTTAACAAAAGATGAAGCTATACAGGAAGCCAGTAAGAATAAGCCTCAACCAGCTTGGAGTGTGTGGATGGGCAAAGATGAACCAGCAAAAGTATTTAATAATGATTACGGCGTGGGAACATACGCATTTACTGAAAAAGACAATGTAGGCTACACAACTCAAAAACCAGAAGCTCTATTGGAACGAATTATCAAAGCTTCATCAAATGATGGCATGGTTGTAGCCGACTTTTTTGGTGGTTCAGGTGTCACAGCAAAGGTGGCAAATGATTTGGGGCGAAACTTCTTCCATGTTGATGTCGGGATAAATAGCATCCAGACAGTACGAGATAGGCTTGTGGCAAATGGTGCCAGCTTCTCGATACTTGATGTCAAGGACGGTGTGAGCCTATTTAGAAATCCTATCCAGACGATGGACAAGATGAAATCTATGATAGTAGGTTTGCGAAATGAAGACGCACTGGATGCCTTCTGGGAAGGCTCTATTCATGATAGCAAGCTAGGGCTGGTGCCTGTATATATCCCAAATCTGCTAGACCATAGTACAAAGATCCTTGACACACCCATGATGAACCGCATAATCAATGAAGCTATGCCAGATTTGCCAGACGAGACCAAAAAAGTCATTGTGTATTATGTTGACATCAGTGATGAAACTGATGTGTATGAGTTCATCAAAGAGTACGCTCCTGCAAATATACAAATAGAGCTAAGAGACCTCAAAGTCCTACTGGATGATGTTGTGATAAACGATGAGGTAGAGTATGAAATATGTGAAAATTCGATTCGCATCACCTCTTTTGTGAGCGATAGGCTTAACCAAAAAATAGACGACTACAATCAAAAACGAACACTAAACGGAAAAAATAGCCCTATCATCATATCTGATGACGGTTTGGAGCTGATAGAACTTATCGGGCTAGACTGCAAAAATGCAAGTGGGCAGTGGCACAGTGACAATGAAATCAAGATAGACAAAAATGGTTTTGTTATCAGAAACGGCGTGAAAACAAAAGAGTTTTGGGATGGCACAATATCTTTTGAGACAGCCCCAAAAAGGCTAAAAATTAGAAATATTGCAGGAGATGAAACTGCGTTAAGGCTAGCGCCAAAGATTTAACCAAATACTTTTCTATGCAATACGCCGCAATTATAGAAAAGGCTATTGGGGTGAGTCTTTGAGTGCGGGCAAAGAGAGGGCAATATTTTGCTTTTTTTTTGGATTTTGGAAATAGGGGTAGCGCACAATCACCGCTCTATTTTAGAGCTCCGATAGCAACGCTGCTCCTGCAATGATGGCTGTTTCGCTTTTTAAAATATTGGCGCCGCCAAAAGAGAGTATTTTTTTTGTTTTTGTGCTTAGTAAGTTGCGCTCGTCTTCGCTAAAGCCGCCCTCTGGACCTATTAACCATACTCCATTATCCTCTTTGGTGATTGGTTTTCCATCAAAATCAAGTGCGTAAAACTCTTTTTGTTCTTCACAAAACTCCTCTAGGCTTTTAAAAATAGAGATATTCATAAAACGGGGACAGGCAACAAAAACTTTAAAATCTCCGCTAAGGCTTTAGCGTTCAATAAGAAGCTGACCTCTACAAAAAAGGTCGATAAAGCCCTGAGAACCGCCTAGTTTCAAGACAAAGATTGAACAGTCTGATAATTCTTACATTTACCCAAAAACCCTCTTTATCCACTCTCTCATAAACGGGTCAGTTAGATAAATCCGCTCGTTTTTTTTATCGCATATATCTTTTTTGACGAGCGAATCAAGGGCGCTTTTGAGGGTGGTAGAGCTAAAGCCGCCGTCTTGCAGAGCCTCGTTTGCATACAGACTCAGCCCGTCGTTTTGGATAATATACTTTAGCGCTTTTTTTTGATTAGGGGTGAGGTTTGTCCAAATGAGGCTATATAGGTCATATTCTCGCTCAAGCATCAGCTTTAGCGCCTTTGCGACAATCTCGTCATTCACTTCGTCGTCGCACATATCCCATACGGTAAACAAAAGTTGTTGCATATAGTATGGAAACCCCAAAGTCAAATCAAAAATCTGTTTTATATGTGAAGGTAAAATAGTTTTTTTCGTAGCTTTAAATTTATCATCCGCAAAAACGCTCCAATCCTCAAGCGAGATTTCGCCTATACTCATTCGCTTGACAGACTTATAAAAAGCCCTATTTTCGTCGCTAAACATTGCGTTCATTATCGATTTTTTACTGCCGCAAAAGATGTAGGAGACATTGCGGCTATGAGCCTGTATAACGCTTCTAAATTTTTTTTCAAGCTCAAACTGCTCTATCTCCTGAAACTCGTCAAATATCACCACAACCGTCTGTTTTGAGTGAACGGCAAAAGCAAACGGGATATTTAAGACCTCCTCTAGCGTTGCGTTTGTCTCGCTTTTTGCAAATGTGACGCCGTACGATATTTCACCGTTTTGATTGGCTTTTATGCTTATTGATGGCTTTATTTTTAGTATATTTTTGAGCAGATTTAGCGCCTTGTCGCCGTTTGACTCCAGCGCCCTAGTCGTAGCGTCAAAATACTTTTGGATAAACTCCTCGCGACTTGCGACGCTAAAAAAGTCAAAATAGACTACTTTTGCCCCATCTTTTTGTAATCGCTCTTTTAGTTTTTTTAGAAGCGATGTTTTGCCAAACCGTCTCGGGGCGTATAGCAAAATATTTAGTCCGCCGCTTACGTCTTTTTGTAGCTCTGATAACTCCAAGGCGCGGTTGCAAAAATCTTCGCCGGATACTTCATTGCCATAATAAAAAGGGTTTTGCATTTTGGCGCCTTTATTTTATATCGTTTGCTATTATAGCAAATACTATAATAGCTCTCACTATAAAAATCTAGCTACCCGTTTAGCTCATCCAAAGAGTACTTATCCAGATACCCCTCTTATCTGAAATATCAACCCTGCTACTCAAAATCTACAACAGTAGAAATTTATTGGTGCCTTTAGACTCCAAAGATTATCACACAGTCACCGTATCTACAACAGTAGAAATTTATTGGTGCCTTTAGACATCATGCATGGTCATCGGCACATCACCCATCTACAACAGTAGAAATTTATTGGTGCCTTTAGACTTTGTGTCCAGGCATAAGAGAATACGCATCTACAACAGTAGAAATTTATTGGTGCCTTTAGACAAATGCGGAGAGTAGCGAGGCTGGGGATCTACAACAGTAGAAATTTATTGGTGCCTTTAGACTCTATCAAATACCGAGGCTGAAAAAAAATCTACAACAGTAGAAATTTATTGGTGCCTTTAGACATCAAGGCGCCCTTTTTGCATTGGTGTATCTACAACAGTAGAAATTTATTGGTGCCTTTAGACTTAAAATGATTATAAGCCCGGATAGTCTATCTACAACAGTAGAAATTTATTGGTGCCTTTAGACCCCAGCGAGTGAAACGACATCAGGCTATCATCTACAACAGTAGAAATTTATTGGTGCCTTTAGACTTATTGTCGGACGGAATGGGGCATTGGATCTACAACAGTAGAAATTTATTGGTGCCTTTAGACGACTATCTTACGGGATGGTGAATAGGTATCTACAACAGTAGAAATTTATTGGTGCCTTTAGACTTATTATTAATAGATACAGTTGTAGACAAATCTACAACAGTAGAAATTTATTGGTGCCTTTAGACGGCATACAGATAACAATAGAGGATGTATATCTACAACAGTAGAAATTTATTGGTGCCTTTAGACAATAGTTTTTACACTCTTCACAAAACAATCTACAACAGTAGAAATTTATTGGTGCCTTTAGACATAGATGATGTCCGCTTCTCCGGTAGCAGATCTACAACAGTAGAAATTTATTGGTGCCTTTAGACTCTTACTTACCCCAAAGGAGCCCGCCGATCTACAACAGTAGAAATTTATTGGTGCCTTTAGACAGATAAACTGCTTTTTTGGCTACCATAGGCGGTATTTTAGCCTATTTTGGCACAAAAAAACGCTATTTTTGCCAAAAAATCGGCTTATTTTTTCATAAAGACCGAGGTTTGCAAAATTTAGTCTATCACTATCAAATCCGACTCGTCGTTTTTGGCATAGCCATACCTTGTTATCTTGCACTGCTCGCTTAGATCCAATATTATTATGCTGTCTGTTTGTGAAAATAGTTTTTCAAAATTGTTTTTTATATCAGAAGAGACTAGCGATAAAATCCGTTTGCTGTTTTTGATTTGAAACATCGAGTATTGCAGTCTAAAACCGTGTTTTGATAGATACTTTGCAAACCGTGTCCGTAACTTGTCATCGCTAATATCATACGAGACTATAATCATGTTGTCACCTCCGTGCTAAAAATTGGGTAATCCTCAATCGGCTTGTCTTGGATAAAAGCTCTGTAGTAGCGTTGGATATATATAAACATCTCGTTTTTATGTTCCATTATCGCCTCCAAAAGCCATGTGACGTATGGCTTTGCGTTTTTACCAAAAAGGCGGTATTGACCGTCGATAATATCAAAGTCGTTTATGTTTATCTGCCCTAGATTGTAAGCTTTGCGTATGCGATAATCAACAATCGGACGAAACGGCTCCACTATATCCGCTACTAATGATTTTCGCTGGTAAAACTCTTTGTGATAAACCCCTTTGTATGTATCAAAACCGTAGAGATTTAGCATTGCATCCACAAGATGAAACAGTTGCATATAGCCTATATCTAGCAGTAAATTTGTAGCGTCTTTCTTTGTTCTAGGCGTTCGCCCATTCCACTCCATATTATCAAACATATGCGAAAAATAAAGCCTTGAAGACACGCCCTCCAAGCCCAATATCTCCTGAGTGGATAGCGTCTCATCGGGCATACGCTCATTGTATTCGTGAAGTTTTAGTATCGCATCTTTTAGTTTTGCGGATTTCTCTCGTCGTTTTTGTAAAAAAGCGATTTGCTGTGCAATTTTGTTTTTTACGATATGTTGAGCGATAGCCGTTCCATTATAAGCGTACTGCTTTTGGCGCAAAAGCACATTGCCCTCAATACGATATTGCCAACTCCCATATGGGCTAAGCCCGTAGGTCAAAAATGTGATACTAAAACCAAATTTTTTTGCTCTTTGCAAAAGCCCCGTCGTGATGCTCATGTGTCCAACGATAAAAAGTGCAAAAAGACGGTAGCAGGTGGATTGGTATTTTATCTTGCCGTCAATGTCAGTGACGACTATATTATCGTTTTTGAAGCTAAGCTTCTCGCCGTGACTAAGTAGCGCAATAATAATTTGCTTGTGTTTGAAATCAGGCAGGCTCAACATGCGGCAACATCGCATAACGGGCTATAGATGCAGTGGGCGCATTTGTTTGGATTGGCGACAAAAGGGGTGCTCAAATCAAAGGTCTTTAACTCATATATGAGCTGTTCAAAACCCATCTGTCTTTGCGGGTCGTCATGCGGCAAGGCTATTGGATAGCTTTTGTTGTCATCTAGGCTGTATAACTTCATAGATTTGACCTTGTAGTCCATCTCTGTAAGGCAGTGATATTGAGCATAGAGCTGATAGATATAACCGTCATAGATGACCTTTATCTTCTTTTTGCGCTCTGTGAGGAGCTTTTTGGTGCTATCGTAAGCATCTATCTTGCCACCGAGACCGTAAGTCTCGCTATACACCTCTATCGTTTGCAGTACTTTTTTGGCTGTCGTATAGGTCTTTGTATCCAATGAAGCGTACAATCCCCCAAATTGTCAAGACAACATTCTAAAAAATCTTATTCCCTTTAAC
>DZAX01000042.1 GCA_022729705.1 Helicobacter cetorum | reverse complement strand
TTTAGGAGGTAGGGCTTATATGCCTGTTGGGGTTGGGTGGTGAATGGTTACCTTAAATTAAACTCTTTTGAAAAGTTTTTTACAACTCCCGCATTAAAAGTCGCTTTGCTGTCTGCGTTGCTAATATCGTCATACCTTCCGCCGATAATCGCATTTAAACTATCATCTATCATCCACTCGTCTTGCAAATAAAGAGCCTTATAATCAACGCTTTTGCGGCTCATTGAGTTGGCTTGAGAAAACACAGAACTATCTCTATTTTCGTTTCTCAGCTCAACCCCGCCCGTAAGGAGATGGCTTGGGTTTAAAACATAATTCGCCGTCGCTTCATAGCTTTTAATATCAACATCGGCGTCCATACCGTTTTGAGCGGACGCTTCTTTGCTGGCGTATCCCATATTTGTCCAATATTTGGCTATCGTAGCGTTTCTCTTTTTGTATTTACTTTGATAGGCTTTAAGTTTAAGCAACAAACTATCGGTTGCCGCAATTTTCAAATCAGCCCCCATGTCAAGCCTGTTATTGGTATCTGTTGAAACTATAGGAACGTTGTAAGCAGGGATAAGATTTGGAGGAGTTCCGTATTTTGTCGGATGAAAATACCCAATATATTTACCGCTCCTCTCTTCGTTAAACTTATTAAATTCAAATCCGGCGGTTACCTTATCGCTAAAGTCATACTCCAATCTTCCGCCATAAGTCAAAATATCACTCTCTTCTTTATAAGTTACCTCTTCATTATTATAGGCGTCTTTTAAATTTATTTTTAGTTGCGGGTGCGCATGGCTTGACGGCTTCACTTTTGTAGAGCTATTTAGTTTTGCATACACATCGGCATTTTCTTTTTGGGTGTATGGGGTAGTCTCTGTCTTGTTGATATAAAAACTATAGCCAACGCTTTTCTCTTTCCCTCTTATCCCAAGATTTATATTTTTATTCTGGTCGTCTCCATCGCTATTTTGTCCATATCTGACGCCAAAATCAACTTCAGGTTTACCGTTTTTTGGTTTTTTGGTGATGATATTTACGACTCCGCCTACTGCATCCGCACCATACAAAGTACTCATTGGTCCTTTTACAATTTCGATTTTTTCTATCTGATTAGCTGGTATTCTATCAAGGTCGTATGGGTTGGCGACTTCTCCGCTGAGTCTTCGCCCGTCGAGCAAAAACAGCGTTCCTTTCTGACCCATCCCTCTTATGCTGAGAGAAGATTTTGATTTTGAGCTAGCGCTTGGAAAAGAGCCGTATTGTATATTTATTCCCGCCGCATTATTCAAAACATCTTTGAGGGACTCCGCTCCCATTTTTTGTATCTCTTTTTCCGTAATAACTTCAACGGAAGCTGCGACGCCGTCTATATTTTTCTCTGTTTTTGTCGCTGTGCTTATTGTGGTTATCTCGTTAAGCTTGATGGTTTCATTTGCGCAAAGTATTGATGAGGCCGTTAGGCTCAATGCGATTATTTTATCTGTTTTCATAGCAGTCCCTAAGATTTAATTTGTAATGGCTCATGCGAGCTGTTTACAGGGGGCGTCGTATGTTTTCATGGTTATCGCTTCTTATTTTAATTTAAAGGCTATTGGCAAAATGATTGTTGACACACTTTGCGGCTTTGGTAACGCTTGGTTTTTGAGCGCCTTTACGGCCTCAAGCGCCGTATTATCCAGAAGTTCTTTATTTGATGATTGATGAATTTTGCTATCTACTAATTTGCCGCTTGCGTCTATTGTAAGCGATATGTGAACAATGCCGCTCCACCCCATTCGTCTTGCGATGCCCGGGTAGACAAGATTTGCTATCGCCATCTCTCTAATAATCTCAAAATCCGTTTTTGATATTTCGGCCACCGCTTGAGGCAATGTGGTTTTGGTTTGAACCGTTTGTTTTGGCGCCTCTATAAAATTGTCTTCTTCTTGTTGTGAGCGAACGATAGATTCTTTTATTTCGCTGTTTTTTAGCGTTTCTGATTCTACGGCTTCTTGTTTTTGCAAAGGCTTTGAACTCTCTTTAGTTTTTTGTTTTTGCGGCTGGGCTTGCGGTTGTAGTTTTGCCTCGCTGCTTTTCTCAATTACAACGTTTGAAAGCGATATATTGATGGGTAAAGGTGCATTTGTCTGTTTTTCGCCGCCTAAGTGCCAAAAGATGGATAGTAAAAAACAGTGAAAAATAAAAGAGATAAAAATAAATTTCGCATTGTCAAGACCTTGACCTTTGGTTATCAAAAAAGCGTTAAGCATTGTCTTTGGTCGCTATTGAGATTTTTTCCACTCCGCGACTTTTTAACCTATCTAGCACAAAGACAAAGTCTTCAAACGCGCTTTTTTTATCCCCTCTTATGGTTACTATATCTTTTGCGGTTAAAGACGCTATTTTTTGGCTTAGCGCATTTTTTGTAACCGCTTCGCCGCCAAAATAAAACTCTCCATTTCCAACAATAGATATATCTACGCTTTTGTGCGGTAGCTTTTCAGTGCTAGACGCATTGGGCAAATCAAGTTTTATCTGACCCGCCGCTACAAATGTTGAAATGGCTAATGTTATCGCTAGAAGCGCCAATACCACGTCTATAAGAGGAACGACATTGATTCCCTCTATTTTCTTAAGACTGCGCATCTTCCCATTCCCCCATCAGCAGATCTACCTTCCGCAAACAAGCGCCATATATCATTGTGGCGGGTATGGCGACTAAAAGACCTAACGCCGTCGCTTTGAGCGCAAGCGACAAGCCTATGACTACTTTGGATGGTTCAAGTCCGCCTAAGCTTCCAATTTCATAAAAAACCACCATAATTCCCGTCACTGTGCCAAGTAGTCCGATGTATGGGGCATTTGAACCAATAAGCGATATTGTAGATAGATTTTTTGTTAGCTCGGCTTCTATTTGATTTTTTGTGGAGTATCTGGTTAGTTCGATTGAGCGATAAAACAAAACCCTCTCTACGGCGAGCCCAAACGCCACCGCACTCATAATGCCTAAGACCGCAAGCGTACCGTAATCAACAATCTCTTTTAAATATTCCACCCCAATCTCCCAAGCATTGATAACTAATTTCAAAGTTAATTTTGCATTCTAGCAATTTTAACTTAATTTGTCAAGAATATTGATTTCTGTTTTCATAAAATTAATCGGATAGTTCTATTGTTGATTTTAAGCGCTATTTAATTAGAATTGAACAAGAACGTTAGTAGTATATAATCAAAGCGACAGAGGCTGACTATATGGATTTGACAAACAACTCTCTACCGCATGATGGTATTATTAAGATTTTAGACGCATTACCGGCGGTCGTTTATACCGTAGATACAGATACTAACGAAATTTTGATGGCGAATAAATTTACAGAAAAAGAGTTTGGAAATTTAGATGCCAAGTGCTATAAGGCGATATATGGCTTTGATAAAAAGTGTGATTTTTGTCCCGCAGGGAGTAGCGACGAAGAAGCGCTAAAAAACTACTTTAACGCCCAAGAGGTTGAAAACCCAAAAAATAACAAATGGTATAAGCTCCATGAAAATAGCGTCGATTGGTATAAAGATAGATCGGTCAAAATATTTATCGCCTTTGATATTACAGAATCAAAATTAAGAGATAGCTGCGAAAAAAACACACATAATCTACTTAGAAATATAGCCGACAACGCCCCCGACATGCTTTGGTCAAAAGATATAGACGGACGTTATCTATTTGCCAACAAAGCGATTTGCAACAACCTGCTTATCGCAAACGACACAAATGAGCCGATAGGCAAGACAGATATTTTTTTTGCGCAAAGACAGAGAAATTTGCATAAAAATGATAAAAATTGGCATACTTTTGGCGAAATGTGTAAAAACTCTGATATTCCCGTTCTTGAAGAACAAAAAGCCATGAAGTTTGACGAGTATGGAGAGATTGGCGGCGAATTTAGATATCTTGAGGTGCGCAAGGCTCCACTGTACGATGTAGAGGGTAAGCTTATCGGCACGGTCGGAACAGGCAGAGACGTTACAAGGCAAAAAACCCTGGAAAAAGAGCTTAGGACGTTAAATGATACGTTAGAAAAAAATGTAGCGGATAAAACCTCTAAGATAATAGAGCAAGAGAGGCTCTTGTTTCAGCAGGCTAGAATGTCGGCGATGGGCGAGATGATAGCGGCTATAGCGCATCAATGGAGACAACCTCTAAACGCACTTGGTATTATGGTGCAAGATGTAAAATTTGAGCATGATCAAAATGGTCTTAGCGACGAGTATATGTCCGCCTTTAAGCAACGCTCCATGGAACAAATAAATTTTATGAGCAAAACCATAGACAGCTTTAGAGATTTTTTCAAAATCAATAAAGAAAAAGTTGATTTTGACGTGACTGAGGCGATACTGGATGTTGTGAGACTACTAAGACCGCAATTTGCCTCAAGCGGAATATTTATAATGGTAAACGCAGAGAAAAAGCAACAAGTAAACGGCTATCCAAACGAGTTTATGCAGGTTGTGTTAAATATACTCAACAACGCAAGAGACACTATTGTAGATAAAAAGCCGCAAACTCCGCAAATTATCATAGACGTTACCAAGGCGGATAATTTTTGCGCAATCTCTGTAGCGGATAATGGCGGCGGACTTGATAAAACAATAATAGATAAAGTGTTTGACCCATATTTTACGACAAAGGGTCCCGATAAGGGAACTGGAATAGGGCTTTATATGAGTAAAACGATTATTGAAGTAAATATGGACGGATTGTTGAATGCAAGAAACAAAAAAGACGGATGCGAGTTTATTATAAAAATTCCGTTCTCTTCCGCCCTTATGTCAGACTTACGGTAACAACCTTATTCCTTCCGCTCTCTTTTGCTTCATATAAGGCTTCATCCGCTTTTATATAGATTTCCTCGCTTGTTATGTCTTTATTGGCGTACGTCAATAAATCCACAAATATCAATCCAAATGAAGCCGTCACATATGGGCTTGCCGTATTTTTGGAGTGCTCTATTTTTAACTCTTCAAGCTCTTTTCTTACGGACTCTACCGAGCTTTTCGCCTCTTCAAAGTCGTTTGTGTAGACGATACCGCCAAACTCTTCGCCGCCAATACGAAAAGGAATATCGCCCTCCATCAACAGCGACTCTTTCATGACTTTTCCGACCGCTTTTAATACGTCGTCGCCCATTTTATGCCCGTATGTGTCGTTGTATTTTTTGAAGTTGTCAACGTCCATAATAAAAAATACAAAACATCTTTTTTTTATTTTTGCCTCATCCAGTCTCTGAATTATAGTGGCGTTAAAAAAGCGTCTGTTGTATAGCCCTGTTAGCTCGTCTGTGATAGACATCAGTTCAATTGTTTTTTTGTCGCTTATATCCACGCCTATTAGCTGAAATCCAGTTATTGTGCGGACGTTATCAAATATCGGTTCTATGTTTGCTTGGAGCCAGTAGTAGTCGCCGTTTTTTTTGATATTTTTTATCTCTCCGTTCCAAGTCACACCATTTGTGATGGTTTGCCATATATGCTGATGGGTTTGTGCGGACATATCGGGGTGTTCTAAAATGGCGTGATTTTGCTCTAGTAGTTCTGATTTGTCATATCCGGACGCTTCGCAAAAGGCGTGGCTTACATATTTGATAATATTGCTTGCGTCGCTTATTGAGGTGATAATATGTTTGTCTATTCTATCTATGTATGTGTTGAGTTTTTCTTGTTGCTCTATAATCTGCATATGGTTGATAATTTTTGCCAAAAACTCCTCTTTGACAATCGGTTTGATAAAAAAAGAGCTTGCGCCGCTTTTTAAAAACCCATATTTTACCTCATCAAGCGTGAGGCTACTAATTCCAAACAATACAATCTCTCTATCGGGAAAAGTTGTTCTAATCTTTTTGCATAGGTCTACGCCGTTGATGCCGGGCATCTCATAGTCGATTGTTACGATTTTGATGTCTGGATTTACCGTTAAAATATCTATAGCGTCAAGTGGGTTTGTGCATTCTATGGGGTTAAAAAGAAGTCTTTTAAAGGAGCTTGCTATGTAGGTGCAAGATGTTTTGCTATCATCCACGATGAGGGCTTTTTGTCCATAAAAGTAGTTTAGTCTAGATATTAGCCTTGCCGCATATCTGACGTTGTCTAGCGTGTCTTTGTGGATATAGTCTATAATTGGTTTTGAGAGAATGTTGTCTCTTAGGGCTTTGTTCATAATGCCGGTTAAGACAATGGTGGGAATAGAGTGCTCAAGCGTCAAATCGGCTACTGTTTTACCCTCTTCATTGCAGATTTCAAGATCTACTATGCAGGCAAAAAAGCTATTTTTATCAATAATCTTTTTCGCCTCCGCATAAGAGATTGCTCCAAAAAAATTAAACTTTCCTTCACTTTTTATTCTGCGCCTTAAGTTTTCTAAAACCGGTTTTCTATCTACAACCGCAAGAATATTTTTATCACCGCTAGACGTCAAGAGATAACCTTTGTGTAATGTTTTAGTATGTTTATTTCCCACCTTGCACACTTTTGGCGCGTAAAAACCTCTTACTCTCCCGCGCAAGCGGGTAGCTTTAGGGGGTCGCAAGGGGCATTTATGTCTTTTGCCGCCAATACGAGCAAAGCTCGTATTGGCGTATAATTTTACCCATATTTTAACATAATTAAGTTTATAAACCTTAAGATATATAAAAAAGGTCTGAAGTATTGAGTATATCACAAACTAAAACTCTATTTGTTTTTCAAACAAGACGAAAACTACTAAAATTTTTGAGTGAAAACCAAAATATATTGCTACACGCCGTCACGCTCTCAGAGCTTGTCGAAAAAGTCGTTTTAGTAAAAGATAGAGCCAAAATCTCAAAATCAGCGCGAATAGCGCTCCTAAAAAAAGCAGTCGACAGAGTGGATATAGGCGTTCTTGGGTTTGCAAAAAGTTTTTTAGATTTTATTGGCGGCTCTGATTTTCTGTTTAGTTTTTTTGAAGAGCTTCGCTCTGAGGAGAGGACGATAGATGATATTAGGGGTGAGGATTTATACGCCGCCTTTGAGGGTCATCTGGAGGTTTTGGAGGAGCTGTTTGCCGCTTACAAAGATGAACTCTCAAAAGTCGGAGCTTATGATTTTATCTCTATGGAGAAGTGGGACGTAAACGATGAGTATCTGCAAAACTTTGAAGAAGTGCGCGTGGAGTCTATGGGGCTTTTCTCCAATTTTGAGCTTAGCGTACTGCTTGCGTGCGCCGATGTAGTACAGACAAACCTGCTTTTTACGATAGATAGATACAACAAAAAAATGTTCAAAAAATTTGCCATCATCGGCGTGGAGATAGGCGCCAAAGAGGGCTCTTTGTATATTGACCTAAGAGCTAAAAAACTAATTTCAGTTGTCGGTGCTAAAGAGGCGTTTTACTCTCATGTCGAGACTTTTAGACTAAAAAATAGAGTCTATCAAGCCCCCTTTGCGATGAGTCAAATAGCGGAGCTTTTAAACGCCGGAGTCTCTCCTGAGGGTATCGCTATCATACTGCCCGATGAGGGTTTTGCGCCGCTTTTAAAGCTTTTTGATAGAAATGGCAACCTAAACTTTGCGTTTGGCGAATCTTTTTTTAAGACAAGATTGTTTAGCGCTTTTAATGCGCTTCTTCTTTTTGCTATGGGTGAAAAAAATGGTTGCACACTAGAGTTGCTTGACGTTTTGTCTTTTGTAAATGAGTTTTTGCCTCTTTGCGAGGCGGATGGATTTGCACCCTTCAAAAAAGTGCTTGACGGGTTTTTGGGGCTTGAACTTTGGAGTGAGGCGAAGTATGGGGCGCACAAAGAGATGTTTTTAAGAGAGCTATATCTTTTTTCTTGCGAGGAGTCCGCTTATGAGGGTATGCGTTCTGTGGAGGTTGGGCATATTTTTGCCTCTTCGCTTGGGGTCAAAAAAATAGACGATACAAGCGGCGGTAAAATCAGAGTAATGGGGGCTTTGGAGAGCAGGGGAATAGAGCTTGATGCGGTGATTGTGCTTGATATGAACGAGGAGTTTTTTCCTCGCAGATCCGATAAAGACCTTTTTTTGAATACAAAAATCAGAGAAAAAGCGGGCATTCCGACGATGGAAGATAGGCAAAATCTTCAAAAACACTTTTTTTTGGAGCTTATTACAAGTACAAAAAAGTGCGTGTTTGCCTTTGTGGAAAACGACGAGGCGGCTCCAAGCCCGTTTTTGTATGAGCTGGGGATTCATCCGATAGACGTAGATGAGGAGTCTTTGGAGGAGCTTTATTTTAACAAAACCCCAAGGGAGAAAAAAGAGCCGATTGTGTATGACGACTCGCAAAATCTATATGAGCAATACATAAAAAGCGTAAAAAAAAGAGCCCTTAGCGTAAGCGGTTTTTGCGACTATCTACGGTGCGACAAGCTTTTTTATTTTAGGCATGTCAAAAGACTCAAAAAAGAGAGTATAACAGAGGATAACGAAACCGCAAAAGATATAGGAACCGCTATTCATAAAGCGCTTGAAAGGGCTTTTAATGCTGAGTCTTTGGGGTTTAAAGACGAGAGTTCGCTTAGAGATTTTGTGTATGAGCAAGCAAGCGTTGCGGTTGGGGATGGATTGAGAGAGAATTTTGAGTTTTTATTTGCCCTCTCTCAAATGGGGCGGTTTTTTGAAAACGAGATAGAGAGGCAAAAGTGTGGCTACTCTGTGTACGCCGTAGAAAAAAGCGTATTGGGAGATATTGGCGGCGTGACGTTTGACGCTAGGGTGGACAGGATAGACAAACAAAACGGCGAATTTTGCGTCATAGACTACAAGATAGTATCAAAAGAGATAAAAGCAGACTCCGAGAAGGCGGCGGCGGACTCATACAAATATCAGCTTGCTCTTTATGTTTTACTACTTCAAAGAGAGGGGATAGACGCTAAGGCGGCGTATTATTATGATGTGCTTAGAGGCTCTTTGGTTTTGGAGGGCGCGATGGAGACAAAACTTGGCTCGCTGGAGGCGCATATAGAGAGGTTTTTGTCAAAGCCGCAGTTTTTGGGCGCAAAAGATAAGAAGTCGTGTTTGTATTGTGATTTTAAGACGCTGTGCGGGGCGGGCGGCGACACGCCCAGCGAAGATGGAGAAGATGAGTGAGAAAAATACTATTTTTGTTTTTACCGCTTTTTTTGTGCGCGGATATTAAGTTTTCATGTGCCGCATCTTTGGACGAAGAGGCAAAAATCTATGCGCAGACAGTTGCCAATAGTATCAAAGAGGCACTGCAAATAACGCTGATAAAAAACTTTGATAGCAAAATATACGGAGATGAAGCCGCCCTATACGCACTAAAAAATGGGATTATACAGTTTACCGTTGTAAATAAGACTCTTTTTGAGAAGATGGGGCTTGAGCAAACAAATATGCGACGCTATGGCTTTGAACCTATCTCTCAAAAAGATGGGTTTGTAGTTTTGGTTCAAAGCCGTTTTTTTGATTCAATCTCACCCGCCAAAAAAATAAAACTTCACAAATTGACGTTAGAATAAGCGACTCTACGCACTTTTACGCACAATGTCAAGCAACTCTCCCGCAAATGCGGGCTTTGCTCGTATTGATGCGTTAAATCAGAATACTAGACCAAACGCCGCCACTGCTTTTCCGATAACCACAAAATCATTCGGTGACGCAACGCTTACGGGATAGTCTTTGTTATCCGAGATTATCTCCACATCCCCGTTGATTTTTTGGTTTAGCCTTTTTATGAAGACTCCGGCGGTTGATGCGATGGCAAATACGCCGCCTTTTTTTGGGTCTGTTTTGCTTCTGTCGATAAAAACTACGGCTCTATCGGTCAAAGTAGGCTCCATGGAGTCCCCCGCTACGTTGATGGCTTCTATATTTGAGAGGTTTTTCTCTCCGCCGATAGCGTCTATAAGGCTTTGCGGAATGGCGATACTCTCTTGCTCTCCGTCGTAGTTTTCGGCTCCACCGCCCGCAGAGGCGTTTATCTCCCGCAGATATTTGACCTCGTAGTATCTGTTTGTGACGTCTATGAGGCTCTCAGGGGCTTGGTCAAACAATAACCAGTTTAGCGACACCCTTTTTTTGGCGCAAAATTCTGATAGCTCCCTAAAAGGGATTTTGTCTCTCTTCTTCATAGTCGCAAAGTTGACCGGCTCTATGCCGAGAACGCCCGCCACGTCTTTGTCGAAAACCTTTTTTTGACCAACCTGCTGTGATATAATATCTTTGAGTCGCTCCACTATATCTTCAAAACTTCGCATATCAAAATCCTTAAAATTGCAATATGCAATATTTTATTCTAAAAAAGATAAATTTATATAAAATTTGACAACTTTTTAAAATCGGTAGGTTTGAAAATAGAGCTAGTTCAAAAAAGTAAAAAGTTTTTAGATGGTTTATTTGCGGCTATTGAAGATAGTTTTGAAAAATTTGCCCAAATTATTTTCTAAAAAAGCGTTTCTACCTATTGCTTTAATTGTTATCAAAGGTAAACGTTATAAAATACGGTTATGGGAATACTAAACACACTACAATCAAACATTAGTTACGACATAGTCGATGAGTTTATCGGGAGTTACGCCGCCATGTGCGAAGATATGGAGAGGCTGATTCTTAGTCTTGAAAAGCCTAGTCATTATAGCGTCAACGTGGATAAGCTATTTCGCATATTTCACAATATCAAGTCAGCAAGCGGCTATATGGGCTTAACCAGAATGTGTAAAACATCTGAAATAGTAGAGTCTGTGCTTGAAGAGGCAAGGGTGATTACAGATGGACGCGCAAGCCCTGAGCTTATCAACTGGATGCTAGTTGCAAACGATATATTCAATAACTGGAGAAAAGAGCTGGAAGAAAACGCCGCCGACTTTTCACCGATTCCGGCTACGATTTTGAGGATTCCGACTAGAATAGTTATTTGATGGTATACGCCAAGACGAGCAAAGCCCGTCTTGGCGGCAGGGACATAAATGTCCCTACAACCCCCTAAAGCTACCCGCCGAAAGCGGGAGAGAGCGACTAGTCGCGAGAGCACTCACGCTGAAGACCTCATTTTGGGCTTTGCCCAAGATGTGAGAATAAATCATATAATTTACGATATAATTCTTGCTCTTCTTTTTTAGACGGGGGTGACTTGGCTTCGACAGGATCATCTGAGTCTTGGTCGCATGTCGGCTTGAGTGTGCCGTAAAAATAGCTCGCAAACAATTAAATGCAAACAATGCATCTTTCCGCCCTGCAGCTGCTCTAGCAGCCTAAGTAAACACAAATTACGGGCGTGTCCGCTTTTCTCTCTTGTCGTCTGAGAGCTTAGGGGCATAACACTTTGACGACTAGCCAAAAAAGCTCAGGGCTGGTGATTTTGGTGAAACTTTAGCCTGTCTGCAAGGGTCTGGCCTAGCTCTTATGAGCCTCTGCGTAGACTAACAAATCAATAGCGCTAAACATGTAGAAGCTGAGATGGAGAGGGTTTTGGACGCGGGTTCGATTCCCGCCACCTCCACCAACCAACAATCCAAAGACCTCTATTTAGTCTCTAAGGCAGATACAAACAAAATTATAAACTCCGCATACTTTTTTACGCAACCAGATAAATACTTGCCTGACTCTGATAACCCAATAGAAGAGTATAATCCCCCAAGAAAAACAAACAATTTCCTAGAAAGTCTTATTCCTTGTAAGTAAAATTTGATTATACAAAAGAGGGGTAAGAAATGAGTAAAAAAAGAACCACATATAGTACAGAATTTAAAACTAAAATTGTTCT
>DZAX01000064.1 GCA_022729705.1 Helicobacter cetorum | reverse complement strand
AATGTAGTCTTTATTTGGATGTTTTTTTGAGAAAATTAGGTGCGAAAGATGAGTTATATTGTTTTTAAAAATATTAGTACCATGCAAAATAATTGGAATCGATGAAACGCCACAAAAATTAGAAAACCAAGCCCTTGATTCTAAACTGCTGTTAATAACGTGTATGTTGGAATGTTTATTATCAATAGAAAAATTATCTTTGGAAGATATTTGAGAATTAGAAATTATTAAAGTTGAGTTAGAACTAAATATTGATATGCCGGTAGATTGTATATTGCAATTGGCAATTATTGCAGTCGTATGATTTTCATTTTTGACTGAATGTAAAGTGTTTTGTCCAGTAGAGATAAAAAAACCGTCTAGTCTATATTTAGCATTATTTGAATGTATTATGGTAAAATTAGGAGCAGAACGATTCTCAAGTCTCGTTATGTTTTTTTGCCAATCTCTCTTTGTAATATCTTCCTCATTCCCCACAAATCCGCCATATATCTCTACGCCATCTTTCATAATTATCGACTGTCCATAAATCCCCCTTGCTACCCAAATGCAATCTCCGGGCTTTGCGGCAACTAGCGCTGAATTTATATTCTTATAAGCTGTGCTCCAAGATTTGCCATTATTAGACTGATTAGAGCTATTACAATTTACAAACCAAATATTGCCGGTCTTAATCGCATAGTCTTCATAAACTTCGCCACTCTCCGAAACAATTCTCCCATATAAGCACTCAAAGTCTTTAGTCAAAGCCTCCAAGTCTCTATTTAAAATATCTACCGCTTCCATTCAACCCCATTAAAAACTAAACTCTTATATTACTTTAGCAAAAAAAATATATTATTACAATAAATATCAAAGGGAGAGGTATGAATAAAATAGAAAAAATTATAGAGCTTTTGGAAGCCATAGTAAAAAACACTACAAATACAGATAAGAGCGCCTCAGACGCAGATATTTTAATAAAGTCCAAAGATGAAGAAATTAATAAAATCTTATCTGAAAAAGGTGAGCTGGAAAAAAATCTTAATTTTAAAATTGAAACTTTAAAAACTGATTTGCAAAATAAAGACAATGAAATATTAAAGCTTAAAAAAGAAATGTATGGCTTAAATAAAAAGATTGAAGAGTTAAATAGCGATTTGCAAGCTGAAAATGATAAATTCAAAAAGGCAAAAGAGATATTTAATGAATTTAATATGTTGGATAGCGATATAAGAGATAGATTAAAAGGAATTTTTAGAGGCGAGGGGATCGAGAATTTTGTGTATTGTGGAGTGCAGGATATAGAGAACCTTTGGGATAATTTCAAAGATGAGTTATCAAAAGAGCCAAACGAAAATCAAACCAAGTATCTAAATAATATATTTGATTTTTTCTTAGAAGCTTACAATCAAACAGAAGAGACTCCGTTGTACAGCATAGATAATGGAGACTATAATACATTTATTGAAGATAAAATGACGAGGACAAAAAATGGTCCAATTAGGGGTGACGTCGATACGATATATTTTAGAGGTTTGGTTAACAATCGTAACAATAAGCTAATCAAAAAAACCCTTATTAAAATAAAAGGATAAGAGATGGATAAAAAAAATATCATAGAAGACATATCAAATATAGTAAGCGCTATTGATAAGTCAATGGAGCTTGACAAAAATCAAATGGTCATCTCTTTTAATGAAGTTGGAAAGATGAGAGAAATCTCAAATAACCTCTCAAATCTAAAGAGAAAGCTAGAAAAAGATGAGTTAGAAGTAGCGGTCGTCGGACTTGAAAAAGCCGGAAAGAGTAAATTTTCAAGCGCTTTTGTAGAGAGCGAGGGGTTGTTTCCCTCAGCGGACGAGAGGTGTACTTTTACCTCTACGAAGCTTGAATATAGCCCGAATGATTATGCTGAAGTTGAGTTTTACCCAAGGGGTGAATTTACAACTAAATTTGAAAAAATGTTAAACGAGGTTGAATTTAAAAATGGTAAATTTGACACTATCAAGATAGATACTTTCAAAAATCATTTTGAGACTCTAAAAGAGAGCAGAAAAGATATTTACAATTTACATACAAACAAAACAGAGGCGGATATAATCGATATTATAGAAGGGAGAGATAAGATAAGCCAGCTCCTTAATCAACCGATTAGAAAGTTTGAAGATTTCAAATCGGATGAACTAAAAACATTTATCACCGATAAAAATATCTCAAGAGCCGTCAAAAATGTAACTTTTTATTCTAGCAATTTACAGGGGCTAGAAAATATTGTTTTGTACGATGTGCCCGGATTTGATTCTCCTACGCAGGTGCATTTGAATCAGACTATCGAAAAACTTCAAGACGTAGACGCAATCATAATGGTCAAAAATATCAAAATGCCAAGCTTAAAAGGCGGCGAGGTTGATATTTTGGTCAAAAATAATGATATGGACGGAATCAAACTATATGAGAAGCTTTTTGTATTTGGAAGCTATGCCGATAATGTGGAGTCGCTAGAGGCCTTGGGTAAAAATAAAAATTTTCTTATTGAAGGTTTGAGTAAAAGTCTAAAAAATCAATTTGCAAGCGATAGATTGTTTACCGGTTGTCTTGATAAAAAATATGAAGATAAATTAATCGAGATGGGCTCTTCTACCGAGCTAGAAAAATTAAAAGATAGATTAAAGAGGTACAACCAAAGCGAAAGAATCTCTATTTTGGAAAAGAGGATAAATAGGGCGATAGAAGATGTAAAAGCAATATTAAAAGGAGTGATAGATAGAACACCATTGAATCAAAATATGGTTGAACTATCTAACTGTCCAGTTTCACCACGTTATAGTTGCCTAGTTTCATAAATACAAGCAATA
>DZAX01000041.1 GCA_022729705.1 Helicobacter cetorum | reverse complement strand
ACGCTTTAGGAGGTAGGGCTTATATGCCTGTTGGGGTTGGGTGGTGAATGGTTACAAAATATTGTAATGGTGTTTTATCTTTGTTAATTTTTGACATAAACTCTAATGTTCTGCTTATAAAAGGTTTTTGAGTTTTATCTGTAGCATTAGCTAATATTGAAATAATTTCAATGTCCAATAAATCTTTTTCAGCTAGAGGTATTTTGTTGTGTGCATCCACTAAATCTTTTTTGGTTGATAAATCATAGATTTTTTTATTCTGAATAATTGTTTTGTCATGCGAATATTCACCGTTAAAATCTATTAGGATAAATTTTGCATTTTCTTTGAATTTTGGTTGTTGTTCGTATTGCTCAACAAGAGAGTTGTACAGTTTTGCAAGTGTGTACGATTTACCACTCCCAGTATTTCCGAAAATTCCAATATGGCTAGCAAATAGGCTATTTACTCCTATTATAATTTTTTGACTTTTTTCTAGTGATAAAGCACCAATATCCAAGGGCACATCATCTTTATGAAAATTATGAACTTGCTTAAATTCCTCACTATCGAGCAAAAAACACTCATTAAAAACAAGGGGGAGTTCTTTTATGCCTCTCTTAAATTCTATACCGTCAAAAAAGCCAAGCAGACTGACAATGAGTGTTCTACTGATTTTGCTTGCTTCTGTAGTGTAGTTTTTTGAGCTATATTGTCTATCTTCATCGACATATTCACCCTCTACTTTGCCGATTATTTTTGTATATCCCTTGATAATTTTTATATAACTTCCGACAGATGTATTTTTTAATAGCTCACCTTTGTACATTATGTGAGAATTGTTTTTTGATTTATCAACTTTGATTTTTACTTTTCTGCCGTCTATCGAGAGAACTTCTCCTACCTTAAAAATAGAATCATCAAGTATGTGTTGATTATTCATTGCTGAAGCTCTCCAGTGTTGCCTTGAAAACTTTTTGATAAGTATTTTTTGAGATTTTTTCTAATATGTTACTAAAAACCTTTTCATTTATTGCATCAAAATCATACTGAAAGTCATCCTTTAGCGTTCCGTCTTTTTCAGTTTGAGAAGGCGGTACGATAACAATATTTTTGTTTTTCACATTTTTTTCAATATCCAAACAGCTTTCCAAATTTACTTTTGCCTCATTTGTGTGTGCAAAAACATAAATCATCAATGTGGGGTTGGATCTAGCCACCCTAAGAGTTAAATCCCTTATATGCTCATCGGCAAACGAAAAACCCATCACAAACAACAATGTATTTTCTCGCTCAAGCTCATTGGCGTAAATTCTAAGTAAGTCATAATATTTTTGGTCAATCACGATTTGTTGAAACTTGCGTTTTGTTGGATTAACAATGGATAGTTTGTCATATTCTGTAAGGAAATCTTTAAAATTGCTCTCGTCTATTTTTGTAGGAAGTTTTGCTTTTAGGCTCCCTAAGTCGTCTTTTTCAATCCCTTCTGCACTTTTTGTGACAACATCAATTATGTTGCTTTTTGCAATTGATTTAACTTTCTTAACTTGCTCAAGCGTATTATCAAAATACACATTTCCATCGTCATACTGCCAAGTCAAAGAGCCATGAATCTTCAAAATATTAAATACTGGAATTTCCGAACTATTATCAAAATGTAGGCTCTTTTGAAAAATAGACTTTTTAAAATTGCTCAAATCATATTTCGGCTTAAAGCCTTTACCAAAACCATCGTTGCTTTCAAGACCAAGCTTTTCAATAGCCTTTTCAAGAAAAATATCTATATTTGTGGTAAAAACATTTACTTGTTTGCTCAAGAGTTTATTTCTTCTGAGTAAAATTAATTGATTTATTGTTTTAAAAAATGTTGTATAACTTTCTAATGTCCATTGGATTGCTAATACAATTTCAGGATAGTCAGTTTCTAATGCTGTATGATCAAGAATAAATGTATTTTTTTCAATTACGCCATCAAAATATTTACTTAATATTGAAGCCCTCAGTAATGCTTTTTGTTGTTCATTTATGCTTTTTTCTTCGTCTAAATCTGTCAAAAGCTGTTCAATATTTCCAAGTATTTCAAGATAACCTGCCGACATTCCAGAGCCAAATAAAAAGTTCATATTGCTATCTTGTATTCTGTCAATCAATCTATGTTTTTCTATAAAATCGCTCATTGAGATTTCCTTTTAGATTTTTTCGGCTCATCTACGGCAAGGCTTGTCAATTTTTGGTTTAGCTCAAACAGATGGGCGACTCTTTCGGCGCCCTCTTTGAAGCCATCTTTGCGATAGAGTTTGTCTACGGCTTTGTCTAGCACTTCGTGGGCTTTTAGGAGTCGGGGTGGCATTGTTAGGGGGTTGTATAGGTCGGCTAGGCTGGAGCTCTCGAACTCGGCTCTTGCGTCTAGTATTTTTTGCGCCAATGTTTCGATGTCGGCTTTTTGTTTTTCGCTCACTTCTAGCGGGAATGGGAAGTTGTTGTAAACGATTTCGTTTGAGTAGCGGTAATCGCTTTTCAGTCTTCCGCAAACATATCTCATCCAATCCATGTGCATTTTTGAAGTTAAAATAGCAAAATGATAAAGCGTAGCGTTTGGTACTGCAAGCCCTGTATCTCCACAAATAAAATCTTGCGTAAAAAAAGCCATTGGAACATACGGTCTATTTTCGGAAGATACACGAGGAATAAACACATAATCGTTACTTGGCTGCCTATCTTCGCCAAACAACATTGGAGTTTTGGCTAGTTTTTTCGTAGCTTCTCTATTGCTTTCGCTTCTTAGCTTTTTGATATTTTCCACTCTCTCCAAAACTTTTGGCATTGCTCTTAGTTCATTTGGCGGGCAGTCTTTGAGCCAAAGGCAATACCTATTTTTGCCGTTTAGATACTCTTTTGCCGAAATGAGCGGCTTGATATATTTGTCGGCTTTTGGCTCCAGCTTCAAAAACTCCTCTTTTTCCTCTTCGGTAAAAAGCAGATTGCCACCGTCATTTGGCATACTGCCGAAAACTATTTGCGGTACAAAATTCTGAATATGGCTTCTTTTTGAAGAGACAAAAAAATCGCTTCCCGCAACCAAATACGGATTTATATTGCCCACCACTATCTCATGCGGTTCCGACTTGACGGTTTCATACTCAAATAGCTTTTTGTTTGTCGTATCATGCGCCGCAAAGCCAATGATGACGCAATATACGGCGGCGTTTCGTTTGGCTTCGTTGCTCCATTTGAAAGTCTTGTGGGCAAAATGGATTTTGACATGGTAGTGATTGAATAGCTCCTGCCATAGTATGCTGACCTGCTCGCCTTGCGTGATGGAGTTTGTCGATACTAGTGCGGCTTTGGTTTTGCGTCCTTGCATATATTGCGCTGATTTGATATACCAGCCTGCTACAAAATCAAGTTCTCCGCTTTTTTTCAAGTCTGAAAGAGCAAATTTTAAATCTTCTTTTTGTTCTTTAGTCATATCTTCACTATTTTTACCCTGAAACGGCGGATTTCCAATAATATAGTCTATTTCTATTTTTTGTCGCGGCTTGTGCTTGTTTATTTCATTTGTTTTATTTAGTATTTCATGCCAGTCCCCCATAAGAGCGTTTGTTTGATAAATATTTGCGCTATCTTTTATTGGTGTATTAAACTCGGATTCACCTAAAGTTTGAGCAAAAACTAGACTCATTTGATGCTCAATCAAAAGCATAGCAGTATGAGCAATCCTGCTCGGGAGCTCTTCAATTTCAAAACCAAATAACTGACTAACATTTACTTGTTGCGTTAAGGTTTTTAGTATTTTTAAAACTTCCAACTCAAGCTGTTTTAGCTCTCTGTATGCTATGACCAAAAAGTTACCGCTACCGCAAGCTGGATCCAAAAATTTTAAACTTGAAATCTTCGCATGAAATCCAAGAAGTTTTTTTTCATTTCTTTTGACTTTCTCAAATTCATCCCAAAGCTCATCCAAGAAAAGAGGCTTGATAGCCTTGAGGATGTTTTGCTCGCTCGTGAAGTGCGCGCCAAGTTCACCCCTCTTGCCCACATCCATGGAGGCTTGAAACATAGAGCCAAATATCGCCGGAGATATGACGCTCCAGTCAAAAGCGCACGCTTCGATAAGCATCTCTCGCATTGAGCGGTCAAAGTTGGCTATGCGGAGATTTTCGCTAAAAATAGCGCCGTTGATATATGGGAAGGATGCGAGGCTCTCATCTAGGTTTTTGGGGCGTTTGTCCTGCGGGGTGTCGAATATCTGAAATATATGAGCTATCACAGAGCCTAGATTTCGTCCATCCTCATCGGTGTGATTTTCTATAAATTCTCGAAATGAGTTTTTGCCAAATATCCCCGTATCCTCGGCAAACATACAAAAGAGCAATCGTGTAAGGTATAGCTCCAAATCATGCCCATGATAACCGTTTTCTAGTAGCTTGTCGTGGAGTTTGCCCATTAGCTCGGCGGCGGCTCTGTTGGTCGGCTCTTCTGGTTTGTAGGTTTTTTTGATGTAGCCTGCTATGAATCCAAACACTTCTATGTTTTTATGAAGCTCCGACAACGGAAAGTGATACTCTAGATTCTCATCCAAATCATAAAGTTCAAAATTTGCAAAATCGCATACAAGCACATATTTTGGCAAGTCTCGCGCATGTATATTTGGGAAGTAGTCGTAAGCTTGAGTTTTTGCTTTTTTGAGATCCTTACCAAGACTTTTATGCTCGATTAGCAACTGTCCTTTCCAAAAAAGGTCGATAAATCCCTGAGAGCCGCCTAGTTTTTTGATAGGCTCTTCAAAAGTCGCCACACGGCGGCGTGAAATATCGAATATTTGGAAAAACTCATTCCAAAAAGTTTGAGCCTCGCCCCGCTCGTATGTGGCGCCCTCCCACTCTTTGGCAAACTTGTGGCTTCTATTTCGTATCTCGCCTAGACTTATCATCGTTTACCGCTATTTTTATAATTTTTATAGATTATACAAGACAAAGATTGAACCATCTGATTAATTCTCACATTTCGGGCAAAGCCCAAAATGAGGTCTTCAGCGTGATGGCTCTCGCGGCTTGCCGCTTTTGTAATCTTCTTAGACGGCGCAAAAATGCGCCGTAAAATCAATAATCCATCTCATTCAGTATTGACAAACATTCTCAAATTGACTATAATTGAAAAATATTATCATAAAGGAGGAACAGGATGAAAGGCGACCTAATCAATACAAACGGCTGCACATGCTAGAAGGCGCATTGGCTATAAAGACAAAAAGTATTACGAAATTAAAACCTTTTATGGAAGCTGTTTTTTATGTAAACGACGAGAGTAGTCTTGACGAGTTTTGGGCGTTTATGCTAAGAGGGGATATACGAATGCGTCATTGACGATATAAGCAATTGGCGAAAAAATATACTAGGTGGCAAAGAAAAAACAAACGCACACTATCTGGACGTTTCACTCTCTTCATCTCTGACGCAGATAGAAAATTTGACCAAAAAACACTGAGATAAAAATATTTACAAAATGCCCAACTCCCCCGCGTTAGCGGGTGACTTCAAAAAAAGGGGGGGGGTTACAAGGGACGTTTATGTCCCTGCCGCCAAGACGGGCTTTGCTCGTCTTGGCGTATAACATGAATAAAAAGGTTTGCGGATGTCACAAAATATAGCTTTAAATAGGCGTAAATTTTTCCTAATACTAACGGCGTATGGTTTTATAGCGGTCGCTTTTGCTCTTTTTTATCTATCAATTGCGGGCGCTTTGGAGTCCAACGCCGCAAGGGCGTGGTTTTTGGCGGTGTGCTCCTCTATTTTTTTTATTCTATCTTTTTTTGCCTCCGGAGCCCTTAGGAGCGAACAGCTTGAGCTTTATAAGCAAATCTTTGAACGCTCAAACGACGCTATCGCGATAATCTCCCCATCGGGCGGTTATATTTTGCAAAACGAATCGCATAGGGTTTTGGTAGGTTTTAGCGATAAGCAGTTGCCGGACGTGACTCCCGCCTACTATGCTGGAGCAAGACTAAAGACGGTTGAAGAGCTGCGGGCGTTAAATAGTTTTAGCGGAGAGTTTAGGGTTGAAAAATACGGCGGTTCTTTTTTGGATGTTAGTTTGTCGGCGTATACCGTTGTTGACGAGCTTAAAGACCCGATGTTTTATGTGGAGATAAAAAGAGACATAAGAGAGTTCAAAAAAATACAAGAGGAGATAAAACACGCCCACGCCTCGATAAAAGACTCAATCAACTACGCCAGTCGTATTCAGCGGACGTTTTTGCCAAATCAAGATAGATTTTTGCGCAATATTGAGCTCTTGGATTATGATTGCAGACTTCAAGAGTTTGTTGTACATTGGAACCCAAAAGATACGATTGGGGGAGATTGCTATTGGCTTGAGACTCGCAAAGACGGGTTTTTTGTCGCTTTGATAGATTGCACGGGACACGGGGTTCCGGGGGCTATGATGACTTTTGTCACACTCTCTTTGCTTAGGGGATATTGTGATGACGACTCGCTAATCAAAGCCCCGTCTCTTATGATGAGCGCCATGAACAATGCGATAAAAGAGGCGTTAAATCAAGAAGACGAAAGCGGCGACTCAAACGACGGCATGGACGCGGCGTTTTTGTATGTTGACCTTGCAAGCGGGGTTTTAAAATATTGCGGCGCAAATACCTCTTTGTTTTATCAAAAAGACGAAGCATCGCCGATAGAAGAGATAAGAGCCGATAAAAGTAGCGTCGGATACGCCTCGGTAGAAAAAAATAGAGTGTACGGCGAGCAGACGATAAGTATTAATTGCGGCTCTAAAGTATACCTATCGACGGATGGCATATTTGACCAGATAGGCGGCAATAATAGGCTTAGTTTTGGCAAAAAAAATTTCAAAAACAGCTTAACAGAAAACAGTTCGCTCAAACCGTGCGAGCAGATAGACGCTTTATTGAAGCGATTTTTGGAGTATAAAGGCGAAGAGAAGCAACGAGACGACAACACGCTGATGGCGTTTTATTTTTAGGAGACATTTATGCAAACAATAACAATACCGGCAGGACAAGGCACGCCTGAGATAATTTTGGATTTTCAAAATATTGAACTATTTGATTAATTCTCAAATTTTGAGCAAAGCCCAAAATTAGGTCTTCAGCGTGAGGGCTCTTGCGACTAGTCGCATATTTTTTCAAAGGGTCTCTAACCTTTATGGGAGTCTTTAATTCTGCTAGTACAAAAGTGTTTTATAGTATGTTTAGAATAATGCAAAGCGCTTTGGACGAAAACGGCGTAGCGTCCGAAGTGGATTGGATATACCACAAAGACGACGATATGTCCTTGGAGTACGCTGAAGAGTTCAAAGAGGATTTTGAGACTATTAGATTTAATTTAATACCGCACGATTAGTGGGGGGTATTTATGTCCCTTTCACAGAAAGTTTTTTGAAAATAACAATCAAAACACTTGACAGGTCATCTTTTTTTCGCTAATATATGATATTGATTTTCAAAAGGAGTTTTAGATGTCTGTACTTGTAATAGGCGGCGATTATGTTGAGCACATCAAAGGAACGCTTTTTAGTCTGGGCGTAAGCAAGGTTGAACACTGGGATGGTAGGGCAAAAGATATAACTAGAAAGAAGATTCCTGAAAAGACGGAGTGTGTTGTGTTTTTGACAAGTTATCTAAATCATAACGCCATGAACCACTTTAAAAAAGAAGCGGCAAGAAAAAACCTTAAAACGATTTACGCCAAAAGAAGCGTAAGTTGTGTATACGAAGAGTATTGCAGGGCTTTTGGCAAGCCTGATTTTGAAGAGAGGTGTGCTTGCACAAATGCAAAATGTGCAAAATGAGACCCGAGTTAATTATGAGCGAAAGAAAGAGCAAAAGATGCGTTAAAATGCGTGTAGGCGCAATGTATGCCATACTATTCTCCCTTGCTCTAGGTTCCGCTTTTAAAATATTTACTTGAAAAACATGAAATTCCAAGAGCGGCAAGCCGCGAGAGCCGTCTGCTGAAGACCTCATTTTGGGCTTTGCCCAAAATGAGATAATTAATAAAAAAAAGGAAATTATACATGAAGACAAAAATAGCGTTATCACTAGCCCTTTGCGCATCCCTTATCGCAGCGGAAGAGCCAAAAAAAGAAGAGCCAAAAAAAGAGGCAAAATCACTAGAAGAGGCGTTTAAGCTCGCAGAGATAAAGGGTCAGATTAGAGCTGTATATCAGTCAAACTCAAAACTAGACGGAGAGTCAACAGCCGACGGTTTGATAGGCGGCAAACTGGGCATTGAGACTGCCCCGCTTTACGGCGCCAGCCTTGGCGCGACATTTTACACCTCAAATGCGCTTGTAAATAAAAAAGAGTTTAAAGACGCTGACTATTACAATGTGGACAATAAAGATTATACGTTGCTTGGCGAGGCGTTTTTGAAGTATGGTTTTGACGGAGGAGAGGTAAAAATCGGACGTATGGAGCTTGATACGCCTTTTGCAAATTCAGACGACATCAGAATGGTTCCAAATCTATTTACGGCGGCGATAGCGCAATACTCGCCGATTGATAAACTAAATATTACGGCGGGCGTCATCACGCAGATGGCGGGCTGGGAAAACGGCGGCGACCATGCAAGATTTATCAAAATGGGCGAGACTATAAGTTCGGCGGTAGCGGACGGCGGGGTATGGGATGCATTTTTTGCAAATAACTCGTCCGCAATGAGCTCAAAAATGTATATGGCGGGCGTAAACTACGAGCTTGATATACTCTCTCTTCAAGGTTGGTACGGTAGACAGAGCGAAATAATGGATACATACTACATTGAAGCCTCCGCAAAACTTTTTGATTCAGAAGCGTTTGAAGCCTCTTTTAAAGCTCAATATATGAACGAAAAATCTATAGGAGCCCTCAAAAGCTACTCTGCTAGCTTTGGAAACGAAGTTGCAAAAATTGACGGCTCTATCTATGGGGCGGCTCTTGAGCTTACTTCAAAAGTTATTGGCTTAAGCGGGGTTTTGGCGTATAATAAATCCGGCAAAAAAGAGGGCGCACACGCAAACGGCGGAACGGCAAGCTTTTTTGGCGGCGGCAAAGACCCTCTTTTTACCTCAATGGATGTTGAGACGGCAAACGGCGAGGGCGATATAAAAGCTTACAAAGGCGAGCTCTCTTTTGACTTTGAAAAAGCCGGAATAGAAGGGTTTAACGCCACTTTTGCGCACGCTTATTTTGATAAAAAAGCTAGTGGCTTGTATGCAAAAGAGAGCGATTTGACGCTTGCTTACGGCTTTGAAAATCTGAGCGTAGAGGCTATGCTTTCAAATATAAAAACAAAAGACGCTAGCGACAACAACAGGCTAAGAGTTTTCGTAAAATACGACTTTTAAGGGTAAAAAAATGGATTTGACGCAGGCAGATTTCGGTAAAGAGTATGTCATAAAAAAAATAACCGCTACCGAGCCTCTAAAAAGTAGACTTTTTTCATTTGGCTTTGCAAGAGGCAATAAGGTGACGGTCACTGAATATACGCTGACAAAGCAGACGTATGAGACAAAAGTAGAAGATTCACGCGTGGCTTTGAGGGCGGAAGAGGCAAAAAATATAGAAGTGGAGGAGAGGGCGTGAAAAAGCAAATTAGAGTAGCTCTTGTAGGGCAACCAAACGTTGGTAAGTCGCATCTTATAAACTCTATAGCCGGAGCCTCTTTGCACGTTGGAAACTTCTCAGGCGTTACGGTTGAGAAAAAAGAGGTTAGGTTTGAGAGAGACGGTTATGAGATAACAATCACGGACCTTCCGGGGACGTATAGTCTAAACGCTTATTCACCGGACGAGCAGGTTGTAAAAGAGTTTTTGATAAACGAAAGTTACGACGTGATAATAAACGCCGTAGACGCAAACGCCTTACAACGAAATCTTACTCTGACGTTGCAGATTTTGGATATGGGCAAAAAGACGATTCTAGCTATCAACATGATAGACGAAGTGGAGAAAAACGGCGGAAAAATAGACAATGAAGAGATTTCAAAGTTGCTTGGTATTCCCGTTTTGCTGGTTTCTGCAAAAGAAAAAAGAGGAATTGACGAGTTAATCAAGAAAATTCTTGAGATGTATGAGTTTGGTAAAGTTGAAAACAAACTTTTTTATGATCAAAATATCGAAGACGCGATTACGGCGTTATCGGTTTCGCTTTCAAAAGACGCGCAGCTAAAGCCAAAAGCTAGATTTAGCGTTCTTAGACTTCTTGAAAACGACAAAGAGGTGTATAGAGAGGTTCACGACAAGCCTGTGTTTTTGGAGTTTCACGACTTGTTTGTAAAAGAGAGTGAAAATCTACGCACATTGGTGGGCGAGGACGATACGGTGAGCGTGATGGCAAACGCTAGAATATCTATCGCAAAATGGATATGCCAAAGAGCGTTAATCCTAAAGCATAAAGAGACGATAACAGAGAAGATAGATAGAGTTTTAATCCATAGATTGGTCGGGCTTCCGATATTTTTGACGTTTATGTGGCTTTTGTTTCAGATGACGTTTACGCTTGGCGAATATCCTATGGGGCTTATAGAGGGTGCTTTTACGTTTTTTGCGGAGCAGGCGGCGGCTATCTTGCCGGAGGGTGCGCTTAATAAATCTATTAGTGAGGGGGTTATCCCCTCGGTCGGCGCTATTATGTCCTTTTTGCCAAATATTCTTATTTTGTTTTTGGGTATCAACCTTTTGGAACAGACCGGATATATGGCTAGAGCGGCGTTTTTGCTTGACGGAGCTCTCAAGAGATTTGGGCTTCATGGTAAAGCTTTTATACCGATGATTACCGGATTTGGTTGCTCAATTCCGGCGTATATGGCGGCAAGAACGCTCAAAAACCCAAAAGATAGGCTAATTACAATGCTTGTCATCGGGTTTTTCTCATGCTCCGCTAGACTTCCCGTGTATGTGTTGTTTGTTAGCGCCTTTTTTGCGCCGGAGCACGCCGGAAATATTTTGTTTGGAATCTACATCTTGGGAGCTTTTTTGGCGCTGTTTGTCGCTAAGATTTTAAGACTCGCATTGTTTAAAGGCGAAGCGGAGCCTTTTGTTATGGAGATGCCAAAATATAGGTTTCCGTCTCTTAAGGGGATTTTGCGAGATTTGCAGATAAAGGCTATGATGTTTATCAAAAAAGCGGGTCTTTTTATCGCCGCAGCGTCAATGGCTATATGGTTTTTGGGAGCTTATCCGCAAAATGAGCAGATAGACGAGGCGTACAAACCAAAAATAGAAGCCGCCGTAAACGAAGAGGCAAAAAAAGAGCTTGAGCTCTCGCTTGCGGAGGAAAAACTAGAAAATAGCTACATAGGCGTAATGGGTAAAACTATCGAGCCTATATTTGCCCCTCTTGGTTTTGACTGGAAGATGTCCGTCGCCACTATAACGGCGTTAGCCGCAAAAGAGGTTGCGGTGGGAACATTGGCAACGCTAAACGCCGTTGAGGCGGGCGATGATGAGCCGTCTGAGAGTCTAATTGAGAAGATACGAAGAACAATGGATATTAAAGCCGGCTTAGCGTTTATCGTAATGATAATGATCTATTCGCCTTGCTTCGCAGCTATTGGAACATTCTTTGCGGAGGTCAGAGAGACCAAGTGGAGAGTCTTTTATGTGATTTATCCAAACGTAACCGCATGGCTCGCCGCATTCGCAACCTACAACATAGCCGCTCTTTTTGGATTGTAGTGCCGCACCGCACCCCCCCAAAAAAAACTCCCCCGCAAAAGCGGGAACTTTCTTTAGGGGGTTGTAGGGACATTTATGTCCCTGCCGCCAAGACGGGCTTTGCTCGTATTGGCGTTTAATATTTGATATTGTAGGTGTCAAGTTTCACCACGTTGTACCATTCCATTCAAAGCAATAGCATAAAACTC
>DZAX01000019.1 GCA_022729705.1 Helicobacter cetorum | reverse complement strand
TATTGCTTGTATTTATGAAACTAGGCAACTATAACGTGGTGAAACTGGACAATTACGCAAAACACAGGCAAAGCCTGTGTTTTGCGGCAGGGACATGAATGTCCCTTGCAACCCCCTAAAGCTACCCGCCAAAGGCGGGAGAGCACCTTGTTTTGCTATGTTTGCGGCATGAGTCGCCGAAGCTAGCCGCATAAAGCGGCAGAGTTTTTACCGATGTTGTATGTTAACAAGCAAAGCTTATTCCGTTTTTTATTTTATGCATACTTTGGATGAGGCATTATGATGTCAAGACTATCAGCCGTAGCAGAGCCGAGGCTCATATCCTCGCTACTTATCTGATATTTTCTTGTCGCTTCTTTTTGGTAACCCTTGCTTTGACTATTTTGGTCTTTATTGCTATCCGAGAAATTAAAATTCATTTGCAAGCTTACAAAGCCTTGCGCCGCTAGATTTTGCTTGAACTCTGTGATGTTTTGCATAAACATCTGCATTGTCTCTTGGCTTGAGGAGACGTTGACTACTAGGTTTTGACCTCTTGTAATAAGTGTTACGTCCACGGCGCCTAGATTATGCGGATTTAGCTCCATCGATACTTTCATGACAGGCGGCTTATAGCTCTCTATCATCTCTTTCATGTCCGATGAAAAGTTTTTAAGAGCTTCCGAGGCTACCGCCATTTTGCCCTTTAGTTCTGTTTCGGCTTGTTTCGGGGCTTCCATGAGCGTTGCTTGCGCTTGCTCTGTTTTGGCTGTTAACTCCTCTGTAATCGCTTCTTTAATAATCTCTTTTGTCAGCTCTTTTTTAGCTCCAATCTCTGCGGCGATTATCGTCTCTGTTTGTAGTTTTGCGTCTATGACGGCACTCTCTTTTTGCGATTCGGTTTTTGCAAGAACTTCTTTTTTCGCCTCTTTTTTGGCGTCAAGCTCTTTTTTTACATCCGTATCTTTTTTGCCGTCTTTTTTTATCTCTTGCAACAGTGCCGCTAACGTAGCCTCTTTTGGAGCCTCTTTTGGATTCAAGATGATTTTCATTGCCGCATCCGTTTTTGCCGCTTTTTCACTCTTTTCAGCCAAACTTTTTTGCGCCGCCAAGTTTTGCTCTAAAACCGCTTTTGTTTCCGCCTTAATTTCGGGCTTGGCTTTTGCATCCGCTTTTGTTTCCGCCTTAATTTCAGGCTTGGCTTTTGCATCCGCTTTTGTTTCCGCTTCCGTTTTAGTTTTTTTAGCTTTTTTTGATTGTGCGTCAGTCACTTCTTCATCCGCCGCCGTTTCTACTTTTTCTACTTTTATTTTTTTGACGTTTGCACCGCCGTCTTTGGCTAATTCTAGTAGTTTTTTCAAGGCTTGCGTATCGCCGACGTCTTTTTTGCTATCTAGTTTTGCCGCAGCGTCTCTTAGCTCTTTTACGGTTTTGTCTATCGCCATTTTGTCGTTTTGTTTTATATTTGAGAGCAGGCTTTTGATGTTTAGAAGAGTTGTCGCATCTATATCTTCTTCTTTGATCTGAGTTTTCTTTATCTTTACAGAGCCGTTTTTATCTAGCTCTATCTCCCCTTTTTTTGCCATCTCAACGAGTTTTTTGATAAACTCTTTACCGTCTTTTATGTCCGTTTGCCCCGCTTTTAGCATTCCGGCGAGAGGATTGGTCTTGCCGTTTGCTTTTGAGGCGGCGGTTTTTTGCGCTACTATCTGCTCGCTCATCTTTCATAACCTTCAAAACTGAATTTTGATCTAATAAAGCAAATAAAGTTCCAATAGTTATTTCATTACGACTATAAACGGTTCATAGATGGAAAAGAGATACAAGCACAGAAGATAAAAAGAGTGGTGCTAAAAAGATTAAATCATCGCTAAGCGACACAGAACAGCAAATTGTCTGTGAGTTTAGACCCTAAATTTAAACACCCCTAGACTAATGGACAAGTGGAGATATTTAACAAAACCATCTTAAGCAACACCTGATGAGTTATCTTCTGTATTATAACCACCAGAAGAAATTAAAAGCTTTAAAGTTTAAGACTCCTTATACTATATTGCTAGAAAAGTTTGACTCCAGCCCCGAACTTTTTTAAAGATAATCCGTACCTACAGTTTAGGGGATTAAACAATTTAATTGGCTTATTGCGAAAAAAAATAGAAAAATATCCGAATATAAAAAAATTATTCATTTGCAAATACTAAAAATATGGAAATTTTATGATTAAATTCTTAGATCTCTACTCTCAATACAAAAGTATAAAGCCGCAAGTAGACGCGGCGATTGAGGGCGTAATAGCGGACTCCGCATATATAGGCGGTGAGAGAGTAAAAAAATTTGAAAATGAGTTTGCTGTATACATTGGCACAAAACATTGCGTCGGAGTTGGCAATGGGACGGACGCTATTGAAATAGCTTTAAAAGCTTTGGCTTTGCCGCAAGGCTCGAAAGTAGTTGTTCCAGCCAATAGTTTTATCGCTACAAGCGAGGCTGTTTCAAATTCAGGTTTTCAGGTTGTTTTTGCCGATGTCAAAGAAGATTATACGATAGACGTAAAAAGCGTAGAAGCTTTAATGGATGAGAGCGTAAAAGCTGTTATTTGCGTACATCTTTACGGATTGCCTTGCGATATGAATGAGTTAAAAACGTTTTGCGATAAATACTCTCTTTTTCTTTTGGAGGATAGCGCACAGGCTCACGGTGCGGAGTTTGAGGGTAAAAGAGTAGGTGTTTTTGGTACGGCTTCTACGTTTAGCTTTTATCCCGGCAAAAATTTAGGTGCCTACGGCGACGGCGGCGCAATAATCACAAACGATGATGAGTTTGCAAAAAATAGCAAAATGTACGCAAACCACGGACGCTCAGGCAAATATGACCATGAGTTTGAGGGTAGAAACTCAAGACTTGATGCTCTTCAGGCGGCAATTTTGAGCGTAAAGCTTCCACATCTTGACGGATGGCTCAAAAAAAGAGATGAAGTAGCAAAAATCTATCTAAAAGAGCTGGCTTCTACGCCCTTAGTCTTGCCGACTATTTATGAAAATAGAAAGCACGCATGGCATCTATTTGTTGTGCGAAGCGCAAAGCGAGACGACCTTAAGGCATTTTTGGCTGATTGCGCCATTGAGACGGGCGTGCACTATCCGGTAGCCTTGCCAAAGCTTGCGGCGTACTCATATATTACGCAGGAGACAAAAGGATTTTTCGCATGCCGTGTTGATGCAGAGTTGCTGTCGTTGCCTATTGGTGAACACCTAAGCGTGGATGATGCGCTATTCGTATGCGAAAAAATAAAACAGTTTTTTGAGGTTTAAGATGTCATATTTTGTGCACGAATCGTCATATGTTGATGATGGCGTAGAGATAGGCGAGGGTACGAAGATTTGGCATTTTTGTCATGCGATTGAGGGAAGCAGGATAGGCAAAAACTGCTCTTTCGGACAAAATTGCGTCATAGGACCAAATGCCATAATCGGCGACAATGTAAAAGCGCAAAATAATATCAGTCTTTATGACGGAGTCGTGATAGAAGACGACGTTTTTATAGGACCCTCGGCTGTATTTACAAACGTGATAAACCCGCGAAGCTTTATAGTTCGTAAAAACGAGTATAAAAAAACTATCGTAAAAAAAGGTGCTAGCTTGGGTGCTAATTGCACGGTGGTATGCGGCGTTACTATTGGCGAATACGCATTTGTCGGTGCCGGAAGTACTGTGACTAGGGATATTCCCGCATTTGCGTTGGTATATGGCTCTCCCGCGAAAATAAAAGCTTGGTATTCAAAAGCCGGTTATAAACTCTCATTTGATACGGATGATATAGCTGTTGATAAAAGCGACGACACGAAATATAAGCTAGAAAATGGGAGAGTGACGCTACTCTAGCGAACCATGTGCGGGATTTTCGGAGTAGTCGGCGACTATAACCGCAATGCGGCAGAGCGTTCTTTGGACTCGCTTGCGCCGCGAGGAACTGACGGCGTCTCTTTTGAAGCTGCAAACGGCTATTTTTTTGGACAAACTCGCTTAGCTATTATGGATATAGAGCAAAACGGCGGCGTTTTTGCGTGCGGTTTGGCAAGAGTCGTATTTAATGGCGAAATCTACAACTATAAAAGCCTTGCAAAAGAGCTACATATATCGGAGCCTTTCTCTGAGGGCGACGTAGTGCTATGCGGGCTTTTGGCGCATGGCAAAGCTTTTTTAACAAAACTTCGTGGTATGTACGCCATTTCTTTTTGGGATGGTCGCAAACTACTTCTAGCCCGCGACGCTATCGGCAAAAAACCTCTTTTTTATACACTTCTCAACGGCTCGCTATTTTTTGCCTCAGAGATAAAAGCCCTGTTGCCGCACCTAAAAAATAAAACTATTTCAAAAGAGGGATTAAACGGTTTTTTTGGCTTTTTATCGCCTGTGGCGCCCCATACTATTTATGAAGATATTTTTAAGCTTCATGCCGGAGAGCTGTTGGAGTTTGATGACGGTTCTATCTTTAAAAGCAGATTTGACACACCACTTAAGCCTATAAATAAAAGCTCAAAAGAGGAGTCTATACAAAAAACAAGAGAGCTTTTTTTTGACTCTCTTTCGCTTAGGCTCTCCGCCGACACAGAGGTTGGCTCTCTCTTGTCCGGCGGATTAGACAGCGCTCTTGTACTTGGAGCCGCGTCAAAGATATGCGGAAAAAAGCTTCAAACGTTTACGGTAGGCTATGAGGGTTATGACGGGTACGATGAGAGAGCGGCGGCGAGAGAGAGTGCTGAAATTTTTGGAGCCAGACACTCAGAGTTTGTGTTTTCCAAAACTGATTTTTTCGATTCGCTAGAGCGTTTTGTGGGCTATATGGACGAGCCTCTCAACGACCCAGCCGGATTACCGCTTGATTTTTTGATGAGACGCATAAGAGAGAGCGGCGTCAAATGCGTCTTAAGCGGGGAGGGGAGCGACGAGCAATATTACGGATACCGCAAATACTCAGAATACGCAAAGTTTGAAGCTATGAGAGAGGCGCCGTATAAGGGGTGGCTCAAAAACTACTTTAGCGCAAATATCGCCTACAACAAAGAGTGGGAGTGGTTTTTGAGAGTGTTTAGAGATGAGCCTGTTTATCGTGGATATGGTGAAAACTTCCTTGATTCGCAAAGAGAGAGGCTTCTCACAGGCGGCGCAATTTCGTCTTTAGAGATGCTTGGCGACATTAGAAAAGAGTTTGAGGCGGGCGGAGGCGGAGACTACTGGCGTTGGGCGTCGTTTGTCGATTTGAGATTGTGGCTTGACGAGGCGCTTTTGCATAAAGTAGATAGAGTATCTATGGCAAACGGCATAGAGGTGAGAGCCCCATTTTTGGATAGAGAGTTTGTAGTGCATTCACTTAGTATCCAAAGTACCTACAAAATTCCGACTTCTCCAAAATCATTTCTCAAAGAGGCTTTTTCGGACATTTTGCCGCCCGTTATTACCAGAAGAGAGAAAAAAGGGTTTAGCTATCCATTTATGGAGTGGTTAAGAGAAGATGGGGATTTGGACGTAGTGAGAAGAGTCGCCGCAAAAACCGGACTCTTTAATACAAAAAATATAGAGTTTTACCTAAAACCAAGGCACGACAAAGGCTTTAGGCATCATCTTTGGGGACTCTATATTTTCAGCAGATGGTATGAAAAGAGTTTTTAATCAAGCCCTTGCAGCACAACCTCTCCCACATTTATGCGGGCTTTGCCCGTGTTAGCGTATAACATCTAATACATTACACAATTTTTACCGCTTGTTTTAGCTCTATAAAGTAGCGCATCGCTATGATCAATCATATCTTCCATTGAGCTTAGCGCATTTGTGGAGAGTCCTGCCGATACCGTAAAACGCAATGTTTCGCCGTTTTTTAGCTGTAAGGCGGTCAATGAAATAGCCCGTCTAATGGAGTCGATGAGGGCGATGGCGTTGCCCGCATTTATTGATTTTAGTAGCACGCAAAACTCTTTCCCGCCTATTCTGGCTACAACGTCAGTTCCTTTTGCATAGTTTCGTAACGCATTTGCCGTTATTTTAATCACCTCATCTCCTACTGGGTGCCCATAAGCGTCATTAATGGATTTGAAATTATCTATATCGAATGTCGCCAACGCAAAAGGCTCGCCAACCTCAACCGCCTTATTGTAGTAGTCTGCAAATTTTTCAAAAAAATGACGTCTGTTGTAGATGCCCGTTAAAAAATCAGTTATAGATATTTGCCTTATTTGTTTTATGTTTTCAAGGGCTTCTACGGCGTTATTGACACGACACACAAACTCGTCTTTGGTAAACGGCTTTTTTATAAAATCATTTGCTCCAAACTTTAAAAAATTTGCCGCCGTCTCATCGTTTGAAGAGATACCAACAATTGAGAGCGTGTTTTTTGTGGTTATTTCTCTTAGCTTCTCTACTAGCTCAAGCCCGTTCATAATTGGCATATTGTAGTCTGTAACTACAAGCGAAATATCGGGGTCGTTATTGTAAAGCCAGAGTGCCTCTTCGCCGTTAGCCGCCGTTAATACTTGATAAAGCTCTCTGGATAGGTAGTTTTTAATCTCAGCTCTAATTACCCTAGAATCGTCCACTACCAAAACCTTTTGGGTTCTGTTTTTCTCTAATCTCTCTACTTTTGTGATGATATAATCCACATCTTTTAGTTTGTCTTTATAGACATAATCTATAATCGGTTTTTGAAGAACAACTTTTTTTGTAGCTTCGTCAAAGTTTGCCGTTAGAATAATGGAGGGTATATTGAGAGCTAAGATATAATCAACCACTTCTCCATTTGGTGCGTCTGGAAGATTTAAGTCAAGAAGAGCTGCGAGAAAACTTTCGTTTTCGGTCGCTTTTTTTGCTTCTTCCATTGAGTGCGCAATAACTACGACGTATTTGGATATTTTTGAAATGTGCGCCGATAACGCTTTTGCTAGCGCCTTATTGTCCTCGACTATTAGTATCTTTTCCATATTTTATATTTCCTCTATCTCGTCGCTATACTGATCTCTAATATCCAGAAAATCAGCAAAGTTATTTAGAAAAATGTCCGTAAGCAACGGATCAAAGTGCTCGCCTCTCTCTTTGTGAAAAAGCTCCAATATTTTTTCAAGCTCCCAAGCTTTTTTGTATGGTCTATCGGAGCCAAGAGCGTCAAATACATCGGCTATTGCGACAATTCGTCCAAAGATGTGTATTTGGTCGCCTTTTAAGCCTCTTGGATAGCCTTTGCCGTTATATTTTTCATGATGCTGAAACGCTATTATGGAGGACGCTTCTATAATCTTTCTCTTAGAGCCCGATAGCACTTTTGCGCCTATTTCGGCGTGTGTTTTCATTATCTCAAACTCTTCCTTGTCTAGCTTGCCAGGTTTTAGAAGTACGCTATCGGGAATGCTGACTTTGCCGATGTCGTGCATTGGCGAAGCTACAAATACGAGCTGGCTATCTTCATCTGATAGCCCATATTTTTGCGCAAGCAGTCTTGAGTACTCGGCTACTCTTTTGACGTGCTGTCCTGTTTCTTTATTTCTAGCCGCTCCTATCTCTCCAAATCTATAGATTAGTTCACGCTGTGTATCTTCGAGTTCTTCATATAAAGATATCGCCTCTGTTACGTCGTTGCTTATTTGGAGATACTCTATTATTTCACCGTCCATTGTAATTGGCTTTATAATAGTCTCAACCCAAAAAGGAAAGCCGTTTTTTCTTCTATTTTTAATTACGCCTTTATATATTTCGCCTTGTTTTATTGCTCCCCATATCTTTCTTATAGCCTCTTTTTTGGTGTCTTGATGTTGCACTATGGCGTGCGTATTGCCTATAAGTTCCGATATTTGATAGCCGGATATATCGCAAAATTTATCATTGGCAAACATAATAATCCCGTTGGGGTCTGTTTTTACAATCATATTTGCCTCATCAAGCGCTATCTCATATTGAGCGGTTATCTCAAGGGTTTCGTTTAGACTTCTCTCTGCGCCGCCTAGTTTGTTTTGAAGTTCGTCTCTTAGCTCTTCAAGTTGCGTAATATCGTGTCTAACGCTTATAAACTCGACTATTTCGCCGTTTTCATCAAGAATCGGCGTTATTGTTGATTGGGCGATATATGCTGTTTTATCTTTTCTTTTGTTTTTTACAACCCCGTGCCATATTTTTTTTGACTTTATTGTATTCCATAACTCTTCAAATACTTTTTCTGACATATCCTGATGCCTAAGAATGCTATGCGGCTTTCCGATAAGTTCTTCCGGGGTATAACCGGATATTTCACAAAACTTGTCGTTAACGAAGGTTATAAGCCCGTTTTTATCTGTCTTTGAAACAATCGTGCTATTGTCGACGGCTTTTTTATATTCGCTTAATATTTTATCAGCGTGCGTGATTTTGTCGCTTTTTCTTCTATAGTCAATCCAGAAATCAATTTTTCTTATCAACTCTTCTGCGATATATGGTTTTCGCAAAAAATCCGCCGCTCCATTTTTTAGAGTGTCGCCTATTATGGTGGCGTCTGTTGTGGATGAAAGCATAAGCGTGGGTAGCATTTCAAACTTTGGATTATTTTTTATTATCTCTAAGAGTTTTGTTCCTCGAATATCTGGAAGTTCAATGTCAATAATCACCAAATCTATCTTATTTGCATTAAGAGTCTCAAGCCCGTCTTTTCCATTTCCGGCGCAAAATACGCGATAACCCCTGATTTCTAGTAGTCTCCTGATGCATTTTGTTATAACCACGGAATCGTCTATTACCAGTATCGAAGTATCCGTATTATCATTGGCTCGCTTTATGAGAAATATAATATCCAGTATGGTTTTTTTGCTTAGCGAATCTTTGTCAAAATAATCAAATACTCCATTTCTAAAAAGTAGATCTCTACGGTCTTTGTCTGTTATTACGGTTAGGACTATAATTTTTGTCGAGGTTTTTTTACTTAGGCTCTCTAGCAGTTCATCTCCCTCGCCGTCTGGCAAGTGTAAATCAAGAGTAATAAAATCAAATTCAATGTCTGAGACTAGGCTTAGAGCCTCTTTGAGCGTAAAAGCTTGATAGCAACTATACCCAAAGCCTTCAAAACTCTTTTTTAAAAAGTTATTTATAGTTTTAGAATCTTCTACAATTAGTATTTTGTTTGACAAAATCAACTTGCTTCCTTTTTGATGTTACACACCAATACGAGCAAAGCCCGTATTGGCGGCAAGGACATAAAATGTCCCTGCACCCCCTAAAGCTACCCGCTATGCGAGAGAGTGGTCTTTTATGTGGCAGCGCTTTTTGCTATGTTTATTTTAGCCTAAGATAAAGAAAAGCAAAGTAATTTTTTTTGGTTATTTATATATCAAATTATACTTTATTGACTTTTTTCACTCATTTCTTGTTGTAATTCACGCAATGTCGCTAGCGTTTTTGATAAGTTGTCATTATTAATTATCATATCCGGCGGAAGCGTCTTTTTGTAGACCTTGTCATAGTATTGTGTAAGTAGAATTTCGGCAACTCCTGATAGTTCACCTTTTTTATATTCAGCGATTATATCTAGTTTGTCACTATGTTTGATATATGGTGTTATCTTTTCTATACATTGCAAAAAAAACTCTGAGTTGATATGCGAATACATCTTTACAATACGATCTATGCGACTTTTCAATGGCGCTGTAATCTCTACCCTTAGCCCCGCCGACATACTTTTGTGTAGGTTTGAGGGCATAATAATATGACCTATTTTTTTACTCTCCGCCTCGATAAAGACGGGAATTTGCGGGTTTAGTCTTAGTATGTTGTGGGCGGTGCGGTTTTGAAACTCTTTTTGTGTCGGCTGTTCTCCTCTAGCTTCTCCAAACACAGAGCCGTAGTGATTTGCCATTTTTTCTAAGTCTATGACATTGTCTAAGCTTTCAAGTAGTTCGCTTTTGCCACATCCGGTAAGACCTGTTAGGGTAATAAAACGGTAAGCGTCGAAGTTTTCAAGATAGGGCAACATAAACGCCCTGTACGCTTTATACCCGCCCTCTACCCTATCAATACGATACCCGATACTAGAAAAAATAGTCGCAAGCGAAGATGAACGCATACCGCCTCTAGCGCAATAAATAGCGATTTTTGCGCTTGGGGTAAAAGATTTGTAGAGCGTCTGTATATGCTCCACCGCATTTTTACACACATACGCCGCACCCTTGACTCTTGCCTCAAAAGGCGAGATTTGTTTATGCACAGTTCCTATCTCTTGATGCTCTTTATCGTCTAAAGCGTAGTAGTTAACAGCGTTTTGGATACGAGAACACTTATATTCTGCAGGGCTTCTGGCGTCTATTATTAAGTCGTAGTTTTCTATATTTTCGATAAATGCTTGTATTGTAATATCAGTAATCAATTATTTTTTAATCCTGTTTAATCCCCTCAACTTCCGGCAAGGTTTATCTTTAAAAAGCTCAGGATTTGAGTCGAACTTTTCAAGTAGCGTATCGTATGGACTTTTAAACGTCAAAGCTTTCAATTTCTTAATGATTGCTTAAGTGATGTCAACATACACAAAGCCTATTTCATATTCTTTAAACTTTTTCTTCTCTCTCGGCTCATCTTCACTCTTTAGTAATACCGATAAACCATTGCGTTGTAAGCCACGATAAAGGGATGATTTAATCTTTTTTGCGCCACTCTTTTTATCTTCCGTACTCGTGTCCTTTTTCCATCTATGAACCGTTTTTGGATTAAGATTAAGTGATATATAAGCAAAGCTCTTTATCCAATTCGTGTGAAGCGTGCTCCAGATTTTTTACAGCTTCCCTCATGGTTGCGACTTTATCGGCGTTTGAAGATGATATGCTGTTTATGTTTTGTACATCCCTTGCTACACTTGATATGGCGTTTGAGTTTTTAATTATCTCTTCTACGAGACTCTCCATATCTTGTAATGTTCCATTCATTGCTTGTTCACTCAAGCTTATGGAGACTTCAACCTCCATTGAGTTTTTACTTAGCGTCTCTATATTTTTAGCGTTTCTTAGCATCTCCTCTGAGGCTTCATTGATGGATTTTACTATTGTGTTTATGGTTGTGTCTGTTTGAGATAAGCTGTCTTGTGTCCTCTCTGCTAGCTTTCGTACCTCGTCTGCCACAACGGCAAAGCCTCTACCGTGTTCTCCTGCTCTAGCGGCTTCTATAGCGGCGTTTAGAGCTAGTAGGTTTGTTTGATCTGCTATCTCGGAGATAACAAGTAGGACGCTCTTTACCTCAGCCGCTTCATTTGAGAGCCTACTCATTTTTTTGGCAAACTCAGCCTCTACCTGAACGCTCTCTTCCATCATAGAAAGAGCTGTTCTTAGTTTTGTGCTTGAAGATGAAAGCGACAAAGCGGAGTTTTTGATGTCCTCTTGCACGCGTCTTGCTTTTGTGGCGGAGATTTCCAACTCTTTTGCCGCGTCTGCCGCATCTTGGCTACTGTCGCGAAGCATTCTAGCTTGTTCTATCGCACTGTCGGTCATTGTTGCAAAAATTGGTATTAGCTCGGAGGCGACTTTTTTATTTTGGTTTGAGCCAACTTTTGCGTTATATAGTAGCGTTCGCAGTTGCAAGAGTATGTGGTTGATATTTGAGGCTATAGAGCTTATTTCGTCTTTTGAGTTTGTATCGCAAACAATAGTAAGATCTCTTTTTTCCACAACCAAATTCATGTCTTTTCCAAGATTGGAGACCCTCGTTGAGATGCTAGCCGCCATTAAATAGCCAATAATAAATACTGACAATAGAAAAAATATTAGCGCAATCGCAATCAAAACAGTAAAGGCGGTATAGCTTCTATTTAGGCTTGCAAGGTTGTTGTCTAGTGATTTTTTTGCGACGCTCTCTAGTTTTTCAAGCTCTTCATTAGTCTTTTTGGCTATCGCACTAAATCCGTCCAACGCATCTAGCGCATCGTCTTTATTGTTTGAGCGGTACGCTTCGCTAAGAGAAGCGGCATTTTGGAAAAGAGAGGAGCTTCTAATGCTGATATTTTGAGCCAGTCCGGCAATCTCTTGCGAGTTCATTGCAACGCCGATGACGCCTAACTTTATTATTGACTCTTCAAGTTTTTCTTGAGACTGTATAGTGGACTCTAGTTTGATGCCCTCCATAGAAGCCGACATCGCTTTTGTCATGAGTGAAGACAACTCGTCTTTAATATTTTTTGACTCCGACATAAGCGCTAGTTCATTTGTCTTGAATGTCTCAAACGCTTTTTGCGATGAGTGGATAGAGTAAAGACCTAGTATGCCAAGAGATAACATACCGCCAAGTGAAATAATCGCCATAAGTAGAAGTTTTATTTTGATGCTTAATTTTGAAAGCATTGTTGTTTTCTCCATCATACGCCCCTCCTTGCGAGAAGGGCGATTTTTTTTTAAAACAGTAGATTAAATAATAGGTAGTAGTTTGTAAGACTTTTAAGTTCGTTTGCGGTTCCCATATCGCCAAGTTTCATAGGGGTTCCAAGGTGAGATCCGCTTCCGGCGTACTCATAATTTATAAACTGAGCCCCAGCTCTAAGATATGCGTATCTATTGATAGGCTGAATGTAATACACCTCGTGCGCATCCCCTCTTGTGGAGAGCTTATTTGTAAAGTCGTTTGCGGAGTTTGTAAAGCTTATCCAGTATTGCGAACCTCTGTTGTACTCATAGCCAATTTTTCCAGCTTTTGCAAAAGGAAGAGCGTATCTGCCCCCTACCCAAAATGCGTTTCCGCTTTTGTCTTTGCCAAGGTCTCCCATCATCTGCATACCCATAAGACCGACATTGTCATATCCAGCTATCGCTATTGTATTGGAGTTCGCATCTATTTTGCTTACGCCGTAATGTGCAAATAGATCAAGTCCGCTGTCCTTGATATTTGTAAACTCAGCCATAAAACCGAAAATATCTATATTCCCCAAATTTGCTCCGCCGCTCATTCCTGTTACGTTTGAGGCTTTTACATATCCAGATTGTAGTAAAGAGCCATTTATGCCGGGGATTGAGCCGTCTACAAACATAGCGTAAAACTGCGTGTCTTTTACCCCGCTAGATGTATCTATATATTGAGTTGAAGCGTTTGTTGTATTGTAAGCTTGGTATCCTTTGCCATAAGCGAATCTAACGGCGGCGTTTTCAACGCCCGTCGCTTTTTCAAAATCGGCGGTAGCCACTATACCATCCGCTGCGCCGTCAAAGCCAAGGGCGGAGTATGTAGATTTTCTAACGGTATTGTCTTTAAACTGATGAGAAGGGCCATCCGAGCTTGGCTGTCTTCCGATAGTCATCGTAACCGGAATGCTCCAATCTTTGTCGATTAAGTAGTCTACATAAGCTCTTTCGGCAAATATTGAGCTATCAGCTGGGCGTCTGCCTTGCATCGGGTCGTATACGGACATATTTTGAGAGTTGCTTAGGGCTGTATTTGTTGACCAGTATTTGTACATAGCGAGTCTACCGGTAAATTTCATATTATCGGTGATTTGGGAGTCCATATTGACGTGTAGCTTTGTCGTCCATACGTTGTCATTTGCCGTTTTTGAACCATCTACTCTTTTTGCGCTATAAAAGTCTACTCTATTTCTAAAACCAAGCCCTAGATTTATTTTGTTCATCAGTATGCTAGTCTCAAGAGAGTCTATTCTATCCTGCGTGTCTCCTAGCTCTTTTTGCATCTGCGATTTAATACCCGATTGTAGTCCGGCAATTTGGTTTTTAAACTCTGTATTTTGTTTTTTTGTCTCTTTTACCTCTGCTTCAAGGTTTTCCATTCTTTTTAGGAGTTCCTCATTTGTAACGGCAAATAAAGAGGCGGCGCATGATATTGATAGTAAGATAGCGGTTGCTAAAAGATGCTTGCTTGGCATTTGTTTTCCTTTCATTTTTGCGTTATTTTTGTTATCTTCCGGCTACCGTAGGCTTGTCTGAGTCCGCGGCGTGAGCGGTAAGATACTTCTTTAGTTCTGCTTTATCGTCGGCACTTAGTTTGTCGGCCCCTATTGATTTTAGTTTCTCGTCAGAGTTTAGTAGTCTTTCCCACTGTTTTATTGCTTTAGACGAGGGATTAAGTTTGAGGTCGTTAGCAATTTGTTGACCGCTTTTTGCGCACAACAAAGGTGTCAAAATAGCCATAGATAAAAGAGCGATAATCTGTTTTTTACACATTTTGTGAACCTCTTTGTCAATATTTATATAACCGTCATTATAAGTTTTATAAACATAATTTAACCTTACAGCGTATTTGTTAGGTAAGATTATGTTATTTTAACTCTATTAAGTCTAGCATTAGGCTAAGAAGCTTATTTGCGTCCACATTTTCAACGGAGCTAAAAGCTTCAGCCTGAACAGATTTTAAAAGGTCTTTATCCAAAAGAAGCTCTTGTAAAATTGTGGCATACTCTTCAAAAGAGCTTGCGATATATCCGTTTTTACCATGCTCTATATGCTCAGAACTGGCTCCTTTATCGGAGACTATCGGGCAAAGCCCGCTTGCACATGCTTCCAAAATTACATTTCCAAACGTCTCTGTTTCGCTTGGAAATAAAAAAATATCGCTAGAAGCGTAAGATTTTGAAAGTGTTTCTCCTGTAAAAAATCCGGTAAACACTACATTGCGAGCGCTCTCTTGCAATTTTTTTCTAGCCGGACCATCGCCCACTATTACAAATACGGCATTTGAGAGTGAGAAGTGTTCGGAGAGTCTGATAAACATAGAGATATTTTTTTCATCGGATACGCGTCCCACATACAAAACTACTGTTTCACCGCGATAATGCGGGATATATTGCGACCAAAAATTATCGTCTCTAAAAGATATGTTAAATTTTTGCGTATTTGCGCCTCTTGTAAAGATTTTTATCGCTTCTTCTCGCACGCCGCACTCAATCAGTATATCTTTGTAGGTTTTTGATGGGCAGAGCACTCTTACGGATCTGTTGTAAGTTTGTCTTAAAAAAAACTTAGATATTTTTGTGATTAGCTTACTTCCCGTATATTTTTGCATATAAGAGGCAAAGTCGGTATGAAAAGCGCTGACAAGCGGAAGCTTGAGTATTCTTGATATGATGACGGCGTATATTCCCAGCACTCCAGGCGTAGGCGCATAGATAATGTCAAATTTCTCTCTTTTGCAAAATCTCAAAATCTCAAAAAATCCGCATATATTTAGCTGCAACTCCGGATAGTATGGAAGCGGCATGGAGATAATAGGTTTAAAATTTGACACTGACGATACGTCGTAGTCGCCTTTGTAGGTTGTGATAAATTTAAACTCTCTACCCTCTTTTTTGCACTGCTCAAGAAGAGCTTGCGAAGTCCTTGCTACGCCGTTTATTTCAAAAAATGTGTCTATAAAATACGCTACTTTTTTGTTCATGCTTCCAACTCTTGCATAATATTACACGCCTGATGCTATACGCTAACACGAGCAAAGCCCGTCTTAGCGGCAAGGACATGAATGTCCCTGTACCCCCTAAAACTACCCTCATAAATGCGGGAGAGTTTTTGGGTTGTAAATTTTATAAGTATTTTGGCGTATTATTATCACCAAACCATTACAACAATTTACGCTACAGCTGAAGCCGCCTAGGAGCCAATCTTGCAAGTCAACGCCATCTCTACAAGCTTTTTGCCGACTTCTTCGCTCTCATCCACAAGTGAGTAAACTCCGGCGGCTCTTATTAGTTTGTACTCTCTATTGTTTTTTGTTCTTGCGACAAGATTGACTTTTGGATAGTTAAATCTAATAATTTCGCAAATAGTCAAAAGCTCCTCTTCTCTGTCTATTGTTACGATAACGGCGGACGCATCTTTGAGTTTTAGGGTTTCAAGTATATTTTTTTGCATGGCGCTTCCAAATATTACGTTGTATCCCCTAGCCTGTGCGTCGTATACGAGATCTCTTTGTCTCTCTACCGATATGTATTTGACGCCGCTGTTGGTTAGACCTCTTATTACGGCCTTTCCGGTGTTGCCAAAGCCTATTACGACTACATGGTTTTTATATCCCGATGATTTTTCAATTAGTTCGCTATCGACATTTTTGGTAAACCTATAAGAGATTTCAGCTAGATATTTTGCCAAAAACGGCGTTATTATCATAGACAGAGCCGCCACCGCTATAAAAGTCTGCGCAATCTCTTCTGAAATAAGATGTATCGTCTTAGCGTGCGCAAATATTACAAACGAAAACTCTCCAACTTGAGAGAGTAGTATCGCCGTCTTTATCGCCGTTCTTGAAGAGTATTTAAAAGCCTTTGAAAGATAGAAAATTATAAGCGTTTTTGAGCTCATAATAGCTATCGTGAAAAGAAGTATTGTCAAGATATTATTAAAAAAGTAGTTTATATCGATAAGAATACCGATGGAAACGAAAAAAACACCCAAAAGCAGATCACGAAAAGGTATAAGGTCGGCTTCTATCTGATGTTTAAACGCCGATTCTGAGATGATAATGCCGGCGATAAACGCTCCAAGCGAGTATGGCACATCAAAAAAGTGGGCAATTGAAGCGGAGGTAAGCACTATAAGTAGTACCGACATCATAAACAGTTCGTTTGATTTTGCGCCGCTTACATGTTTTAGAAAATATGAAACACCGTATTTTCCAAAAAAGTAGATAACGACAATTCCACCCGCCGAATTGAATCCGGTTTGCAAGAGTAGTTCATTAAGGTTTTTTGACGAATCGGCTAGAATACTCACCAAAATAAGTATTGGAACAACGGCGATGTCTTGCATAAGCAGAATGCCTATCGAGTTTCTACCGTGATTTCGTCCAATTTTGCCGGTTTCGTGTAGGATTTTTAGGATGATAGTTGTTGATGAGAGCGAGAGCGTAAAACCTATCGCTATCGCTATTTTTATATCAAACTCCAATAGATGATGAAGTACGCTTGAAAACAGTAGACCAGAGATAAGTACTTGTAGTCCGCCAAGCCCGAGCACCTCTTTTCTCATTGAGTTTAGTTTTTCAAGGGAAAACTCCAATCCCAACATAAACATCAAAAAGACGACTCCAAACTCTGCAATAGCGGTAAGTTCATCGCTTCCTGTAAGCCCAAAAATAGCTTTTGCGACTACTCCGGTTAGGATATATCCGATAATGGCACTAATACCTATTCTCTTTAAAAGTAGACTTAGAATAATCGCAATAAAAATTATAAAAGATACGGTTAATAAGTGTTCGTCATGCATTTTTTACATCCAATCTATTAGTTTAGCTACTTCGTTTATCTCAAAGCATTTCATAGAAGTTTTCATATTTTTTGGCAGTTTTGGCGTAAGAGCTTTTTTAAACCCTTGCGACGCCGCCTCTTTAAGTCTATTTTCTATGTTTGACACCTCTCTTATATCTCCGGTTAAGCTAACCTCGCCAATAAAAACAGTCTCAGGATTTATCGGTCTATTTCTAAAACTGCTTACTATGGCGGCAATTATGGCTAAATCTATAGATGGTTCCGTTACTTTGATACCTCCCACTACATTTATATAAACGTCGTACCTGCTAAGAGCCAGTTCTAATTTTCTCTCCAAAAGAGCCAAAATCATCGTAAGTCGCAAGCTGTCAAAGCCGTTAGAGGAGCGTTTTGGATTTGGATATGGACTCTCTAAAACAAGGGCTTGAACCTCCACCGCCAGCGGTCTTGTTCCCTCCATAAGCACGGTAATGGCAAATCCGGGATTAGATGAGTCTTTGCTAAAAAATTTTGAAGAGATATTTTTTGCCGCCACAAGCCCCTCGGATGTCATCTCAAATATTCCAATTTCGCTTGTAGAGCCAAAACGATTTTTAAACGCCCTTAATATCCTTATATCGCTACTCCCGTCCCCGTCAAAATAGAGAACAGTGTCAACCATATGCTCTAATACCCTAGGTCCTGCAATTGAGCCCTCTTTTGTGATGTGTCCTATGATAAAAACAGATACGCTATCTGTCTTTGCGTGCCGCATTAGCTGAAAGGTTATCTCTTTTACCTGTGAGACGCTCCCTGGCGCCGAATCTAGCGCGCTTGAGTACATCGTCTGTATGGAGTCTATGATAATAAGCCTATAATCTCCGCCTTTGGCTTCGTCAAGTATTGCGCTTATCTCTATCTCACCAAGTAAAAAAAGATTTTTACTGAGGGCTCCAAGCCTTGAGGCTCTCATCTTTATTTGGTGGTTTGACTCTTCGCCCGCAGCGTAGAGTACTTTTTCATTTTTTGAAGCCAAAAGTCCGGCTATCTTTAAAAGTAAGGTAGATTTGCCAACACCTGGGCTTCCGCCTATAAGCACAAGAGAGCCGCTTACGATACCGCCGCCAAGGACTAGGTCAAACTCTTCGTCGCCGCTTGGGGTTCTTTCTACTCCTACATCTTCAACATCTGTTATTGCAATCGCTTTTTTTGATTTTGGCGCTACTGATTTGCTTAGAAGCTCAAGATCTTTTTCTTTTACCTCAAGAAAACTCTCCCAAGCGCCGCAATTTGGGCATTTACCTATCCATTTGGCGCTTTGGTAGCCGCAAGCTTGACACTCAAAAAGAGTTTTTGCTTTTGCCACGAGATTACTCTTTAAAGATTGCGCCGACAAACTCATCGACAAATGTTTTGGTGTCAAAAACCTCTATATCATCCGGTTTTTCGCCAACCCCGACATAGAGTATTGGAAGTCCTAGCTCTCTTACGATGGAGAATATAGCTCCGCCTTTTGCGGTTCCGTCTAATTTTGTGACTATGACGGCGTCCAGCCCTATCATTGCGTCAAACGCTTTTGCCTGATTGATGGCGGAGCTTCCGGCTGTTGCGTCGATAATTGCGATTTTACGATGCGGTGCTCCGGGCATAGCTTTTTCACACACTCTTACTATTTTTTTTAGCTCTTCGGCTAGATTTGTCTGTGTATGGAGTCTTCCGGCGGTGTCTATAACCGCATAATCAGCTCCTTTTGAAAGGGCTGAGTTGATTGTGTCGTACGCAACGCTTGAGGGGTCGGCTCCTATTTTTGAGGTTACCGCCAAAACGCCAAGTCTTTTTGCCCAAATATCAAGTTGTTCTACAGCCGCTGCGCGAAACGTGTCTCCAGCACCAAGTATTACGGTTTTGCCATCTTTTTTTGCCATATTCGCCAATTTTGCTATTGTCGTCGTCTTTCCGGCTCCGTTTACGCCGATAATCAAATCTACAAAAGGTTTTTGAGAATAGATTGGCACCGTCTGTTTGATGTTGACTGAAAAAAATACAGAGCTAAGCGCATTTTGAAGCGCTATTTTGTTTATTGAGTTTGGCAGGTTTTCAAGCATACCTTCTACGACTTCGTAGTCAATATCGCTTGTTACCAGTATCTCTTCTAGCTCTTCTTTTGTTATCGTCTCTTTTTTTGAGCCTATAATTTCAGTAATCGCCGCTACGGTCTTTTGAAGAGATCTCTTGAGTAATCCAAACATCTTCTATTTTCCAAGCGTTTTAAGTATATCTTGTTCTATTATGTCAACCGGCGTAGCTCCCGGATAGTATGCGGCTTTGGTTCCGTTTTTGTCAAACATAAACATTGTTGGAAAACCTCTTACGCCAAAAACTCTTGCGACTTCCATATTTGAGGGTGCATTCGCCACAAAGTAGTTGATGTTTTGCTCTTTTATAAAAGCACTCATCTCTTCGTTTGTTTTGTTCTCTTCCGCAAGTATAGCGACAACCTCAAAATCGTTTTTGTATTTTTCTTGCATTGCTACAAGGTGCGGTATCTCCGCCTTACAAGGCGGGCACCAAGTGGCGAAAAATACGATTAGCGTAGTCTTGCCGTTTAGTTCTTGCACTTTAAACCCGCTTCCCGTGTCAACTAAAGTCAATTTTTTACCATCAACGCCCGTAAGTTCCATATTTTTAACCAGCTGTTTTGCGCTAACCAAAGAACTAGCATCCTCTTTTTTGCCGCAACCGACAAAAATAAGCGCTAATGATGAGATTATCAAAGCTGAAATCGTTACTTTTTTCATATTTTTTTCCTTGTAATATCAGTAAAAAGATTATAAACTCTATGCGCTTAACCAAAAAAGCTTTGGAGATGGTTTTTGGAAAATAAAAAACAGAACTTTAGAGTGAAATCAAAAGAGAGTTTAAAAAAATTACAAAAAAACAGAGCTTATAATAAAGATAAGTTGTTTGAAAAAAATTTGCTTTGGTTTATTGAAAGGAAAAACCCAAAAACTATTTTGATGTTTTTGCCGCTTTCCATTGAGCCAAATATTAATGGCGCAATACGGCACTTAAGGGCGAGAGGAGTGGTTATTTATGTTCCTTTTATAGAGGATATTAGTTTTAAGATTGTAAAATACAGGTTGCCTGTTAGTAGGGGCGCATACAATATACAGAGTTGCGCTCAGTCCTTAGGGTTTATAAAAAAAATTGATTTAGCTATCGTTCCCGCAATCGGGATTGATTCAAAATTCAGAAGAATCGGCTTTGGCAGAGGTATGTATGATAGATTCTTTGACTCCCTTTCATACAAACCGCCTATTGCGTTTGTCCAAAGGACTCTTTTATTTAGCAAAGAAGAGATAGGGGAGGCGCATGATGCGGTTGGGGATTATTTAATATTACCGAATAAAATTTTCGCAAAAGGCAGAATAAATAATGCTTACAACAGTATTAACGGCTACGGCAGCCGCTGCGTCGTCAGGGCTAATAGGATTTTTCGTAGCAAAAAAATTGGATTCCGCAAAGTATCAAATCTATATTGAGCAGTCAAAATCAAAAGCTAGAGCGATAGAGCATGAGGCTGAGCTAAAACTTGAGAGCATAAAAGCAAAGGAGATAAACCTAGAGCTTGACGCTAGAAAAAAAGTTGAGCTTGAGCTTGTGCGATTAAAACGTGATTACGACATAAAACAAGAGCTTCTTTCAAAAAAAGAGGAGAGTCTCTCTGAGAAAACAAAAAGCGAATTAAGAGCTTTGGAGTCGCAAAAGAGAGAGACTGCTTCTTTAAAAGAAGAGATACTTTTGAACAAAAAAGAGCTCGAACGAATTAAAGACGAATATGCGCTAAAAGCGGAAGAGGCTTTAAAAATAGTAGAGTCCGGTGCTGGGCTTACAAGGCGCGAGGCAAAAGAGATAGCGCTTAAAAAAACAGAAGAGAATTGCAGAGAAGAGATAGCGCATATTGTCAGACGTTATGAGGCGGAAGCGAAAGCGGAGGCCAGAAAAAAAGCAAACTATATTATCGCTCAAGCCACCACTAGATATGCCGGAGAGTTTGCGGCTGAGAGATTGATAAATGTTGTACATATTCATAGCGAAGAGATAAAAGGGCGTATTATCGGTAAAGAGGGGCGAAATATAAAAGTTCTTGAGATGCTCCTTGGCGTAGACGTTATCGTGGACGATACGCCAAACGCTATTATTGTGAGCAGCTTTAACCTTCTTAGACGTTCTATTGCTACAAAAACAATCGAGCTTCTCATAGAAGATGGTAGAATACAGCCAGCAAAAATAGAAGAGATATATGAAAAAGTCAAACTAGAATTTGATGAAAAAATGTATGAAGAGGGTGAAAATATAGTAATCGACCTTGGAGTCGGGCATGTAAATCCAGAGCTTATTAAGCTGATAGGGCGACTAAAATATAGAGCGAGTTACGGTCAAAACGCTTTGGCTCACTCTTTGGAAGTTGTGCATTTGGCGGGTATTATAGCCGCAGAGCTTGGCGGCGATGAGACGCTGGCAAAAAGAGCCGCTTTGCTTCATGATATTGGTAAGGCGTTGACTCACGACTACTCAGGAAGTCATGTTGACCTTGGCGCCGATGTTTGCAAAAGATATAAAGAGCACTGCGTTGTAATAAACGCCATCTACGCACATCACGGGCTGGAAGAGGCTCGTTCCATCGAGTGTGCGGCGGTTTGTACGGCGGACGCTCTATCGGCGGCTAGACCGGGGGCTAGGAGAGAGGTGCTTGAGAGCTTTTTGAAAAGAGTGGAAGAGTTGGAAAAAATCGCCCTCTCGCACAAAGGCGTCAAAAATGCGTATGCGATAGCCGCCGGTAAAGAGATAAGAGTAATAGTAAACGCCTCTTTAGTAAACGACGACGAATCAGCTCTTATAGCAAGAGAGATAGCGGCTGAAATAGAAAAAGGCGTTCAGTATCCCGGTGAAATAAAAGTTAGCGTTATTAGAGAAACAAGGGCGACTGAGTTTGCTAGGTAGTCCCTGTATTGCACTCTCCCGCCTACGGCGGGTAGCCTCAGGGGGTGCAGGGACATTTATGTCCTTGCCGCTAACACGGGCTTCGCTCGTGTTGGCGTATAGCATCAAACGGAACGGCTTTTGCTGGTTCCATTTAAAAATAATTGGAGAGCTGGGTGATGAATAGTCAAGTTTTTGCTATTACTCACACGGAAAATATGATACTGGCTCGCGTGGATGCGACTGATGAGGCATATTCCGAATATATAAGACACTATATACAGAAAAATTTTAAATTTTTTATTCATCTAAAAGAATCAATTTTGATTTTTCCAAAAAATGAAGATAGAAAAAAGCGGCAGTTTTTTGCCAGTTGCCTTCTTGATAACTTTAACAAAACAAGAAGCGAAAAAGTTTTTTTTGAATTTAATCCAAATGTACCCTTTTTTGTGGAGTTTGCACAATCAAAAGAAGGTTTTAATGCCGGTAAAATAGTGGTAAATTGCCGAAATGACAGCGTTTTTTTTAGATTTTCAGATGAGACAAAACGTATTGTAGAGCTCCTAAAAAAAAGTTTTTTTGGCGCAAAAGTAGATGTAGATTACCATCAAAATATAGCCAAAGTAAAAGTTTCTAGTAAAGAGGGGTATATAGCGCTAAGAAAGTTGCTTGAAAAAAATATCAAGTTCAGCGACTTTTTACAAGTTAAGTTTACATATAACGAAGAAGAGCTAATACAACTAAATTCATTTTCCAAATATTCAAAAAATAGTTTTTTTACCGACTCTTCCGAAAGGCTCAAAGAGGCGTACTTTGGAGAGCTAAATTCCAAAAAAACAGATAGTATGGAGTCGATAAGGCAGAAATATTTGGAACTCATCAAGATATATCATCCAGATAGAGTCTATGGAAAAGACGAAGAAACCGTAAAGCGATATACGATTAAATTTAGAAGAGTCCAAAATGCATTTGAGCAAGTCAAAAAGATAAAACTCACATCATATAGAGCTTAACGTGCTTTATGGGTGTAAAAACCTCCACTCTCCCGCATTATATGCGGGCATCAATGGACATTTATGTCCTTGCCGCCAATGCGGGCTTTGCCCGTGTTGGCGTATAACATCTAATAGTTAGCATCACCCTCGGCGTATTTTCTAATTTTTTGGATATTTCGCATCTCTTCCAATGTTTTTGCTCTCTCTTCGTCCAAAAGTCGCATCGCCTCTTTGATAAGAGCCGCCGCTTCTTCAAGCTCGACTTTGTCGGAGCTTGTAAACATTATGCCTGAAAGCTCATCCATTTTTGCAAAGTCGCTGTTTATTACGGCGACTTTTAACTCGTTTAAATACTCCATTACTTTACTCCAGTGACGTCTTTCCAAGCGTCTATAAGACCTTTTGTGACCAAAATCACCGTCTCTAAAGGTTCTATTGTGTTCTCAATATTTGCGGTGCTAAGCAAAAATATTTGATGACTATATAGACCGTTAAGATAGTTTGATATATCACCGCCTTTTTCATAATTTAGAGAGTTTATAAGTTCTGCAAAAATATCTATGGTTCTATTAATCCAGTATACTTTTTTATCTATATCGCCGTCTTGTATCGCTTTTTTTGCTTGTGCCGTAAATCTTAGCACTCCCTCAAAAAGCATTTGTACAAGTTTCTCCGGCGACTCTACTCTAGTTGCATTTTGCGCGTATGCGTTGACCGCATTTGACCTCATATTTATTATACCCCCAAAATTTTGTTAACCCAAATTAGCCATTGGCTGCGGCGTTTATCTGCATTTGAAGCGATTGAAAGTTTTGTTGAAACTTACTTATCATGCTATCGTAAAGCGCAAACTGTTTTGCCATAATCTCATATCTTTGGTCTATGAGTTTTGTAGCTTTTTCTTTTTCTTTTGTTTGGCTATCAATTTTTGACTGAAAAGACTTATCGAGCAGATTTAAAGTCGCCTTATCACCGCTAATGAGAGAGCCAAGAGCAGAGTTCATCTCTGCAAAGGAACCTTTTACTTTTGTGCTAGAGCCATAGCCTACTGTTGTATCTTGAGCGGCAAATGTCAAGCCAGACGCCGTAGCCGCAGTCTCTGTGGTTCTTAGTTTTATTGCGCCGCCGCTAGGGTTTTCTAATCTCAGTTTTCCACTGCCGTCAGTATACGCTTTTACGCCTGTAGATTCATATATGTCGTTAATTGCCGTAGCGAATTTTTGAGCATTTGACTCGGCGGTTCCATCTGCCGTGGTTACGGTGGCGATAGCTCTGCCATTTATTGTTATATCGCCTGCGGCTACCGTAGTCTCTTCATCCGTTGATGTTGATGGTGCATAATATATCGCTTTTGTGATATTTGTCGTACCTCTAAACATCTTTTCAAGAGCCGCAGGGTCACTGCTTAATTTTGCGTTTAAAATAGTCTTATCAAGATTTAGCGTGCCGTTTTTATTAAGCGTGAAGCCGTAATCCACAAGTGATTTGCTATCGTCATTTTGTTTTGTAATTAGGGCTGAGAGTTTACTATAGATAGAGGTAACATCTGATATACCCTGCAAAGAGCCGGAAGTTTTTGTGGCGCTGTCATATTTCGTCAAATCAGATATTTTTGATTTTAATGAATTAAAAGCACTGACAAACGTATCGGCAAATTTTGGTATATCCGTTGTGTCTTGCGTGACTGATAAGTTTACATTGGATGTAGTCACTTTGTTTAGCTTAAAAGTGGCTCCGGTGATAATGTCTGTAATCTCATTTTTAGACCTGGTCATATCGATACCGTTGTAGGTAAACTTAGCGTCTTTGGCTTGTTGAAGAGCGGCAGCCGCTATATTAAGGGTTCCATCGGCCCCCGTTCCTATCTTGTCTCCAGCTCCATTGTCCGTTACTACGTCGATAGCCCCACCACTTTTACTTTGTAAAAATATTTTTCCGTCACCGTCTGTATATGCATTAACTCCAGTTGTCGTAGTAGCCTCATTTATCTTGGCAACTATGGCTTCCGCATTATCTTGATCTGTGTTAGTCACATCCGTAGCGTCTAGAGCCGCTATGCTAACCCCGTTTATTTTAAGATCGCCAGCATCAAGCGATATGCTTCCAGTCTTCGCATTATTTTCAAAACCTTGTTTTGTAGTCATTTCAAGATCAAATTCACTTGTTATTTTCATAATGTTTGCAGAACCGGTATCTTTTGTTTTAAGCGTCATTACATATGGGTTTGCACCTGTGCCTGTGTTTAAGACTCCAGCACTGACGGCTCCGCTTGTCGCATCGTTTATTTTTTGCGCTAGCTGCTCTAGCGTTGTGCCGGCTGTCACGCTGATACTGTATGTGTTGGAGCCTAACGCAATCTTCATTGTTTTATCTTCGGATGTTACAATAGAGGTTGATGTTGCAAACCCGCTTGTTTTCATGACATGGTTTTGCGCTAGTTGCTGCACAGTCATCGTCATACTCTGCGGAGCTACGCCGTTTGCAACAGTTAAGCCTATATCGGTACTATTGCTTGTGCCTGTCCTTTTGAGGTATGTCGCCTCATCTCCTAAATCCATAGCGGCTGTTTTCGCAGATGAAGCTGTTACTATAAGTGACGATAAGTCTGTTTTTTGTTTTTGTATTTTTGTTATGGAGTTTGTCATTGGATTGACCGTTGCGCTTGTCTCTCCAGCTTTTAGTTTGTCTAGTAAATCACTTGTAAGAGTTCCGCTTCCAAGTCCTAGTGAGCTTATTGCAGCCATTGTAAATCCTTTATTTAAGCTTTGTTGTCGAATATTATACCGTTGATTTCTCTCATTTTTGCCATTAAATCAACCGCCTCGTCTGTTGGAAACTTCCGCAAGAGTCTGTTTGAATCTTTCTCAAATACAGATACAAACATCTCCCCTATCTTATCGTTATAGCCAAACCTTACACGCAAGTTTAGCGGATTCATCTCTACATTTAGTCGTTCCGTTAATTTTATGAGTTCCTGTTTTAGTTTTTCGTCCGTTACTTTTTTGTCTGTGCCGTCTATATTGACATACTCATCTGTATAAGAAGCAACCGTTTTTGTATGTGTCTGTGCAGACTCAGCATTTGACATACTTCCAAAAGCAACCCTCATTCCATTTTGCAACGAATGAATACTGGATGAAATATCTAATCCATTCATAACCCCCCCTTTACCATTATTTATTCAACTTAATATATCGGCAAAAGCTAGTAAAATTTGAATTTAGGTAGAATTAGAGTCAAAAATTGGCTTTGGAGGCAGATTTGAAGATTTATGTAAAATGCGACTCACCTCTTTTGAAAAAGTGCTTAGAGGTGTTTTTAAAAGAGCGACTAAGCTCGTATCCCGCTTGTGATTTTGTTGTCTGCGATAAAAAATTGGATGTTGAAAAGCCTATGTTTTTAATAGGTTCTGAAAACGGAGCTAATCTCAAAAAACCTTTTTCAAAGTCAAAATTACTAAAAGCCCTTGACCTTTATTGCAACAAGCCAAAGCAGGAGACTATCTATGAGCAAGGCAAATCAAATGAGTCTGAAAAACCAAGAGCGCCTCAGGCTTCAAGAGAAGGACTTACCTTGGAGAGAAAAGTTTCTATTATTACGGAAAAGTTTGTAAGAGAGTTGCTTAGGGTGATAAAAGAGCATAAATGAAACAGTTATCCACAAAAATTATAGCCGGTAAATTTAAAGGCAAAAATATAACTTTAGCCGATATTGCAGTAACAAGAAGCACAAAAAACATTATAAGAGAGTCTGTATTTAACGCTCTTCAGGGCGAAGTTGCGGACTCTATATTTGTGGAGGTATTCGCCGGAAGCGGAAGTATAGGTATAGAGGCGCTTAGTAGAGGGGCTGAGTTTGTCTACTTTTTGGAAAAAGATAGAAACTCATATATGTGTATCCAAAAAAATCTTGATACTTTGGATGTTGACAACGCTAGAGTATATAATGTTGATAGTTTTGAGTATTTTGGTGAACTCTTAAAGAGTCTTGGGAAAAAAGAGAAAAGAATATTTTATTTTGATCCGCCTTTTAGTATTCGTGAAAACATGGAAAATATATATGAAGAGTGTATATCTCTTATCGATAGCATAGAGCCAAAACAAATGGATATAGTTGCCGTAGAGTTTATGACAGGCTATGAGTTGCCTAAAAAAATAGGCTCTTTTGTGGAGCAAAAAACAAAAAAATTTGGTAAGAGCTCTGTGGTCTACTATAGCACCTAATGTTATGCGCTAACACGGGCAAAGCCCGTGTTAGCGGCAAGGACATAAATGTCCCTGCACCCCCTAAAGCTAGCCGCATAAAGCGGCAGAGTTGCTGATGTCCTTGCACTCCCCTTAAAGCGGCAGATTTTTTTGGTATCCTTCGGTGCCACACTTCATCATAAAAAAACTTCACCACCCCTTAAAATACGATATGGAACATCTTTTGCTTCGTAAAGAACTAAATAGTCTCTTTACGAAGGTGTACGATGAAAAGGTTTTTTGGTATTTGTCTGCTAATTGCAGTTTTTTGCAACTCTTTGTTTGCCACAAAGGTAAAAGATCTTGCGAATATTGTCGGCGTAAGAGATAACCAACTAATAGGCTACGGTCTAGTTGTAGGTCTAAACGGCGTTGGCGATGGTTCTACGTCGGTGTTTACGACGCAGTCTCTCTCAAATTTATTGGCGACGGTAAACGTCAAAATCGACCCCAAAGATATAAAATCAAAAAACATAGCCGCTGTTATGGTAACGGCAAGCATTCCCGCTTTTTCGAGGCAGGGGGATAAAGTTGACGTGTACGTCTCATCCATTGGTGACGCAAAGTCTTTGGAGGGCGGAACGCTACTTCTTACTGCGCTAAAAGGCGTTGACGGTAGGATATATGCGTTGGGGCAGGGCACTATATCTACAGGCGGTTTTAACGCCGGTGGCAAGGGTCAAAAGAATCATGTCACAGCGGCGACTATTAAAAGCGGCGGACTTATAGAAAGAGAAGTATCTTTTAATATAGCCCAAAAAGAAGGGATAATGCTGAGTCTAAAGCAGTCTAACTTCCAAAACGCCTTAAGAATACAAGACGCTATAAATAAAGCGGCTGGTTCTACTATAGCTTTTGCCGAGGATTCGCGAACTTTGAAACTTGTAAAACCATCCAATGCGAGTATGGTTGAGTTTATATCAAAAGTCCAAGAGATAGCAATAGACGCTCAAAAAGAGAATAAGATTATCATTGACGAAAAAACGGGAACAGTGGTGGCGGGAGCCGACATCAAAATAGAGCCGGTCGTAATTACTCACGGCGATATTACGATTAAGATTAGAACAAGTGATAATAGCGACGCACCAGCTGACGGTAAAACGGTTGTAGATCTTGGCGACAAATCAAAAATAGGCGTAGCCACAAATATAGTTTCAGCCCCGACTTCCGAGATGACGCTATCTACGCTAATGAGAGCGCTTCAAAGGCTTGGCGCAAAACCTAGAGACGTTATCTCTATCATAGAGGCTATGAAAAGCGCCGGCGCTATTAGAGCCGATTTAGAAATCATATAAGGAGCATGAAGTGTTAGATGTATCAAACGCAATAAATTCATATTCGACGGCAAAGACGGGTTCTATAGGAGCTCTAAGTAAAGACGACGCAAAGCTTAAAGAGAAAACAGACGCTTTTGAGTCTGTGATTGTAAAGCAGATGCTTGATATAGCGCTTGATGAGAAGTACTCTATCTTTCCGGATGACGCGGGTAAAGATATATACAAATCTATGTATACCGATACGCTTGCAAATTCCGTATCAGGAGGGTTTGGGTATAGCAAAATGCTGTTTGACTTTTTAAAAGAGAGATCTTAAATTTTTGTGTTTTCTTGTCGATTTAGGGTGCGAACTAACAATACAAACTCCAGCTACTAAAAGGAAAAAGATATGGTCAACGCACTTAATTTCGGCATAGCCGAACACAAAAATATAAAAACTGAAATAGACAGAGCGAAAATAGATAAGTATCGCAACGCTCATGAAATTTCAAAAGAAGAAGAATCAAAAATAGAAAAGTTTCAAAGAACCATTGAGAGCGGAGCCTACCGACTTGATATGGAAAAGACGGCTAGAGCCATTGTAGGTTTCTAGCTCTCTTGTATATTTTAAAGGAGTTTTATAATGTTAGTTCACTATCTAAACCTCGCTACAGAGTCCTTACAGGGTCTTATAGACTTAACAAAAACCGATATAAACGACATCAAAGAGGCTAGACATGAGAAGCTCTTTGGTAAGCTAAAAATTAAAGAAGAGTTTGTAAACTCTTTTGAAAAATATAAACATCTTATAGACTCTTCAATTGTTGAAATGGCGGTGTCAAATCCGTCTTTGGAGCTCAGAGAGCTACTCTCTGAGGAGCAAAAAGATTTGCTTGGCGATATGAGAGAAAAACTTATAGAGCTAAAGCAGACAAATAGACATTATGCAAAATTGGTTGTTGCGGTGAGTTCATTTTATAACTCTTTAGTTGAGCAGATGTTGCCGCCAGAGGAACAAAAGCATGGATATGACGGTTTGATTCAAAGAAAAGCCGGATTTTTAGAGGCAAAGGCTTAAGAGATGGCTGGTGGAATATTTGATTCGCTATATACTGCATATAGCGGTTTACAAACGTCGCAGTTGGCGGTTAATGTTACTAGCAACAATATATCAAACGCTAGTAATCCGGACTATACAAGACAAAAAGTAGTTATTCAGTCAAAAACTCCTATGAGTTCGCAACCGGGTGATATAGGCACAGGTTCTGAGGTTTTTAACGTCACTAGAATACATGATGAGTTTGTCTACAAAAGACTAAACACCTCTTCTACTCAAAAAGAGTTTGCCGATTTTGAAGAGACGACGCTGACTGAGGTGTCAAAATATTTTCCTGATATTCAAGGCACCGGTATCGCCTCGTCTATTGAAGATTATTTTAACTCATGGCAAGATTACGCAAACGACCCTAGTAATCCAAAACACTCTATTGTGGTCGCCGAAAAAGCGCAGGTTCTATCAAGTGCTATTAGGGATACTAGAGATGCAGTTGAGAGATTGCAAGTTTCGCTTGATGATAGAATCGAACCGACGGTTGAAGAAATAAATAGGCTTGCAAAAGAGATAGCCGATATTAACGGTCAAATATCTCTTCACGAGGCAAACGGCGTTAGTAAAGCAAACACACTAAGAGACGAAAGAGATAAAAGAGAAACGGCTCTTTATAAACTCGTAAATCTAACGGTAAGCAAAAGTAATGTTACAAGCGATATGACAATTGATTCTGCCATCAACGATGGAACAGACCAATATGTTATGCAGGTTGCAGGTTACCCGCTTGTAGATGGCTCTACTTATCACCCAATCGTGCTAAATACGTCGAGCAATACGTCGTCTTCGCAATTTAGAAGCGTCTATTTTGAATACCAAGACTATACGCAAATTGATATTTCGGATAAACTAACGGGCGGAAAACTAGGCGCCATACTTGACCTTCGCGGTACGCAAATGGATAGTACGGGTATGCCTACTAAGGGAAAATTGCAAGATTATATAGATATGCTAGATACTCTTGGAACTTCTTTTATACAAAATATGAACAATACTTACGCCAATAGCGCCGCTGACGAGATGCGCTCAAATAAGTTTAGCGCTCTTGGAACGGAGCCTCTTTCGTCTTTGGATCTAAACTATAAAAGCGGTTCGTTTGACGTGATAGTCTACGACAACGCTGGCGACGAGGTTGCAAAAAGAACTATTAGTATTAACCTTGATACGGATACTATGAACTCAGTGCAAGCAAAAATAAACGCTGTAAATGACGATAACGCAGACGGAAACGCAACAAACGACCTAAACTCGTATTTTGCGGCAAGTTTTGTCGCCTCCGGAACTCAAAGCGAGTTTTCAATTACGCAAACAGCGGCCGTAACTGGCATGGGGTATAAAATAGCCATAAAAGATAGCACTACAAGCCCGTCTAATTTTGCGGGAGCTCTTGGTCTTGGAAGACTTTTTGACGGAAAAGATGCTACGGATATTACGCTTAAAGATGAATTTGCACAGGATCCGCTATTAATAAAAGCGTTTTCAAGCCCAATATATGGCGATAACGCCACAGCAAACAGTATATTGCAGCTTCAGTACACCAAAGTAGATTTTACAATGAGAAACGGGACTATTAATTCAAATACTATCGCTGGTTTTTATTCAGACACCGCATTAAAAGTAGCGTCAGACACCTCAACGGCGGTTGTAAATAACGATACCGTTACGGCTGTGTATACCGCTGTATATGAAGAGATGTCTTCTATATCAAGAGTCTCTACAGACGAGGAACTGGTAAACCTAATGAAGTACCAGGCTAGCTACCAAGCTTCGGCAAAAGTAGTTTCTACTATCAATCAGATGCTTGATACGTTGCTTGGTATGAAACAATAAGTGAAAGAGTTTAGCTTTCAGTTTTTTGTTATTTTATTTTTAATTCTGTTTTGTTTTGCGGGTTCGCTTGTTTATCAGGTAGACCCAACCTCTTTTGACAAAAATATGATACTAAACCCTCCCTCTTTAAGCGCCCCTTTTGGCTACGATAGGCTAGGGCGCGATATGCTTTCGCGCATGATGCAAGGGGGGCAAAACTCTCTTGTCATAGGCATAGCGGCTTCTCTTATCTCAACTCTTCTATCTTTGGCGATAGGCGTTAGCGCTGGATTTTATAGAGGGGTTGTAGATAGGGTTACCATTGTGGCTATTGATTTGTTTCTTACCGTCCCTACATTTTTCTTACTTCTAGCTCTTGTCGCATATATAGATATTTCGCCGTTTTTTTTGGTGTTTATCATAGCTATTAGCTCTTGGATGGGCAGTGCTAGACTTCTTCGCTCCGAGGTATATGCTATAAACGACAAGCCGTTTATCAAAATCCTAAAAATAGCAAAAGTAAGCGACTCAAAAATAATCCTAAAATACTACTCCCCAATACTCTCGCCTATACTTCTTACAAGTTTTGTTTTCGGCGTTAGCGGGGCGATTTTGGCGGAGAGCTCTCTTAGCTTTTTGGGGCTTGGTATAGCGGCTCCCGATATGAGCCTTGGCGGGCTTTTGGCGGATGGAAAAGATGTTATGGATATAGCTTGGTGGGTTAGTTTTTTTCCGGGGTTGATGATATTTTTGATTACATACTCCCTCATAAGTCTCTCCTTTAAGCTTCAAAATAAAATTAGCGCAAAAAGCGTAGCCGTTTGATAGAGCTAAAAAAGCGTTTGGATGCGGAGTATGAGACTAGAAATAGCGAGCTAGAGTTAAGCGCAGAGCGTCCAGATCCATTAATGATTGCAAAAAGATATAACGATGAGATTGCGGCGCTTGCTTGCGCTCTTTTTGCATACGGTTCCGCTTCGCAAATAGTCAAATTTTTATCTTCTTTAAAGCTTGAAGGAGAGTTAAAAGAATGCACTTTTGAGGATAAATACTACCGTTTTCAAACACCATCGGATACGATGAGATTTTTTTGTGCGCTAGAAGAGCTAAAAAAAGAGGGCGGAGTAAAAAGCTATTTTTTGAAAGGTTACCAAAAAGAGCGCTCGGTTCTTGAGGGGTTAAGCGCGGCAATAGAGAAGTTAAACTCTATCCTAAGACCAGATACACAAGGGCTTAACTTCTTGGTCGGCGCCTCTGATATAAAAATGGGCGGTTCACCGCTAAAGAGATGGAATATGTATCTTCGTTGGATGGTGCGTAAAGACGCTCTTGATATGGGGTTGTGGGAAGATGATGTTGATAAAAAAGATTTGATACTTCCGCTTGATACGCATACTTTTAACGTCTCAAAAAGACTTAGACTTTTACAAAGAAAGAGCTATGACCTAAAATCGGCTATTTTGATTACGGAAAAGTTGCGAGAGTTTGACCCGCTTGACCCTATTAAATATGATTTTGCGCTTTATAGAATAGGGCAAGAGAAGCTTGGTTAAAACAGTTCTATGTCGTTATCTTCATCTCCCGTCTGCATATTTTTTAATAAAAGCTCCACCTGCAAACAGGAGCTAAGCAGGGAGCTGTCTAGGTAGTGTATGTCGTCTGTGTTTTTATATACAAATATCGTCTCTCTCCAGTTTACAAAATCCTCAAACATATTTCTAAGAAATATAGCTAGCTTTTTGCTTTTTGTCTCATCCAAACTCTCTTTTGGAATATCTCTGATAATGGTATTAAGTTTTCCGAGCGCATAGTTTAGATTGTAAAACTCATATAATAGTTCCAACTCTCTGGAGATTATGGCTAATTCGTCGGCAATTTTTGCCAATACGGCATGCTCTCTTTTTGTCTCATACTCGTATATTAGATTATCCAATATCTCTTCATTGCTTTCAAGTTTATCCAATTTATCCAACATATCAGAATCAAGATCGCTAGTAAAGTCGGCGGCGGAGAGTTTGTCTGTGTGCTCCATTCTAAGAATTTTGGTATCGCTGTCGTCTAAAATAATTTTTTCTTTTTTGGCGATTGATTGCAAGGGCTCGCCCTTTGGGGTGGATATGGATATTTCGTTGTTTCTGATGGCGAGGGTAACGTGCGTGCCTTCTTTTGAAAAAATATCTCTAATGTGCTGAGGTGTAAATACTTTGATAGCCACGATACTAAAATAGAGAGTAGAATCATCCTCTTCGACCACAATGGTAAAATTTTTGTTTGTCACAAGAAGGTTTAAACCGATATTATATACCGCTCTTATAGCGTCGCTGACGTTACTATTGGCACTTTTTTCCGCCGCATACTCCCAAAATTCTATTAGCCCAACTTCATCTTCCACAAAAAAAGATGTTTTTTTTGAGTGAACAGTTTTGGAGAATAGATTTACAGCTCCATCCATTCTGCCTCGCGAGCGTCTATGCTCGATGATGGAGAGGTAGTTGTTCATTCTGACGGCAAACAGTTCGTCATTGATGGGCTTTGTTATGTAGTCCTCTGCGCCTGCTTTTAGCATTTGAGATTGATGTTCGTCGTCACTAAGAGCCGAAAGGGCTACGATTAAAACTTTTTTGTCAAATTTTCTAATCTCTTTTGTCGCTTCTACGCCGTCCATTATCGGCATCATAATATCCATAAATATTATGTCAGGCACAATCGGAGCCGTGATTTCAATGGCTTTTTTACCGTCCTCGGCTTCTATTAATAAAATCTCTTCAAAATCCTCCAGCAGAAGTTTGATTGTCGTTCTGTTGTCTTTGTTGTCGTCTACCACCAATACTTTAATCATTTTTTCACCTCTATTGTTTGTCCACTAATACAAAAGCATGCGCCGGATAATTTTTCTGAGTCGCTTAGCGTTATTTCGAAACCAAATTCATCACACAACATTTTTGCAAAATAAAGTCCAATCCCAGTACCATTGGAAATTCTAGTCATATCGTGCTCATCAGTCCAAAAAAGCTCAAATACTGCCTCTTTATGTTTTACCCCAAATCCGTTATCGTCTACGCAAAGTAAAAATTTACCATCTATTGACTTTAAATCTACGGCAATTTCGCCATTTCCATATTTGAGAGCGTTTGATATGATATTTGATATTATCTGCCCAATCCTTAATTCGTCCCCTTTTACAAAAATACCGCTCTCTATATTTGAGACGCATTTAAAGTCTGTTGGGGGTAGTATTTTTGACTCAACCTCTTCAATAAGCCCACTAAGCTCAAAAGTAGAGCTCGAAAAAAGCATTTTGTTGTTTTTTAGTTTTGCAGTATCAAGCGCATTTGTCACGGATAGCAACATATCCTCGCCATTTTTTTTGACGCTTGTAAGGAGCTCAACAAGCCTCTCTTTGTCGTCCAATTCCGACTTCTCTATCTTTTTTTTAATAAACGAGCTAAAATTAATTATAGCGTTTAGCGGAGTTTTTAGCTCATGCGTAAATACTAGCAAAAACGACTCTTTGGCTTTTGAAAGCTCGTCTTTGTGTTTTTCATCCTGCTCTTTTGCCGCTTTTTCAAATAAATTTTTCTCCATAATCGTCTCTTTAGTCACATCAAACATAATGGCGATAAGCTCTTCAATCTCGTCGTTTACACCAAGTATGGGCGTAATGGTGGCTTCTAAAAAAAATTCGGCTCCATTTTTGCATTGACCTCTGATTTTGCCGCCGTAAGTTTTTTTTGCCAAAACATTTACCCATATATGGCGAAAGTAGTCCCTGCTATCATCGGCGTGTTTAAAGATAAAATAGCTTCCGCCTATAAGTTCTGATTTGTCGCATTGGCTTAGTTCGCAAAATTTGTCATTGACGTATGTAATAATTCCTTTTGTGTCTGTTTTTATCACTATGGCACTTTTATCTATCGCTTCTTTATACTCTTTTAGTAGCTTCTCCTCATCAGCCAGCTTTTCGGAAATATCTTCTATTGTATGCTTGTATAGCTCCTCTTGTTTTGCTTTTGTTTGTAGAAGTAAGCCTTTTTCTAATTTTCTAAATACTGTCAATAAGACGACAACCGCAAGCGTTATAAGAATCTGCAAGAGAATAATCGGAAGAAAATTATCTTTATATGAATCGCACGAAGCAATTTCATAAATCTCAACTCCAAATAAAAACGCTATGGTGGCTATTAAAATCTTAGCTATAATTGAAATTTGGTTAAAAAAACTCGGGCGTATCGCCATTAATTACTCTTTATAAGGTTTTTAGTTGAATTATATACTATTATTACGCCAAAGCCAAGCTGTTAGAGTATTGACTAGCGTGCAAATAATCGCATATTTTGGCTCTTGGTTTAGCCATGTCGCTATTTTGGCTCTATTGGTTCAAATTGGAGCGGGCCCATTTGTTATTTCGATAGCGGTTTCTATGGCGTTTTTGCCAGCCCTTTTGCAAGCTCCTTTTACGGGGGCGCTTATTGATAGATTAGAGCCGAGAAAGCTTATGAATACGCTTCTTTTGATAGAGGCGTTTTGTACTTTTTTGTTTGTATTTATAGAAGAGGCGGGGCATATTTGGCTTCTTTTGGCGCTGATGTATATAAAGATGAGCGCCGCTTCGTTTTATTTTACCTCCGAGATGTCGTTAATGCCAAAAGTATTAAAGCCATCAGAGCTAAAACTAGCAAACGAAATACACTCCATAGTCTGGTCCGCTTCCCTCACCGCGGGAATGGCTCTTGGCGGTTTGGCTGTGCAATTTTTGGGAGTTAAGACGGCTTTTATAGTTGACGCTTCTTTGTTTATAATTGCGATTTTTGTATTTAATAGGCTTCGTATCGATATTAAGACGCCAAAAAGCCATGGAAGTTACCTAGACTCTTTTAGGCAGGGGCTAAAATACGTTTTTAAGCAAAATCCAAAACTACTGTTTGCAATAGCGATTCATGCAAGCGTCGGGCTTACCGTGTTTGATGGAGTTGTGACCGTGCTTGCCGAGACTAAGTATAAAAGCGTAATATCTATAGCTCTTGCCATAGGCTTCATAGGAGCCATACGTTCTGTCGCACTTATTATTGGTCCTTTTTTGTTTTCAAAATTTGTCAATAGAGAGAGACTTTTTTATCTGCTTTTGGGGCAGGGCGTCGCAATTATGCTGTGGGGTGCTTTGAGCCATGATTTTTGGCTCTCTCTTATTGGGGCGTTTTTCTGCGGGCTTTTTACCACTACGATATGGTCTTATACAATGACGATGCTTCAAGATTTGACGGATATGGAGTTTTATGGCAGAGTGATAGCGATCAACGATATGTTTTTCACAATGAGCGCTACTGTGACCTCAGTGACGCTCGGCGCTATGATGGAGAGAGGAGTAGGCGGCGGTGCTTCTCTTATCTTTTTGGGAGTCATTTTTTTGCTGATAGCAATAATTTATAGGTTTATGACGCCGTTAAATGCTTATCTTAAACAAAAACTATAATGCCTTGGATGCCCAACTAGCAAAAACCGCGAAGACTTAAAAGAGAAAGCTCTTGAGCAAGGCGTGATAGTGCTGCAGAGAATTGGTAAGCACTCGCTACCCGCCAACGCTCTCGTTTGCGTCTTTAGCCTTATCCACCTCCTGAGCCTCCGGCACATCTTTTGGGCTATTTTGCTCCGTCGCGTTCGTCTCTTTTGGCGCCGCTTCTTCTTTGTCTTGTTTTGACGACTTAAGCGTCTCCTCGTACGCCTTGACCACCACCCCTCTTTGCGTCATTATTCTGTATAAAAGAGCTGATTTTCTAGCGATGCGTCCGCTTTGTTCGGGTTGATAGAGTATCGGATTTGGCAGTATAGCGGCTAGTTTTGCGGCTTCCATCGCACTAAGGGCTTTGGCGCTTTTGCCATAATAGCGCCTTGCCGCCGCCTCTATGCCAAATACTCCGTCCCCCCACTCCGCACAGTTTAGATACAGCTCCGCTATGCGTTTTTTGCTTAGCGTTTTATTCATTCTATAAGTTAGTATCGCCTCTTTGATTTTACGAATTGGGTTTTTGCTTGGGCTTAAGTAGATATTTTTGGCTAGCTGTTGCGTTATTGTGCTTCCGCCTGATACAAATTTGCCCGCTTTTAGGTTTTTCTCAAAAGCCGCTTTCATCTCCTCTTTTTCAAACCCGTCATTTTTCCAAAAACCATCGTCTTCGCTTATAAGCACAGCCTTGACAAGATATGGAGAGATGGAGCCAAAACTAACCCATTTTTGACTAATCTCTTTTTGTTTCCCCTCATCCGCCCACTGCTCTTTACGATACTCCATAAACGCCGTAGGTATCGGATTTATCTTGGCAAGCTCTGCCACATCCGGATAAACGGCGTATCTGCCAATATCTACAACCAAAAAAACAAAAACTAATATAACAAACCATTTAATATATTTAAACAAGTTCATCCCTATAAAGACGTGTTTGAATGCAACTATTTAATTTTTTATCAAAAGTTTTTATCTCATATTCAGTTGATTTTGTGCATAAAATACAATCCACAAAGTCAAGATTTTTTGCCTCAAAAAGCTCTAGCGCCGCCAACATATCACGCTTACCGTCAATCAAAATAGTGTCAAGTCCGATAAAATATATAAGTGAATTTTTGATGTCTTGCTTTGCGGCGTTGTACACTTTTAATAAAACAAAAACAACTTCGCACAAAACCTCAACCGACACTTTGCATGAGTTATTTTTTATACAATCTTTTGAAATTTCATACATCCTATCATCATCTTTTAGCAAAAATCTCAATATATAGTTAGTATCCAAAAGAATCACTTATACTTATCCATTATATGTAGCTCCCAAGCTTTGTCTTCCAAATCTATTTTTGATAAATCTGCATATTTATTTAGTATCCCACCGAGTAAATCTGCATTTAAGCTCTCTACATTTTGAGTCGCAAACCCCTCATCCAATGGAAACATTATAAACTCAATCTCTCTATCTATATACTCTAGCGGTATTTTAATATGCAAATCGCTTTGCATTGGTCGTATAACTTCTCTTATCATTGTTTTTAGCCTTTTTTGGAAGCTTTGTTTTTAGTATTTCTTGCAAAATTATATCGGAAGTATTTTTTTAAAAGCAAACTTTTCAATAAACTAACCGCTAACAGTGTAAAATATCCAAAAAAATATTATTAGGAACTAAATTGTTACAAGCGATTAATATAACTATGCAGTTTGGCTCAAGGAAACTGTTTGATAAAGTAAATTTGAGACTTGATAGAGGCAAAAGATATGGGCTAATAGGCGCAAATGGCGCTGGGAAGTCTACGTTTTTGAAGATAATCTCGCGAGAGATGGAGCCGACAGATGGTGATATATGGACGGAGCCGGGGGCTAGAATAGGCGTTTTGGGGCAAAATCAGTTTGCTTTTGAGGATTTTACGCTATTTGATGCGGTGCTTTGGGGCAATAAAAGACTATTTGACGCGATAAAAGAGAAAGAAAAACTATACGCTGAGGGCGACTTTGACGATGACAAAGTCAATGAGCGACTTGGAGAGCTTGAGATGGTGTGCGCCGAGGAAGACCCGACGTATGAATATGATGTAAACATCGAAAAAATCCTTGAAGAGCTTGGTTTTGACTCTAGCTTGCACCACTCAAAAATGAGCGAAATCACATCCGGCGAAAAATTTAAGGTTCTGCTAGCGCAAGTGCTATTTCCAAAACCTGAAATCCTGTTTCTTGACGAGCCTACAAACAACCTCGACATCAAAGCGATAGGCTGGCTAGAAGAGAAGCTCAAAAGACATGAGGGCACAATGATAGTTATCTCGCACGATAGACACTTTATAAACTCTGTCGTTACGCACATCCTAGACGTAGATTTTGGTGCTATCAGAGAGTTTACTGGCAACTACGACGACTGGTACATAGCGGCAAACCTTATCCAAAAACAGATGGAAGTGGATAGAGAGAAAAAGCTAGGCGAAAAAGAGCAACTGGAGAACTTCATCAGACGATTTAGCGCCAACGCCTCAAAAGCAAAACAAGCGACAAGCCGTCAAAAACAGCTGGAAAAAATCCAGATAGACGATTTCAAACCATCGTCCAGAAGAGACCCAAGTATCGTATTTAAACCAAAAAGAGAGATAGGCAACGACTGCCTTATGGTTGAAAATATCACTTTTGGTTACGAGAGCGATGAAATCCTAAAAAACTTCAATTTAAGCGTCCTAAAAAACGACAAAATAGCCCTAATCGGTCAAAACGGTATCGGCAAAACAACGCTTCTAAAAATCCTAATGGGCGAAATAACGCCAAAGACAGGAAAAGTAACATGGGGCGCCACGGTGCAAACCGGATACTTTCCGCAAGATGCGACTGATGTAGTGCAAGGTGAAGAGACACTATATGAGTGGCTAAGGGCATATGATAGAAAAGCGGAACTTGGAGAGATACGAAACTGCCTTGGAAGAATGCTGTTTAACGGAGCGGAGCAGGAAAAACCTGTAGGTGCAATATCGGGAGGCGAAAAACATAGAGTTATGCTCTCAAAGCTCATGCTAGAGGGTCCAAACTTTCTAGTAATGGATGAACCAAACAATCATCTAGACCTTGAAGCCATCATCGCGCTTGGCGAATCGCTATACGAATACACGGGAGCGGTAATCTGCGTAACGCACGACAGGGAGCTAATCGACGCATTTGCAAACAGAATTATAGAGATTAGACCAAACAATAAAATAATCGATTTTAGAGGCTCATACGAAGAGTATATGGAAAATAAAAGCGAATAAAATAGCGTCCGGTCGCCCTAAACTATAATCCCCCAAGAAAAACAAACAATTTCCTAGAAAGTTTTATTCCTTGTGAGT
>DZAX01000063.1 GCA_022729705.1 Helicobacter cetorum | reverse complement strand
AGGATATAAAGATAGAGTCTATACTTTTTCAAAGCGGGTATTTGACTATCAAAAAAGCCTCAAAAGATATATTCGGACTTCCTCTTTATACGCTAGATTATCCAAACTTTGAGACGCGACACTCATTTGGCAATCTACTAATAGACAATATCGCCAAAAACAATAGAGGCGTATACCAAACTTCTATCTACAAAGCCCTCCTAACCGCCGACCTAGAAACATTCAAAACCACCATAATCTCCCTATTTGCCTCCATCCCCTACAACAACTACGCAAAAAACCCACTACAGCAATATGAGGGCTATTATGCTTCGGTCATATACGCCTACCTAGCCTCACTGGGTATAGATATGATAGCCGAAGACACAACAAACAAAGGCAGAATAGACTTAACTCTAAAACTTCAAAACTTTATCTATATTTTGGAGTTTAAAGTAGACGGAGACGGCAAAGCTCTAAAGCAGATAAAAGACAAAAACTATGCAGACAAATACAAAAATGAGAATAAAGAGATTTGGCTTGTGGGTGTGGAGTTTGACTCTAGGAGTAGAGGGGTTTCTTTGGTGGAGTGGGAGAGAGGGTAAATTATAGCGCCTCTTGCGGCAATATCTATATTGGCGATTATCAATCAAAGAAAAAAAATAATGCGTCCACGCAAAACGAATAAATTACGGATAGATATTTGCTTTATTATAGATGTTAAATATTCGCAAAATGACGCGGCTATATTTTTGTATTTGGCACGTTTTTTGCATAAATATATAAAATCTATTTTAAGGATATAGTCATGATGAGGTCACTTTGGTCCGGCGTTAGCGGGCTTCAGGCACACCAGGTAGGGATGGATGTACAAGGTAATAATATTGCCAACGTAAACACTGTGGGTTATAAATATTCAAGAACAAACTTTTCCGATATGCTCTCTCAAACATCGAAAATATCAACAGCGCCGGATGATCCTTTGGGCGGTAGAAACGCCACGCAAGTCGGTCTTGGCTCTACAGTAGGTAGCATAACGCACGTATTTTCCCAAGGTTCAAGACAAAGCACGGACGTAAAGACGGACGTGTCGATAGAGGGCGATGGGTTTTTTGTGGTTAGCGCCGATAGCGGCATCACAAAGAAGTATACAAGAGCCGGAAACTTCGACCTTGACGCAAACGGCAACTTCGTAAATACAGCGGGGCTTGTGGTGCAAGGGTGGAATAAAGATGATAAGAATGTGATAGACACTACAAAGCCAACAGGTAATATCAAAATAGACCCAGGGTTGACGGTGCCGGCGAAAACTACTGAAAATGTGACGCTTAGAGCAAATCTAACGTCTGGTCCAGTGGCGGGGACGTATACTCCTATTTATGCACTTGACTCAAATCAAGGTGATACAGATGGAGACGGGACGGTGAACGAAACTGGCGAATCTGTAGCAGATCCAACAAAACCAAATATGTCGAGTTCAGCTCCGTCAAACCAAAAACCGGAAGATATAGGCGCTTTATTTAATGATAGTGGCAAGGGGTACAATCTCCAGAACGGTCAAGGTATGTGGGCTAGCTTTGCACCTACAAAGATATTGTCAGACGAAGTCGCCGATAGTGCTGGTGCTACTACAAACTTGGACATAACGGTAAATAAAATAAGAATCACAGCTACCGTAGCCGCTGGTGATAAACAAGCTAGAGCAAGCGCAATGGCTTCCATCATAAACGCATACACCCCACAAACAGGGGTAAGCGCCGACACAAACGGGAGTGGAAAGATAATTTTTTCAAATACAAATCAGGTAGAGGGCGATAGTAAAAAGAATATACTAGTTGCGTTTAATAATGAGGCAGATGTAGCTGCAGCTTTAAAGTCCGCAGACTTCGATGATGCGGCTGTGACAAACAACTTTGCAACACTGACTGCAGCTGGTGCCGATCCTGCAACAGTTGGTGCCATAACAGCATATAAATATACATACACTGATGCAGAAATAGCCTCTGGACCAGCTTATGATGCAGCAAAGGGAACGACAGCTAACGTCAATAAAACATTCCATAGTACAGAAGACTTGAGGCAGTTGTTGCAAGAGCAAGCAGGCTATGACGCCGATAAAGATAATTACGATACAGATCCTCTTCTTGACCAAATAGGACAAAAGAAACAACCGCCCGCCGCCCTTGACGCTGGCGGTGGGGCTTTGGTCAAAGTAGATACTAACGGTAGATTTGTGATTACAAATCCGGATGTGACTAAAGGTAGAGCGTTGTATATAGGAATAACGTCTATAAATGGAGACTCTAACGGCACAGGTGTTCAGACAACTCCGCCTAATACGCTCTTTACTACGACATTTGACGCTACAGAGGGATCTCTTAACACAGGTACCGGCTCAAGCAAAGCGTCTACAGCTATGAATGCAGCGATACACGGCGCTAGCGTAGATACATACGACTCTTTGGGAGCCAAGCACACCATTACTTATACATTCAGAAAAGAGAGTACAAACACATGGTCGTGGAGTGTTACCGTACCAAACCCTGGTCAATTAGCAGGTGTAGATGCGGCGGATACAGAGAAAAACATATACAAATACGGCAAGGTGTCATTTAACACCGACGGTTCACTGCAAAGCGTAGACCCTGTAAGCTTAAGCGTCACATGGAACAACGGCTCTACGGCAAACCAAGAGATAGCGATGGATTTTGGCAAAACAAGCACCTTTAACGGTATAACAAGCACCGCCAGCGGCTCGACAACATCGCTAATCGCCCAAGACGGCTACGCCAGCGGCTCACTTGTTGATCAGTCAATAGACCAAAACGGCGTACTTGTAGGCACATTCTCAAACGGTCAAAACATAGGCTTAGCCCAAATAGCCCTAGCCAAATTCGCCAACAACGAAGGCTTAGAATCAGACGGCGGCAATCTATTTAACTCCAGCGCAAACAGCGGCGACCCAACCATAGGCACAGCGGCAAGCGGAGGCAGAGGAGCTCTTTTTGCAAACTCTTTGGAGATGAG
>DZAX01000005.1 GCA_022729705.1 Helicobacter cetorum | reverse complement strand
GTTTTATGCTATTGCTTTGAATGGAATGGTACAACGTGGTGAAACTTGACATCTAGCCAATACTCAATCTTCTCATCTGAGATACGACTGATTGCGACGGGTTTATCGTGGTGAATCGACTTAAGAGTCATCGCCGTCTTTTGTGTTTGCGGATGTTTATACACAGCCACGCCATAGCAAAGACAGCTATATACGGCGCCTGATTTTAGCTCTTCCAAATATATGCCCGTGCCTCTTATTCCGGCGGCGAATGTTTTTGTGATTATCGTCTTCTCTCCGCCGCCAAATACGCCCATAACCCCGCCGCTCAAAAGAGAGAGTGACTTTGTGGCGAGGTTGTCGCTTGAAATCTCTATTTTGCTATTTTTGCGCATCAAAAACGCATCTTTACCTATGCGAAACTTTACCTCTTTTTTTGAGGACTCTATAAGCAGGGCTCCATTTTCTTGCGTCTTTAGCGAATATTCGCCGCTAGCCTCAGACACACAGCCGCACCTTGCGCTTTAAGAGGCAATGGGAGGGTCACTAGGGAAGACAAAATACAAATGGACTCTCTTCTAGTGATGCTCATCACCGTCTCCTGATTTGTTTTGTGGTTAAGATTATAAAAAATGAGCATAGCCTATCTGTGTCAAGTTGGCTTCAAGTTTTGTATACTATAGCAAAATTAATTGTAAAAACAAGGAGATTGTCCAAATGGATGAGAAAATAGAACTTGGCAAGATAAACACGCTAAAGGTGGATAGGATAACGCCTCCAGGTGCTTTTTTGGTATCCGGAGACAACGAAGCGATACTGTTGCCAAATAGATATATGACAAAATCTATGAAAGTTGGCGACGAAGTGGCGGTATTTGTGACGACTGATTCTGAAGATAGAGTGGTGGCTCTGGGTGAGAGACCTGTTGCGTTGGTGGATGAGTTTGGATTTTTTGAGGTGGTTAGCTTGGAGCCTTTTGGCGCTTTTGTAGATTGGGGTTTGCCAAAAGACCTTTTTGTGCCAAAAAACAATCAAAAAACACCTTTTAGGGTAGGACATAGACGTATTATCAGGGTCGTATACGACGGACAAACCGATAGACTCGTTGGGGATGAGAGAATTATGCGCTATCTATCCAAAGAGACAAGCGTCCTAAAGCCAAAAGAGGAGGTGGAGCTACTTGTTCTAGCTCGCACACCGCTTGGCTACAAAGTGATTGTAAACAACTCTTTTGAGGGGATGATATACCACAACGAGATATTTGAAGATATAGAAGTCGGGGATACAAAAAACGGTTTTGTAAAGATGGTGAGAGAGGACGGCAAACTGGATATTTCGCTAAGACCAATCGGCGAAAAGAGGGTGGACGAGGCTAGTAAAAAAGTGATGGAAGTGTTGCAAAAAAACGGCGGCAAAATGAATTTTACCTATAAGAGTGAAGCCGAGGATATAAAAGAAACGTTTGGGCTTAGCAAAAAAAGCTATAAAGCGGCTTTAACGACGCTTATTGAGGGCGGGCGGATACAACTTGGAGAGAGTGAGATTTTGATTAAAAACTGACTTTACGCGCTAAAAGTGCTTAAGACACATTACAAAGTCGGTAGCTTTTGTCCTCGCATAGCCTTGCAATAAGCCAAATATATTTCTTGGAAACGCGGCGTATATTTTGGTTGGTAAGCGGTTGCAAAATATTTAGCTAAACGGCGTGTTTAGTTTTTTGCTTCCGATAGTAGTTTTTCGGCGTATTTTATAGCCTCGTTGGTGATTTTTGCGCCGGATACCATTCTGGCTATTTCTAGCGCTTTTTCGTTATCTTGAAGCTCTCTGGCAAAGCTGTTTTCGCCCTCCTTGAAGACTACGAAATGTCTTGTGGCTACGCTTGCTAATTGCGGTTGATGTGATATGGCGAATACTTGGTACTCTTTTGAGAGCTCTTTAAGTAGGTACGCCACTCCGGCGCTCTCTTCGCCGCTGAGATTTGCGTCGGCTTCGTCCAAAAATAGTATTGATTTTTCATCAGATTTTGAGTTTTCGCAAGCTAGCAGGGCTAGTCTTAGTCGTCTATACTCCCCGGCGCTAAGCTCAGCTATGTGCGACTCTTGTAGTGATAGCTCTACGCCGTCTATGCCTATGGGCGACAACTCTTTTGTGGCAAGCGAGAGCTTTGGTCTTTTGATAAGCAGTTTGTCGGCGAAAAATAGAAGTTTATCCTCAAAAGTTTTTAGGGTGTCGCATCTAAATTTGCTTATGCGCTTTGCCAATTCTAGCGCTGTTTTTTCTAATGAAGCCATATCGAGACCTAAAGAGTCGATGCGAGACTCTAGGGATTCAAGCTCTTGAAGTTCACGCTTTTTTTCGTCAAAGCGCTCTATAGCTTCAGCTATACCGCCGTATTTTTTGTTTAGATATGAGAGTTTATCTAGTCTTTCAAATACAAAATCTATATCAACCCCCTCAAGGTTTGAGAGTTTAAAATCAGCTTCCCCTACGGCTTCATCCAGCGCAGCAAAGAATCCCTCTGCGTCGCCGCCGTCCTTGCCCACAAACTCAAAAATCTCCAAAACAGCCGATTTTGCAGACTTTATAGATTCTGCTTTTGCCAAAAGACCGCTTAGTTTATCTTTTTTTGAGAGCTCTTTTTTGATGGCTGTGAGTTTCTCCTCTTCCCCCTCTTGCGGGTTTATCTCGGAGAACTTTTTTAGCTCAAACTCCAAAAACTCTCTCTCCTCGGCCGCTTGTTTTGCTCTTTCTTTGAGCGCCGACAACTCTTTTTTTGTCGCCTGTAGAGCCTCAAAGCTTTTTGTGTATGCCCTCTTTAGTTCCAAAAACTTTTCATCTTGTATGAAAGAATCTAGCGTATTACAAAGTCTTTCGTTTGTGAAGTCGTTTTCTTCTTTTGACGAGAGATAAGACGAAAATAGCTTTGAGAGAGCGTTGAGCTCTTTTTTGGCTATTGCGTTTGCGTTTATGAAGTATCTTGTTTTATCTTTTTTGAGGTATCTAAAGGCGTTTGGCTCCTCGTTGTCTATGCCTATCTCCTCCAACCTCTCAAAGCGTCTCTCCACCCACGCCTCGGCATTTAGCGCTTTTGGCTCTTTGTAGCCAAAGACTGATAGTATCCCCTCCATTAGCACCGATTTACCACTGCCGGAAGCTCCGGTAAAAACAGTTAGTCCGTCACCAAACTCAAGCTCTATCTCGCTAAATCCTATCAACTCTTTTGCATAAAATCTTTTTATAGCCACTATCTATCTTGACCCCATCTAAGTTTTTGTTTTAACACTTTAAAAAAGCTATGCGTTTTTGGCCACAGCAACATCACTTTTTCGGCGCTTTGTCTAAGCTCCAACTCCTCTTTATACTCAACCGTAAAGCTCTCTTGACCGTCTATAATCGCTACGGCGGAGCTTGACGTGGGCGTTACGGTAAGATTGAGAAAAGTTGGAAGAGCCATTGGTCTTTGGGTCAAAGAGTGCGGACAAATTGGAGTCATGATAAAGTTTTCGCTTGTCGGATACATCAACGGCCCGCCCCCTGAGAGGTTGTAAGCCGTGGAGCCTGTAGGCGTTGAGACGATAAGCCCGTCTCCATAATAGCTGTTTATCTCGTCTTTGTGCGATGTTACGCTTATCTCTAGCATTTTTGAGAAGATGTTTTTTGTCATTACCATATCGTTAAATGCAAAATATCTTTTCTCCGTATTTGCCTTTCTATGAATAACTTCCATCATGATACGCTGTTCTATATCGTATTCACCCTCAAATAGCTCGTCGATAAAATCGGCGTAGCCTTCTTTTGAAACCGCCGTCAAAAACCCTAAGTTTCCAAGATTGATGCCAAAAATAGGTTTTTTATACGGGTGCGACCTTCGCGCGAGTCCTATTAGCGTGCCGTCGCCGCCTATAGATACCAAAACGTCTGATTTTTTGAACATCTCCTCGGCAGACGTTGGTTTTTCGCCAAGAGTCGCTGCCGAGACGGAGTCTATAAGCACATCGGCTCCGTGCAACTGAACCTCCTTTTTAAACCCATAAAAAAACTCTTTGATTCCATCTGTCGAAGGACGAAGAACCACCCCTACGGTTTTTATTTTCATTTTTATCAGCTCCCAAGCTTTGGCAAACGCCACTCTTTTATATACGCCGCTATCCTGATGGCTAGCGCAAAAATAAAGAGCAAAAATATTGTATAGAGATTTAACGCATTATATTCGTTCATAAAATACATCGCCACGCCCACTATAATTGCGATTGTAGCGTAAAATTCGCTTTTTAAAATAGTCGGAACATCGTTTACGAGCATATCGCGCGCCATTCCCCCGCCAACAGCCGTCAAAAGCGACAATACGGCTACGCCAAAGCTGTTGAGCTCCGCATTTATAGCGACTATGGAGCCGCTGATTGAAAAGGCGGCAAGTCCGACTGCGTCACTAATTACAAAGATAAGCTTTTGGTCAAGCTCTGTTTTTTTGTGGAGTTTTAGGACGATGGAGAGAGCGAGGGTCGCTAAGACAATAAGGCAAAGCGATAAATCCTGCATCGATACGGGTATGCGCCCCACGATAACATCTCTTGCTATTCCGCCGCCAAGCGCCGTCAAAAATGCCAAAAGAGTTATGCCAAATATATCCAGCTTGTGCCGAAATCCCGTCAAAAAACCGCTAAGCGCAAAAGAGACGACGCCGATAAAATCGGCGGCTTGTAGTATAAGGGCGGTGGACATTTAAGCCATCCGATGTAACGCGCGCCAAACGGGCAAAGCCCATTTGACCCGGCAAGGGCGCAAGCGTCCTTTGCAAACCCCTGAAGCTACCCGCATGAATGCAGGAGAAGATAATGATTTACGCATTTTTCCAAAAAGCGCGCAACATCGGCTATAAATACTCGTTTTTAAAAGATACGTATCGTGCGGCTGAGGCGTATAGCTCTTTGACTTCCTCATCGGTTAGCTCTCTAACGACTTTTGCCGGAGAGCCCATAATAAGAGAGCGAGGAGGAAAAACTTTGCCTTTTGTGACAAGCGCATCGGCTCCGACGATAGACTCTTTGCCGATTACCGCTCCATCAAGTATAGTGGCTGACATACCGATAAGACATGCGTCCTCTATTGTGCAACCGTGTAGCATGACTTTATGTCCGACTGTTACGTCGCTACCAATGATAGTTGGATAACCGTCCGTTTCATCATCTTTTTTGTAGTGAGTGACGTGAACCATAGACAAATCTTGTATGCTTGTGCGCTCTCCTATCTCTATTTTGTGAACGTCGCCTCTTATGACGACTCCAAACCAGATAGAGCTATCTTTGCCTATCGTGGTTCTGCCGATGACGTCCGCACTCGGTGCGATAAAAACGCCGTCTTTAATATCCGGCGTATAGTGCTTGAAGTTCATAATCATATTTTAACTCTCCGTTAGCAGTTTGCTTGCCAATCTATTCTCTCTGGAGCCGTGCTCTTTGACGTGTGATTCGTATACACCCGTCACATAATCTTCCAGTATCTTTTGGCTATCTAGTCCGCCGTTTTGACCGTCTATTTTCGTGTACTCTCCATCTACGCCAAGAGCTCTTGCCTGTGCGTCGTCACCCACTTGAAGTTTTAGTATTTCAAGAAGTTTGTGCGCTATTTTTGGCTCCAGCACTGGAGTTAGAAGTTCTATTCTTTTTTCAAGATTTCTAGTCATCCAGTCGGCGCTTGAAAAATATAGCTGAATAGGAGAGTTTTTGAAATAAAAGACTCTTGCGTGCTCTAGGTATTTGCCGACTATAGAGATAACTCTAATATTTTCGCTTACACCCTCAACGCCCGGTCTTAGGCAGCAGATGCCCCTTACGATAAGCTCTATTTTTACGCCGGCTTGCGAAGCTTTGTATAAAGCTCTTATTACGTCTGAATCCACGATGGAGTTCATCTTAGCGATGATATATCCGTCTGTGCCTTGCTTCTCTTCCGTTTCTATTAATGAGATAATCTTTTTTTTCATTTGTGTAGGAGCTGTGGACAAAACAGAGAGTTCTGAGTATTTTGCAGAGCTTGTTAGGTGGTGAAAAAACTTTGTCGCGTCTTGCGCTATGTCTTTATTTGCTGTGAAAAAACCTATATCCGTATAGATTCTAGCTGTTTGGACATTGTAGTTTCCGGTGGAGAGATGCACATATTGTTTTAGTCCGTCTCTATGTTTGCGGATAACGGTGGCAATTTTAGCGTGCACTTTTAGTCCAGCTATACCATACACCACATGCGCTCCGGCTCTCTCAAGCGCTCTTGCCCAATGCAGATTGTTTTCCTCGTCAAACCTAGCTTTTAACTCCACAAGAGCGGTTACCTGAATGCCGTTTTCCGCCGCTTCTATAAGCGCTTTTATTAAAGGCGAGTTTTTGCCGACCCTGTAAAGCGTCATTTTGATAGAGAGCACATCGGGATCTTTTGCGGCGTCCGCTATGAATTTTACGACGGGGTCAAAACTCTCATATGGCTGATAAAAGAGAATATCCCCTTTTTCTACTTGGTCAAATATATTTGTATTTAGGTCAAGAGGCGGCAGTATTTTTGGCGTATATGGTTTGTAGGTTAGATGCGCAAATCTTTTTGCTCCGACTATTTGCCAAAGAGAGCTAAGATCTAGCGGCAAGGCGGATATACGATATGTATCCGCTTCTTCTAGTTTGACGTGAGAGATAAGAAAGTTGTTAAGCTCCGCATCGTCGTTGCACTCAAGCGTCAACCTTACAAAATCCCCTTTTCGTCTAGCCCTAATACCTTGCTCCAAAAGCTCCAAGAAGTCCTCAGCCTCTTCCTCTTCAATAACCAAATCAGCGTTTCTTGTTACTTTAAACGCAATACTCTCCTCGCATTCATATCCCAAAAATAGATTTTCGATATGTCGTCTTACTATAGACTCAATACTTACAAAGATACTGTTTTCGAGTTCGACAAAACGGCTTAGCACTCTTGGAATCCTGATAAGTCCAAATTTGACGTTATTTTTGTCCTCTTTGTCAACAAGCTTTACGGCAAGCGCAAAACTTAGATTGTTTAGGTGCGGAAACGGGTGTGTCGCATCTATCGCTATTGGTATAATAACAGGGTATAGATTGCCAAAGAAATACGCATCCGCTTTTGCTTGCAACTCCGCGTCAAGGTCTGAGTATTTTGTAATCAAAAGTCCTTCCGCTTTAAGTTCCGCCGTTATCTCTTCGTAGCACTTTTTTACCCTTAGTTTCTCTTTGTGCAGATACTCTCTTATTTCGCTTAATTGATCTATTGGGGTCATCTTGTCCGCACCAGCGGCGTTGATTCCCATCTTATACATCTCTTGCAATCCAGCGGCTCTAATCATATAGAACTCATCCATATTTGTGCCGTAAATCGCTATAAACTTGAGTCTCTCCAGTAGCGGATGCTTTGTGTTTTCAGCCTCCTCAAGGACTCTTGTGTTAAATCTAAGCCATGAAAGCTCTCTGTTGATGTAGAGATAAGGATCCTTTAGACTAATGACGCTTTCCATATATTTTCCTTGAGTTTGGTGTAGTCCTCTTTATTATACAAAAATTAAGTTTTATAGAGATAGCATTTCCCATTATTTGGTAATAATAGGCAACGTTGTAGATATAGAAAAGATAACAAAAACGCTTTAAACTTAACTTAATTTAGTTTGTTATATAATTCGCATCCTAAAAAACCAAAAAAATTCCAAAAGGTTCAGATTATGTACGCAGTTATAAAAGCCGGCGGTAAGCAATATAAAGTAAGTGTCGGCGACGAAGTACTAGTTGACAAAATGAGCGCCGAGGCAAAAACAGAAGTAGAATTCAACGAAGTTCTTATGATAGGCGCAGACACACTAGTAGTTGGAAATCCATTCGTCGCAGGCGCAAAAGTTGTCGCAAAAGTAGTAAACGAGGGTAGAGGTAGAAAGGTAATAACTTTCAAAAAGAGAAGAAGAAAAGACTCTAAAGTAAAAAGAGGTTTTAGAAGAGACTTTACAAGAGTCGTAATAACTTCAATAGCCGCATAATTAAGAAGGAGAAGAGACTATGGCACACAAAAAAGGTCAGGGTAGCACCCAAAATAACCGCGACTCAGCGGGTAGACGACTTGGATTAAAAAAAGCGGGCGGTCAGGCTTGTAGAGCCGGAAACATCCTTATTAGACAAAGAGGAACAAAAATTCATCTAGGTAAAAATGTAGGCATGGGCAAAGACCACACTATCTACGCTCTTATAGACGGCATAGTAACATTCGAAAGAAAAGATAAAGATAGAAAAAAAGTTTCGGTTTACCCTGTTGCTTGCGAAGCTACTCTTTAATCTGCAATTAATAAATAATTAATGTCATACACACACAGTAGTTTATACACTCTGCCGCTTCATGCGGCTACCGTAAAACAAATTAGCTTTGCTAGCATTGATGTCAGCCCTCTGCCGCGTCATGCGGCTAGCTTCAGCGGCTCAGCGCTCAGCGTAGAACAAGCGGGCTTTGCCCGTTTGTTCGTGTAAATATAATGTTCACAGACAGCGTCGTTGTCACCGTCGCCTCAGGAAAAGGTGGTGCTGGCTCTTCGGCTTTTCATAGAGAAAAGTTTGTAATAGAAGGCGGCCCATCAGGCGGAGACGGAGGCAAAGGCGGTAACATCTACTTCTATATAGATCCAAATGCAGACTCATTGTCAAAATATAGAGGCAAACACCATCATAAGGCCGAAAACGGCGAGCAGGGCGGCAATAGAAATATGTACGGCAAAGGCGGCGAAGACTTAACTCTTATAGTCCCGGTTGGAACGCAAGTGATAGACATAGAGACAAACGAGATTTTGCTTGACCTTACAGAGCCAAATAAAAAAGTTATGTTTTTGGAAGGCGGCAAGGGCGGTCTTGGAAATATGCACTTTAAATCATCCACAAATCAAAAGCCTACATACGCACAACCAGGTCTACCCGGCATAGAAAAAAAAGTGCGCCTTGAGCTTAAGCTAATAGCAGACGTCGGACTTGTCGGCTTTCCAAATGTCGGTAAATCTACGTTTATATCCGTAATATCCGCCGCAAAGCCGGAGATTGCAAACTATGAGTTTACAACATTAAAGCCAAATTTAGGCGTTGTGGATATAGATTTTGAACACTCATTTGTAGTGGCTGATATTCCCGGTATTATTGAGGGGGCTAGCGAGGGCAAGGGGCTTGGATTAGAGTTTTTAAAGCATATTGAAAGAACTAAAGTCTGCTTATTTTGTCTTGACGCGGCGAGAGAGAGTTCGCTTCTTGAGCAGTTTGACACTCTAAAAACGGAGCTTCAAAACTACTCTGAAAAAATTAGTAAAAACAATTTTGCAATAGCTATAACAAAAATAGACGCTCTTGACGCTTTAGATTTAAACGCAAAGATAGAGGAGTTTTTGGAGTCTTTAAATCTAAAATCTACTGAAATTATTGATGAGATTGGCTTTTATGAGAGTGAAGAGAGTAATCCAAGATTTGTGATTCCTATCTCCTCAAGCGCTCACCAAAATATACAAAAAATAAAATTTGCCCTTTTTAGAATCCTAAAAGGATAAATAGCTATGCAAAAAGAAAAAATTGTCGTCAAAGTGGGCTCCGCCGTGCTTACAAAAGGCGGTAAAATTAGCGTTGAACGAATACAAAATCTTGTGGAGTTTTTGGCTGATATTGCAAAAAAATACAAAGTAATTCTTGTAACTTCCGGCGCTATCGCCACGGGACATACAATACTTCCGACTATATCCAATAAAACTACAGCCGGCAAGCAAGCTCTTGCGGCTTTGGGTCAAGCGGCTCTTATCAACAAATATCAAAAAGAGTTCAAAAAATTTGAGATTACGGTTGCGCAGATTTTACTTACCGCTGAGGATTTTGACTCCATAAAACGCTCCGAAAATGCGAAAGCCGCCGTAAATACTCTGCTTGATAACAATATTATTCCAATAATAAACGAAAACGACTCGGTTATAGTAGACGAAATTTTGAGAGGTGATAACGACCAGCTCTCAGCGCAAGTAGCGCACTATTTTGATGCAAAGATGCTTGTGATACTCTCTGATATTAAAGGCTATTACGACAAAGACCCAAACAAACATAAAGACGCAAAACTAATAAAAATCGCATCTCATATAGACGAGAGTGAGCTAAACGGCGATTATAATCCAAACGACGCTTTTGCAACGGGTGGTATAGTTACAAAATTAAAAGCCGCCGCTTTTTTGTTGGCGCACGATAGAGAGATGTTTTTATCCAGCGGCTTTGATTTAAAAGCGGCAAAAGAGTTTTTAATAGACGGGGTACAGACAGAGGGAACTCTTTTTAAAAAAGGAGAATAGTGAAGAAACGAATACTATTTATGGGAAGCGCTGATTTTTCCAGTATTATTATGGAGTCTTTGATTTTAGACGAAAGATTTGAAGTTGTCGCTCTTTTTACGCAACCAGATAAGCCGGTTGGTAGAAAACAGATAATGACTCCGCCGGATACGGCGATTAGTGCGCAGAGATTCTCTATCCCAATTTTTCAACCGCAAAAGCTTACTGAGTCTTTAGATGTTATCAGAGGCTTAAAACCTGATTTTATAGTTGTGGCGGCGTATGGGCAGATTTTGAGGCAAGATATTTTGGATATTGCGCCATGTATCAATCTTCATACGTCTTTTTTGCCAAAAAATAGAGGCGCCGCCGCTCTTCAGACGCATATTTTGGAAAACGACGACTATGCCGGCGTAACGGCTATTTGGATGGATAAGGGGCTTGATACGGGAGATATTCTTGGGACGCTATTTTTTAAGCCGGATGGATGCGCAAAGTTTAACTGCCTTTTAAAGCATTTAGGTTATCAAGCGGCAAATCTAACCAAAAGCGTTATTTTAGATTTTAACGAGATAAAGCCTCAAAAACAGCTAAACGCCGATGCTAGTTACGCCAAAAAGCTAATTAGAGAAGATGGTGAAATCTCGTTTGAATCCGCAAAAAAAGCGTATAAAAAGTTTTTGGCGTACTACCCTTGGCCCGGTATTCACACGCCCTCAGGGCTAAAGATAAAAGAGGTTGAAATAAATGAAATATTCTCGCAAAATATAGGCGGTACAATCTTAGAAATATGCGAAGAGTATATAACGCTTGGTTTTACAAAGGGCTCTCTCAAAATTTTAAAACTTCAAGCTCCTTCTAAAAATGAGACTTCAGCTATAGAGTATATTCGAGGAAAAAGGCTTTACATTGGAGATTATCTGGTTTGACACCCTGTCTTCCACTCAAAACTACCTGATAGAAAAAATAAAAACAGACGAACTAAGTGCCCCCGTGTGCGTAGCCGCAAAAACTCAGACGGACGGGCAAGGCTCAAGGGCAAACAGATGGGAGTCTGTTGAAGACGCTCTGCTTTTTTCTTTTGCTCTGCCGCTGCCCGCTCTTCCTGATGATTTGAAGTTGGAATCTGCGTCAATCTATTTTATGTATATTTTAAAAGAGTCTTTAAGTCGGCTTGGCTCGTCTTGTTGGTTTAAGTGGCCAAACGATATTTATCTAGGCGACAATAAAATAGGCGGTGCTATTACGCAATTTATAAAAGAGCGAGAGTGTTTTGTCTGCGGTATAGGGTTAAATCTTTTATCGTTAGGAGATTTTAGCGCATGCGACGTTGGCGTAGATAAAGATAAATTTATTTACGAATATTTAAACTTATTTACGACTCCGCCAAACTGGAAGCGTATTTTAAAGAGCTTTGAAGTAGAATTTTTAAAAACAAGGGATAAAATCCCATATAAAAATAGTAGACAATATATTGAAAGCGCAACGCTAAACAGCGACGGTTCATTGAGTATAGATAATAAAAAGGTGTTTAGTTTAAGATGAGCGAAATAATTGCAATAGCCAATCAAAAAGGCGGGGTCGGCAAAACGACAACCGCGGTAAATTTAGCCGCATCGCTAGCTGTGGCCGAGAAAAAAGTGCTTCTAATAGACGCCGACCCACAAGCCAACGCTACGACAAATTTGGGGATTCATAGAAATAGTTTTGAATATAATATATACCACGCCTTTATAGGGGCAAAAAAGCTCTCAGAGGTGACGCTTAACACAAAATTGCCGCATCTACACATCGTCCCGTCCAATATTGGTCTTGTCGGAATCGAAAAAGAGTTGTATGATAAGGTTGTGCATAATAGAGAGCTAATCTTAAAAGAACTTATCGTCGAAATTGAGAAAAAATATGACTATATTATTATAGATTCGCCACCGGCTTTGGGAACTACGACTGTAAATATTTTATCCGCCGCAAACTCGCTAATTATTCCAATTCAATGCGAATTTTTTGCGCTTGAGGGGTTGGCGCAGCTACTCAACACTGTAAAGATAATTCAAAAAACAATCAATCCTAAGCTGAAAATTAGAGGGTTTTTGCCAACGATGTACAGCGTCCAAAACAATCTTTCTAAACAGGTTTTTTTAGATCTAAAGAGGCATTTTATGGATAGACTTTTTGTCGGGAAAAATAAAGACGACAGCAAAGACGAAGCGGCTTCATATATAGTCATTCCAAGAAATGTGAGGCTCGCGGAGAGCCCTAGCTTTGGAAAACCGGTGATACTCTACGACGCAAAATCATCCGGGTCTTTAGCCTATCAAGAGCTTGCAAACTATATTCTAAAGGAAGCACATGTCTAAGTCATCCGGACTTGGCAGGGGACTCGGCGCTATTTTGGAGGAAGTTGAAGAGGCGTATAAACAAAATAACGGCTCTTCGGAATTTGTCAAAGAGATAGCACTTGACGAGATAGTTGTAAATCCATTTCAGCCAAGAAAACTATTTGATGAAAACTCTATCGCAGAGCTAAGCGAATCAATACGAAGACACGGATTACTGCAACCTATTGTCGTCATTAGAAACAATGATAAATTTATGCTTATAGCAGGCGAGAGAAGACTTAGAGCCACAAAAATGGCTGGTATCAAAAAGATAAGAGCGATAGTTGCGGACATAGACAAAAACAGAGTTAGAGAGCTCTCTTTAATAGAAAATATTCAAAGAGAAAATTTAAACTCCATAGAACTTGCGGTAAGCCTCCAGGAGTTGATAGACGAGCATAAGTTGACGCATGACGAACTCTCCAGTATAGTAAAAAAAAGTAGAAGCTATATAACGAATACGCTAAGGTTGCTACAACTTGACGAATATGTCAAAGATAAATTGATGCAAAATAAAATATCTTACGGTCACGCAAAAGTGCTTATTGGGTTGGATATCGGTGAACAACAAAAAATTACAGATTCAATAGTCGGTCAAAAACTTAGTGTTAGAGATGTTGAGGAGATGGCTACAAAACTAAAGTTTGAGACAAAAAAAACAGAAAAAACAGTGTATAATGATAAAAAGTTGAAACTCTCAAAACTAATAGATACACTAGATTCAATAGATAGTTTACGGACTAGAAAAACCCACACTTCTATAACTATTTTTTTTGAAAACCAAGCGCAAATTGACAAAATATCAGCAAGATTAACAAGAGAGTAGCCTATTTTGTTTACATTTTTCAGATTTTATATGCTAAACTTACAAGTCACTACAAAAGGAGCGCTTATATATGCTAGATATTGATCCTAATTTACTTGCGTTTGAAATTGTTACATTTTTGGCGCTAGTTGCTATCTTAAACACGGTTCTTTATAAGCCGTTGCTTGGCTTTATGGAGGAGAGAAATTCAAATCTAAAAGCCGATGTCGGTCTTGCGGGCTCTCAAGAGAGTGAACGCGAAGCTTTAAACGCAGAGGCCTCAGCTCTTATCGCCGAAGCAAAAAGCGAAGGATCGAAAATCAGACATGAGGCTGCTGCAAAAGCAAAAGCTGAAGCCGCAATCAAAATCAACGCCGCAAAAGATAGCGTAGAGGTCAAAATCTCTAACTTCTCCAGCGAACTAATTGCGCAAAAAGCCGAACTAAAGGCTACAATAATCGCAAACCAAGAGGGCTACAAGCAAAGCTTGGCAAAAGCTCTAAAAATATAAGAAAGGTCGCAGATGAGTCTTGTCAAAGTATCGTCCGTATTGCTTCTTGCATCCGTAGCGGTTTTTGCTTCGGGTTCTGAACATACGGAAACGGACATAATACCTAGGGCGGTTAACTTTCTTATTTTTGCCGCTCTTGCATACTATTTGTTAGCCGATAAACTTAAAGCATTTTTTAGCGATAGAACGGCTTCTATAGCAAAGGCATACGAGGACGCTGAAAATAAGATTAAAGAGGCGAAAGCCGCTTTAAACGAAGCGAAAGCAAAAAAAGAAGAAGCGGCAAAAATAGCGAGCGAATTGGTAGCTTCAGCTAAAACAGACGCTTTGTTTCAAATAAAAAAGATAGCCGAACACGGAGACGAAGAGGTGGCTAGAATTGAAAAAGCCGCCGATGAGGAGATGTTGATGCTAAGGAAAAAAGCTATTGTGGATGTAATCGAATCGACAATGGATGAAATTATCACAAAAGATGGTTTTGGCGTTGCCGATAAAGATTTCGCTAAAATTATCGCCAAAAGGGTAGCCTAATGGTTTCATCAATTTCAAAAAAATATACAAAAGCTTTTATAGTTTCTCAAAGTAGCGCAGAGCTACAAGGTAGCTATGAAGCTCTTTCGAATATAGCCGTTGCGCTAAAAATATCAAAATTTCAAGATATTTTAGGTTCTAGAGAGGTTTCTAACGAACAAAAGTCGTCTTTTTTGATAGAGATATCAGGTAGTAAAAACGCAAAATTTATCAGTTTTGTGGCGTTACTTTTAAAATCAAAAAGAGTGGATATAATACCAGCCGTCGCAGAGGGGATTAGAGAGTTTTTGTCCGCAAAATCAGGCAAAGCTCGCGGAGTGGCGCTCGCCTCTTTTGACGTGGGAAGCGCAGAGCTTAGCGAAATATCAAAAACACTAAGTTTAAAACTTCAAAGAGAGATTGAATTGTCTTTTAGAAAAGTAGACGCCAACCTCTTTAGCGGTATTAAGGTAGAGATAGGCGATCTTGGAGTGGAAGTAGAAATCAATAAAAATGCGTTACAAAAATCAGTTATAACGCATATTCTAAATACAAATAAAATCTTTTGAAAGGGGATGGAGTGAGCGCTAAGATAAATGCTGACGAAATTAGTTCGATAATTCGAGAAAGAATCGAGAGCTTCGAGCTAAAAGTAGATATAAACGAAATCGGTAGAGTAATAAGTATCGGTGACGGAATCGCTAAAGTGTACGGTCTTAAAAATGTTATGGCCGGCGAGATGGTAGAGTTTGAAAATGGAGAGAAGGGGCTAGCCCAAAACCTTGAAGAGTCGACAGTAGGTGTTGTTGTTCTTGGCAGAGGTAAGGGAATTGTAGAGAATACTACGGTTAAAAGACTTGGAAAACTTCTAAAGGTGCCTGTTGGCGAGATGATGGTTGGAAGAGTTGTAAATGCCCTTGGCGAGCCAATAGACGGCAAAGGTCCAATAGAGACGACAGAGTCTAGATTTATAGAGGAAAAAGCTCTAGGAATTATGGCTAGAAAATCTGTTCACGAACCGCTTCAAACAGGCATTAAAGCAATCGACGCCCTTGTGCCAATTGGTAGAGGTCAAAGAGAGCTTATTATCGGCGACAGACAAACAGGTAAAACAACTGTCGCAATCGACGCCATCATCAATCAGAAAGGTCAAGGCGTATATTGTATATATGTTGCGATTGGTCAAAAACAATCAAGCGTAGCTCAAGTTGTTAAAACTCTTGAAGAGTACGGCGCTATGGAGTATACGACTGTTGTCGCCGCTACAGCCTCTGAGAGTTCGGCGCTTCAATTTTTGGCTCCATATTGCGGCGTAACAATCGGCGAACACTTTAGAGATAACGCAAAGCATGCTCTTATCGTATATGATGATTTGTCTAAGCACGCTGTGGCGTATAGAGAGATGTCATTGCTTCTTAGACGCCCGCCAGGTAGAGAGGCTTATCCGGGGGATGTATTCTATATCCACTCAAGACTTCTTGAAAGAGCGGCAAAAGTTAATGACGAACTTGGTGCTGGAAGCCTTACGGCGCTGCCAATTATCGAGACTCAAGCGGGTGACGTATCGGCGTATATTCCTACAAACGTAATTTCTATTACAGACGGTCAAATATTTTTGGAAACAGACCTATTTAATGCGGGTGTTAGACCGGCTATTAACGTGGGTATCTCAGTTTCAAGGGTTGGCGGCGCCGCTCAGGTAAAAGCTACTAAGCAAGTTGCCGGCACGTTAAGACTTGACCTTGCGCAGTTTAGAGAGCTTCAAGCGTTTGCTCAGTTTGCGTCTGATCTTGACGAAGTAAGTAGAAGACAGCTAGAGCGCGGACTACGAATGGTTGAGGTTCTAAAACAAGGACCATACGCTCCAATAGCAATCGAAAAACAAGTATGTTTGATTTTTGCAGGTAACGCTGGATACCTAGACGCTCTTAATCCTAAAGAAGTTACAACGTATGAAGCTGAGTTGTATGAATTTATGGAGTCAAAATACCCGCAAGTTTTTGAAGATATTAAAGCTAAAAAACAAATCGCCAAAGAAAATGAAGAGCTCTTAAGAAAAGCGCTTGATGAGTTGAAGGTAATTTTTTCGTCAACAGCTAAAAAATAAGTAAAGAGACAAAAAAATGGCTAACCTAAAAAACATTCAGCGCAAAATTAAAAGCGTTCAAAATACGGGCAAGATTACAAGAGCGATGAAGCTTGTCTCTACGGCTAAACTAAAAAAAGCCGAAGAGCTTGCAAAAGCTTCTAGAGAGTATGCGTTTAAGCTAAACGAAGTTTTGTCTAATATCGCCTGCAATGTCAATAAGTATGATATCAGCGGGTTTGGGTACGATTCAAAGCTTTTCAAAAAAAGTGAAAACGAAAAAGTTGTAGACTTGATTTTTATCACATCCGACAAGGGTCTTTGCGGCGGCTTTAATACCCAGGCAATAAAGGCTGTAAAAGCTCTTTATACCAAATTCAAAGCTGAGGGCAAAACTGTAAGGATTAGAGGGATTGGTAGAAAAGGGGTGGATAATCTTAGATTTAACCAAATCGAACTTGCCGATATAAATATAGGTATATCCGGAACTCCTTCGTATGAAAAAGCTCAAAATATAATAGAAAAAGCGTTTGCTGATTTTGTTGATGGAAAAACCGATAAAGTTATAATAATTTATAACGGTTTTAAAAGCATGATTGCGCAAGAGGTAAGACAAATCGACCTGCTTCCTGTTGATTTGGAGAATGCGGCAAATAGCTCTTGCACATCAATCGTCTCCACAGAGCCGGACGATAGTAAAACAATTTTGGACTCTTTGGTTAAAAAATATATTGAATTTAATCTATACTATTCGTTAATAGATTCTTTAGCCGCAGAACACGCATCTAGGGTTCAAGCTATGGATGCGGCCAATAGAAACGCAAAAGAGATGGTAAACAGTCTAACGGTTCAATACAACAAAGCAAGACAAGAGTCGATTACGACCGAGCTAACAGAGATTATCAGCGGCATGGAATCGCTTAAATAATAAAGGAGATAAGGTAAATGGAAGGAATAGTAAGCCAGGTAATCGGTCCGGTTGTTGACGTCGATTTCGATAACGGTCAGCTACCAAATATCAACGATGCTATCGAAATAAACTATAGCGTTGAAGGTAAAGAGAAAAAACTAATTTGCGAAGTCGCTCAGCATGTTGGCGATAATAGAGTTAGAGCTATCGCTATGGATATGACCGAGGGTCTTGCTCGCGGCACTAAGGTAAAAGCGCTAGGGTCTCCTATTCAAGTTCCTGTAGGTATCGAAGTTTTGGGAAGAATATTTGACGTAACTGGTAAAGTTATCGATGATGGTCCCGCTTGTGAAGCTAAAGAGTTGTGGTCAATCCACAGAGATCCGCCAAAGTTTGAAGAGCAAAGCACAAAAAGTGAAATGTTTGAGACGGGCATCAAAGTTGTCGATCTTCTAGCCCCATATGCAAAAGGCGGTAAAGTTGGTCTATTTGGCGGCGCAGGCGTTGGTAAAACAGTTATTATTATGGAGCTTATCCACAACGTTGCTTACAAACACAGCGGTTACTCAGTATTCGCCGGTGTTGGCGAGAGAACAAGAGAGGGTAACGACCTTTATCACGAAATGAAAGAGTCAAACGTTCTTGACAAAGTCGCCCTATGCTACGGTCAAATGAATGAACCACCGGGCGCTAGAAATAGAATCGCTCTTACGGGTGTAACTATGGCTGAGTACTTCAGAGACACAATGGGTCTTGACGTGTTGATGTTTATCGACAACATATTTAGATTTGCACAATCAGGTTCTGAAATGTCGGCTCTTTTGGGAAGAATTCCATCGGCCGTTGGTTATCAACCGACTCTTGCAAGAGAGATGGGCGCACTTCAAGAGAGAATTACGTCAACCAAAAAAGGTTCTATCACGTCTGTTCAAGCCGTATACGTTCCTGCGGATGACCTTACCGACCCGGCTCCCGCAACAGTTTTTGCTCACCTTGACGCAACTACGGTTCTTAATAGAAAGATTGCAGAAAAAGGTATCTATCCAGCTGTTGACCCGCTAGACTCCACATCGAGAATGCTTAGCCCAAAAATTGTAGGCGACGAGCACTATAAAATTGCTCGCGGCGTTCAAGCAATCCTTCAAAAATACAAAGATTTGCAAGATATTATCGCAATTCTTGGTATGGATGAGCTTAGCGAAGATGATAAGTTAACTGTTGAAAGAGCTAGAAAAATTGAGAAGTTCTTGTCTCAACCATTCTTCGTGGCCGAAGTATTTACGGGAAGTCCTGGTAAATATGTATCTCTTGAAGACACAATCAAAGGCTTTAAAGAGATTCTTGAAGGTAAGCATGACAGCGTGCCGGAACTAGCGTTTTACATGGTTGGCGGCATCGATGAAGTACTTGAAAAAGCTGAAAAGCTAAAGGCAAAAAAATAAAGGCTAGCTTATGAACAGCTTTAAATTACAAATTATAACTCCGCAGGGTAAGGTATTTGATTCAAATATCGCCTCTGCGGTGTTTCCGGGGGATAAAGGTGAGTTTGGTGTTCTTCCTGGACACTCGACTCTGCTCTCTCTCCTTGCTCCGGGGTTAATAGAAATTGCAAAAGAAAACGGTGATAAAGAGTCCGTGGCTATTAACTGGGGCTATGTGGAGATAGACGAGCAAAAAGCCGTTGTGCTTGTGGATAATGCAATTGCGGTAGAGGGAAAAACAGGCGGCGAGCTTCAAATCGCTATTGAAAAAGCCCAAAAGCTGCTTAGCGACGCTACGGATTCTAGCGCAACACTATCTGTAACGGCTCAAAAACTAAAAAATATACAAAAATAATGTCTGAAATCTTACATTATTTCCAAAACGGTAGCTGGATTACCGTTTTGGTCTTTATAGCTTTATCGGTTTATTTTATAGCTGTTACTTGGGTTTTTATATTTAGATACTTTTACCTTAACTCCTGGATCGCAAGAGAAAAAGAGTCACTAGATAGATTGACATATGGGCATACAAATATAAGCGATTTGTCTATTCTTTCTAAGTGTCAAAAGTATCAAGAAAGAATTAACGTTCACTCTCTAAACGCTTGCTTAAAAGCGGCGGAAAAAGAGTCTACGAGTGGGCTTACAATATTATCAATCGTTGCCTCCACATCTCCTTTTGTCGGACTTTTCGGTACAGTTGTCTCTATTCTTAACTCATTTGCAAAAATGGGCGTCGCCGGAGGCACTAGTATTAGCGTGTTGGCTCCCGCAATCAGCGAGGCTCTTGTCGCAACCGCTTTTGGTATATTTGTAGCCGTTCCAGCTTACGCTTTTCATCTTGTCTTAAAGAGAAAAAGCTATGAACTACTAAACTATATTCAAATGCAACTAGAACTTTTGAAGTCTTAACCAAATGTTGGACTTTGAAGATAAACCAGAGCTAAACATTACGCCTTTGGTGGACGTAATGCTTGTGCTGTTGGCTATTTTGATGCTAGCAACCCCTGCGGTCGTATATCAAGAGAAGATAGACCTTCCAAAAGGCTCAAAAAAAGAACAAGCCAGTGAAAAAGAGAAAATAGCCGTGCGTATGGACATACAGAAAATTGTCTATGTAAACGAAAAGAAGTTTGACATGAATAGCTTTGGCGACTCTTTTCTTGCCTATACGACCTCCTTTGACAAAGAGAGTCCGGTAACCCTGCGGGCTGATAAAAACCTCAAATACGATGATGTAATGACTGTTATGAGACTTATTAAAGCCTCTGGATTTCAAAAAATTTCTTTGGTTACGGATGGATAAAAATAGTTATTTTTGGATAGGAGGCTTCAGTTCTTTTGGACTCTACGCTCTTGTCATAGCCGTTTTGGTGTATACGCTTACAAAATCTGAAGAACTCAGAAAAATAGCGATAAAAAGCGAACAAAGCGCAATTGAAGTAAGTATGGAGGAGCTAGAAGCCACGGCTTTGACGCAAACGTCCAAAAAAACCGTTGAGAAAGTAGTTGTCAAACCAAAAGAAACTCCCGTTACGGAGAAGATTGTAAAAGAAAAAACTCCTCCAAAGCCCCCCGAAGAAAGTATTTCGCCAAAAAAAATGTTTGAGGGACTCATTAAACAGGAGCCTACCAAGAAAAATGAGACAAAAAAACAAGTAGAGCCTGAGAAACCACAAGAACAACAGACCGAACAGATTCCAGAACAAAAAAAACAGAGCGCTAAAGATTTGTTGGCGGCTATGGCGATTAAAAAAAATAGCGAAATTAGCTTTACCTCTTTTAATACCAGCGGGGAAGTAAACGAATATTTGAGTAAAATAGCCAAAATAATAAAGCAAGGGTGGACGCCCTCAAAAAACGACATTGGCGCCGTATCTGTTTTGTCTGTAAACATTGAGTCGGACGGAAGTTTTAGCTTTCGCATAAAAAAAGGCGCAAGCGCAGAATTTAACGATAGACTTACGGCTTATATGAAATTTTTACAACAAAAAGGTTTTCCACCTCCCTCTGACAAGAAACCTATTTCCGTTGAATTTAACTTTAAAGCGAGAGAGTAATGCTTAAGATTGCCGTGATATTGTGTTTGAATCTTCTATTTTTGTTTGGACAATCCGCAAGTATCGATATAGAAAAAAGCGCCGCTTCATTGGCTAAAATAGCTGTTGAGAGCTATAGAGACGCAGGTGTGACAGAGTCTGAGCAAAACCAAATCGACGCTATGTTGCTAAACGATATTAAAGTTTCAGATCACCTGGAGGCGGTTGCAAACCCTTTTAAAAATGGATTTGATACGCCAGTCGGCGGCGTAGAGCTTAAGGCTAAAGGCATTGAGCTTCTTTTGAAGTACAAAATATCAAAAAGTCAAAGTGGATATGCGGTTGAAACAAAACTAATCGACCCTCTTAAGGAAGCCCCGATAACCCATAGATACACTGTTTTTGCATTTAAACAGTATCCTTTTTTGGCGCACCACATTGCCGTTGGCGTAAATGACTATCTGCAAGCGCCGTCTATAGATTGGATGAAAAATTATGTGATACTTGCAAAAGATGCAGGACGCAAAAAGAGTGATATTGTGATAGCGGATTACACCTTAACATACCAGCAAACAGTAGTCGGCGGTGGCTACAATGTATTTCCAAAATGGGTGCCTTCGCAAAGCGAATTTTACTATACCGCATACGAAGATGTTCCGACGCTATATAAATACAATATAAGTAGCGGTAAAAAAACTAAGATAATAAGTTCCGATGGGATGCTTGTGTGTTCTGATGTAAGCGGTGACGGCAAGAGGCTTCTTTTGACAATTCCAAGCGGCGGACTGCCTGATGTTTTTTTATACAATATAGACACTAAAGTAAAAGCAAATTTGACCAATTTTGGCGGTATTGACGTAAATGGAAATTTTATAGAAGGGGATAAAAAAATAGCTTTTGTATCCGATAGACTAGGTCACCCGACTATTTTTGCAAAATCTATCGGCTCTAATACGGTGGAGCAACTTATTTTTACTCCTAAGCATAACTCCTCTTTTAACGCAAAAAACTCCTTTCTCGTGCATACGGGAAGAGATAACGGTTCAAGCAACGTATATTTGGTAAACACCGCAAGCGGACAAAAAAGACAGATAACGGTTAGCGGCTGGAATAGTTCGCCAAGGCTTTCAAAAGCCGGGGACGCAGTGCTTTATTTCAAAAATGACGGAGGTAGAACATCTTTGGGGATATTTAGACTTAATTCCTCTTCTACTTTCTTGTTTCCAGCAAATTTCGGCAAGATAAAATCTATCGACTGGTAGAAATTATTATTAGATGTAGTATAATAGGAAACACATCCAATATCAAATAAATCAGGAGATTTTTTATGTTTAACAAATTCATAGCGGGTTCAGTTTTGGCGGCGGCGATAATTTTTACAGGTTGTAGCTCAAAGTCTCCAGCGGTTGATACAAGTTCGCAAAAAACAGAGCCAACAACAAGTTCTTCCTCTGTCGCTTCTTCTTCTAGCGTTACGGCTCCGGTTGTTGTAGAGACAAAAGGTACGTCTGCCGTAGATCAGTTTGCAGACGCACAATCAAAAATACAAGCGGTGCTTTTTGACTTTGATAAGTTTAATATCAGAGCTGACATGGAGCCTATAGCAGAGGCTAACGCAAAACTTGCCGCTCCGTTGGCTGAAGTAAAAGTAAAACTTGAGGGTAACGCAGACGAAAGAGGAACTGACGAGTATAACTATGCACTTGGTTTAAAAAGAGCAAATACGGTTAAAGCGGCGTACATTTCAAAAGGCGTAGCGGAAGCTAAAATCTCTACCGTTACATTTGGCGAGGGCAACCCTGTTTGTAAAGAGAGCGCCGAAGAGTGCTGGGCTAAAAACAGAAGAGTCGATACAAAACTAGTGAAATAACAACATATGAAAAAAAGCGCTTATCTAGCAATATTGGCGGCTATTTTTCTGTTTGGCGAAGAGCCGTCGGCGTATAAAGCCGGCGACCTTAGCTCGCCGAATCCATATGGACTAACAAGCTCTGAGAAAAAAATAGTAGAACAAAATAAAAATATACAAAATATCTCCACAAAGCTATTTGATACCGCTCAAAGCCAAGCCGAGCTCAGAAATGAGATTGACGGCATAAAGTCTATTATAGTTGGGCATTCTGAAAAAATTAGACAGTTTGAACAAAAAATAGAAAACGATGCTAACAGCTCTTTGGCTGTGCAAAACCTAGAAAAAAAATTTGACGATAACCTAAAACTTCAAAATGAAAATTATGACAAAATAATGTCTACGTTATCGGCTCTTGCGTCCTTGATGGACGATACTAGAGAGACGTACATCAGTAAAGAGCAATTAAAAGCTATTCTCGGTAAAAGCTATAAAGAAGTTGAAACAAGCGCCAAAAAAAGCGCAGTGACGCCTGATAAAAATAGCAGCTTAAAAACAATAGAGGGGAAGCCCGCTACGACGGAACAAACAGCAAAAGAGACGCAAAAAGAGCAGATTCTTTCTCTTAATACGGGTGATATCTTTAAAAAAGGGCAACAAGAGTTTAGAGACAATAAATTGCAAGAAGCTAAAACTACACTTGAAGAGCTAAAAGTAAAAGATCCTACATATAAAAAAGCTGTCACAGAGTATTATCTCGGTGAAATAGCGTATAAAAATAGCGCCTATAAAGACGCTTTGATTCACTATCAAGCAAGCGTTGAGGCTGATGAAAAAGCTAGTTATGTTCCTATTATTCTGTTTCGTACAGGCATAAGTCTTGAAAAAACAGGCGATAAAGCCTCCGCTAAGAAAATTTTAAACTCTCTTATAAAAAATTACCCAGACCACTATCTAGCGGCTCCCGCAAAAAAAAGATTGGCTGAAATAAAATAAAATTTCAGTTCGCCTTACCTAAAACTTTTTTTTAGTAAAATCCGCACCTCAACATGAGTTTAAAAATTAAAATAAGAGAGAAAAAAATGGCATTTGAAAATAATATGGTTGTAGCGTTTGCCTACGAACTTAAAGACGCTGCAACAAGAGAAGTTATAGACTCTTCGGCTTCCGGCTATCCGCTGGAGTTTATAACTGGAAAATCTCACATTATCCCCGGTCTTGAGAGCGAAATAGTTAAAATGAATATCGGCGACAGTGCCGTTGTTGTTGTGGCTCCCGAAGAAGCTTACGGCATATATAACGAAGAAGCTGTAAAAACATATCCGGCCGAGCAGTTTGCCGGAATAGAGCTCTCCGTCGGTCTTCCTTTGTACGGGCAAGCCGAAGATGGTTCTACCGTTCAGGTAGTGGTAAAAGGGTTTAGCGAAGAGGAAGTTCTTGTTGACTATAACCACCCTTTGGCTGGAAAATCTCTTGAATTTGCTATTACTATAGAGTCGGCTAGAGACACTACTGCGGAAGAAGCGATGACGGGCAAGCTTCAGTGCGCAGATCATGGCGGCAAAGACGATTGCGGAACTAGTAGTTGCGGTTGTCACTAAAGTTTACTGTATCGGCTTAAGCCAAAGGATGCCTCCTCTCCCGCCTCCGGCGGGGGTCGCAATGGACATTTGTGTCCCTGCCGCCAAGACGGGCTTTGCCCGTGTAATCGTACACCATCAAAGGAATATTTTATTGAAAAAAGTAGCTTTTTTATTTCCGGGACAAGGATCTCAATCACTCGGTATGGGCAAAGATTTTTTGGAGAGTTTTGCCGATGCCAAGAGTATGATGGAAGAGGCAAATGACGCTTTAGGTTTTGATTTGCAAGAGATAATGTTTAATGATGCGACAAAGTTGGAACAAACAATGTACGCTCAACCGGCTATTTTGCTTACAAGTCTTATAGCTTTAAGGGTGTTTCAAACAAGTTGTGACGTTAAGCCTGTTTTTGCGATTGGTCACTCTTTGGGAGAGTTTGGCGCCGCTTGCGCCGCCGGAGCACTTAGTTTGGGGGACGCCGTATATACGGTTTACCAAAGGGGTCTGTTTATGGCTGAGGATTGCGAGAGCAAAGATGCGGGAATGATGGCGGTTTTGGGTCTGGATGATGATAAGGTCGAGGCTGTGTGCGAAAACGCTCGCAAAAATGGTAAAAAAACGTGGGCGGTCAACTACAACACTGACGGACAAGTCGTGTTAGCCGGTCTTAAGGCGGATCTTTCAAGCATAGAGGGCGAACTAAAAGGCACCGGTGCTAAAAGAGCCTTGCTTCTCAATATGTCTGTTTGTAGCCACTGTGAAATATTAACAAACGCCTCAAAAAAACTGAAAACCCTGCTAGATGAAAAAATGTCAGATAGCTTTGCATTTCCTATCGTCTCAAATGCGACAAGCGAAAAATACTCTTCAAAAAGCGAAGCGTTGGAACTTTTGGAAAAACAGCTAGTCGCGCCGGTGCTATACAAACAATCTATCAAAAAGTTTGAATCAGAAATCGAGGCGTTTGTGGAGTTTGGCAACGGAAGCGTGCTCTCTGGTCTAAACAAACGCGGAGTCGCCGTGCCGACATATAGCGTAAACTCGTATGCGTCTATAGCCGAGATAGTAGAAAAATTACAATAGGAAAAACAATGAGAATAGCGATACTTGGGGCGATGAGAGAAGAGACAGAGCCGCTTTTGCCAAAGATAGAGGACTTGCAAAAACACGAATACGCAGCGAATATATTTTACACCGGAAAGTTGTGCGGCAAAGAGATAGTGTTGGCGTATAGCAAAATAGGCAAGGTAAACGCCGCGCTTACCGCTACGCTGCTTATAGAAAAATTTGGAGCCGAAAAACTGCTTTTTAGCGGCGTGGCGGGTGCGATTAGTGAGAGTCTAAAAATCGGTGATTTGATATTTGCCGAAAAACTTATTCAGCACGATGTGGATATTACGGCGTTTGGTCATCCATGGGGTTTTATTCCGGAAAGCGGCGATTTTGTCGAGTCTGATAAGGAGTTAAACGAACTCGCAGTAAAAGTAGCTCAAAAGCTGAATGTTGATATTGCAAGCGGCGTCATAGCTACAGGGGATCAGTTTATCGCCTCCGAGGCAAAAAAAGAGTGGATAAAAGCCACATACGCCGCAGACGCTCTTGAGATGGAGGGCGCAAGTGTGGGCTATGTCTGCAAATGTCTTGGCGTTCCATTTTTTGTGCTTCGCGCTATTTCGGATGCGGCGGATATGGACGCTGGTTTTAGCTTTGATGAGTTTTTGGCTAGTAGTGCCAAAGTAAGCGCCGACTTTTTAGAAAACATGATAAATGAGCTCTGAGATTATCTTTAGCAAAAAACTTCAAAAGATTTTCGGACAAACAAATGTTAAGTACGCTCTGATAGAGCCAAACGATAAAGTTTTGGTCGCTTTATCGGGCGGCAAAGATTCACATACGATGCTTCATTTGATAGCCAGGCTAAAGCGTATCGCTCCGTTTGATTTTGAGTTTAAGGCTGTCACGCTCTCTTACGGGATGGGCGAAAACCTCTCTTTTTTATCAGAGCACTGCCGCACTCATAATATCGAACATGAAATTATAGACTCCAATATTTTTGAAATCGCCGAAAATCATATTAGAGAAAACTCCTCTTTTTGCAGCTTTTTTTCGCGTATGAGGCGCGGAGCTTTGTATGCTTATGCGCTTGAGCATGGCTACAACAAGTTGGCTCTTGGGCATCACCTAGACGATGCGGCGGAGAGCTTTTTTATGAATCTTTTTCAAAACGGCGCAATGCGAACTTTAGCTCCAAAGTACAAAGCTACAAACGGCGTGGTCGTAATAAGACCGCTTATTTTAGCAAGAGAGGCACTGCTAGAATATTTCGCAATAAGCAACAATCTTACAGTTATTGGTGACGAGGCGTGTCCGGCGATGAGTTTTAAAGCTAAAATGCCGTATAAAAGAGAAGAGACAAAAAACTTTCTCAAAAATTTAGAAAAAGAGAAGCCGCAACTCTTTACTATGCTAAAATCGGCTTTTGAAAATATTCACGACGATACGTTTTTTGACCCTACGAGGTTTAAGTTATAAATTGACCTCGGTGCTAAAAAAACGCAAAGACCCGCTATTTCTCCGGCAAAGCCGGTAGCTTTAGGGGGATGCAAGGGGCGATTAGCCCCTGCCGCAAACAGGAGCTTTGCTCATGTTTGCGCGTAACATTAGCTATAAAGCGAGAGTGAAAAATGATTAGTATAGATAAATTTGTCGACAATAAGCTTATACCGTTTGTGTTTATCCTATCCAAAAATCCGATTTTGTTTCATGACTTATTGGACGCAAATAGGCAACTGAGAGATAATCTATCGCCAAGCGGCGCTACACTTGGATACAAGATACATACAAAAAATATGTTTATAGCGTTTTTGGCGATTGTGCATATTGTTTTTATATTTCCATCACTTGTTCTGCTTCATGGGATTTTTTCAAATATGGATTGCCACCTATCCATCATCTCCGCCATTGTGTTTACCGGACTTTTCTTTGTCTCTTTTTCTATTTTTAAAGAGTACTTGATTGAGCAAATATCTACAAAAAGAGTTAAAGAGGGCTGGAACCTACATTTTCCGCTTTTTGATTATGAACAATATAACAAAAAAGTTGCTGATATATACAACGACGCTATTAAAAAGAAAGTCCCAAGAGGTGAGTTGGAGTATTTTGTGATGAATGGTTTGAGTAAGTAATACTCAAAGCCAATTAACCATTCTTTTCCAGTATATGCAGTGTTTAATCCCCTAAACTTCAAATACGGATTATCTTTAAAAAGTTCAGGGCTGGAGTCAAACTTTTCTAGCAATATAGTATAAGGGGTCTTAAACTTTAAAGCTTTTAATTTCTTCTGGTGGTTATAATACAGAAGATAACTCATCAGGTGTTGTTTAAGCTCGTCTACCGTCTCGTAATGATATGTTTTAGTGGTGGCATTCTTGATGGTTTTGTTAAATATCTCCACTTGTCCATTAGTCCAGGGGTGTTTAAATTTAGTTAATCTATGTTCAATACCATTTGCCGTGCAAATAGCGTCAAATGGATGAATCTTGTTTTTAGGTTTTAGATGTTCCGCCAACAATTCATATGTGAATTGAGCCCCATTGTCTGTAAGTATCTATGAAGATTAGACCTTGAGAGAGCTGGAATTTTATCTTTTAAGGCGATAAAACAATCATCTAGCGATAGTTTTGTTACTCGTCTAAACTCACAGACAATTTGTTGTTCTGTGTCGCTTAGCGATGATTTAATCTTTTTAGCACCACTCTTTTTATCTTCTGTGCTTGTATCTCTTTTCCATCTATGAACTGTTTTTGGATTAAGATTATATTTGATTGCTAACTTTGCGATACTCTCACAAGAGTCTTGAATTTCTTTTCTGATTCTTGGCGTGGTTTTGGCGTTAGCGTGCAATAAATTTCCCATAAATTAGCTTCCATAGGGTGTTTGTGTATTATGCCTGAAGAATGGGGGACTAAACAGCTAGTTTGTTAAATAAGTGTTAATCTTTCTTGATTAAAGTCAAATTTTAAGCAAGATTACAGATTTTAGTCTATACAATTTGCTTGCTTTTGTAAAGGGCAATGTTATAAGGCTTTTTAAAGGCTTTAAATTCTAAAGGAGGATCGTGTATGCAGAATAACGCTACACTAAGCTACGACTATACGGTAGCTAAGCAGTTTATGGTTATTTCCATAGCACTCGGTTTTGTGGGTATGTTGGTTGGCGTAATTATCGCTTTCCAGATGGCTTTTCCGGTGCTTAGCAACTTGGGAGATGAATATCTAACATTTGGAAGACTAAGACCGCTACATACAAACGCTGTAATTTACGGCTTTACTGTTCCGGGTATTTTTGCGACATTTTTTTATGTTGCACAAAGAACTCTTAAAGTTTCGCTTGCTGAGAGCAAATTTTTAAATACAGTTGCAAAACTGATGGTTCCGCTATATGTGCTTATTTTGGCTCTTGCGGTAGCTTCGTTTTTAACGGGTACTGTAACTTCAAAAGAGTATGCGGAGCTTGAATGGCCTGTCGACCTTATGGTTGTTGTTGTTTGGGTTATGTGGGGTATTGTTATGTTTGGTCTCATCGGTATAAGACGAGAAAAAACCCTATATGTATCTATGTGGTATTATATTGCAACTTTCCTAGGTGTTGCGATGCTCTATATATTCAATAACCTAGAGGTTCCGACGGCTCTTGTTTCCGGCTATGGTAGCTGGTTCAAATCGGTTTCTATGTATGCCGGCACGAACGACGCTCTTGTTCAGTGGTGGTTTGGGCACAACGCTGTTGCGTTTGTTTTTACTGTGCCAATTATCGCAATGATTTATTATTTTCTTCCAAAAGAAGCGGGTCAGCCGCTTTACTCTTATAAGCTTTCACTTATAGGTTTTTGGTCGCTTCTATTTGTTTATCTTTGGGCTGGTGGTCACCACTTAATCTACTCTCCGGTTCCGGATTGGATGCAAACAATGGGTTCTATATTCTCTATTGTTTTGATACTTCCGTCTTGGGCTTCCGCTATTAACATTCTTCTTACTATGAAGGGTCAATGGCAGCAACTAAAAGATAGTCCGCTAATCAAATTTATGATTTTTGCATCGACATTCTATATGTTCTCAACAATTGAGGGTCCAATCCAATCAATCAAATCTGTTAATGCACTTGCGCACTTTACAGACTGGATTGTTGGACACGTTCATGATGGTGTTTTAGGATGGGTTGCATTTATGATTATGTCTGCGTTTTATCATATGGCTCCTAGACTATTTGGTAGAGAAATCTACTCCAAAAAACTAATGGATGCGCAATTTTGGATTCAAACCACTGGTGTTGTTCTTTACTTCTCTTCTATGTGGATTTCGGGTATTACACAAGGTCTTATGTGGAGAGCTACGGATGAATACGGCAGCCTTGCATACTCATTTATTGATACAGTAAGAGTTATGATTCCATACTTTACGATTAGAGCAATCGGTGGAGTTTTATATCTAGTAGGCTTTGGTATGTTTATATACAATATACTAAAAACATTGTCTGCGCCTAAGCTTGATAAAGAGCCGCAATTTGCATCGCCTATGGGCGCTTAAGAGAAGGGGGATTAAATATGTTTCATTGGTTAGAAAAAAATCCGTTCTTTTTTGCGGTAGGCGTGTTTGTTGTAATTGCGTTTGCGGGTCTTATCGAGATTCTTCCAAATTTTGCTCAAGCGGCCAGACCTATAGAGGGTCTTAAGCCTTATACTCCGCTTGAAATAGCAGGTAGACAAGTGTATATTAAAGAGAGTTGCAACACTTGTCACTCTCAAATGATTAGACCGTTTAAATCTGAGACAGATAGATACGGTAAATACTCTCTAAGCGGAGAGTATGCGTATGACAGACCGTTTCTATGGGGTTCAAAAAGAATTGGTCCAGATCTTCACAGGGTGGGCAACTACAGAACTACGGACTGGCATGAAAATCACATGAAAGAGCCGGCCGTAGTTGTACCTGGAAGTATCATGCCAAAATACCCATGGTTGTTTGCAAAAAATGCAGATCTAGATACGGCGTATGCTGAAGCGTATACTGTAAAAGCAGTGTTTAACGTTCCATACGATCAGCCAAGCGGCGTACCTCTCGGAAGCAGAGAAGATGCGCAAAAGCTGATGATGGCTCAGGCAAAAGAGGTTGTTGCTGATATGAAAGATAAGGATGTTAAAGAAGCTTACGAAAAAGGCGAGATAAAAGAAATCGTAGCCTTGATAGCTTATATGAACAAACTTAAATAGGGTATGGCGATGGATATAGGTCTTGTGCAGGCTTACGCATATTTTTTCACCACGGCGTTGCTTACTTTCTTAATGTGTGCGTATGGGTATCATCTCTATACGTCAAAAAAGAGAGAAGGTAAGGATTATGAGAGATACTCTGATATGGTTCTTCATGACGGCATCTACGATGCGCCTGTTGAAAAATTAAACTCTGCAAAAAGCTAAATTTAAGGAGCTAATAATATGCTAGATTTTCTAGGAAAAATAGACTTCGGCTCTGACCTAATCGCCATGCTTGGCGGTTTAGCGTTTTTCGTAGTCGTTGTTGTAACAGCTTATGTTGTTGCTATATATATGAAAAAAATGAAAGAGCAATCGGTTTCCGAGGCTCCTTTGTGTGATGAGAATTGGGATGGTATCGGAGAGTATAAAAATGATGTTCCAACCGGTTGGTTTGTTATCTATCTACTGACTATCATTTGGGGTGTGTGGTACTGGTTTGCAGGTTACCCGCTAAACGCTTATTCGCAAATAGGCGAGTATAACGATGAAGTAGCCGCTCATAATGTAAAGTTTACAGATAAATTTGCAAACGCCGATGAGACTACTTTGAAAGCTATGGGTGAGAGCGTCTTTTTGGCTAACTGCGTACAGTGCCATGGTCAAACCGGAGACGGTATGGGCGGCAAAGCGACTGACTTGTCAAAATGGGGCAATGAAGCTGGTATCTTGACAGCAATCAAAAGTGGAGCAAAAGGTCTAGCCTTTCAAATGGGCGAAATGCCTGCTGGTCTTGCGGACGAGGCAACTGCTAAGAAGATAGCCGCGTTTGTTTTGGCTGAAATTTCAACAGTTAAAAAAGCTGCCGACGCTACAGTGGTAGCCGAAGGTAAAGTCGCATTTGCCACGGCATGCGCAAGTTGTCACGGTGAAGATGGAAAAGGTATGGGCGGCATGTCGCCTGATCTTAGTACATATGGTACGCCTAAATTTATAGCTGAGACTGTTCTTGTAAAAGGCAAAAAAGGGCACATAGGAACTATGCCTTCTTTTGAAAAATCAGGTCTTCTTAATAAAACTCAGTTTATGGCGGTTGCAACTTACATCAATGCTGAGATGAGCAAACCGAAAAAGTAAGAAAAGGAGATAAAATATGTTTGGATTAAACGGAATTGGCGGAATGCTTATCGCTGTAGTTTTGCTTCTTTCTAGTGTAGGCTTTTTGGGTATTAATGCTATTCTTGTTCAACAAAAAGAAGCCACAAACCATTACAAGATTGAGGGCGAAAAAGAGATCAAGATGATTGATAAAAATAATGCGACTAAAATCGTAGACGCCAAATAAGGAGGGCGGTATGGATAAAAATTTAATTCTTACGATAGGCCTCGTTATAATGGCCGCTATTACACTGTGGTCCGTTTTGACCCCAAATCACCTTTATGTAGGTTGATTTAAAGTTTTTTAGCGCTACACTTCTGCGGATGAAAACAATAATCCGCAGAAGCTTAATTTTACTTCCACTACTAGCGTCTCTTGCATTTGCAAGACCAGATCTCATAAATCAAAATATCATAAAAAAAGACACAGCAGATAAAATCACTCAGTTGTCGCAAGAGTTATACACAAAAACTGGAATATCAATAGTAACACACTTAGTCGAGCAAGCTAACGGCGGTATTTTGGAGTATGAAAAAAATATATCTTCTTCGCTCAAAGCCCCTTACGTGCTTGTTGTGTTGTCTGCTAAAGAACAAAAAGTAGATATGGTTGTCTCTGATGACTTGAAATCTATAGTGGACAAAAACAACATACTAAATACCTATATAATTCCGCTTTTGGCGGTACAAGATAAAAATTCTCTTGAAGCTAAATATTCGGCGGCCGCATTAAACGGAGTTGCTGAAATTGCGGACGAAGTCGCAAAGAGTAAAAATATTGAATTAGAATCAAGTATAGGGTCGGGCAGTAGAGATTTTATGCAGGCTATAAGAATTTTTTTCTACGGAACTATTATTTTTGCGGTAGGTTTTTATATCTACGGCGTTTTTAAAAGAAGGGGTAGTAAAGCGTGAAAATCGAAAAAAATTATTGGCCTTTAGGTTTAGCCGTATTTGGCGTAGCTTTGGTTGTCGGTCTTGCGTCAATGGTTGGAGTAGCCATACAGTATCCGGTAGAGTTTGACGGCGCAAAAATGGCTCCATATCGCTATGTAGACGCAAATTACAATCAAATCATAGAGTCTGAAAAAAAATTTGATGAGAAGTATGTCGTCCAAACCTCACATTTTACTCTATCAAAAAATATGCCAACCTCTTTAGAGCTCAACGTTAGCGACAAAACAGGTAAAGAGGTGGATGCTAATATTACCGCTATAGTTACAAGACCGGACACTTCAAAGCATGATATTACAATCAACGAATTCAACAAAACAGCCATAAGCTATTTATCAAAACCTTTTAGCGTGGGGTTAGAGGGTAGGTGGAAAGTTATGTACAAAGTTGAAGTTGGCGGGTTGCAAAAATTTGTAGATCTTGAAACGTTTGTAGATAAGTCAAAATAGCAAATAATCTATAATGTCCCTAATTAAACTTAGCCAAAGCGCGTTAAATGCAAATATTAAAGAGATTTCAAAAAAAGCGCCTATAGAAAAAATCTACGCCGTCCTAAAAGACAACGCATATGGACACGGTCTTTTACAATTTGGCGAAATGTGCGCTAGGGGCGGTATGAAAAATGCGATTGTTAGAGACAAAAATGAGGCTCTCCGACTCTCTACAAGTTTTCAAAATATTTTATGTCTAGCCGAACCGCAAGAGTTTGACGCCTACGAAAATATCCACTTTGCCGTAAACTCTTTTGCCTTATTAAAAGAGATGCCGAGTAGATCCAAAATACACCTTAAAGTCGATTCTGGTATGCACAGAAACGGTGTTGCTCCAAATGAGCTAATCGCCGCCCTAGAGCTTGCTTACGCTAGAAATATTAATATTTACGGCGTTTTTTCTCACTTTAGAAGCGCGGATGAGCTCTCATCTGAGAGTTTTTGGCAAGAAAAAAAGTTTTTAGAGTTAAAAAAAATCATTGTAGAGTTTTGCAATGCTAAGGGGATAAAAATCCCAATATTTCATCTTCAAAATTCCGCCGGATTATTTCGTAGCGGCTCTTTAGGCGAGTTTGACGTAGCTAGAGTCGGTATTGCTCTATATGGCTATTTGGATATGCCAAAAGCTTTTGAAAAACCAAATTTAACCCCTGTTTTGTCTCTATGGGCGGATAAAATCTCATCAAGAACCCTCAAAGCCGGACAAGCGATAGGTTATGGGGCGATTGGCAAAATAAATCGCGACTCCGTTGTATCGGTGTATGACATAGGGTATGCCGATGGTTTTATGCGCGTAAAATGCGATGGCGAATATATACTTCCAAACGGCTCAAGGCTTATCGGCAGGGTGTCAATGGATAATATCTGCGTGGAGAGCGAAGAAAAGTGCGTTTGCGTATTTGAGAATGCCGAGAACCTAGCAAAACGATACAATACGATTAGCTATGAGATAATAACAAGACTAAATCCGTCAATTAACAGAGTAGTTGTGCAGTGAAGACGGCGCTTTTGTCTATCGACTTCTCTTTGTGTTTTGAGGAGAGGGCTGAAAAGATAGAAGAACTTATCAAATTAAGCGTTGTGCATGATACAAAACTACTTTTGCTCCCAGAGCTATCATATTGCGGCTACTCTACAGACATAGACAAAATCGCCAAATACTCTTTTGATGAGGGCGTGCGTCTTTTTTGTGCTTTAGCAAAAAAATATGAGATAAATATAGGCTTTGGCGTCGCAAAACCACACAACGGTAGATATAAAAACTCATATCTTATAGCCTCAAAAAGCGGCGAGGTAATAGCTTTATACGATAAAATCCACATTTTTTCATTTGGTGGCGAAGAGCGAATATTTGACGGTGGCGACAAATTGGCGAGTTTTGAGATTGATGGGGTTCGTTTTGGACTTTGTATCTGCTATGACCTAAGATTTCCTGAGATTTTCTCTATTTACTCCAAAACGTGCGACGCCGTGCTGTGTCCATCCGCTTGGGCAAAAAAAAGAGCGGCTGATTTTCGGCTTCTTTTGCGAGCGAGAGCTCTTGAAAACAGACTCTCCATGGTAGGCGTAAATTGGCGAGGCGAGGAGTATGAAAAGCTCTCTCTTGTCGCAAAAAACGATGGTTCTATTGAGGAGCCGCTATTTGCGAGTGAGGAGTTGGATATTTTTGAGATTAATAAAAAAGAGGTTTTAGATAGAGAGCCAAACAGCGTCATGGATAAGCGCTTTGGTCTATATGTAGGGCTTTATGAGAAGTTAAGATGAAAAATTTCTACGATGTGATAATTGTTGGCGGCGGCGCTGCGGCTCTTATGTGTGGAGCGCACCTAAAAAAAGAGTTTTTGATTTTGGAGGGCTCCGAGAAAGCGGCGAAAAAGATGAGCGTCTCAGGCGGCGGAAAGTGCAACTTTACAAATGAGCAAATATCTGTTGATAACTACACCGGAGACAAAGAGTTTATAACCTCTGTTCTTGATATTTTCGGATATGAAGAGATGATAAAGTTTGTCAACCGCTGGAAGATTGCTTTTGAGATTCGAAAAAATCGGCAACTTTTTTGTAAAAACTCAGCGCAAGAGATAGTCTCAGCTCTGCTTCAAGCTTCAAAAGGAAAAATCGCTTTAAATACCAAAATTGTAGATGTATCTTTTGAAAAAAACACTTTTATCCTCAATACGACAAACGGCGTTTTTGAATGCAATAAGCTCGTTATCGCAAGCGGCGGAGTAAGCTATCCACTCCTTGGTGCAACAGATATTGGTTATAAGGTGGCTCAAAGCTTTGGGCATAGCGTCAATACGCCAAAACCGGCTCTTGTCGGCTTCACGGTGCAACCAAGCGAGTTTTGGTTTAAGGAGCTCTCCGGCGTATCGGTTGCGGCAAATGTAAGAGTAGGCTCCAAAAGCTTTAAAGAGAGCGTGCTATTTGCCCATAAAGGCGTTAGCGGTCCTGCTATTTTAAACGCTTCATTGTACTGGGAAAAAGGGTCTATAACGATTGATTTTTTACCGGATGCAGAGTTGGACGACATCTTTAGCGGCGGCTCAAAACAGATAACAACGCAGCTTGGGGTTCCAAAGAGATTTTCAAAAGCTTTTTTGGACTCCGTAGATCTAGCTGATAAAATAGTGGATAAACTGACAAAAGAGGATAAAGAGAGGCTTTCTCGCTTAAAAAGCTATGAGTTTGCTCCCGCCGGAACGTTTGGGTTTTCAAAAGCGGAAATCACAAAAGGCGGCGTATCGACTGAGTATATAGACCCGTCCACAATGGGAAGCAAGCTGAGAAAATCACTTTATTTTATAGGAGAGGTACTGGATGTAAACGGCGAGCTTGGCGGCTACAACTTCCATTGGGCGTTTGCCTCAGCTGTATCGGCGGCAAGAACCATAAACAACTCCTAAACTGTCCAGTTTCACTTTCGTTTGGTTGTCTAGTTTCATAAATACAAGCGATAGACAAACCAACATCAAAAATCCTCAAATCCACCTCTTAATTTAAGGTTTTTTGAAGTTTATACCATATAGGGCATGTGAAAAAAGCTCATTAAAGCTGAGTTTTCTGATATTTTCAGTAAAATCATTTTACCGTAAACAATCCATTGAACACCTAAAAAGTCAAAGAGTTGTCTTGGCAAATAGGAGCATTATGAAAAAAATATTTGTATTAAGTCTTATTACAAGCTCTGTACTTTTTGCACAGACTGATTTAAAGTTGTCATATGTTGTAACTGATTTTGATAATTCAAAAACAAGAATTGATGGTACAGGTTATGAGGTTGGACTGTGTCATGATTTTGGGGTAGGAATTTTTGGTTTTGGGTATGAAGAGAGTGCAGTTGATAGGATAGGGACAAATCCAACCCTTGAGGTGCAAAAAGTAAATTTAAACTATATGCACAAAATCTCAAAAGAGCTAAATGCAAAACTAAGCTATTTAAGTATCAATGATAATATTGTCCCAACAGATGATGGAAAAGTATATGGTGTTGGTGTTGGTTACTCTATTGCTGAAGGTTTTATACTAGCAACTGATGTGTATAAAAGTGATTACAAACAATTTGATGTGAGACAAGTTGATATTACTTTGGTCAAAAATTTTATGATAGGCGATATAAAATCAAAAGCTACAATAGGTGTGAAAAAGATTGATATAGACGGTAATAAATATGGCAATTATACTTTCAAAGATAAAGATTACATGACGTCATTAGTGTCATTAAATACAAATTACAATGGCTATATGGCAAATATTGGCGTTATGTTTGGCAAAAGATTGTTTGCTGTTTTGGAAAATGGTGCAAAAGTGCAACACCATGCGGTAGAGCAAGACAAAACATATTTTTTAGGCTTCGGTAAAAAATTTGGAAGCTTTGATGTGACGGCAAAATATTCGTATCAAAACGGGATAGAGTTGCCAGAAAATAAAAAAGATGTGAACACAAAAACATCTTCAATTACAGTTACATATAAATTTTAGACCACATATTGAATATAGGCACCAAATGATTACTTGCGTAATATCAATACTTTTCGAACTCAAGGCGTAGTCTTGGCATTAGCGTGCAATAAATTTCCCATAAATTAGCTTCTATTGGGTGTTTGTGTATTATACCGTAAGACGGGGGCTAAACAGGAACGAATGCTCAGGACTCTCCTTAATATACTTTACTGTATAATGATAAATTACTTAAACGATTAAAAATTAATCCCCTTATAAAACTCTCACAAAGAGGAAGCCAGACGTGTCTACAAAATCTACCGCAACACAATTAGAAGATCTATTCAAAGAAAGCAAAAACGGAACCTTGACGTATGAGAAAATAGTTGAGGCTATGGACAAACTACCGACGGCGACCGTCTCAAAAAAAATATCAGAAATGGCAAAAAAGCATCAACTATTCCTCTGTTCCTCAGCAGAGGCGGCAAAGCTTATGAATATCGCCGACGCGGAGAGAAGCAAAGAAGCGTTTTTGCAAATGAAAAGCGAACATCAGATGGATATGATTGACTTTACAAAAGACAAAGAGCTTTTGGAGTGGTCAAGGTCTGATAGTCCGGTTCGTATGTACCTACGCGAAATGGGACAAATCCCGCTTCTAACCAAAGAGGAAGAGGTGGAGCTTTCCATCAAGATAGAGCAAGGCGAGGATATGATCCTTGACTCTATCTGCTCGGTTGGATACCTTATCCAATTTATCATCAACTACAAAGAGGCTCTTATCAATAGAGAAAGAAGAGTAAAAGAGCTCTTCAAAAGCTTTGGCGACGACGAAGAGGAGAGCGACGACGCCGACGGCGACTTTGAAGACGAAGCTGAGGGCGAACTAGAAGAGGGCACCGAAGAGGATAAGGCTATATCAAAAAAAGACCAAAAAAGGGTCGATAAAGTACTAGAGGCGTTTAAGACGCTTGAAAAAGCAAAAAAAGAGTGGGAAAAAACACATAAGTTTGACATAGAGGGCGACCCGCTATCCCCTGAAAATATACTAAATATTCTTACAAACGCTTTTAAAAAAAGAATGGTAAAAGAGGCTCTTTTGGAGCTAGGACCTACCAGCAAGCTGATAAGCGAACTTGTGCGCGCTATGGAGACGAGCTTAAAAAGCGAGGGGGATTTTGACAAGGAGCTAAAAAAACTTGAATACAGACTCCCTTTATTTAACGAGCAGTTAAAAGATAAACACAAAAAGATGCTTGAAGTTATCGTGACTATGTCCAAAGAGGAGATAGCCGCAAGTGTGCCTGAGCAGACGATGGTATCCACATATATGGAAATCAAAAAGCTGTTTGAAAACTTTGAAGCCGGAAAAGACAGCTTCAATATGCAACCAGAAGAGCTAAAAGAGGTTTTGGAGCAGATCAAAAGGGGTAAAAAAATCTCCGACGACGCAAAAACCAGAATGGCAAAATCAAACCTAAGACTCGTTGTGTCAATCGCAAAAAGATACACCAATAGAGGCTTGCCTTTTCTTGACCTTATTCAAGAGGGCAACATCGGTCTTATGAAAGCGGTTGATAAGTTTGAGTACAAAAAAGGGTATAAATTCTCAACTTACGCCACTTGGTGGATAAGACAAGCCATCAGCCGCTCTATCGCCGACCAAGCCAGAACTATCCGTATTCCGATACACATGATTGAGTCTATCAACAGAATCAACAAAGTTATCAGAAAGCAGATACAAGAGACGGGGCAAGAACCAGATGTAGAAGCTATAGCCGAAGAGGTACAACTCTCAGTTGAGAAAGTAAAAAATATCATCAAGATAACAAAAGAGCCAATAAGCCTTGAAGCTCCTATTGGAAATGAAGACGATGGTAAATTTGGAGACTTTGTAGAGGATAGAAACCTTGTAAGCCCGATGGATAGCGTCATGAAGCAAGACCTAAAAGGTCAAATCGACAATGTACTAGAACAGCTCTCAGATAGAGAGAGAGCGGTTATTAAGATGAGATTTGGACTTCTTGACGACGAGTCGGATAGAACTCTTGAAGAGATAGGCAAAGAGCTTAGCGTAACAAGAGAGAGAGTAAGACAGATAGAGTCAAGCGCAATCAAAAAATTAAAACACCCAAAAGTGGGCAGGGCTCTTAAAAGTTATATAGAGAATTAAAAGGGCTTAAGGTAAGGCGCTATTTTTGCGCCTTACTCTCCATCGCCTTATCAATAATACGTCTTAGCCCCTCCGTAGTAAGCGGCTTTGACAAAAAATCATCCATTCCCGCCTCCATGCAAACCCTAGCATCCTCCTCAAAAGCGTTTGCGGTAAGAGCTGCGATAAACGGGCGCTTAGGTAGTTCAAGGCTTCTTATGATTTTGGCGGCGTCTATACCATCCATATTTGGCATCTGCATATCCATCAAAATAAGGTCATACGAACCATCCGCCGCCGCTTCTATGCACCGCAAGCCGTCCCCGACGATTACAGCTTTTATGCCAAGTTTTTTTAGATGAGCGTCTAAGACTTTTTGGTTTACGAGGTTATCCTCCGCCGCAAGCACCGATAGAGAGCTTGAAGGCTCTGCGTTTTGCGCTTTTGCCTGTGGTTTTTGCTCTGTCGCCTGAACTTTACAACTCCATGTAAAAAAGAACTTAGAGCCGCACCCTTTTTCACTCTCAACCCAAATATCGCCGCCCATCAAAGCCGCAAGCTTTGCGCAAATAGCAAGACCGAGCCCAGTGCCGCCATACTCTCTAGTGGTGGAGCCGTCCAGTTGCGAAAAAGGCTTAAATAACCTATCCATCTTATCGTCAGATATGCCGATTCCGCTATCACGGACACACGCCTCAAACGACACTGAGCTATCCGTTTTTGACGTTATCCTAAGAGTTAAAGAGACAAACCCTTTTTGCGTAAACTTAATAGCGTTGCTTAGTAGGTTTACTAGTATCTGCCTTAGCCTTGTAGAGTCTCCTATCACAGTCGCCGGAGCGTCGTCGCAAATATCAGCCTCCAGCTTTATGCCTTTTTGCTTTGCCTGAACGTCAAAAATTTTTATACACTCCATAAAAAGAGACGACACACAAAAAGCTCTATTTTCAAGCTCCAAAGCGCCAAACTCTATTTTGGATAGATCTAAAATATCACTGATAAGACAAAGCAGGGCTTTACCGCTAGACTCTATAACGTCGACATACTCTCTTTGCTCTTCGTCCAAATCCGTTTGCGAGAGCAGACTTGCCATACCCAGCACGCCGTTTAGGGGAGTTCTAATCTCATGACTCATAGTCGCCAAAAACTCGCTTTTGGCTTTTGTAGCGGCGTTTGCTCTCTCCAAAGCCATCTCTAATTCTACGGTTCGCTGTCTCACCTCGTCTTCAAGTTGCAACGCCGCATCTAAAAGCTCTTGATTTGCAGAATAAAGCTCAAGAGTCCTATCTTCCAAAAACTTCTCAGCGGCTTCTTTTGCCTTTCTCTCTTTTTCTACTTTTTGTTCTAACCAGTCTAGCTTTTCAAGTAGCTCATCCAAAACTTTCTCCTCCAAACTCTACTCATCGCCTCTCTCAAGCTCGGCGCCAAGCGAAAGAAGCTTTTGTTCCAAATCTTCATAACCTCGATATAGGTGATAGATTCTATGTATTCTAGTTTTACCGCTAGCTGCAAGCGCCGCTATTACAAGCGCCGATGAGGCTCTAAGGTCGGTCGCCATCACATCGGCACCTGTTAGCTCCGTTGGACCCTCTACTGTCGCCGTATTGTGCTTTAGCTGCAACGAGGCTCCAAGCCTTGTAAGCTCGCTTGCGTGCATAAAGCGGTTTTCAAATAGCCTCTCCTCTATCTCGCTAACGCCGTTTGCCTGAGTCGCAAGAGCCATAAACTGAGCCTGCATATCGGTGGGAAACCCCGGAAACTCTGTGGTTATTATCTCTACTGGCTTTATTTTTTTGGCGGGCTTGATAGTTAGCTCGTCTTTGCCATAATCAAACGAATACCCCATGGATTGGAGCTTTGATATGAAGCTTTCCATGTGGCTCATTACCACTTTTTTGAGCGTTATCGTCGAATTTGTGATAGCCGCCGCACATAGATAAGTTCCCGCCTCTATTCTATCGGGAATCACCTCTATATCCTTAAAACTATAAAGTTCGCCGCCGCTTCCGTCTATAATTATCTCATCAGTTCCAATACCGGCTATATTGGCTCCCGCATGCCTTAATACTTCGCATAGTTGCGTTACCTCCGGCTCTTTTGCGGCGTTTATCAGTCTTGTGGTTCCTTTTGCCAAAGCCGCCGCCATGATGATGTTTTCCGTGCCGGTTACCGTGATTTTGTCAAAAACTATCGTGGTTCCCGTAAGCCCTCTAGGAGCCCTTGCCTCCACATATCCGTTTTTTATCTCTATCTCAGCGCCCATCGCCTCAAGAGCCTTTAGGTGCAGATCCACAGGTCTTTGTCCTATAGCGCAACCCCCCGGCAAGCTCACATCGCACTTGCCAAATCTGGAGAGAAGAGGGCCTAAAACAAGGATAGAAGCCCTCATCGTCTTTACAATGTCATACGTTGCCACTGTGCCGTTTAGCTTTTGGGCGTCAATTTTCAAGGTATTACCCTCAAACTCAGCCTCGGCGCCAAGATTTGTCATAAGCTTTAACATCGTCTTAATATCGGCTACTCGCGGCATATTAGTAATAGTCACAGGAGTTTTTGATAGTATTGTTGAGGCGATAAGCGGCAATGAAGAGTTTTTGGCGCCGGATATGGTCACTTCGCCGGATAGTTTTTTTCCGCCGTAAATATCAAGATAGTACATTAGATTTTTCCTATAAATTTGATTTTTGCCATTTGAATTAATTCTCACGTTTTGAGCAAAGCCCAAAACGAGGTCTTCAGCAGACAGCTCTCGCGACTAGTCGCTCCTTATAATTCCTCTCCCGCTTCATGCGGGTAGCTTTAGGGGGTCGTAGGGACATTTATGTCCCTACCATAAATAGTAGCTTTGCTGCTATTTATGCGTAACATCAAAGCTTTGAAGCTTTACGATAAGCCGCGTCGATAGCACTCATAAACGCCGCTCTAACGCTTGCGCGTTCAAGCTCAAGAAGCCCCGCCGCCGTAGTGCCTTTTGGGCTCATCACCTCTTCTTTTATTTTTGTCGGGGATGAGCCGTCCAAAAGAGCCGCAAATCCATCAAAAAGCCCTTTTGTCATCTCCACCGCAACACCCCTTTTTAATCCAGCCATCACAGCCCCATCAGTCAAAGACTCAGCCACAAGAGCCAAAAACGCCGGAGCGCTTCCAGCCAAAGCGGTAGCGATATTCAGCTCATCCTCCGTATCAACCCAAACGCTTTTGCCAATAGACTCAAAAAGAGCCAAAGCTTCATCTTTATATGCAAGACTTCCAGTCACAGTCGTCATCGACTTCTCACATCTCGCCGCAATATTTGGCATAGCTCTTATATAGTTCTCAGCTTCTACATTTTTTTTAATCTCGTCTATGTACACTTTCGCCATCACAGAGATAAAAACCTTCGCTTTTCCTTTGAACTTTATGGAGTCAAAACTATTTGGCTTAACAGCCAAAATTACCGTTTTACCCTCTACATCTACTATTCCATTTGAAATCTCCACTCTCACAAAAGGATAATACTCTTCAAGCTTTTGAGCTTTTTCTTCTGTTCTAGTAAACACAGATACGTCAATATTTTTTTTTAGCATACCATCTAGCAACGCCTCGCCCATATTTCCGGCGCCTATAAGAATGATTGAAGACTCTTTATTATCTATATATCGCATTTCACCCTCGTATGACTTTTCTCTGTTTTTGCAATTTTAGCTTATTTTTTAGAGTTTTTGTCATCTTATTTGACAATGCCATCAAATTTCCGGCAGAGCCAAAAATTAGCTCATCGGCAAAGGGCTCTCGCGACCAACTGTTTAGTATTGGCGCTAATACAAAAATCCAAACACCCAAAGCGGGATTTTGTTGTCAAATCCGACTTCGATTTCATCTACGGCGAGATATGAATCGTCCAAATTCTTTATCTGTTCAAAGCTCTTGTTTTTGCCGCCCACTTCGATGGTATGCTTGCCGTCAATCACGAAATCCCCGGCTTTTGGATACTCCACGATATGCCCAACCGATAGCTGATTCAAAAAGAAAAGCTCTCGCAAAGTTCCTATATTTGGTTCATCACAAAGTAGATTGGAGATATTTGGATTGCCAAGATATAGCTTGTCCGGCTTACTCATAGCCGAGGCGCTGCTACCTGCACATCTAAGCATATTGATAAGCTGTGATTTTTGCATACAGTCCAGATAGGTATAGACTGTATTTCTGTTTAGCTCGCACATTGTGGCTAGTTTGGCGATATTTATCTGTGAGGGCGACGACTGGCATAGCCCAATGAGCAGTTTTTTGAACTTTGATACTTTGTCAAAAGATATACCAAATATAGAGCTAATATCAACCTCAAGAGCTAAATTTATGGTCTCTTGTAGTTTTAGCGGATAGTGTTTTTTTGATTGTAGATAAAATGGATAGTAGCCATATTGCAAATAGTTTTTGAACATCTCCAGCGGTTTGATTTTGTTTGTCACGCTTGAGGCTATTTCCATGTGATTTTTCAACAGTTCCGCCAAACTGACAGGCTCAAAGCTCTCTTTGCACTCAAGCTCCAAAAACTCCCTAAATGAGAGCCCAACCATCCTGTGCACGACGGCGCGACGAGACAAATCGCCTTTAGCATGCTCCAAATATAAAGCCGAAGAGCCTGAAAAAATGATTTGTAGGTCAAGGGTGTCATATTGTATTAAGCATAATAGTCTTGTACGCCTTAATCTTTTTCTTGCTTCTCACGGTTGATGATTTTACACTCAGGCGTTTGGTTGTTTTCCTGTCGTCGGTTGCGTTTTACCCTCTTTAATTGAAAATAAGTTAACATTAATAAGCATAATATTTAGGGCGGGATTACTACATAAACATGAAAAATAACAACATTTTTACCATCAAAGCAACAGCCCTCGCAATAGGTGCGTCTATACTATTTGTCGGATGTTCGGCAAAAAATCAAGAAGAGTACAACAAGCCGGCGGATTATTGGTACAAAAAATTGACCAAAGAGACGATGAGGGGCGAGCTTGACCAAGCGGATAAAGATTTTACCTCTTTGCAAAGCGAGCATATACGCTCTCCGCTGATTGCCGAGGCTATGCTTATACTGGCTGAGGCGCACATGGACAGTGAGGAGTATATCCTTGCAAACTACTATCTTGACGAGTACTCCAAAAGATACGGCGACAAAAAAAATATGGAACTCATGAGATACCTAAAACTAAAAGCTAACTTTTTGGCGTTCAAGAAGCCTTTTAGAGACCAACAGCTTATTTTGGAGACGCAAAAAGAGTTTGAGGAGTTCATAAAAGATTATCCAAACTCGCCATACAAACCGTACGCGCAAACAATGGCTCTAAAACTAGCCCTCGCAAACAAAATGATAAACGAAAACATAGCCGGACTATACAAAAGAGTAGATAAGCCCGAAGCCGCAAAAAAATATATGGCGGACGCAAACATAAGCTGGCTTGACGGTATCAAATATGAAAAGCCAAATAGCGCTTGGTATAGAAGCTTGTTTGAGTCGTGGTTGCAGTAGATAGTACGCCAAGACGAGCAAAGCCCGTCTTGGCTACGCTGGCACTGAGCCGCTAAAGCTAGCCGCATGAAGCGGCAGATTTAAAAGCGCTTACCGCTTGCGCTAAAAATTTGAGAATAAATTATAAATAACACACTACTTTCACTGGAGTCCCATTAAATGCAACTCGCCAATTACGGTTCTTTTCCTACCAATCTACCAATAATAGTAGAAGACGACATCTTTTTATACCCCTTTATGATTGCTCCGCTCTTTTTGTCCGATGAAAAGATGATAAAAGCGGCTAGTTTTGCCGTTGAGAATAATTCTCTTATTCTTGTCTGTCACTCGCAAAGCGGCAAAGAGGGCGAGCATACGTTTGACTCCATATACGAATCTGGGGTAATAGGCTCTGTCATCAGAAAAATAGTACTACCGGACGGTAGAGTAAAAGTACTGTTTCAGGGGCTAGCGCGCGGTCACATCGTGGAACATCTCGGTGACGACCCGATGCTTGCCGTGGTGGATACGATAAAGACTCATCCGTACAACGAGCAAAAAGTAGAGGCGATACTGGTAAACTTGCGAGAACACGTCAAAGCTCTATCCGCCGTGGCTGGATACTTTCCCCCTGATCTTTTGAAAACGATATATGAAAACCACGAGCCAAATCGTATAGCCGACCTAATCAGCAGTTCGATAAAGCTACAAAAAAACGACGCTCATTTGCTATTTGTAGAGCAAGACGTGGAAAAGCGGTTGATGAAGCTTATAGAGCACATCATAGACGAAACTGAGGCGGCAAAACTGCAAAAAGAGATACGGGCAAAAGTGCATGACAAAATGGACAAAGCCAACAAAGAGTATTTTCTAAAAGAGCAGCTAAAGCAGATACGAAAAGAGCTTGGAGAGGATACAAGCAGACAAGAGGAGCTTGGAGAGTATAGCAAAAAGCTTGAAGCGATAAAGCCGTTTATGTACGAAGACGCATACAAAGAGACAAAAAAACAGCTCGACAAGCTAGGACGTATGCACCCAGATAGCGGCGATGCAAACGTGCTTCAGACGTATGTAGAGTATGTGCTGGAAATCCCGTATGGCAAAATCTCAAAAGCAAAAATGGAGATAGGCAAAGTAGAAAAGACGCTAAATGAAGACCACTTTTCGCTTGAAAAACCGAAAAAAAGAATAGTAGAGTTTTTTGCCGTCAAAGAACTATTGGAGCTTAGAGGCACAAGCCAAAAAGACGCAAAAGGAGCCATACTCTGCTTCATAGGTCCTCCAGGGGTTGGTAAAACTAGCCTTGCAAACTCCATAGCAAAAGCGCTAAAAAGGGAGCTAGTGCGAGTAGCTCTCGGCGGACTCGAAGACGTAAACGAGCTAAGGGGTCACAGACGCACATACGTCGGAGCAATGCCCGGCAGAATCGTGCAGGGGCTTATCAATGCAAAGCAGATGAATCCGGTGATAGTGCTAGATGAGATAGACAAAGTGGGTAGAAACATGAGAGGCGACCCAACGGCGGCGCTTCTTGAAATACTAGACCCTGAGCAAAACGATAAATTCAGAGACTACTATCTAAACTTCAATATCAACCTCTCAAGCGCAGTCTTCATAGCCACGGCAAACGACGCTTCAACTATTCCGGCACCGCTGAGAGATAGAATGGAGTTTATCGAAGTAGGCTCGTATACGCCGCAAGAAAAGTATGAGATAGCAAAAAAATACCTAGTTCCGCAAGAGCTAAAAAAACACGGATTAAAAGCAAACGAACTCTCAATGCCAACAGCCGTATTGAAAGAGGTGATAGAAAAATACACCAGAGAAGCTGGAGTAAGAAGTCTAAGAAGGCAAATAGCGACAATAGCCAGAAAAACGGCAAAAATCATACTAGAAGAGAAAGTAGCAAAAGTAACGATAAGCTCCAAAAACATCAAAGACTTTCTCGACAAAACCGTCTTTGAGTACGAAGAGGCAGACAAAGAAAACCAGATAGGCGTAGTAAACGGTCTAGCATGGACATCTGTCGGCGGCGACGTGCTCAAAATAGAAGCGGTCAAGATGAGAGGCAAAGGCGCCGTAGAGCTAACGGGAAGCCTTGGTGATGTGATGAAAGAGTCGGCAAAAATAGCCTACAGTGTAGTAAAAACGCTAATAGACACAGGCAAACTGCAAATAGACGAAAAAATAGTCGAAAGAGCGCACATATCGGATGAAAAAGGCGAAAAACCAAGCACCTACGACTGCTATAACCTACACATACACGTCCCTGACGGAGCCACGCCAAAAGACGGCCCAAGCGCTGGTATAGCGATGGCTACGGTCATATCCTCTATCATCAGCGAGCGAGAAGTAGACTCCTCGGTGGCGATGACGGGAGAGATTACGCTGACGGGCAGAGTAACGGCGATAGGCGGGCTAAAAGAGAAGCTGATAGCGGCGTATAAATCAAAAATCAAAACAGCGCTGATTCCGCAAAAAAACTATGATAGAGATTTGCCGGATATACCCGATGAGGTGAAAGAGAATATGAAGATAATTCCGGTTAAAACGATTGATGAGGTGTTGAAGTATGCACTTATCTAGCGTTTGGCGATAACGTTTTGATGGTTATGGCTCATGAGGCGTTTTTAAAAAATAGCGGACCAAACAGCCCCGAAAAGCGTTTTTATAAAATATACGCAACGCGCCTTTTGCAAACGCCTTTATAAGCTTCTCTTTAGTACACTTAGCAGAAATTTTGGCAAAGAAGGAATGAATTTATGGCGATGACCGTTTATTATGATAAAGATTGCGATATAAGTATAATTAAAAGCAAAAAAATAGCGATGATAGGCTTTGGCTCGCAAGGTCACGCTCATGCGGAAAACCTAAGAGATAGCGGTGCGGACGTATGTATCGGTCTAAAAAAAGGCGGCGCTAGCTGGGCTAAGGCTGAAGCAAAAGGGTTTGAAGTGCTTACTGTCGGCGAAGCGACCGCAAAAGCCGATGTTGTTATGATACTTCTACCAGATGAGACTCAAGCTGAAGTTTACGCAAAAGAGATTGCTCCAAACCTAAAAAGCGGCGCTACGATAGCGTTTGGTCACGGCTTTAATATCCTTTACGGAAGAGTAAAACCAGCCGCCGACATCAATGTCATGATGGTGGCTCCAAAAGCTCCCGGACACACTGTAAGAAGCGAATTTGTAAGAGGCGGCGGTATTCCTGACCTTATCGCCATTCATCAAGACCCAAGCGGCGGCACAAAAGCTCTTGCGCTTAGCTACGCCTCGGCAATTGGCGGTGGCAGAACGGGCATCATCGAGACTACGTTTAAAGATGAGACTGAGACTGACTTGTTTGGCGAGCAAGCTGTTCTTTGCGGCGGCGTAAGCGCACTTGTACAGGCTGGTTTTGAGACGCTAACAGAAGCTGGATACCCGCCTGAAATGGCATACTTTGAGTGCCTGCATGAACTTAAACTAATAGTTGACCTTATGTTTCAAGGAGGCATAGCTGATATGAGATACTCTATCTCCAATACGGCAGAGTATGGCGACATGGTGAGCGGTCCAAGAGTTGTAAACGAGTCTTCAAAAGCGGCTATGAAAGAAATCCTAAAAGAGATTCAAAACGGTAAATTCGCAAAAGACTTTATCCTTGAGGGCATGACGGGTTACCCTAGAATGACGGCGGAGAGAGCGTATCTATACAGCCATCCGCTAGAGGTAACAGGCAGAGAGCTAAGAGCTATGATGCCATGGATAAATTCAAACAAAATAGTAGACCAAAATAAAAACTAAGTTACGCGCAAACACGCGCAAACACGCGCAACGCCCGTATTTGCAGCAGGGGCTAATCGCCCCTTACATCCTCCTTATGCTACCGGCTTTGCCGGAGAATTTTTAGGATGCAAGGTCAGTTAATAGTCTTACGCTCTTTTTCACTCTCCCGCTTTAGTGGGTAGCTAGAGCCACCCATCGCCTGTTGGCGATGGGACCCGAGAGGGGTCGTAGGGACACTCGTGACCCTACCGCTAGATTGAGCTTTGCTCAAACTAGCGTTAACATCAAATTCTAAAGGCTTTTTATGGGCGTCATCCTTACAGTAACGAGCGGAAAAGGTGGGGTTGGCAAGTCAACGACAACCGCAAATGTAGCTACGGGTCTTGCCAAAGAGGGCAAAAAAGTCGTAGCGATAGATTTTGACATAGGTCTTAGAAACCTCGACATGATACTTGGACTTGAAAACCGTATAGTCTACGACGTCGTGAATGTAATGGAGGGTGATTGCAACTTATCGCAAGCCCTTATCGCCGATAAAAAGACTCAAGGGCTCTACTTTTTGCCCGCAAGCCAGATAAAAGACAAAAACATCTTGGAAAAAGAGAAGGTCAGAAAGCTGCTTGAGGAGCTAAAAAAAGAGTTTGATTACGTCCTAATCGACTCTCCCGCAGGAATAGAGAGCGGTTTTGAACACGCTATATTTTTGGCGGATAAAGCTCTTGTCATATCCACGCCCGACGTGTCGGCGGTAAGAGATGCCGATAGAGTGATAGGCATTATGGACGCAAAAAGCGAAAAAGCGATAAACGGCGAAGAGATAGAAAAATTGCTCATCGTCAATCGCGTAAAACCGGATCTCATGGAGAGAGGCGATATGCTCTCAATAGAAGACATACTCCAAATACTCGCCATAAGGCTCATAGGCGTAGTGCCGGATGATGAAAAAGTCATTTCATCCACAAATACCGGCGTACCCGTAATTCACGATTTAACCTCAAAATCTGGCGAAGCGTATAGACGTATCGCAAAAAGAGTATTGGGTGAAGACGTTGAGTATCTTAATTTGAGCGAAAAAGCTGGGTTTTTATCAAAGATTAAGGGATTGTTTAAATGAGTCTAATCGATATGATGCTAGGCAAAAAATCGGCTAGCGCAAATATCGCAAAAGACCGTCTAACGGTAATGCTTGCGGTTGAGAGAAGCGCACATTTTTTGCCCCAAATGGAAGAGATGAAACAGGAGATTTTGGAAGTCATCAAGAAATACACTAAAGTCAAAGATATAAAAATAAAGTCTGAAAATAAAAAAAACATAGAAATGCTTGAGGTTGAAATTTTCTTAGACAAAGATTCGTATCTTGCAAAAACTAACTGACGATACACTAGAAGAAGTTTTTTATAAAATTCCTGCAAAAGAGAAACCAAAGCAGCTCTACTATAGAGGCGACAAATCGATTTTTGAAAAACGAAAAATTGCAATAGTCGGCGCAAGATGCGCCTCAAAATACTCCAAAACTCAAGCGTTTTTACTGGCAAAACAACTATCAAATTCCGGCTTTGCAGTCGTCAGCGGAGCGGCTGAGGGCATAGACGCATGCGCACATGAGGGAGCTTTGCCATCCACAATAGCCGTCATGCCTTGCGGTCTAAATATATATTACCCCGAGGCAAACAAAAATCTTATACAGCAAATATATCAAAACTCTCTCGCCGTTAGCGAATACGATGTCGATGAAAAACCTCGCAACTACACTTTTGTACATAGAAATAGGCTTGTTGTCGGTATGAGCGAAGCGCTTGTAATAGCCGAAGCGGACGAAAAAAGCGGCTCTATGCGCTCCGCCGAATACGCACTAAAATATGACATACCTCTTTTTGTCTTGGCGCATAGAATAGACGAGAGCCTTGGAACAAACAGACTTTTAAGGCAAGGCGTTGCAAAGCCAATATTTGGCGTCGAAGATTTTGTCAAATCGCTTGGCGGAAGTGTATCTACCGAAGAGCCAACCAAAGAGTGGGCGATATTTGCAAAGAGCGCACCAAGCGTCGCTGATTTTTTTGCAAGATACGGCGAAAAGCTTTATGAGCTTGAACTAGATGGAAAAGTGGAGATAAAAAACGGCATTGTAAAAACAATATAGAACCCTCAAGCAAAACAACACCATATAAAAACAGTCTAGTCGCTTCGCTAGCATTCAACCCAAGCTGGCTTAGATATTTAGTAGCCTCGTCATTGCTACGCCGCCCATAGCAAGCTCCTGATTTTGTTGTCCTTAAAGATTATACATCAAATGAAACTAAATTTTTTGTTCCCAGCTTCTTCTAGCATTTTATTAGACATGTCGGCAACAGCTTTTGCAACATCACTTACTTCATTTGCAAGCATTGCATTATTTTGCATAGCAGAATCAATCTCTGTAACGCCAATTGTAATTTGAGTAATGGCATTAGATTGCTCTGATGTTGCTTCACCAATATCTTGAATTGATTGCGTTAGCATACTTATATTTGCATTTATTTCAGATAAGCTTTTTTGTGTGCGTTCTGCTAATTTTCTAACCTCATCTGCAACAACGGCAAAGCCTCGCCCATGATCTCCAGCCCTTGCCGCCTCTATTGCTGCATTTAGAGCTAAAAGGTTTGTTTGGTCTGCAATATCATTAATAATGCCAACAATTGCTTTGATGTTTTCTGATTGAGCAATAACGGTTTCTGTTTTTGAAGCATTTTCAGTGATGGCATGCACCATCCCTTCCATTGCCGCTGCCGTTTCTTCTAAAGTTGCAGCTTGGTGTGATGTTGCGTCAGATAAAATTGTAATTTGCTCTTTTAAAATATCTGATTTTTCTTTTAGCATATTGCCATTTTGTAAACTTGATTTAAGCATTATACAAATCTCTTCGCCAAGCTCATTTATAGCGACGGCTACTTTGCCATATGCATCAGGAAATCTTGGTGTAAAGTCGTATTTTTTATAGCTTGTAAGGATATTTTCTAATACTCTTAAATCATTGCAAATATTGTGCTCAAGCTTATACTGAAGTTCGATAAGTAGATTTTTAAGGGTAATTAAGTCTGACGTATTGGAATCTTTATTAATTTGAGATAAAAAGTCACCATTGCCAAGCTCAGAGCAAAATCTTGCAATATCTTTTAAAAGTTCGGCGTCCATAATTGTATCATGCTCTATTTTGGCAATATTTTCGTTAATAACCTTTGCCATTTTGCCAAATTCATCTGTTGTGTTAATATCAATTTTTGTAGCATCTTTGCGTTTATGGGTAAGAAAATCGAAAAACTCCAAAAGTCCATCTAAAATTTGAACTGTAGAATTTTGCATAAAACGCTTATTTGCAACAAATAAAACAATCGTAACAAGAATTATAAATATGCTAAAAGCAATAGATGTCAAGTTTCACCACGTTGTACCATGTTTAGCCCCCTAAACTTCAGGTACGGATTATCTTTAGGACACCTCTAAAAACTCTTATTTTTCACTTTTTTAAATTATACAAAGCCTATAATCATTGGCTTTGCTACTGAACACATTATGAAAAAACATAGTTTTTAGAGGTACCCTTTAAAAAGTTCAGGGCTGGAGTCAAACTTTTCTAGCGGTATAGTATAAGGAGTCTTAACAAAAGAGTGCCTGACACCTATTTTCCCTATTTTCCTTAAAAAAAGCTCGGGATAAAATCCGAGCTTTTACCATTAATGACGGGCAACCAATTTCCAACAAACGGATTTTATTTAAGTGCATAGCTTAGTCATTATTTCTTTTTTTACCCAGAAGAGAGTAGCCGCATAGAACGACGTAATATCGCAAATGGAGCGGCTACTTGCAACATGCAAGACCACGTAGCTTCTAACGCTTAGATACTTGTTCTCAACGTGATCGGTGCATGATCAATAAGGGCGAGAGGAGTCTAGCACCATTGGTTTAAACATATCGGCACCAAATTTCGTCATTCCCGCTTTCTCTAAAATGACGATTTTCTTAAGTCAATGGTGGTGCAAGCAACTATCCTTGAAGCTTTATCAAAAACCTAACAATAGTTCTCACAGGTGCGCCCGTGGCTCCATGTGGATTGTATCCCCAGCTTTTCTCTACATATGAGGGACCCGCTATATCCAGATGCGCCCACTTTTGCTTATTTTCTTCCTCTACAAACTCATCCAAAAACATAGCCGCCGTTATAGCGCCGCCGTAGCGAGAGCTTGAGCAGTTGGATATGTCGGCTATTTCGCTTTTTATAAGTTTTTTTAGGTGTTTGTTAAACGGTAGCGGAGCTATCAAATCATCGGCTTCGTTTGCCGCGTCTAATAGCATATTTTTTAGCTCTTCGCTGTGACCCATGACACCGCTTGTGTATTCGCCCAAAGCCACTACGCACGCCCCTGTAAGAGTCGCCATATCTATCATATAGTCAAATGGTTGTGATGACTTTTTGGCGTACTCTTGAGCGTAGCAAAGCACGTCGGCTAGCACTAGTCTTCCCTCTGCGTCGGTGTTTCTGATCTCTATAGTTTTACCGTTTTTGGCTTTTAAGACATCGTCTGGTTTGTATGCGTTGCCGCCTATCATATTTTCACAAAGTCCCAAAAAGCCGTGTATTTCAACATTTAGGTTTAGTTTTGCGACCGCTTGCATGATTCCGATTACTGCGCAAGCTCCGGCTTTATCGGATTTCATTGTTACCATATAGTCCGCTGGTTTTAAGCTAAGACCGCCGCTGTCATACGTTAAGCCTTTGCCGATTAAGGCTATTCGCTTTGTCGGTGCCCCTAATTTTGGAGTATAGCTTAGGTGTACAAATCTTGGCGGGTGTGCGGAGGCTCTGGCTACAGACAAAAACGCCCCCATGGACTCAGCTTTTAAAAACTTTTCATCGTAGAGCGCACATTCAAATCCGCCCTCTTTGGCGACGCTCTCCGCTATATCGGCGACATGTATCGGCGTGCTGTCATCCGGGGCTGAGTTTACGATGTCTCGCACGAAGTTGACGCTATTTGCGATAACGCTCGCCTCTTCTATGATCTTATTTACCTCTTCACAGCTTTCAGATTGGTTTTTGCTTGTTATGTGGATAGTTTGCAATAAGAACTCTGTTTTTTCGCTTTTATAACGCTCAAACGTGTATCCACCAAGGATAACGCCTTCTGCAAAAGCAGGTGAAAACAGTTTTGCGTCGATATTGGCTTCTATCTTAGCGCTTGTAAATGTGAAGTTTTTTAGAGCCAAATACGCTTTTGACGCGGCTACTTTTATCTCTTCGCTACTAAACTCTTTTAGTTTTATATATAGAGTTTTTGAGCCGCTCGCAAAGCATGATTCTACCGCTTCTTTAAAAAAGCCGGACTCTTTTAGGGCTTCTATGTCGCATTCTAGTTCTGTCTTGTCTTCGCAGCCTTTTTTATCTATAAAAACTATTTGTATATCCGCTTTTAGCGTCGATATTTGTTCGTTACTAAATGTTATTGTCATTGATGGCGACTCCTGTTGTCTTTGGTTTTTGTCTTGAAACTCTGTGAAGGTAGTAATAAAATGCGCTTATAAAAAGAGCCGCAAACGGTACAGCGAAATACCAGTGGCTTTTGATATATTGCAACCCATGCAGTATTGGTTCGCCAAAATAGTATGTAAGAAGTATTGTAATAGCCGCCCAGATAAACGCGCTAATAAGATTTATAATAGCAAACTTTTTTTTATCGTATTTTGTAGTGCCTATCGCCATCGGTATGATGGAGCGCAAACCGTAAAGGTAGCGTTGGATAAATATAATAGGCCAACCGTGTTTTTTTAGCAAAAGATGCGCTAGGGCGACTTTTCTACGGTGTGATCTAAAGTAGTTGAGGGTGTATTTTTTGTTGTATCTACCAATATAAAACCAAAATTGATCACCAAAAAAACCGCCCACTCCGGCGATAAAAATCGCAATAAATAGATTCATATGCCCGGTATGAGAAAGAAGCCCAGCCATGACAAGCCCAAGTTCGCCCTCCATCATGCTCCACACAAACAAAATAGGATAGCCGTACTCGCTTAGTAATGTTACAAGAGCCTCTTCCATAAATCCCCTATACCGTCAAAATAGAATAAACATCGGTAAGGCTCTCTAGCTTGCCTCTGCCCGGTAAAAACCCAAGCTCTACTACAAAACAAGCCTCAATGCACTTGCCGCCGGCTTTATTGATGAGGTTTGTTGCGGCTACAGCTGTGCCGCCCGTGGCTATAAGGTCGTCCACCAAAAGCACTCTTGCGCCATCTATGCCCCTAAAAGCGTCAATATGTATCTGAACTTCGTCCACCCCGTACTCAAGAGAGTATTTTTCGCTTACTACGGTACTAGGCAGTTTCCCCGGTTTTCTTATAGGCACAAAACCAAGCCCAAGGGAGGCGGCAAGCGCAGAGCCAAATATAAAGCCTCTGCTTTCGATACCAGCGATAAAGTCAAGGTTAAAGTCGCTATATCTATCGTTTAAATGCCCCATCAAAGCCGAATACGCCTCTTTGTTATTCAAAAGCGTACTAATATCTTTAAACATTATGCCCGGTTTTGGAAAATCAGGCACATCACGTATAGACGAGACTATAATATTTCTTTTCTCTTCGCTCAATACTTTCATCACATATCCTTAGTAATTAATTAAATAACTAACCGAATCCCTTTTTTCTACTCTCCCGCGAATGCGGGTAGCTTCAGGGGGTTGCAAGGGACATTTATGTCCCTGCCGCCAATACGAGCTTTTGCTCGTATTGGCGTATAACATCAAATCAAAGCCTCTATTTTATTTTCAAGCTCTTTTATTCTTCCTCTTAGCCTATCGTTTTCTATTCTAAACTGACTATTTCGCCCTTTTATGGTCTTAACGTCGTTTCTAAGCTTGCTTAGCTCTTCGTTTAACATATCAATATCTCCAAGGCTTCTTTGAAATTGAAGCTGATATTTTCTAATTAGGTGTTCTGCTTCTTCTAAAGTCGTTTTTGTGGCGCCCGTGGAGTTTTTCTCTTTTTCGGACAAGCTTTTGTAGTAGTACATTCTAAACGCCAAAAAACCCATAAGAAGAAAGTTTGCGCTTAGTAAGAGCCAATTTAACATTTTATATCTCCTCTGAAATCGCCAAAAGACGTAGTGGTGTTGTTATCAAAACTTTGCAATTCTATCCGCATGTCTGCCGCCCTCAAAGCTAGTCTTAAGCCATGCGTCCATGATAGATTCGACAACCCCAAAACCAATGGCTCTCTCGCCCATACAAAGCACATTTGCGTCATTGTGCGCTCTAGCCGCCGCCGCCGTATATGCGTCATGGCAAAGCGCCGCTCGAATGCCCACGCGTCTATTTGCGGACATACTCATGCCAATACCACTTCCGCATATTAAAACACCTTTTGAGTCTTCGCTTGCAAGCACAGAGTCGCATAGTTTATTTGCAAAGTCAGGATAGTCAACTCTATCCTCTTCACATCCCAAATCAATAACTTCAATACCCTTTTCTTCTAAAAGTTTTTTTGTAAACGCCCTTAAATTTTTTCCCGCATGGTCGCTAGCTATAAAATACTTCAATCTTTCCCTTTTTCTGCTTTTTTATCTTTTGCTACATTAACTTGATTTTAGCCAAAAATGGTTTTAAGAAACTGAAGTTACGTGCAAACACGAGCAAAGCCCGTATTTGCGGCAGGGGCTAATCGCTACTGTTTGTATCATCAGACGCTCCGCCGTCAAGTGTTGTTGCGTTGTTTTCAGGCGGCGTTTCTTCTACAAGTCCCCCGGGATTAAAAAACTCTCGCCTTAATCCGGGTCTGCGCAATAAGAGCTCTGTTGTGTATTTAGCAAACACAGGAGCCGCAACTACTCCGCCGGTCATTTTGCCGGGAAGCGGTTTGTTATTGTCGTTGCCAAACCAAATTACCGTTTGCACCCCTGGGGTAAAACCGCAAAACCAAGCGTCTCTATAGTCGTTTGTAGTTCCGGTTTTGCCGGCTACTTCCGTGCCTGGCGTTGCGGCTCTTGCGCCAGTGCCTCTTGTTACGACGTCTTTCATTATGTCTATAACAGCGTAAGCATATTTTGGGTCAACCATTCGCTCTTTTTTGGATTCAAATGAAACGCTTTGACCGTTTCTGGTTTTAATACTTTTGACTATATTTTGAGTAACTTTTACCCCATAGTTTGATATTATGGTATAGGCTTCGCTAAGCTCGTAAGGCGAGATTGTATAGCTTCCAAGCGCCACGGAGAGGTCGCTTTGAACTCCCGAAAAGCCGTATCGTATAAGCTCTTTTTTGACGGCACTCATTCCAATCCTCTCAACCAAATCTATAGTGGCAAGGTTTTTTGAGTGTATAAGCGCTTCCCTCATTGTTATCATACCGTCATATTTAAGGTCGTAGTTTTGCGGATTCCAAGCCCTTCCTCCAAATGTATAGCTTTTTGGCGTATCCGACAGTAGGCTTCTGGACGTGAAAGAGCCCGTATTTACGCCTATTAGGTATATAAAGGGCTTAAAGCTAGACCCAGCTTGTCTTTTTGCCTGTACCACTCTATTAAATGGGCTTTTACTAAAGCTTACGCCCCCCGATAACGCTAATATATTACCAGTCGATTGCTCTATAGAGATTAGCGCTCCGTTAAAGCTTGACATATCTGTTTTTGCGGCGTATGTCCTTACCGACTCATTGTATTGTTCTATTAGGGCTCTATCTGCAGCTTCTTGCAACCCTAAATCTATTGTCAAATCTATCTTGTAGCCGCCGTTTTTAATATCTGGATACTGCGATATAAGCGAGCGTATAGCTGCATCTACGGCGTATGGGGCTTTGTTGTATACTATCGGTTCGCTGTAAACTTTTGGTTGTTCGGCGATTGCCGCTTGATATGAGGCGTCGTCAATCCAACCCAAATATCTCATTCTGTTGATGACGGTATTTGCTCTTTGGCTTGCTCCATCAAAGTTTTTTACAGGATCATAATGGCTTGGAGCTCTAGGTAGCCCTACAAGTATTGCCGCCTCCTTGAGTGTTAGCTGATCTAAGTTCTTACGAAAATATCCCCATGTCGCCGTTTTGACGCCATAATAACCGTGCCCAAAATATATCTGATTAAGGTATCTCTCCAAAATCTGCTGCTTGGTTAGCTTCTCTTCTATCTTAAAAGAGATAAACGCCTCTTTTATTTTTCTAGCGACTGTTTTTTCTCTAGTTAAAAGCGTTGTTTTGACAAGTTGCTGGGTAATTGTGCTTGCGCCCTCGACAGCCTTTCCGGCTATAACGTCTTTTACAATAGCTCTTAAAATAGCCTCAAAACTTATCCCTTTATGCTCAAAGAACGCCGTATCTTCGGTCGCTATCAAAGACTCAATAAGAAGATTAGGTATCTCGTCATATCTTGCGTATGTCCTGTTTTCAAAATCATAAAGATATGCCACCAATTTGCCGTTTGTGTCAAATACTTGAGTGCTCAGCGGCGGGTTAAAATGGATTAGTTTATCAAGGTCGTAGCTAAAAGAGCGGTAAAAATATATTACCATAGCCGTTATAAACGCCGTAGTCAAAAGCGCAATCGCAACAAGATATCTTTTCATCGTCTAAACGCCCTTGCGCTAAAGTCCGCCGCCAAGAGTTGTCTTGTGTACTCTTCTTTTGGAGCCTTGAAAATATGGCTAGAGTCGCCAAACTCTATTTTTTTTCCATCTTTTATCACCATGATTTCCATACAAAGCTCTTTTGCCAAAAAAATCTCATGCGTTACAAATATCAAATAAAATCCTAATGTCTCTCTTAGCTCTCTTATAAGCTTTATTATCTCAGATTTTGTCTCGCTATCAAGCGCGGTTGTCGGCTCGTCCATCAATAAAACTTTTGGGTTTTGACTAAGCGATAAGGCTATTATAACCCGTTGAAGCTGACCTCCGCTAAGTTCTGATGGGAATCTATCTAGGCATGAGGCGTCAAGCCCTGTTTGCTTCAAAAGAAGCTCCGCTTTTTGCTTCTCTACGCCCCAAAACTGTTTTTTTATTTTGCTCATAGGTGAGAGGGCTGTAAAAGGGTTTTGCGGCGCAAAAGCGATATTTTCCCCTCTTTTTAGCGCCTCCACTCCAGAGATTTTTACTTCAGAGCTTAACTCTTTTGGTAAAATTCCCATTATCGCCTTAAGGGTAAGAGACTTTCCGCTGCCGCTTTCACCCACTATCGCCATAGAGCTTTGAAAGCTAAAATCTATATCTACAAGAGTATGCGCTCCGTCTCTTACGAGTATCTTTTCAAAGTTTATCAAGCTAAACTCTTTATAATTTTTAGCGTTTTAATAAGATTCTCCTCTTTTTCGCCAAGTCTCGCAATAACCCTTATGGACGCTTTGGGCGTGGTTGGCGGTCTTATAAATCCGGTAATTATATTCATTTTTGCTAGTTTTTTGTGTATATTCTCTGCGTTTTTTGACTCTAACATAATAATTGGCGTCTCTATCTTTTTTTCCAAAATCTCTTCGCAAGCTAGCAGTCGTCTATCTATTTTTTTGCGCAACGAAAAAGAGTTTTTTGATATTTTTTTGATTCTCTCATTTGCGATAAGCGCATCTATCGGCGAGAGGGCGGTTGAGTATATAATCTGTTTTGCGCGGTTAACCAAAAATAAAATAACCTCTTTTTGGGCTAATATATAAGAGCCATAACCACCTATCGCCTTTGATAGCGTACCCATTTTTATGTGCTTTGGTTTTGGCGATAAGCCGTAATAATCATATATGCCGCCAAGGTTTTTGCCGATTACTCCATAAGCGTGCGCTTCGTCGATGACAAGATATGCGTCGTACTTATCGGCGAGCTCTATAATTTTTTGGGAGAGTATATCGCCTATCATCGAATAGACCGACTCCGCAAAAATAAATACACGTTTGGCGTCGCTTTTTTTTAATCTCGCTTCTAAATCTTGCGGGTTGTTGTGCAAAAAGAGTTGATGCGGGGCTTTTGAGAGAGCTAGGGCGGCTATTCCGCTAGCGTGATACTCCTCGTCCATCAAAATAAGGTCGTGATGAGAGGGGAGGGCGGATACTAATGCGCTGTTTGCCAAAAAGCCGCTTCCTACAATGAGGGCGTCTTCAAAGGCGTGAAGTTTTTTGAGGGTGTTTTCTAATCTTCTATGAGGTTCTTGGTAGCCGTATACGAGTTGCGAGGCGGATGGTGCGAATACGCCGTGTTTTTGTGCGGACTTTACCGCTTTTTCAAAGCTTTTAGTATCTTTTTTGAATCCTAAATAGTCGTTTGAGGCAAAATCAACGGCGTTTGTTGGCAAAAGCTTTTTACTTCTTAATCTGCCTTTTTTCTCTAATGCAAAAAGCGATTTTTCAAATTCATTCATTTAGCGGGCTAGTCTAAAAAAGGAGCTAACTTCTCTATCGTAAGCCCCATTGCACAACTCTCAAGCCCTTTTTGAGCGGTAATATATTTTTTGCAAAACCCCTCAACCATGCAACCGCCCGCTTTGCCCTCCCATTCTCTCGACTCTAAGTATTTTTCCAACTCTATTTCATCAAATTCCGCAAAAAAATACTCGGTAATAGAGAGGTCTACAAAGCTTAGACGATTAGAGGCGTAGGCGGTGCATGTGAGAATAGCGACGCTGCTGGCGCTTTGTTTTGTTAGTATCCGCTTTGCGTCGTCTCGATTTTTTGGTTTTCTGAGGATTTCGTCGCCTGCTGTTACGACTGTGTCGGCGCAGAGTAGCGGCGTATTTAGTCCATACTCTCTTTTTGCCCACTCAAATTTACCCATTGCGGCTTTGTAGACAAACTCTGCCGGAGAGGTTGCGACTATGCTCTCTTCGTCATAATCGCACGTTTTTTGTAAAAACAGAGCTCCAAACTCTTGGAGTATTTTTGCCCTTGTGGCGGAGGAGGAGATTAGATATAACACTAGTAGCCTCGCAGTACTACGCCTAGCATTATCGCAACGACTCCCAAAAAGATATTGATAGGTATTAATACTTTAGCCAGCGGGGCTAAGTATTTTGCGGTCATTTCGTTATTGCCGGCCTCAAAAATTTTTTTGGCTTTTACAAATCTATAATAGATAACTCCGTAGACAATAGCCATCACTATCCATATTTGTGTTTTGATGTGAACGGCGACGTATAAATCCGGAACGCCTTTGAAGCCTATGCCAACCATCATGGTGATTCCGGTTAAACCAGCGAAAACAATGGCGGTGGAGACCATAAGAAAAAATCTATTTAATACACCAATCATCAGCTCTTGCTTTTTTGACGTATCGTCTATAACTGTAAGCGATGGGTGGAGCGCAAAACGAATAGCTATCATTCCGCCGACCCAAACGACTACGGAGAGTACATGGATAAAAACTATCAGCCTTGCGTGCTCTGCAAAAAAATTGCTCATTTTAGCCTAGCCTTTACAAATTCCAGAGCCGCTTCTTTTAGGGCGTCTTTTTTTGATATATCTTTTGCACTTCCGCTTGCAAAGTCCGCTCTTCCGCCGCCTTTTCCATCCGCCGCCGCAAGAGTCGCTTTGAGCCATTCTCCGGCGTTTATGTCCGCACCTTTTACGCCGCAAACGGCTGATATTTTATCCTCTGAGGCTTCAAAAAGCATGATGGCGGCTTTTGCAAATTTGTTTTTGTATTCGTCTACCATCATCTTTGCGTCTATGCCGTCTATAAAGTCGCAAACAACGTTTACGCCGTTTATCTCTAGCGTTTCAAGCTCTTTATTGGTGCCGCTTTGCGCTTTTGATAGTTTTTCCTTTAGCTCTTTTATCTCTTGCTTTAGCCTGTTGATTCCGGCTTTAACGTCTTTGTTTTTAAGCTCCGCTTCAACCTCTGATAGTTGCGCTCTAAAGTTTTTTGCATACTCAACGGCGGCTAGTCCCGCAACCGCTTCGATACGTCTGACTCCCGCCGATACGCCGCTCTCTTTTAGGATATAAAAGCTTCCTATTTCACCAGAACTTGATGTATGGCATCCGCCGCAAAGCTCCACGGAAGCGTCGCCAAAACTGACTACACGCACTTTATCACCGTATTTTTCGCCAAAAAGAGCCATAGCCCCGCTGTTTTTTGCCTCTTCTATATCCATTACTTTGGTTTCACCGCCGATATTTTGCGCTATAAGAGCGTTTACTCTGCTCTCTACAAACGCCACTTGCTCGTCACTCATCGCCTTTGGAGCCGTAAAGTCAAATCTTAGCCTTTTATCGTCAACGTCGCTTCCGGCTTGCGTCACCGTATTTCCAAGCGTCTCTCTTAAGACGGCGTGAAGTAGATGCGTTGCGGAGTGGTGCTTTGCGGTTTCTCTTCTGGCGTCTGAGACTACGGCTTTTACTTTGTCGTTGACTGAGATTTTAGAGCTTACCTGAACTTTTGAGAGGTTAAGATCAAAGAACTTTCTAGTGTCCAACACTTCAGCCACGCCCTCAATAGAGCCCGTATCTCCAGCCTGTCCTCCGCTTGCGGCGTAAAAAGGGGTTTTGTCAAGCATAATCCACCCGCCGCCCTCAAGGGAGTCTACAAGTTTAAACTCATTGTCAAGCAGCGCCAAAACGAGCGCTTCACTCTCAAATGAGTCATACCCGACAAACTCGTTTTTGCCAAATTTTTCCAAAAGCTCTTTAAAATCACCCTCGTTTGCCGTGTCTCCGCTACCTTTCCAAGCCGCTTTTGCTCTCTCTCTTTGCTCTTTCATCTTTGCGTCAAAGCCGTCGGTATCTAGCGCCACGCCTCTCTCTTTTAGCATATCCTCTGTAAGGTCGAGGGGAAAACCAAATGTGTCGTAGAGTTTAAACGCCGTTTCGCCGCTAAAGATTTCCGGATTCAACGCCATCTCTTTTTCAAAAAGTTCCATTCCTGAAAATAGCGTAGCAAAAAACCTCTCCTCTTCAGCTTTTATACTCTCTTTGGCGTATTCGGCTTTTTCGGCTAGATATGGGTATCCCTCGCTCATTAAAGAGGCTAGAGTGTCATAAAAAGAGTATAGAAACGGAGCTTTAAACCCTAGCTTATACCCGTGTCTTACCGCTCTTCTAAGGATTCTTCTAAGCACATAGCCGCGCCCCTCTTTGTCAAACGTCACGCCTTGCGCTACAAGAAAGCTAACAGCCCTTAGGTGGTCGGCGATGACCCTGTAGCTAGCTCCGCTTGCGTACTCATATTTTTTGCCTACTTTTGCCTCTATTGCGTCTATAAGCGGCATAAAAAGAGAGCAGTCGTAGTTTGAGGTCTTGCCCTCTTTTATCGCTGTGATACGTTCAAGCCCCATGCCTGTGTCGATTGATGGTTTTGGCAATGCGACCATTGAGCCGTCTTCAAATCTCTGGTACTGCATAAACACAAGATTCCAAATCTCCAAAAATCTATCGCCATCTCCGCCTAGATAGTCCTCATCAGAGCCAAAGTTTTCCGCGCCTTGGTCAAAGTGTATCTCAGAGCAAGGCCCGCAAGGTCCCGTATCGCCCATCTGCCAGAAGTTGTCTTTGTCGCCCATCTTTACGATACGCTCTTTTGGAACATACTTCTCCCATATTGCGCCCGCTTCATCGTCGGAGTCGTGTATTGTTATCCATAGTTTTTCTTTTGGCAAGCTCATAACCTCTGCGATAAACTCCCACGCATATTTAATAGCGTCCTCTTTGAAATAGTCGCCAAAGCTGAAGTTGCCGAGCATCTCAAAAAAAGTGTGGTGTCTAGCCGTAAAACCAACATTTTCAAGGTCATTATGCTTTCCGCCCGCCCTGATACACGTCTGCGAGCTTGTTGCGCGAGGCGAGTTTGGCACGGGTGTTTCGCCTGTAAATACGCTCTTAAACTGTACCATACCGGCGTTTGTAAAGAGTAGCGTAGCGTCGTCTGGAACCAAATACGAGCTTTCAACAATGCGGTGGTTGCGTGCGGCAAAGTAATCTAAAAACGATTTTCTAATATCCATTTCTTTGTACTCTCTTAAGTCTGTATGTTTTTAAAAAAATGTGACGATTATATCCTAAACTCCGTTAACTGAGCCGACACATACTACCCACTCTCCCACGTAGTGGGTAGCTTCAGGGGGTTGCAAGGGACATTTATGTCCCTGCCGCCAACACCGGCTTTGCCGGTGTTGGCGCATACCATCAAAGTGATATTTCAGTTCCTATGCCGTCTACGGTGAATAGTTCTAATAAAATAGAGTGCATTATCCTGCCGTCTATAATATGTGCTTTTTCTACGCCTCCGTCAACAGCCTTTAAACACGCCTCAACTTTTGGTATCATGCCGCCCGCTATTGTGCCGTCTTCTATAAAAGCGTCTATCAGCACCTTGTCGAGGCTTGCTAGCAGATGTCTCTCTTTGTTTAGCACTCCGGCTGTATCGGTCATAAAAATTACTTTTTTTGCTTTTACCGCTACTGCTATGGCACTTGCCAATGTATCGGCGTTTATGTTATATCCGGGGTGTCCTAGCGCATCGCCTTCGGCTACAGAGGCTATTACGGGTACAAATTTTTCATCCAACAGCCTCTCTACTATACTTGCGTCAACTTCCGTCACCTCTCCGGTTAGACCCATCTCGCCGCTTAGAGGCTTTGCCTTAAAAAATGATGAACTTTTGCCGTTTAGTCCTATCGCTTTTGCTCCGTGACCGCAAAGCAAAGAGACTATCTCATTGTTGATGGCTCCGCAAAGCACCATCTCTACTACCTCCATTGTGGCTTCATCCGTTACTCGTACGCCGTCAATAAAGTTTGGTTTGATGTCTAGTTTTTCAAGGAGTTTATTTATCTCTTTGCCTCCGCCATGCACGACTATAGGCTTAATTCCAACAAGCGTGAGTAGTAAAATATCTCTTGCAAACGAGGTTTTTAATTCATCTGATATTTGCGCCGCACCGCCGTATTTGATGACTATCGCTTGTCCGTTAAACTCTTTGATGTATGGAAGCGCATTTAAGAGGGTTTTTGCTGTTTCTACTTTTTTTTGCATTTTATTTATCCATTTAGTTTTTTAAGGAGCAGACTTCTTGCAAAACCCTCTATTTATTCGCTAAGGTCTCACTACAGTCTTTGCATTTTTAATCTGTGTATCCGATAGCGGCTTGATTATTTTCGGCATTTTTTGGTACTTGCTCGATAATGTACCTTAAAGTGTACCAAAAAAAATAATATTTTATGAAATACTATGAAACGTTATGAATTATAAAAAAAGCTTTGAAGATATATATTTAAAGGGGTTTTGGGTCTTTTTGGTACTTCGTGGATTTTATCAGTGGTGCCCCGGAGTGGATTCGAACCAATGGCCTCAGAATTAGGAATTCTGCGCTCTATCCATCTGAGCTACCGGGACAGCGGGCGAAATTATAGCAAAAAAATATTAGCCCTTTGCCGCCTCTATGAATTTTTCAAAAATTTTTGTTAATTTTTCTATCTCATCTATGGCTACGCACTCGTTTGGAGCGTGGATTGTTTCGTTTTTTACGCCAAACTCCAATACTGTTACTTCATATTTGGCGATAAATCTAGCATCGCTTGTGCCGCCCGCCGTGGAGGCTTTTGGCATTACGCCGCAAACGTCTATGACGCAAGAGGAGAGGGCGTCGAAATACTTTTTTGACTTCTCGTCTGTTTGCAATACAAAAGAGTTTGAGCTTTGCGCCATTTGGAGTTCAAACTCATGGATATTTGACTCATTAAGTGCCGACTCTATAAAGCTTCTCGCGCTCTCCACGCTCGTTGATACGCCGTTTCTTATGTTAAACAACAACTCTAGTTCGCTAGGTATGACGTTGTGTTTGCCATAGCCGCCTTTTATGTCGGTGATTACTAGTCTGCTTGGCGCAAAATACTTATCTCCATCATCCAAAAGAGCGTCCGCAATCATAGGCAATAGTCTTGAAAGAGCGACTATCGGGCTGTCGCTCTTTTCAGGATATGCGGCGTGTCCGCCTCTGCCGATGATTTTGAGTCGCCCGTTGATTGAGCCTCTACGCCCAACTTTGATAGCATCTCCAAACTCTTTTTCGCTTGTCGGTTCCGCTACGAGGCAAAAATCAGGCAGTATGCCGCACTCTTTTAACTCGCCCAACATAAGGTCGGTTCCATATATCGCATCCCCCTCCTCATCGCTTGTAAGCAGAGCCGAAAGCGTTCCGTCAAACTCTTTTGCATGTCTCATCGCATACAAAAACGCGGCTACCCCGCCTTTCATATCGGCGGCTCCTCTGCCGTAAATTACCCCGTCTTTTTCGGTCGCCGCAAATGGGTCGCTGCTCCAGCCGCCACCAGCCGGAACCACGTCTACGTGTCCCGCAAAGCATATATGTTTCCCATCGCCAAATTTTTTGTACAAAAAGAGATTTTTTACGCCCTCTTTTTCGGTCTCAATCGTCTCAAAATCGCTTAAATAAGATTTGATAAATTCAAAACTTCCGGCCTCATCAGGCGTAAGAGAGACAAAATTTATAAGTTTTTTTAGCAGTTCAACCGCACTCAAATCGTAGCTCAATATATCCCCCTCTTTATTAGACCTCTATATATTTTTTCGGATTATATAATTTTGACGGTTAAAACAGGCGGACTATTGAGGGGCGTTTAAAGGAAAAATAATATATTTTCTTGTACAATCTTGCCCTGCATTTGATGGTCGCGTAGCTCAGTTGGTAGAGCACTACCTTGACATGGTAGTGGTCGTTGGTTCGAGTCCAATCGTGGCCACCATCAAATCTACTATTTCTAAATCTATTCTTGTCAAGTTTCACCACATTGTACTATTCTTTTTAAAGCAGTAGCATATATCGTAACGATGCAAACGCCACTAAAAACGAATAGGTTTTAGGAGAGGTCTATTGTCAAAAGAGGTGAAGCCCCGAAAGGCAAGGCACCTTTCGGAAGAGAGAAGAAATGCGAGATACTAGTACATATCCCCCATACCACCCATACCGCCGCCTGGCATAGAAGGCATAGCTGGTTTGTCTTCTTTGATTTCGCTGATTGTAGCTTCTGTCGTTAGAAGTAGGCTTGATACGCTTACCGCATTTTGAAGAGCGATTCTTACCACTTTTACAGGGTCGATGATTCCCGCTGCAAACATATCTACATATTCGCCGTTTGCCGCGTTGAAGCCTGTGTTTGCAGACGCTGTTTCTACTGCGTGAACAACTACGCCGCCGTCAAATCCTGCGTTTTCGGAGATTTGTTTGATTGGGGCTTTGATAGCTTTCATGATGATGTCCGCACCTAGTTTTTCATCGCCGCATAGGTCTATTTTTACAGCCGCCGCCGCTCTGATCAAAGCCGCGCCGCCGCCGATTACGATACCCTCTTCAACAGCCGCTTTTGTGGCAGATAAAGCGTCGTCTACTCTGTCTTTTTTCTCTTTCATTTCCATCTCGGTTGGAGCACCAACTTTGATTACCGCGATACCGCCGCTTAGTTTTGCAAGTCTCTCTTGCAACTTTTCTTTGTCGTAATCGCTAGTTGTAGTCTCAATTTGAGCTTTGATTTGCTTAATTCTTCCCGCAACTACTTCTTTATCGCCTTTTCCGTCAACTATTGTTGTGTTGTCTTTGTCGATAATAATTTTTGCGGCTTGACCCAAAGTTGTTAGCTCTACGTCTTCTATCTTTTGACCAAGCTCTTCGCTGATTACTTGACCGCCTGTAAGTACGGCTAAGTCTTCAAGCATAGCTTTTCTTCTATCGCCAAATCCCGGAGCTTTAACAGCGGCGATGTTTAGCACGCCTCTTAGTTTGTTCACCACCAATGTCGCAAGAGCTTCACCCTCGACATCTTCAGCTACTATCACTAGAGGTCTGTTTGTTTTTACCACTTTTTCAAGGATTGGTAGAAGCTCTTTCATATTTGCTACTTTTTTCTCATAAAGTAGTATGTATGGATTTTCGACTACCGCTTCCATTTTGTCAGGGTTTGTCACAAAATATGGAGATAAGTAGCCTCTATCAAACTGCATACCCTCAACAACATTTAGCTCATCAACGATACCTTTGGCTTCTTCAACAGTGATTACGCCGTCTTTACCCACTTTTTCCATAGCATCTGCGATTAGGTTACCTACCGCTTCGTCTGTGTTTGCCGAGATTGTCGCTACTTGCGCCGTCTCTTTTTTGTCGTTTATAGGTTTTGAGATTTTTTTGAGTTCGTTTACGATTTCTGTAACCGCTTTATCCATGCCTCTTTTTACTGCGATTGGATTTGCGCCTGAAGTTACATATCTTAGCCCCTCTTTGAAGATTGCGTGAGCAAGTATTGTAGCTGTAGTTGTGCCATCCCCAGCAGCGTCAGCTGTTTTGTTTGCCACTTCTTTTACAAGTTGAGCGCCCATATTTTCTATTGAGTCTTTAAGTTCTATCTCTTTTGCCACAGACACGCCGTCTTTTGTGATGTGCGGAGCACCGAAGCTTTTTTGGATAAGTACGTTTCGCCCCTTTGGCCCCATTGTTACTTTGACTGCATCCGCAAGTTTTGTTACGCCGCTAAAAAGCGCGTTTCTTGCTGAATCTGAATAATATATCTCTTTTGCCGCCATTATTTATCTCCTGTATATTTTAATTTATACGCCAAAACGAACTAGTCCGCTTCGGCTACGCTGGGTGCTGTGCCGCTAAAGCTAGCTCCTTGTCGGAGCAGAGGTCTAAATTACATTACGCCTAGGATGTCGTCAATGCTCATTACAAGGTACTCTTTGCCGTCAACCGTGATTTCTGTACCCGCATATTTGCCAAAAAGTACGGTATTGCCGGCTTTGATTTCGCCTCTCTCTTCCACTTTTTTAGCCATCGCTACGACTGTACCCATTTGTGGTTTCTCTTTTGCGCTGTCTGGGATTATGATACCGCTTGCCGTTTTTGTGACCTCTTCTGTTCTCTCTACAAGAATTCTCTTACCTAGTGGCTTGAAGTTCATGGTAGCTCCTTTATTAAATTTCGTTAGTTTTTAGCGCTCTAAAAACATGAGCGCTAAAATTATACAAACTTTTATCTATTATGTCAAGGAGTTTTGAGCCTGTTTGACTAAAGTAGTTAAATAGCGTCTTTAATGGCTTCTTCAATTTTGCTGTACTCAAAAGCAAACCCAGCTTCCAAAAGCTTTTTTGGGTAGACCTTTTGCCAGCTTGTTAATACTTTTGCGCCTTCTGAGTAGAGTAGTCGAAGTGCAAATTCTGGAACTGGGAATATCGTCGGGCGAGAGAGGGCGTGACCTAGCACTTTTGTAAGTGAAATAGCGACTATAGTATGGTGAAACTGGACATATAGCTATTTAATTTCATAAATGGTGATATAATCATCATAGAATGCTCTATGGGGAATAAAAAATGACAACGCTTGGCGTAACAGCAATCCAAAATAAACCATCCTTGCTCAAGGATACCGCAATCGGCGAGATAGTAGACAAACGGGCAAATAAAAGTTTGGGATATTTCATATCTTCAAAATACGAAGCGCTGATAAAGCCCGCTATTGATGCGATAGAAAAAAAAGAGAAGTTAGAAAAACTGCACAAGCTCAAAGCTCATCAAGACATCGAATTTTGCGAACTAGGTGTGGATGATGGGCTATAAAAGAGGCGATATAGTCACCATCAACTTCAACCCAAAAAAAGGCGACGAAGTAGGTAAAATTCGCCACGCCGTCATTATCTCCGGCGACGATGAAAACTCCGTATTAGACACCGTCGTAGTCATGCCGCTCTCAACTTCGCTTATGGACGACATGAAGCCGTACCGAATGAGGCTAAAAAGTAGAGAAAAACTCAAAGAAAACTCCGATATTTTGATAAACCATGTCAGAGCTATCTCAAAAAAGCGTATCGGCGAGAAAATAGCGACACTGTCGAGTGTGGAATATGAAGAGTTGATTGAGTGTTTGTGTTTGAATTTTAAGAACTAGCAAATAAACTTCATGTGTCAAAAGTCTATTTTGCAACCCTAATCCCATTGGCAATCTCGTCATAACGATAATGTATTATTTCCTCGCTGATTATTAGCTCAATAGCCTGCTCGATGATGTCCAATGGCGCTACAAACCATTCTCTTGGGCTATATCTTTGTCCATCATTTCCAAAAATATCTATATTGAGACAAACTTTACCAAAAAATTTATGAATCAACTGTTCAAACTTCTGAGTGTTCATATTGTAGCATTCATAGATACTTACAACTGAAACGGGAGCCATTAAGTATGTTGGTTCGTTTTCGGCATTTTTTATTCGCTCCTTAACTTCTATTGTGGAGTAGCCTATTTTGTATAGATTTTTGATGGATTGTATTTTTTCAGATGTACTTTTTGATTTTAAGATATATATAAAACCGCTTCGCTTGTCTGCATCTGCTATATTTGCAAATTTATCGAGAAGCCTGTCTTCGTGTTTGCTTACGAAATAGCCATCCTCATAAAGCCCCCTTCCAAGAGATCTCATAAGCATATTTGACTCTGTGCCATTTTCAAATACACAATATGTTCTACCATCCATCTTATTGTGTTTATCTTTGGCGGCTGAAACTATTTTTTCAAGATAGACCATTACCCCTTTAAGAATAAAAAAACTTCCTTCTTCCATGAATTTTTCATTGAATCTTACAAGCCTTCTTTTGCCATCTCTCAAATCCTGCTGGCACTCTTTAAATAGTATTTCATATTTATCAAACTCTTTGCACGGTTTTCTCGAAGCGATAAAGTCGGCCTGAGCAATTTCTTTATGCTTTGGAACATGCTTTAGTTCAAAAACGGTATCTGCATCATCACTAAGCAGACCGAAAGCATCGTTGTTTAGGATGTCATCAATGGAGTTACTTTCTACTTCTTGCAGAAGATTGTAGCGGTCATATGGCTTCAAGGCTTTTGTCTTGTCAGGATGCTCTCTTAACCCTTGAAGTCTAGAAAAAAGTGTCCTTTCATTCATATCCGTTGATTTTGCCGGCTCCATGCCATGCATATCAATAAAATCATTTATTTCGTTAAATGAGGCTACAAGTCTCTCATCTTCGGTTGCCGCCCTATTTTGAGCTTTTACCTCACCCAAAAGCCCCAGCGGGTCACTCTTAAGTATTTCTTCAAGCGAAAGCATTAGGCTCTTTCTCTTTTGAGTTTATTCAAATATATTATTGCTTCTGCCATTCTTTTTTCTTGAAAGTCGTTTGCATTAATATCCGGCATCCTGCCGTGTTCGCTTTTGAAAGCTGGAATTTTCCTATATAAAATCACTGCCTCTTCAGGCGTCATCTCTATTCTCGTAGACTCAATGCTTTCTTGTATAAGCTTTAGCACTTGCGTTGTCACTGATTTTGACAAAATCTCAAAGGCTCTTTGGAATGGATTTACTTGATCTATAAGGTCGATGCGCAAATCATCAATATTTACAAATTTGTTTGCCATTTTGATAAATTTTTTGCCGCCTTGGTCAATAATATGACCGTTTTTTATAACACTATCAACGACTACATGCTGGCGAATCTCTTCTATTTCGTTGTCATTCAAATCAGGATATTTCACTTTGATAATTTTTGGAATAAGTACCTTGTTTATAACCTCTGGGTCAACATTTCCGGGTATTGCTTTTATCATTTGTTCATCTTGCAAGATTGTGGCTTTGAGGTCGTTGAGGTCTGATTCTAGTATATCTTCTACTCTTTTGCTTGAGGGCTTCTTGAACCCCCTGATTTTTAGCTCGCCTTTTTGAAGTGGTTCATTATCATCATCAAATTTTGGTTTGAACTTGAAGTTTGGAGCCAAAACTTGCTCCATCAGCAGTGAAGCGGTTATCGCTTTGAGCATATTATTTACCGATAGTTTTACTTGCAAATCCTCTGCATCCGGCTGGGCGATTAGGTTTGTAAATTGTGCATGGGTTTTATTTTTGCTATCCCTTGTTGCTCGCCCTATGATTTGGATGATTTCAGTCAATGAGCTTCTGTATCCTACGGTAAGAGCATGCTCGCAAAATGACCAGTCAAACCCCTCTTTTGCCATACCAAGGGCGATGATGAGATCCATATCTTCTTCGTTCTTGGTATTTCGCAGATAAGCGACTATTTTATCTCGTCGCTTTTGGTCATCGTCAACCAAGTCGGCTACTTTTACAATCTTACCGTCGTCATGTCTTTTGACAAGTATAACGCCGTCCGTTGTAACTTCTTGAACTTCCCCGATAATATCAAGAATAGTATCTACCTCTTTGTGTTTATCTTTTGTGGATTCGCCGGAGTTTACATTTGGAATGTGTAGTATTGTTTTTTTGTCTGTGTCCAATATTTCATTTATCGCACTCGTATATTTGCCTTGATAAAAGTGATAGCCTATACCGAGAGATTTTAGATATTCATAGCCATTTAGCTGGTCGTAGTAGTTGTAGGTCACTTTTGTAAACCTTGCCTCATCTTCTGGAAGCAAAACAGGTATACTATCACCCCTAAAATATGAGCCGGTCATCGCTATGATATGCGCATTCGAGTTTTGCATTACGGTTCTGATGACTTCACCGAGTTGATTGTCACCGTCGGCTGATACATGATGAAATTCGTCAATAGCAAGCAAAATATTATCAAACCGTGAGTCTTCAAGCTCTTTGAACGCAAATCTAAGCGTAGCATGGGTGCAGATAAGTATCTTCTCATCGCTTGAGAGGAATTTTTTGAATGTATGAACTTTGCTTGTCTCGCCTCCGCCCGTACAGAGGTTGTAATGAGGATTTGGTTCCCATGAGGCGAAAAATCCATCTGCTTTTAGGTCTGTATCGGCAAATGAACCGCCGATAGACCGTTCTGGTACAGCTACGATTGCTTTGTCTATGCCCTGATTCTCTAGTTTATCAAGCACTATAAACATCAAGGCTCTTGATTTGCCTGAGGCCGGAGGGGCTTTGAGTAGCAGATACTGCACGGCTCTTGCGGCAAATGCTTTTTCCTGCATTTCCCTCATGCCGTATCTATTTGTCTTTTTGCTCTCGCCTGTTTGGTGGTATTCTACTTCTATCAAATTTGTCATTTTAGCCTCTTTATGTCCTCTTCAAGCTCTTTGATGCTCTGAATCTTTTGTTGTTCTTTCTGTACATCTTTGTATTTGCCATACTCTAGTTCGCTTTTTGCTTTTGCAATTTCGTGGCTGATTTTCCCCGCATGGGTCAAAAGCTCCCTGCCGTTTAGCGATATAACCATATCCAGCCTCGTTATCCAGTCTTTCATGTACATCGGTCTTTGCTGCATCGCCATAGTTTCCGCAAATGCCAAATACTGCTCAACCAAAAGACCAAGTAGCTTTATTTCCTCTGCATCCAGATAATTTTTGGCGATACTCACATCTTTTTTTGTTACATTTTTAGAGTCTTTATCAAAAGAGTTCATCCCCAAAAGAGGTTTGCTCATATCCACTCTATTATGGACTAATTCTGCGGCAGTTTGAGAAGATACAGCCCATAGTAGTTTGTTTTGTACGATTTTGAAAAACTCTATGGTCTTTTCATTTTTTGAGTCATAGTCTTTACTTGTCATATAGATGTCTTTGATTTTTTGATAAAAAAATCGTTCTGAAAGCCTGATTTCACGCAGACGCTGTTGAAGTTCGTCGAAGTAGCTCATAGAAGTACCGTTTTTAAATCGTTCATCGTTTAGCACAAAACCTTTTGTGATGTACTCTCGTAGCTTTTCATTTGCCCAGATTCTAAATTTTGTTCCTGTTGATGACCTTACCCTAAAGCCTATAGCGATTATCATATCGAGATTGTAGTAATCTACACCGTAGCTCTTGCCGTCACTCGCAGTTGTTCGGTAATTCCGAACAACTGACTCTCTATCCAGCTCACCATCTTCAAAAATAGCACTAATATGCTCACTAATCGTTGATTTTGCTTTGCCAAATAGTTCACAAATTTGTGCTTGCGATAGCCATACGGAGCCGTCAACAAAACTCACATCGACTTTGATATTGCCGCTTTCGTTTTGGTAGATTAGGATATTGCTATTTTCTGTCATTTTGCCGCCTCTTCAACCAAGCCATTAATAAATACATTAAACAACAGAAACATAAAGACAAAATTTACAAAAACAATAAAAACCAAAAGACTCTCAAAAAAAGTACTTAAAACCAAAATATTGCTTTCAACTTTTGTAGCTAAGGAATAAATCATTAATAAGCCAATAGAAAACAAAGACCAATAAGCACTAGCTTTAAAATAACTTTTTAAGGTATGTATTTTTCGTTGAGTTGGTTTTTTAGGGTCAATTTCATCATATAGTTTTTTAATATATTTTGAATCGTACAAAACTGATAGACTTGTCATATAAAAACCGAATGTAATTGAAAGAAAAGTGATAAAGTTTTGCATTAATGATTCACTAATGGAAACATCAATAGAAAAGCATATTATAAAAATACCTATAGTTGTTAAAAATAAAATTTTTATATGTTCACTATACATTTTGTAATCCATCTAATATGTTTAATAAATTTTCTTGTACTGCACTTTGTTCGTATCTTCCTAAAATTTTGTTTTAAAACTTTCCGTCATTTTTCTTTCATTGTAGGTAATATCCATTTTAAAATTTTCTGGCTGTCCTAAGCCAAATATATCATTCGGTTCTCCAAATATATCTTTTAGGTTAGAAAAAAGATTGTGTTTTGAAGTAAAACTTATACTTTCGATTGTTTTAACATGTTCAAGAAATTGTTCTGGACTTTTAAAAAAATCTCTTAATCACTATATCTTTTGATAATTTGTATTTTAAATATTCTTCAAGAAAGCCTTTTTTCCTGCCATCTGAAATATAAAAAGTATGTTGTTCAAAATCATAAAGACAGAAAAGTTGCTTATTTAACTCAGCTTGACTTTTTGTTCTTGGATTATTCAATATTTCTGATTTTTCCTTGTCATATACCTTTTCACCATAAGGCAATTCCCCACCATATTCCATATAAATCCAATAATATTTATTTTTAATTTGTTTAGTAGTGACCCTATAAATATTATCTTTAGTATCATACTGTTCATTTCTATATTCGATAAAATTACTTATATTTGGAACTTTTTCATCAACTATTAACTGAAATGCCGAAAATGTTAAATTACTCATCTTTTATTCTCCTTCCCCGTCATCTCTTCATACATCTTAAAAAGATATTCGAGGCGTTCTTCGTCGCTTTCAAACGGTTTTTGGCGGTAGCATTTTTCTATGGCAATATCTAGCGCATGATGTGCTTTGCGTAAGCCCTCCGGCATTTTGTTCGGGTCGTAGAGCTGGGCTAGTGTTTTTTCGCTGTGATATTCTCGTTCGTCTAAAACGCCAAATGCAAATTCTGTTAGCTCGTCTTTTTGGGTTTGTGAGATATTTGGAAATGGGAATGTGTTGTAAACTAGAGCCGATGAATAACGGTAATCTGTTTTTAATCTTCCTGCGACTGTTCGCATCCATACCATGTGCATTTTTGATGTTAATACTCCAAAATCAATAATAGAACCACCGTAAATAGCACTTGCAGAATTTGCAATAATTGTTTCACTATTCAAAAAACCAATAGGAATATATTCTCTACGCTCAGAAGACACATTTGGAATTATAATTGTAGATTCAGTTTTTCTGTATCGAATCTCTACGAACCTATGAGGCATTTTTGCATACTCTTGCGTAGCTTCTTTTTTGCTGTTCAACCTCATAGTTCTTACTTTTTCTATTCTGTGTCTAACCTCCGGTATTGAAGTTGCTAGTTCTAAATTTGAATCCTCAATCCATAAACACCATCTCTTTTGTCCTCTTATAAATTCGCTAGCTCCAATATATTTATAAATTATTTTTGCTATATCCGAATATTTAAAAATTAGCTCGTCTTTTTCTAATGCGGACAAAATTAAATTACCACCATCTTTTGGAGCATCGCCCAAAACCATTTTTGACAATTTAGAAATTGGTTTGGTTTTTTTTGCAATAATTGATACACTAGAGTTTGCTAAATACGCATTAATAAAACCAACTTCTTGCTTGACGCTTTCCCTAAAAAGCCATTTTTTTGTTATGTTGCTTTTATTCGCTAAACCAATAATTGCAACTATAACGCCTGCGTTATCTTTTGCACTGTTCTTCCATTTAAAAGATTGATGGGCAAAAAATATTTCTGAATTTTTTAATAAATGAGTCCATAAATATTCAATTTGTTCGCCTTGACAAATTGAGTTTGTAGTAACAAAAGCCACTTTTGCATTTATATTTTGAATATAGTGTGAGCCAATATAAAACCAACAAGATATATAGTCTAAGTTTTTATAATTTTTAATGCCCTTAAAAACTGTTGCCATATCTTCTTTGTGTATTTTTGCTTGAATACTTGCTCCCAAATACGGCGGATTACCCAAAACATAAATCTCATCACCCTCATTTTTTGGGCAAACATCGCTCCAATCTAGCCTTGTAGCGTTTCCGCAAACGATATTCCCGCCCTCTTGTAGCGGCAAACTCGGAGTAGTCCTGTCAAACGCCTTATAAAACTCCAGATTCATCTGATGTTCGGCAAGCCATAGCGAGAGCATAGCCACCTCGTGGGCGAAGTCGTCTAGCTCTATGCCGTAAAACTGTGTGAGTTTGATTTCGCTAAATGTGAAGCTTGGTTGAGCTGACAAGGTATCGATTCTTTTTAAGATGCTTATTTCCAGTTCTCGGAGTTTTTTGTAAGAGATAATGAGGAAGTTTCCGCTTCCGCAAGCTGGGTCAAAGATTTTGATTTTGGCTATGCGTTTGTGAAGAGCGAGGAGTTTTGTTTTGTTGTCAAAGCTTCTTTTGAGCTCGTCGTACAGTTCGTCCAAAAACAGCGGCTCAATGACTTTCATGATATTTGGCATACTTGTGTAGTGCATGCCCATAGTGCCACGGTGCTCCGGTGTTACCACCGCTTGTATCATAGAGCCAAATATATCCGGGTTTATCTCCGACCAGTTTAGCCCGCCGACTTCTATCATCACGGCTCTTGACTTGGCGGTAAACTTCGGTACTGGGTGACTCTGGCTAAAGAGTCCGCCGTTCACATATGGAAAGGCATTTAGATAGGCTGGGATGCCTTTGTCTCTGTCTTTTTCTGGTGTGTTAAATATTTCAAATAGTCGTGAGAGATATGTATCTAGGTCGCTTCCATCAACAGCCGTATGCGATGCGATTGACTCGGTAAATACATTATCGGCAAAGATATTTGTATCTTCTGCGAAATAGCAAAACAGTAGCCTCGTCAAAAACACATTTAGCGAGTGTATCTCGTCTTTTGTCTTGAAAGAGTTGTTTTTTTGTAGCTCGTCGTATAGCTTCGCCATCTTGAGAGATGCTTTGACATCGGCAGGGTTTTCGTCCTGATATGTGGCTTTTTCCATGCCAGCCCACGGTAAGAAAAAATCATAGCGCTTGGCTATGTCGGTCATCACGATGTCAAGGGTGTCTTTTGTCTTGGTGTCAAGTGCAAGCAGTTGATTGAAATCTGTAACGATGATAAACCGTGAAGAGTGCTTGACTACCCTTGGGTCTGCGGATAATGTTTCCAGTGTGGAATACAGCTCATCCGCCGTCGATACCTTAAAAAACAGATGCTTTCTAAGCGCCAACTCCCCTAAAAAAAGCAGTTGATTATGTTCGCTGTTTTGCAGTCTCTTTATGGTGGCATTGGGGAAACCAAAAGCAAGTAGTAGGTCAAATACAAACGAATCATTTGATATTTTTTCGATAAGGATATTAAGATTGTTTTCTATCTGCCCAACTGTCATCGTATATCAACTCTCACTTTTGCATTTAATGTTCTAATTCTAACCCATGCCACATTTATATTAAAAAGCCAACGCCGCTGTCAAATCCGCTATCAAATCCCTCTCGTCTTCAAGTCCGATGCTAAGCCTCACAAGCGTATCGCTAATTCCCGCATTTTTTAGCTCCTCTTTTGTCATTTGAGAATGCGTCGTGCTTGCGGGATGAGTCACTAGGGATTTACTATCGCCGATGTTTACCACGGGCGTAAATATCTTGACGCTATTCACAACAGATTTTGCCGCTTCAAAGTTTTCTGCTTCAAAGCTCATAAGCCCGCCAGCCTGCGCACCTGTAAAGTATTTTTTCAACAATTCATGGTCTCTGTGGCTATTTAGCCCCGGATATTTGACAGATTTTACTTTCGGGTGAGACTCCAAAAACTTCGCTACCGCCAACGCTTTTTCACTATGCGCTTTCATTCTAATCGTCAGAGTCTCTAATCCTTGGATAAACAGCCAACTATTAAACGGACTAGGAGCCGCGCCAATATCTCTAAGAAGAGCGAGTCTTACCCTAAGAACAAACGATGGAAAAGGTAGCGACGAGTAGACAAGCCCGTGATAGCTTGCGTCCGGCTCGTTGAAGTGAGCGTATCTTGGGTTGTCTTTGATTTTTGTCGTTGATTTTTCGCTATCTACGATGATGCCACCTATTCCCTGCCCTTGTCCGCCTATGTACTTGCTCGTGGAATACACCGCAACGTCTATACCCACGGATAAAGGCTTAAACAGTGCTGGAGTCGCTACGGTGTTGTCGCATACAGTGACTATGCCGTGCTTGTCTGCAATAGCTACGATTGCCTCAAAATCGACTATATCGATACTAGGATTTGACAAACTCTCAAAAAATATCGCTCTTGTTTTATCGTCAATAAGAGCCTCTATCGTCTCCGGTTTTTTTGGGTCAAAAAAGCGCGCTTCTATTCCAAATCTCTTTAGCGTATGGGCAAAAAGAGTCATAGAGCCGCCGTATAGATTGTTTGCGGCGATAAAGTTTTCACCCGCCGCCGCAAGATTGATAATCGCATAAAATATAGCAGACGAACCGCTAGCCGTAGCCGCTGCACTAGCTCCGCCCTCTAATGCCGCAAATCTAGCCTCCAACACCGTACTTGTCGGGTTCATTAGTCTTGTGTATATATTGCCAAGCTCTTTTAAACTAAACAGATTTGCCGCATGCTCGGCTCCGTCAAACGCATATGCGGTGCTTTGATAGATTGGCACAGCCATTGTTTTTTCACCAGCGTGTTTGTCGTATCCGGCGTGAATCGCTATTGTTTCGTTGTTCATTATCATTTCCTTTGTATTATATAGTACGCAAAAACAGGCAAAGCCCGTCTCTGCTACGCTAGCCGCCAAGGCGGCAGATGTTTTATTTGCTCAGTCAAATAAGGCGGTACTTAGGTATCTCTCACCTGTATCGCACAGCACCGTCACTATATTTTTGCCCTTATTCTCGGCTCTTGCCGCCACGATACTTGCCGCATACGCATTTGCGCCCGCCGATATACCTACTAGTACACCCTCGCTTCTGGCGACGCCTTTAGCCGTAGCGAAAGCGTCTTCGTTTGAGACTGTGATTATCTCATCATACACACTTTTATTTAGCACACTTGGCACAAATCCGGCTCCAATGCCTTGTATCTTATGCGCTCCCGGCGCTTTGCCTGATAATACCGGAGAGTCTTGCGGCTCGACGGCTACTATTTTTATATTTGGGAGCCTCTCTTTTAGTATCTCGCCAACTCCTGTTATCGTACCGCCCGTACCTATCGCCGCTACAAAAATATCTATATCGGCGTCCATATCCTCCAAAATCTCAAGAGCCGTAGTGCGTCTATGAGCGTCAGGGTTTGCGCGATTGTCAAACTGCCCCGGGATAAAACTGTTTTTATGCTCTTTTGCAAGAGCGTCCGCCGCCTCTACGGCGCCGCGCATACCTTTTTCCGCTGGAGTGAGCAGTATTTGGGCTCCAAAAGCTTTAAGCAGTTTTTGACGCTCTATACTCATTGATGAGGGCATTGTAAGAATAAGTTTCAGCCCCTTAACGGCGCAAATACTCGCAAGAGCTATTCCCGTATTGCCGCTTGTGGGTTCGATAATCAAAGTGTCTTCTTTGATAAGCCCCTCTTTTAGTCCGGCGTTAATCAAGCTTGCGCCTATTCTGTCTTTTACGGAGCCGTTAGGATTCATAAACTCGCACTTACCAAAAATCTCAGCTCCGCTTTGTTTTGATAGTTCATTTAGTCTAAGAATCGGCGTTTTACCAATCAGCTCTTCTACGCTTTTTGCCACTCTCATCGTAGGCTCCTTAAATATAATAAACGATATTTGAAGCCGCTTTTTCGCTATCTCTTTTATTTGAATATGCGTTTTACCATAAGCCCCCGCAAGTTCAAACATAGCGGCAAGGACATAAATGTCCCTGCACCCCCTGCCGGGTCTCATCACCGACAGGCGATGGGTGGCTCTAGCTACCCGCATTCGCGGGAGAGTAAGTTTATAAGATTAGTATATTTATTCCAAAAAGAGCGGAAACTTTCCCCCTCTGCCGCCTACGGCGGCTAGCTTTAGCGGCTCAGCGCCTAGCGTAGCCGCAATGGGCTTTGCTCATTGCGGCGTACTATTCGGTAGCAGCTATCATCATATAAATCGTGCCTTTTCTATTTACAAACACTCTTTTGCCCTCTATAGAGCCTACAGCCTTTGCCTCTTCTAGCGAGCTTATCGCTTTATTTTCTATCTGAACAATTACATCCCCCTCCAAAAAGCCGAGTCTAGCCGCCAAAGAGCCCTCTTTTACACTCATCACAATGACGCCTTTAACATTTGAGCGAATGTTCTGTTTTTTTCTCATCTCGTCTGTTAACTGACTAATCGCCAACCCCTCAAGAAGCTCTATATGTCCGCTTTTTACCTCTCTTGCGTCCAATTTTTCTATTTTTAGCGTCACGTTTATCAGTTTTTTATCTCTAATAATCCCCAAAACAATCTGCGCCCTCGGCTCAAGCCCTCCAACTAAATTTTTAAGTTCGCTTGAGTCCGCTATCGCTTTGCCGTTTGCTGCGACGATAAGGTCGCCGCGCGCCAATCCCGCTTTTTCAGCTGGGGATGGACTAACCACATCCATTACTACGGCGCCGCTCTCTCTTGCATAAAACTTTCTGCTTTGTGCGTCAAGGTCTCGCATCGATATACCGATAAAGCCTCTTTCGATTTTGCCTTTTTCAATTAGCGTTTTTGCAATATTTTTTGTCATATTCGCCGGAATCGCAAAACCTATACCGTTATTTTGCCCAGTTGGAGAGATAATCGCGGTATTGACGCCGACAAGCCCGCCCCTACTGTCAATCAAAGCTCCGCCGGAGTTTCCTGGATTTATCGACGCGTCGGTCTGAATAAAGTTTTCATATTCGTTGATTCCAATACCGCTCTTATTTAGAGCCGACACAATGCCTTGCGTGATAGTCTCGCCAATACCAAAAGGGTTGCCTATTGCAAACACCACATCCCCCTCTCTCACCTTTGAGGAATCCGAAAACGCTATTGTCGGCAGATTTTTTGCCTCTATCTTAATTACGGCGAGGTCTGTTTTTGGGTCTACGCCTATCACTTTTGCTTTATACTCTTTTTTCTCATCGGCAAGGAGTACCATCACCGTATCAGCTCCGGCGATAACATGGTTGTTTGTGACTATATACCCATCAGAGCTTACGATTACGCCGGAGCCAAGAGAGCGCTCCACCCTATCTTTTGGCGCTGCACCGTTAAAATTTTTGCCAAAAAACTCTTTAAAAAACGGGTCGTTCATAAAAGGGTTTGTGTGTGCGTTTTGTTTGACAGTCTTTTGCGTAAAGATATTTACAACGCACTTTTTGGCGTCTTTGACCGCATCGTAGTATGAAAGAAGAACGCCCTCTCCTTCAGGCATTTTTCGTTTTAAATCTTGCGAATTTGACTCTTTAAAAGTAATAGCGGAAGCGTTTACGGCAAAAATACTCACGCCTCCGGCAAGCAGTGCCGCCGCCGCAATAGACGATATAGTCGCTTTAAATCTACTCATCACATCTCCTTTTTTATTAATTCTCAAATTTCCGGCAAAGCCGTAAATTAAGTCTTCAGCAGACAGCTCTCGCGGCTAGCCGCTCTCATAAAATTTTGAAGCACATTATACAAATTTGGATTTTAAAACCAAAATAAACAGTCTATTTTGCTATAATGAGCAAAAAATAGATTAAGGTAGCAGATGCCGACAAAAGTTTATATAAAATCTTATGAAGCGGTAAGCGTTGCAGGGCATGGCATAGACCAGATATTTAAAAACCTGCTAAATAAAAAGTGTTTATTTATAAAAGACTTTGATTATATGACCGAAGACGGCGGGCTTTATATGGGTACGATACTCGACTTTGACAAGGCGATAGAGTTTTGTGGAGCTATCGCTCACGAGGGCGTATCAGTGTTTGAGTCGGAGAGCGCCATAAGCGCTCTTGGAGCCGCAATCGAAGAACTGCAAGGCGGAAAAGCCACGGAAGCGCTAGTGCTTGACTCTTATAGGCTAAAAAGAGAGGATATTTTAAAGCTTATTGATGAGGGCGAGTACTCTCAAAATATCGCAAAGCCATTTGATTATGAGACAGACGGGTTAAACGTTGCTGAAACTGTAACATCTATATTGCTGACTACAGAAAAAACTGATATTGAGTTGGTTGGATTTGGTCTTGGCGCTGATTTTTACTCAGCCATGGATGCGGCGCTCAAAAACGCTCAGGTTACGGCAAGCGATATAGACTATATTGAAGCGGCGGCGGTTGGAATACCTGACGAGGACAAAGCGGAAGCGGAAGCTTTGGCAAAAATGTTTGCCCAAAAACCAATAGTGTCGAGCTCAAAAGGGCTTACGGGATACTCCTTTGGAGCCTCTTCACTTCTTAGTCTTATAGTGGCCGCAAAGGCTCTTTTGGAGGGGATAGTCCCTGCAAGCTCTTTTTTGGAGCACTCTTTCACCAATGAAATTAGTTTTGCATATGCAAACAAAAGTAAACAACTAGGTAAAGTCCTCATAAATTCAAATGAAGACGAAAACGAGTATGCTTCTTTAGTTATAGCCAAAGCATAAGCCAATTGAGCCCTCTGCTTAGTCCTCATATTTTGAAACGCTCTTTACGCTGTGAGGGCTCTCGGCGGCTTACCTCTCTTAGAAATTGCGAAAGAAGCGAGTCATTTAATTTCTGTAATCGCGGTTGACAAATTATCCAGGGTAATCTGTTTTTGCAGTATTTTTTTTACTCCTATTTTTAACGCCGCCAACGTCTCTTTTTTTACCTATCATCGATGTAATCAATAGACTTCTTGCGTCTTTATTGAGTGCCAAATTTTGTTTTGAAGCCTTGGAGCCGTCAAAGATTTGGCATCTCATAATCCATAGCTACCTAAGTAAAGAAGCGGCTATTGCGTTGGCGGCCTCTCTGCCGTCAAGAGCCGCATTTACTACAAGGTTGGCACCTCTAAAGCAGTCGCCTCCGGCATATACGCCTTTTAGGCTTGTCTCATACTCTTTATTTACAATTATTTGCCCCGACTCTTTTGTCTTTATCCCGCTTGAGGGCACAAAAGTCGGCAACTCCATAGAAAAACCGAGAGCCATAACCACAATATCCGCCTCGATACTCTCTTCGCTATTTGGCGTCTCCACAAGGGAGCCTCTACCTCCGTCTTTTAGGACTTCCATCTTTACGACTTTTATAGCTTTAACCTGTGAGTTTTCACCTATAATCTCTTTTGGAGCGGCAAAAAATTTAAACTCCGCTCCCTCTTCAAGGGCGTTTTTATACTCCTTGCGGCTTCCCGGCATACCCTCTTCGCCACGTCTATAGACACACAATACCGATTTTGCGCCTTCTCTTATGGCGGTTCTCACGCAGTCCATAGCGGTGTCACCTCCGCCTATTACGATGACTTTTTTGTCTTTAACGGTTATATCTTTGATATGCGGTAAATCTATATATTTTTTCTGAGACGCACCCAAAAACTCCATAGCCTGATATACGCCGCCAAACTCTTCGCCGCCGATGCCAGCTTTATTGCCTCGTTTTGCGCCTATGCCCAAAAATATAGCGTCATATTTGTTTCTTAACTCGTCAAAACTTACATTTCGTCCGATTTCACTACCGGTCAAAAGCTTCATACCGGCGCTTTTAAGTATCTCTACTCTTCTAAAAACACTCTCCTTGTTTAGCTTAAAACCAGGGATTCCCCATACCAAAAGACCGCCCGCAAAAGCCTCTTTTTCATACAAATCAACGCCGATTCCATGTCTAAGTAAAAACGTAGCCGCCGATAGACCGGCGGGACCGCCGCCGATAACCGCGACTCTTGTGTCTTGCGTAACGCCGGGAAACTCGAGGTTAAATCCGTTTTTAAACCCCTCTTCTGTAATAAAAGTCTCTATAGAGCCTATTGTAATTGCGCCAAAATCTTTATTTAGTGTACAAGAACCCTCGCAAAGCCTATCTTGCGGGCAAACCCTGCCCATTATCTCAGGAAAAGGCGAAGACTCGTTACTCATCTTAAAGGCGAGTTTTAAATCATTTCCGGCCACAAGTTTTAGCCATTGTGGAATGTAGTTGTCTAGCGGACAACCGTTGTGGCAATACGGTATGCCGCACTGCACGCATCTATCGGATTGCGTTTTGGCGGATGAGGAGTCGTATCTCTCATAAATTTCATTAAAATTTTTTAGTCTCTCAAGAACGTTTTTTTTGTTTGGCTCTAATCGTTTATTTTTCAAAAAGTTTTGCATATTAGTTGCCCTCCTCTGGATTTAGAGGGGACTTCATATCTTTTGGCATTACAAGCCAAAAATATCTCACCTCTTGTCTAAATGCGTTAAGTATGCTTATCGCCTTTTCGCTCTTAGTTTCAGCGTAGTGTTTTTTGAGTATCTTTTTTAGGTATTGCCTTACCTCGTCGCTATCGTCTGTGTCTATTCTTTGGGCAAACACCAGTTCGCCGTTTAGCTTATCAATAAACTCTTTTTCTTTATCATGCACAAAAGCTATTCCACCCGTCATACCCGCTCCAAAGTTGATGCCGGTGCGACCCAGTATTACAACTACGCCTCTTGTCATATATTCGCAAGCGTGATCTCCGCTTCCCTCTATGACGGCGAGTGCGCCGGAGTTTCTAACGCCAAATCTCTCGCCCACCAAACCGGAGATAAAAAGCTCTCCTCCAGTCGCCCCATAAAGGCAAGTGTTACCCGCCGCCGCAAACTCTTCGCCTGAGAGTTTTGGAGTTATAACCACTTTTCCGCCGTGCATACCTTTGCAAACATAGTCGTTTGCGTAACCGTCAAGATAGATGGAAATTCCATTGTTCAAAAACGCGCCAAGCGACTGTCCAGCTATACCTTTTAATTTAATAGATATAGCGCCCTCTTTCAGTCCATTGTCACCGTAGTATTGAGCTATTTCGCCGCTCAAAAGAGCGCCAAAGCTTCTATTTAGATTTGTTATCTCTTTTTCTATTATTACGCTGTTGTCTGTGTTTTTGATTGTCGGTCTTATCTTCTCAAGCATCTCTTTTTCAAACTCATTGTTATCAAACGGAGTGTTTGTCGCTCTTTGACATTTGTCAAAACCGTCAACTTTTTGCAATATTCTACTAAAGTCAAATTTGGCGGCAAACTCATCGTCAACTACTTTTAGAAGCTCTGATTTGCCGACTATCTCATCAAGACTCGTATAGCCGATACTTGCGAGTATCTCTCTTACGTCCTCAGCCAAAAACTCAAAAAACTGTACTATCTTCTCAGCCGTTCCCCTAAAGTTACCTCTAAGCTCCGGCTCTTGTGTGGCGATTCCCTCGGTACATCTATTTAGGTGGCAAACTCTAAGTATCTTACACCCCAATATAGCCAATGAAGAGGTGCCAAACGCATACGATTCGGCGCCTAGCATTGTCGCTTTTACGACGTCAAGACCTGTTTTTAGTCCGCCGTCAGTCTCCAGCCTTACAAACTCTCTTAGGTGGTTAACCTTAAGGGCGTTGTGCGCTTCCACAAGACCTATCTCCCAAGGGTTTCCGGCAAATTTGATAGAGGTTAGCGGAGCCGCACCCGTACCGCCGTCGCCGCCGGAGATGATAATTTTGTCCGCATACGCTTTTGCCACGCCGGCTGCGATAGTTCCTACGCCAACCGTTGAAACAAGTTTGACGGAGATTCTAGCTTTTGGATTTACCTGTTTTAAGTCAAATATCAGTTGTGCCAAATCTTCGATAGAGTAAATATCATGGTGAGGCGGCGGGGATATAAGAGTTACGCCGGGAACTGTAAATCTTAGTTTTGCGATAAGCGGGGTTACTTTATGCCCCGGAAGCTGTCCACCCTCGCCTGGTTTTGCGCCCTGAGCTAGTTTGATTTGAATCTCTGTGGCGCTTCTTAGATACGCCGGAGTCACGCCAAATCTTCCGGAGGCTACTTGTTTTATCTTTGAGTTTTTGGATGATTTAAGCCTCTCAGGACTCTCGCCACCCTCTCCTGAGTTTGACATACCGCCAATTCTATTCATCGCCTCAGCCATCGCTTCGTGTGCTTCAGGGCTTATAGAGCCAAGGCTCATGGCGGCTGTCGCAAATCTTTTAAATATCGCTTCTTTTGGTTCTACTTGCCCTAAATCAATAGGCGCCCTATCAGAAGAGAGCGCTAAAAAGTCTCTTATCATCTTCTGATTTCTACCGTTAACAAGAGTTTTATAGCGCAAAAAATCCTCTTTTGCGCCGGTTTCTACCATTTTTTGCATAGCGTATACAACAGATGGAGAGTAGTCGTGATACTCGCCTCCCAAGCTAAACTTATAAAAACCGCCTATTTCGAGAGGAAAAATTTTTGCTACGGTGTGTTTTTTGAAAACAGAGGCGTGTTTTTCTTCTATTTTGGCGGCTATATCGGCAAAGTCTAGACCGCCGATAGGCGTGTAAGAGACGGTGAAGCATTTTTGCACAACATTTTTGGAAAGTCCAAGACAATCAAATAAGCCTGAATTTCTATAAGAAGCTATCGTAGCTATACCCATTTTTGAGAGTATCTTTTGAAAGCCCAAATCTATAGCGTGATGGGCGTTTTTGAGGGATTTTTTTGTTTGGTAGTCGCTTAGCTCTTTTGACTTGCAAATATCACAAACAGTCGCATAGAATAGATACGGATAGATGGCGCTGGCTCCATACGCCACTAGCACGGCGGAGGTATGCGAATCAAACGCCTCGGCACTTATACAAACTATCGAGGCAAGATGTCTAACTCCCACTTCCAAAAACACAGAGTTGAGCCGTCCGACAACCATTGCCATTGGAATAAACTTTTTATCCTCGCAAACGGCTCTATCATCCAAAACAATAACTCTTACGCCGTTTTCCTTGATAGCTCTCGCCGCCTCATATGCAAGCGCGTCAAGTTCGGTTTCAAGGTCGTTTTCATAAACGGTGTAAAAAGTTTGATTTTTGTAGCACGTCTCATATCTAGGATTACTCTCATCCCCAAAACTAAGAAGTACGCTTAGTTTATCGTGGCTAAGAAGCGGCGAGAATGTTTTTATTCTTTTTGCGTTCTCTTCCGTTTCGCTAAGAATATTGTGTATCTCGCCAAAGCCTGTATTTAGGCTCATAACAACCCTTTCTCTTATCGGATCTATAGGCGGATTGGTCACTTGAGCGAATTTTTGCTTGAAGTAATCTCCAAACGGTCTAAACTCTTTACTAAAAGCGGCTAATGGCGTGTCGTCGCCCATGGAGCCTGTGTTTTCTTTGCCCTCTTCCATCATCGGGCGCACGACCATGTCGATTAGCTCATAGTTGTAGCCAAAATAGAGTTGTTTTTGCGCAAGCTTGTCACACTCATAAGCGGAACGCTCAGCCGAAGAGTCCAAAAACTCTTGCATATGAAGCATATGTCTATTTAGCCACTTGGCGTACGGTTTTGAGTTTTTAAGATATTCGTTGATGTCGTCGTTTTTTAGCACTTTGCCAAACTTTAAGTCTACGCCTATCATCTGCCCGCCTTGAAGTCTGCCCCTCTCCACTATCTCGCTCTCGTCTATATCAAGCACGCCGTATTCGCTTGCGATAAGTATTTTTGCGTCTTTGGTAATAATATATTTTGCAGGTCTAAGCCCATTTCTATCAAGCACACACCCGATATATCTACCATTTGTGAGCGTAACCGCCGCTGGACCATCCCACGCTTCAAAACAGGTTGAACTGTACTCATAAAAGCTTCTAAGTCCTGCATCAAGATACGGCGCATTTTGCCAAGGAGCAGGAATAAGAGCTCTTGCCGCTTTGAAAAAATCATAACCGTTTATTGTCAAAAACTCAAAGAAGTTGTCAAGGCTAGCGGAGTCCGAAACGCCCTCTTGCAATATTGGCAATATTCTTTTTATCTCTTCATCCGTAAAAACTTCACTCTTTAGAGATTCGCTTTTTGCTATGACGTTGTATCTATTTGCTTCAACGGAGTTTATTTCGCCGTTATGCGCAAGAGCCCTAAAAGGTTGCGCCAATCTCCACTTTGGAAGTGTATTAGTAGAAAATCTTTGATGAAATAGCACAAAAGAGGCTTTAAATTTTTTACTTGCAAGATCTTTAAAAAACTCCCTAATATGCGTAGGCATCACAAGCCCTTTATAGCTTATAAGGCTACTTGAAAAAGAGCAGATATAAAAATCGTCATCTTCTATCGCATGCTCTATCTCTTTTCTAGTCAGATAAAGCAAAGCGTCAAATCTTTTTGCAGACATAAGCGAGTTTGAGACGACAAACACTTGTTCTATGCTAGGCAAAGCCTCAAGAGCTTGACTACCCAAAGCCTCCGTATTAACCGGAACTTTTCTATAAAACAATATATTTAAATCGTTTGCTTCGCATTTAGCTTTGAAAACATCTTTTTGTTTTTCATCCGTGAAAAATACTTGCGCCACCGCAAACTGTTCAGGCAAATCGTATCCAGCATTTTTTGCCGCATAGCTCATAAATTCTCTAGGCATAGCAAACAAAAGCCCGCTACCGTCCCCGCTTTTGCCATCAGCGGCTATTGCGCCTCTGTGCATCATGCGCTCTAGCGCTGTTATAGAGTCTTCAACTATTTTATGATCCGGTATATTTTTTATGCTGACCAATGCGCCGAAACCGCAATTGTCTTTAAATGAAGAGAGTAAATCCATCTATGTTCCTTAAGACTTATTCCAAATTTTTTGGAAAATCAAATTTGTAAGCTTACTAAAAAACTGGTAAAATCCTAATAAATTAGGCGTAAGGACGTTTTGATATTACACGCCAATACAGGCAAAGCTCGTATTGGCGGCATGGATATGAATGTCCCTTGAAGCTTCCCCATTTGTGGGAGAGTGTGGGTTTTATGCGCAAAAGCGCGCAAGGTGGAACTATAATTGAAGTTTTTAGGCTAATGCAAGGTTTTATTCTAAACATAAGAAAAATAAGAGAAGAGGATTTGCTAGTTACGGTCATTACAGAGAGCAAAATCAAAACGATGTACCGCTTTTACGGAGCCAGACACTCCTCTATCAATCTTGGATACAAGATAGATTTTGCCTCTGAGGCTATCCAAAACCGCCAACTTTTAAGGCTAAGGGACGTAACCCATCTTGGATATGGGTGGCTCAGAGACAGGGGCAAACTGCTTGTATGGCAATCTTTTTGCCTACTACTTTATTCACATCTAAAAGAGGTAAACGAGCATGGCGGTTTTTATTTTGAAGCCCTCCAAAACGCCGCTTTGAGGCTAGAAAAAAGCTCCGCAAAACGAACTATTGTAGAGAGTTATTTATCTATACTTAAACACGAGGGACGTTTTCATCACCTACATCAATGCTTCTTTTGCGGCGGCGCAATCGGCGAGGAGAACGTCGCGCTGGGTAGAGGATTTTTACCATCGCACGAAAACTGCGTTTTTCAAGAGGGATTTAACAAGCAAAAGCTAAACGACTTCTTTGAAACCGGCAATACCATGTTATTTAACGACAAAGAGGCGGAGGCGCTTTTTTCGGTACTGCTGCTTGGATTATAAGCAAAAGGCGTAGATTATAAAATTTTTTGTTAAAATAGGTGCATTGATACATCCGACAGAACTTTACCGACTCATAACAATTTACACCAGCTATTGATGTTACGCACAAATACGAGCAAAGCCCGCATTTGCGGCAGGGGCTACTCGCCCCTTGCATCCCCCTGAAGCTACCGGCTTCGCCGGAGAATTGCGGACTCTGCACACTTTTAAGCGTGCAGGTTTAGATCAAAACTATAGGCAAACAATGTTAGACAAATTAATAAATAATGAAAAATTTTGCGAGAGTATGCATGAAAATGCGCGCGAGATTATCTCGTTTATGCTTGATCACGAAGTGGAGTTTGGCGTAATCTGCGGCACCGACGATGTCGTCTTTGAGCCGGAATTACCGCCTGAAATAAAAAAACATATCAAGCAAGTAGCCCTTTTTGTATTATCAAACTACTCTTTTGAGAGCGCTTATATTAACGATTCTGGCGATACGCTCTACTTTGAAGCCGGCTTTGGCGCAGACAACTACGCCTCGCTAGTAGCAATCGATCTTTCTGGTATTGTGCAGATAATAGTAGAAGAAACACCTATTTTTATCAATATATGCGCCGGAAGAGAAAAGCCAAAACGAAAAGCCAAAAACTCCAACAAAGAGGTGGCAACCGCTGAGAGATCAATGGAAAAACTACTAAGCAGACCAGAAAACAAAAGGTTCTTAAAGTAACCGCCTTAAGTACATAAAACCTCCGCTCTCCCGCGAATGCGGGTAGCTTCAGGGGGTCGCAAGGGACATTTATGTCCTTTGCCGCCAACACGGGCTTTGCTCGTGTTAGCGTATAACATCAAATGAGCTTCAGGGGGTCGCAAGGGACATTTATGTCCTTTGCCGCCAACACGGGCTTTTGCCCGTCTTAGCGTATATCGTCAACTATTAGCCAGTTTAATACCTTGCAGGTATTTTACAACGTTATCCACATATGCGTTATGCTTATCTTGCTTTAGGTAAGCTATATAAAGCTTTCTTTTTATCTTTTTTGTCCTTAGTCTTGATTCAAATAATACGCCTCTTTCCACTTCATCCGCGATAATAAATCTTGACATTACGGCTATTACTTGTTTTTTTGCGTCTGTGGGATACTTGAGTATCGTCTGCTTAACCGCCGTAGAGTCGCTAAGCACAGAGTGCATATCAAAGTCTTCAGCGCACGAAAGAGCCAATTCTCCAAAAATCTCAGCCATTACTTTTCTAGTATGAGAGTTTTCTTCCCTACAAACCCACGCATATTTTTTTAGATCTGACGGTTTTATATATTTTGGAAGTAGCATATTGCTAAAAAATACAAGCTCATCTTCCATCCACTCTCTATAGATTACGCCATCTCTAAAATTTGGACTCTCAATAAGAGCTATATCCGCTTTCTCGCTCACAAGATCATCAATAGCCTCATTTGATTTTTTGATATTAATAAATACTTCGTTTGCAATGGACTCTTTAATATCATTTAGATAGCTTGGAAGAATGTAACTGCCTATGGTGTAAGAACTTGAAATAATGAAATTTAGCTCTTTATTGATTATTCTTACTATCCCTTTTTCTGTGTTTTGAATACATTTTTCCAATCTTTGGGCTATTTTATAAAGCTCGTCGCCCTCTTTTGTAAGAAGTATTCCATTTTTCTTTCTATCCAAAAGTTTTACTTGCATATACTCTTCGATAAATTTTATCTGTTGCGTAACGGCTGGTTGTGATATACCCATTTTTGCGCTCGCTTTTGAAAAGCTTCGCTCCCTAACGACGGTTAAAAAGGTAAGTACCTTGGCAAAATCTTTTAACATTTTTATAGTCTCCCACTTATTTTTTGAAAAAGTTACAAAAGTATAACAAGTTTTTATCTATAATTTCAAGATATAAATAGAATTTTAAAAAATTAAATTGTTTTTTATATAATTTCACCCATTATATTAAGAAAATTTATACCGATAAAGAGATTAGAATAGTTTTAATGCTGATTGAAAAAAAAATAAACGAACTCAACGCCGCACAAAGAGAAGCAGCCACATTAGTAGACGGTCCTTTACTGATTTTGGCAGGAGCGGGAAGCGGTAAAACAAAGACCATAACAACAAGATTGGCGTATCTACTTAGCCTAGGAATAGACCCGGGAAGCGTCCTTACGCTCACCTTCACAAACAAAGCCGCCGAGGAGATGCGAAATAGAGCCCTTAGCATGATAGAGGGTGCTCCTTATCCGCCTCTTTTGTGTACATTTCACAAATTTGGGCTTATATTTTTGCGTTTTCATATCTCAAAGCTTGGACGCAATAGCTCTTTTAACGTAATAGACACTGATGACAAAAATAGGGCAGTAAAACCTTTTTGTAAAAATGTCCAGACTTCAAGCGCATCGTATCTAATATCAAGCTACAAAAACGCCCTGCTAAGTCCCGAAGACGTACGAAAAATCGCAAAAACAGAGATTGAAAAAGAGGTTGCGGCTGTCTACTCAAAATACGAGGAGTACATAGCGGCAAACAATCTTGTGGATTTTGACGACTTACTACTATTGCCTTATCGTATTTTGAGCGCCTTTAAAGAGGTTGCGGAGGCGACTAGTCTTAAGTATCAATACATCATGGTTGACGAGTATCAGGACACAAACTCTTTGCAGTTTGAGCTATTACGGCTACTTTGCTACTCGCACAACAATATTTGCGTGGTGGGCGACGATGACCAAAGCATATATAGCTTTAGAGGTGCAAAGGTAGAGAATATTCTCTCTTTTGAATCATCTTTTCACGGCGCAAAAGTTGTAAAATTAGAAGAGAACTACCGCTCAAGCGCAAATATCTTAGAGATTGCAAACTCAGTTATTGCAAATAATAAAAATAGATTTGCCAAAAAGCTAAAGCCGACTAGAGACAATATGGAAGCGGTTGAGTACAAACACTTTGAAGATGAAAAAGAAGAAGCCAAGTGGATAGCTCAAACAATAAAGGAGCTGGTAAAAAAAGGTGAAAGGGCGTCCAATATAGCTGTATTTTTTCGCATAAACGCTGTTTCAAGGGCTATCGAAGAGGGGTTTCGGGCGCAAAACCTTGGGTATGTATTTGTCGGCGGTATGAAGTTTTATGAGAGAGTAGAGATTAGGGACGCTATCGCATATTTGAGGTTGGCGATAAATCCAAACGATGACTTTTCGATGAAAAGAGTCATCAATAAACCAAAAAGAGGTATCGGCAAAACAAGCGTGGAAAAGCTAGAGGCTCTATGCGCAAAGCTTGGCGTGCAAACGTACGAACTATTATCAAACGAACTTTACAGCGACGCCGTACTTCAAGCGGTCGGCAAAAAAACCTTTGGGGAACTAAAAAACTTCGCGCAAATTGTAGACACGTTAAGAGTTAAAAAAGAGGAGTCCACGTTTGCGCTACTCGAAGAGTTTGAAAATATCACGTGGCTAAAAAAATTCTTTTTATCTCTCTCAAGCGAAGAGGAGCGCGCGGCAAACCTAGACGAGTTTTATGGCTCGCTAAAAGAGTATTTCAAAGAGCGTCCCGAGGTGGAGATAGAGGAGTATCTAAACGATATTAGCATTCAAAGCGACGTGGATGCGGACTTTGGGCAAGATGTGCCGATAATGACCGTTCACGCCTCAAAGGGGCTAGAATACAAAATAGTTTTTGTGGCGGCGATGGAAGAGGGGTTTTTTCCGGTCTCAAACGAGCGCACGGACATGGAAGAGGAGAGGCGGCTTTGCTATGTGGCGTTTACTAGAGCAAAAGATAAGCTCTATCTTGCTAGCTCAAAAAGTAGATTTGTATATGGAAAAAGAGATTATCCGCCGATTAGCAGATTTGTAAAAGAAGCCGGGCTTACAGACGCACCTATAGCGATAGGCGGCGGCTCTGCGTATAGTAAAAATGATTTGGTAAAACATAAAATATTTGGATTTGGAAGAGTAATGGAGATTACAAAGGTTGGCAAAGAGTTAAAACTAAAAATAAATTTTGGCGGAACGTATAGGGATATTTTGGCGTCGTTTGTGGAAAAAGCGGTATGAGGGGGAGTTTATTTGTAGGCTACAAGCCGCTTTTTGTCTCCTCAAACAACTATCTATCAAGAATTAAAAGAGAGTTCAAGGTAAAATCAGCCGGATATAGCGGCACGCTAGACCCATTTGCTACAGGAACACTGCTAATCGCAACAGAGGGTGCCTCCAGACTCTTTAACTATGTAGAATTGGAGCCAAAAAGATATAGAGCGACACTTTGGCTTGGAGCCAAAAGCGAAACGCTTGACATAGAGGGAGCCACAACAATCGAAGAAACACCGATATTTGAGCTGTTAACTATTCAAAAAGCGATTGTTGGACTAAAAGATATTTCAACAATTACCCCTCCAAAATATAGCGCAAAAAGAGTTGACGGAAAAAGAGCGTACGAACTAGCGAGGGCGGATAAAGAGGTAAAGCTAAAAGAGTGCGCCATAAAGGTATTTGACGCAAAGCTTATTTTGTATTCGCACCCTTTTGTAACGTTTGAGGTTAGCGTCTCAAAGGGTGCGTATGTGAGAACGCTAGGCGAGATAACGGCTAAAAACCTTGGGGTATGCGGCGCGCTCTCTTCTCTTGAGAGGTTATCGGAGGGCAAATTCAGATATGAAAACAAAAAAGAGCTTGACATAAGAGAGTCTCTTAAAATCCCAAAAAATCGTTACAAAAAAGATAAAACAGATATAATCCACGGTAAAAAAGTGGATATAAGCGACTTTGAAATACAAGAGGACGGCGTCTACTATTTAGACAGAGGAGACGCTCTTTCTATCATAGAGATTAAAGAGCAAAAAATTATTTACAAACTAAACAATATAGAAATTTAAAGGCGTCTTTTATGTTGCTACTATCTAGAAAAATAGGCGAGTCTATAACAATCGGTAAAAATATAACCGTTAAGATTATCTCAATAGACCAAAATCAAGTTAAACTGGGTTTTGACGCTCCTATCGACGTGCCTATATTTAGAAACGAGCTACTAGTAAAAGTAAAAGATCAAAATATAGAAGCAAGCTCAAGCTTTGAAGAGCTTAGCCTTGATAAAATCAAAATTATAAAAAAATAAAGTCAACATTTCAAGGAGCCATTGTTTGAAGAAAGTTTATAGGTCATATGCAAAAGTAAATATATTTTTAAAGATAGTCGGGGCTAGAGAGGAGTATCACGAGATTGTCTCCAGATTTGTCTTGCTGGATAAGCTATATGACACTATGTGGTTTGAGCCAAATGTAGGTATGACATTTGATATTATAGGCGATTTTGAGTGCGAGCGAAAAGACAATACAATTTATAAAGCGTATCAAGCCATACTCGACTATATCCCCCAAAAAAGAATAGTTGAGTTTTGCAAACACCATAAGCTTGTAGTATTCAAAAAAATCCCAAAATTTGCGGGACTGGGCGGCGGGAGTTCAAACGCCGCGACGTTTATCAAGATGGTTAACGAGATGTTTACCTTGGGTCTAAGCGTTGAAGAGATGGCAAAAATAGGTTTTAAGGTTGGCGCCGACGTGCCTTTTTTTGCCTACGGCTACAAATCGGCAAACGTATCGGGAATAGGCGAAGTCGTGGAAGAGTTTAAAGATGAGATACCAGAGATTAAGCTTTTGGTACCGGAGGGTGCTAGATGCGATACAAAAGAGATTTATAAAATCTACAGAAGACTCTTTATGTCTGAAAATGAACCGGAATTTGCAAAAAAACTAATAGATAAAACCTCAAAAGAGATTTTAGAGAAGTATGAACCGGAAAAACTAAACGACCTATTTAAAGCCGTGCTCAAAAAATATCCGGAATATCACGAATACAAAAGAGATGAATGGTTTCTTAGCGGGAGCGGAAGCGCATTGTTTAAGACTAAATAATGAAGCAGTATGCGGGCAATAAAAAAGCGTATCACGATTACCACATATTAGATAAATTGGAAGCTGGAATATCGCTAATAGGCAGCGAAGCAAAAGCGATAAGAAGCGCTAGAGTCAATCTAAAAGACGGTTTTGTGCGTATAATCAACGATGAGGCTTTTTTATTTGGTATGCACGTTTCACACCTATCCACAGCCGTAGCCGCCTACAAGCCAAGCGAGACAAGAGACAGAAAACTGTTGCTACACAAAAAACAGATTTTAAAACTAACGCAAAGAGTAAAAGAGGACGGGCTAACAATAGTTCCGATAAGCGTATACGCAAATGATAGAAATAAGATAAAGATAGAGATTGCGCTTGCAAAAGGCAAACAACAACATGATAAAAGAGAGAGTATGAAAGAAAAAGACGCCAAGCTAGAGATTGCTAGAGCGATGAAAAGATATGACTAAAGGGCGTACAACCATAACGGGCTTTTCCTGTTATGGCGCACTAGTTTATGCTACTTATCTCTGACCGTTCTAAGCTCTTCAATTCTTGCAGATTTGCCGCTTCTTGTTCTAAGGAAATATAGTTTTGCTCTTCTTACTTTACCTCTTCTAGTTACCGCTATACTTTCGATAATGTCGGTGTAAAAAGGAAAAATTCTCTCAACGCCTATATTGTTTGCGCCTACTTTTCTAACGGTAAATGTTTTACCAGCGCCTTCGCCTCTAAGAGCTATACAAACGCCTTCAAAATTTTGAATTCTACTTTTATCGCCCTCTTTGATTTTTACCGCCACTTTTAAGCTGTCTCCGGCTCTAAATTGTGGAATTGTTTTGCCTGCTATTTGAGCTTGTTCAAAGCTTTCTAAATATTTATTTTTCATAATTGGTTCCTTTCAAAAACTTTTCGTATAAATCGGGTCTAAAGTATTTGGTTCTAATTTTCGACACGGCTTTTTTAAAATCCGAAATTCTACTGTGATTCCCCTTTAAAAGAATTGAAGGAGAACTGCGTCCTTCAAAAACAGCGGGCTTCGCAAACGAGGGAGCCTCCAAAAGATTCCCCTCAAAACTCTCACACGCCAAGGACTCCTCGTTACCAAGAACCCCAGGCACAAACCTAGCTATAGCGTCGCACACCGTAAGAGCGGCAAGCTCACCGCCGGTCAGCACAAAGTCGCCTATACTAAAAACTTCATCCGCAAACTCTTCTACGACCCTTTCGTCTATCCCCTCATATCTGCCGCAAACAAACACTATATGCTCTTTTGAGGAGAGCCTTTTTGCGTCGCTACCTTTGAAAAGTTTTGCGGCTGGAGTCAAAAAAACTATATGCGCATCTTTATCTTTTTGTCTTACATCAGATAAAAGCGCAAACATTGGAGAGGGCGTAAACACAAGCCCCGCTCCGCCGCCTACCGCATAATCATCCGTACGTCTAAACTTATCTTCGCTGTAGTCTCTTGGCGAGAGAAAATCAACGCTTACGATAGAGGCTTCTTTTGCTCTTTTGAGAATAGAAGCCTCAAAATACGGAGCAACTAACTCTTCAAAAATAGTCGCAAAACTAAATCGAATAACCATCTAATTGATTCTCACATTTTGAGCAAAGCCCAAAATGAGGTCTTCAGCAGACGGCTCTCGCGGCTTGCCACGATTTTGATTGATTCTCACATTTTGAGCAAAGCCCAAAATGAGGTCTTCAGCAGACGGCTCTCGCGGCTTGCCACGATTTTGATTGATTCTCACATTTTGAGCAAAGCCCAAAATGAGGTCTTCAGCAGACGGCTCTCGCGGCTTGCCGCTCTGGGGATTCAATTCAGCTCTCGCTCAAAATATCTTTAGCGTAAGTCGCGAAAATATTATGCTCTTCAAGCGATATTGACGATACAAATCTATCTTGATATGGAAGTAGAAAGCTTTTTGCCATTCCCTCATCCACAAGCTTCGGGTCGGTCTTTACAAAAAAATAATCTGTTGCGCCATACCTTTCTATGCTGCTCACCACGCCTAGCGTCTCGCCGTTTTCGACGACAAAGAGCCCGACTATATCAAACCAAAAAAACTCGTCTTTGCCAAGCCTACAACTCTCTCGCGTATTGTCCATCGTGGTTGAGATAGTACGATTGGTTAGTTTTGCCGCTTTATCAACATCGTTAAAATTTTTAAATTTTACCACCGAAGAGGCGACTTCATAACTCTCTATGACAAGCTCTTCACCAAGCGAATAAAACGTTGCGCCTTTTTTGAACTGTTCGGGAAAATCAGTGGAGAGATGGAGCTTTAACTTACCGTCCAAACCGACTGTTTTTCCTATTTTTGCGACCTCTAGCTGTGAGGCGTCTTTTTCAAAACTTCTTTTCATTATTTATTTGGTTTTACGGAAATCTTATACGATATATTATCTTTTGCCTTACAGCCGGATATTACGGTTTTTAGGGCGTTAATCATCTTGCCCTCTTTGCCGATTATCTTGCCTGCGTCGGTTTGGTTCGCATAAATTATTATTTCACACAACCCCTCTTCGATAGTTGTCTTCTCGACTCTTATCTCATCCGGATGCGCTGATAGCAGAGCCGCAAATCGCTCTACGAATTTCTCTACCAAAAAATTAACCTTTTGTGATATGAGTTACTTTATCACTCATTTTTGCGCCTACGCTAGTCCAATACGCTAGTCTCTCAGCGTCAAATTTAAGCGCTTTTGGCTCTACCATTGGATTGTAATAGCCTATTGACTCTATCCAGCCACCGTCTCTTTTCTTTCTACTATCCGTTACTACGATTCTGTAAAAAGGTTTTTTTGTTCTTCCCATTCTGGTAAGTCTTATAACTGTTGCCATTAAGTTCTCCTAATAAATTGTTAAAAATGCCGAAAAATAGGCTTTTTTGGCAAAAGCCCATTTGTTGACACTTGATTAATCCTCAAATTTTGAGCAAAGCCCAAAATTAGGTCTTCAGCGTGAGAGCTCTCGCGACTTTGCCATTTGATTAATCCTCAAATTTTGAGCAAAGCCCAAAATTAGGTCTTCAGCAGACGGCTCTCGCGACTTGTCGCTCTTAGATTTTGGAAAAATGTGTTGGGCGGGAAAGCGCACTATCGTACCCCGTTTAGTTTTTGTTGGCTCATAAGGTTCATAAAATCCTTCATACCGCTTTTTGAAGAGAATTTTTTTGCCATTTTTTGAGCGTTTTCAAACTGCTTAAATAGTCTGTTTGCCTCGTTTTGATTTAGCCCGCAACCTACCGCTATTCTTCTTTTTCTCGTATTATTGAGAAGATCTGGATTTTCTCTCTCTTTTGGAGTCATTGAGCCTACAAGGGCTTTTATCTTTTTTATCTCCGCCGAGTTGTCAAGGTCTACGTCTTTTAGCTGGTTTGCCATGGCGCCCATACCGGGAATCATTCCGATAAGGTTTTTCATGCTTCCAAGCTTTTTCATGCTTTCCACTTGCTCTAAAAAGTCGTTAAAGTTAAACTGCCCTTTTTTGATTTTTTTGGTTATATCTTTGGCTTTTTCTATATCTATAACGCCGGATACTTTCTCAGCTAAAGACTCTACATCTCCGGCTCCCATCAATCTTGAGACTATCCTATCGGGGATAAACACTTCAAGGTCTGCGGGCTTTTCGCCCATACCGATAAACCTTAACGGAACACCTATTTGGCTCGCAATACCAAGAGCCACGCCGCCTTTTGAGTCGCCGTCAAACTTTGATAAGATAACGCCGTTTATGCCAATTTTAGCATTAAAGCTATCGGCGCTTCTCACCCCATCTTGACCGGAAAGCGAATCCGCCACATAAAAAGTCTCAAAAGGCTCTATCGCTTTTTTGACCTCTTGAAGCTCGTCCATCAAAGCTTCATCTATAGCAAGCCTACCGGCGGAGTCCACCAAAAGCACGTCGTAAAACTCTTTTTTTGCTCTCTCTAGCGCGCCTTTTGCAACCTTAACCGGATTTTGCTCGCCCTCTTCAAAGTATACATCCACTTCTATCTGACTTCCAAGCTGTTTTAGCTGCTCCACCGCCGCCGCCCTTTGAAGGTCGCATGCGGACATTAGAACTTTTTTGTTTTTTTGTTTTAGATAGTTTGCTAGTTTCGCCGTCGTCGTAGTCTTACCAGAGCCTTGCAAGCCTGCCATCAAAATAACAGTAGGAGATTTTGGAGCAAACACAAACCCTTGATTTCCCGCCACGCTTAGCGTCTCAAGAAGATTTTTTTGCAAGGAGTTCATAAAGTTTTGCTTACCTATTCCGGCTAGCTTTGTCTCAGCCTCTACTTTTTGTAGCAACCCTTTTGTAACTTTGTAATGCACATCAGATTTCAAAAGCGATTTTTTCAGCTCTTCAATAGCCTTCTTTAGAGACTTTTCGTCGTCTGAAAATCGTATTTTGCCGATGGCGCTTCTAAAAGAGTCGGTTAGAGTCGCAAACAATTATCTATTCTCCACTATGTATATTTCTATTGTTACGCACCAATATATGGTAAGCTATATTGTATAAACAATATTTTAAGGATGGAATTTTAGTTAAGATAAGCTTAAAAATAAGGGAACTCCTAAAAAACCTCTTTTAGAACTTCCGACTTTCCCTTTTCTCGATTTTAAAAAAAATCTTACTTCAATAAATCTTCTCCTTTTTTTGAATATACCCCATCTCTATAAATAAACCATTATTCATAGAGCTTATCATAAATCCAAAGATATGTTCAACTCCTTTATTCATAAGCTGTTTGGTAATGGTGGTTGATGCTCTTTGATTTTCTTTTCATGATATTCCAAATCAAATAACTCTATCGTTTCCTAAACCTTTATGATGTTATTATGTATTATAGATTTTAGCTAGATTGTGGTTTTGGATTGGTTAAGTGGTGGGTTTTTGGAGGTGCCTTTATTGCATTTCAATTATTAACTCGCCTAGGGCAAGTTACTCTCCCGTGCAAGCGGGTAGCTAGAGCCACCCATTGCCTCTCGGCGATGGGGCTCGGCGGGGGTTGTAGGGATATTTATGTCCATGCCATCAGTAGGGGTCTTGCTCCTGCTTATGCGTAACATCAAAATAGGAAATAAACATGAAAACAACAATACTTTTTGACCTCGATGGTACACTAATAGACTCTACAGAGGCGATACTGGAGTCATTTTATCACGCTTTTGAAAGTTTTGACGCAAAGCCTCCAAAACAAGAGGAGATAGAGTCCAAAATCGGGTATACGCTTGAGGATATTTTTGGATTTTTGGGTGTTGAGGATAGACATATCAACGAGTATGTAGCGAGCTACAAAGAGAAATATAGAGAGATTTCAAGACCAAAAACATATCTTTTGGAGGGGGCGGCGGAGGCTCTTGAGATAGCGTCGTCTTTTGCAAGACTGGGCGTCGTCACCACAAAAACGGCTAGATACTCAAAAGATTTGTTGGAGCATATGAGCGTAATGCATTATTTTGAGACGTTGATAGGCAGAGAGGATGTGCAAAACGTCAAACCACACCCAGAGCCGATATATAAAGCGCTTGCGAATATGGGCAAAACAGAGACGGACGATAAAAGTAGTATTTGGATGATAGGAGATACATTTCTCGATATTGAAGCGGCAAAAAATGCGGGTATTAGGCATGTGGCGTTAATGACGGGGTATGGGGATAAAGAAGAGCTAAGAGGTTTGTCGGAGATAATGACCAAGGGCGTCCTGGAAGCCGTCTTGGAAATCAAGAGAAGCCTCGGCTAGAGGCTTATGTGGTATTTTAAACGAAAAACACGCTTTTGTTGTTTTTTAACACGATAGCGTTGAAGTTTGGCATAAACGCTTCTTCGTTTGCGCCAAACGCCGTAAAGAATTTATTAAACATCTCTTGCTCGCTAACATCGGCATTGCCGTCCGCATATAGGGTATCCATGATATTCACCAAAATACAAAGCTTTTGCTCTTCTGTTAATTTTGGTGCGACTTCTTCCAAAAACGCTTCTACGCTATTTGATTTCATATATTTTGACGCATTTTTCAAAAGGTCTCTTGTGTTTTGACCTTTTACTTGCTCGCCGCCAAGAGCTGAAATCAATTGCCCTATCTCGTTTTCGTTTATCTCTCCATCAGCCGCTACAATATATAGCATACTTGTGGCAAACGCCGCATATGGAGTCATTTCCGACACCTTGTCGCCTTTGAATACATCGAATAATCCCATTTTTTGCTCCTTATTTATTTTAGTGCAAAAATATTCTACAATAAATTTGTTATCGAGATGCAAAAAAAATTATAGTTATTGTAGCGCACCCGAAAACAACCCTTTTTTGATATAATCACAATCTTTAAAAGAGGGATTTTATGCAAAAAATAGTGGTTATAGCGGGCGGCAACGTCGCAAAAAGATTTTTAGAGAGGCTCAAAAACGCCCCAAACGACTCTCTGTTTTTTGAAATCGCCTTAACGCACGCTATTGCTCAACCATTTGAGTACCCAAAAAACTCCTCCGTGCGAGTCTTCGACCCAACAAGTGAGCGCAAACTAAAAAGCCTATCGCTCAAAGAAGCTAGGGTTATTTTTGTGCTTTTGGAGGATATGCAAGACGCTAGGACTGTTTTGGAGTTTGTGAGGGGCGAAAACATGAGCTCTTCCGTTGTCGCAATGGATAGTGACAGGCTGGAGCAAGAGTTTATAGACAGGCTAAAAATCAAAACAATCAACACGGCGGACATACTATCAAATATGCTTCTCTCATTTTTGCCAAACACCCCCGTAGTAGCCCAAAATATCGGCAAGGGAAAAGGCGAAATCATGGAGGTAATGGTGCCATATGGTAGTCGTTACGCTTTTCGTCATATCTCAAACATAGAACAAAGAAACTGGAGAATAGCGGCTATATACAGAAACGAGCAACTGCTCTTGCCAAAGCAATCAACAATGATTCGCCCGCTTGATGAGCTCATAATATTGGGGCAATCCAATATTTTAAGAGACGTGTATAAAGCGATAAAAAGCGAAGTTGGACACTTTCCTCAACCTTTTGGCGCAAATATATATTTTTGCCTAGATGTCTCAAAAACAAGCGAAGTTAAAATCAAAAGACTTGTGGGCGACTCGATACTTTTGCACGAAAGACTTAACAACAAACGACTAATTATAAAAGCCTACAATATCAACTCATACTCAAGCTTGCAATACCTCAGAAGCGCCAGAGAGGAGCGCGGAGTTATAGTAGAGTTTGATTTTCGCTCCGGAGACGCGGCCGAGATAATAAAAAACGACGTAAAAAGATACAACGCCGGTCTTGTGCTATGCGATAGAGACGGTTTTAGCGAAGAGGTTAAAAAAACGATATTTGAGCTCAAAAAACCTGTGTTAAAATTTGGCAAATCACGTCTTTTTAGAGACTCTTACTCGGCTGTTGTAGCTACAAACGAACTTAATCTGGAAAAAATATCATATATGTTTTTTGACGTCTCTTTGCAGCTAAAACTACCGTTAAAAATCTACAACTACGACCCCGAGGAAAACGATAACTGCCAGACGCTAGAGCACTATGTGTCGCTCTCCGACGTATACGGCGTTAAGTTGCAAATAGAAAAAGAGTCTAAAAACTTTTTTAGAGAGCATAAGCGTTTTGGCAACTTTATACAGTTTTTACCGTTTACCGAAAGACAACTCTCCTTGCGCCTAAGAGATTTTCTCACCCCTGCAAGTAGCGGGCTTTTCGCGCTTTTAAAAGACAAACACCAATTTTTTATCCCAATAAACGACTAAGGAGCCACAATTTGAAAATAGATGTTAATTTGAAAAAGAATATAGACGATAGTTATGCCGTGGAGATAGGCGCATTAAGGCCGCAACACTTTAAAAAGGCGTGTATCGTTACAAACCCCACAATCGCCGCCCTGCATATAGAGCGTCTAAAAACCATCATCACGGCGGACGAGCTTTGTATGGCGATTATTCCCGATGGCGAAGAGTATAAAAATATGGAAACTATAGAGTCTATTTTGGATGTTTGCTTCCAAAATAGATTAGATAGAAGCTCGTTTCTTGTGGCTTTTGGCGGTGGCGTTGTTGGTGATATGACAGGATTTGCTGCGTCTATTTATGAGAGAGGGTGCAATTTTATTCAGATTCCAACCACTCTTCTTAGCTCGGTAGACGCAAGCGTCGGCGGCAAAACAGGAGTAAACAACAAATACGGCAAAAACCTCGTCGGTAGCTTCTATCAGCCAAAAGGCGTTTATATCGACCCCTGTTTTTTAAAGACACTTCCCGCAAAAGAGTTTGCGGCGGGCGTGGCTGAGATAGTCAAAATGGCTGTTACGTTCGATAAAGAGTTTTTTGAGTTTTTGGAGAGCGCCGACTTATCAAACGATGAAAATCTACTGGAGGCGATAAAAAAAAGCGTGGAGTTAAAAGCCTCCGTGGTGGCGCAAGATGAAAAAGAACACGGCATAAGGGCGGTGTTAAACTATGGGCATACATTTGCGCACGTCGTGGAAAGCGAAACAAACTACACCGGATATTTGCACGGGGAGGCTGTGGCGATAGGCATAGTAATGGCGAATAGACTAGCTTTAAAACTTGGAAAAATAAGCGAAATAGAGGAAATAAGAGTCAAAAATCTACTCAAAAAGCACAATCTGCCGACAAGTTACGCCATAAAAGATACGGAAGCTTTTTATGATAAGTTTTTTCTTGACAAAAAAACAAAAGAGGGCAAAATAAAGTTTATTATTCCCGAGAGCATTGGCGGACATGAAATCGTAAACAATACGCCTAAAAATATAGTAATGGAAGTTTTAAATGAGTTTTTGGCTTAGAATCTTTAGCGTTTTTCTTTTATTTGTCACACTAGCGTTTTCCGAGCCAAAAGCGGAACCGATACAAGAAGACGAGTCTCTCGGAATTGCTGCGATGGAGCAAAATATATCTGACACCAAAACAAAGATAACAGCCATTAACGATGGACTTTCGAATAGTATTTGGCATAAAAGATATTTGGATTTTATCTCTTTTGGAGATTTTAAAAAATCTATTTTTGGAGAACTAATAAATGTTGAAGCGGTGGGGCGTGCACCAAAAGTTGAAAGTCCTTTTGGCGTTTTTGGAGCATTATCATTTATAAAGGAGGGTAGCGCAAAAAAAGATATTTACGAGATTAGGCTAAGAGAGCTTGAAAAACTAAGCGAAATCCTAAAAGAAAAATCCAGACTAACAAAAGAGCTTATCTATCTTTTGGATCAAAAAGGAGATAGCGACGCCTCAAAAGAGCTTGACGGACTACTTGACGGTATAAAAGACGATAGCGCCGCACTAAAACGCTTACAAAGCGAAAAGGCGACATTTGCCAAAAATGTAGAGGCGTTTAAGACAAAAACAAACGAGGATATTCAAAAACTCCAAATGGACATTGAGTATCAACTATCAAAACTTCTAAATATGGCTTTATTAATTATAGTGATTATAGCTCTCTCTATTTTTGCAAAGGTGATGATAAAAAAATACTCTCTCAGTAACCACGAAAGAGCGTATCTCTTGGCAAAAACGGTCAATATAATCACTATTGTTTTTATAGTGCTAATACTTCTATTTTCGTATATCAACGACGTCGGCTATCTTGTGACAATACTTGGATTTGCCTCCGCTGGTATCGCTATCGCCATGAAAGATTGGTTTATGAGCCTTTTGGGGTGGCTTGCGATTGTATTTGGTGGCTCTATAAAAGTAGGGGATATAGTCAAAATCTCCTCCAAAGAGGGTGTCGAGGTGCTAGGCGACGTAATCGATATTTCACTTCTTACAATTTCGCTGTATGAGGGGATCACATTAATCAGCTACACAAAAAACAAACGCGCCGGACGGATTATTTTTATTCCGAACAACTATATTTTTACCCATATTTTTCTCAACTATTCACACTCCGGTCTCTCCACCGTATGGGACAACGTAGATATTAGAATTACGTTTGATTCCGACATCGACGAGGCGACTCGTATTGCCACAGAGGTTGCGATCAAGCACAGTAAGACATTTTCTAGGCTCACAGAGCGCGCCATTCGAAAAATGAGAACAAAATACAGCATCGGCGACATCGATACAGAACCAAGAGTTTTTAGCTTTATAGAAAATAACGGCGTCGCCATATCGGTTTGGTATCCAACCCACTCTTTTTCAATACTAAAAACAAAAAGCCTCGTCTCAAAAGACCTCTTATCAGCCTTCATGGCTAACGACAAAGTTCGCATAGCATTCCCCACAACGTCCATCATTCTACAAGAGGATTTAATACAAAATGCTTACTAATTACTCCCCCGCGAATGCGGGTAACTTCAGGGGGTGCAGGGACATTCATGTCCTTGCCACAATCAGGGGCTTTGCCCCTGATTGCGTATAACATAAAATGTTCCGAGAGTTTTTAGCAAGACACAAAAAGCCGCTTGGCGTTATCGCCATATCGTCTTTTGTATTTATCATTTTGGGGTTATACGTCGCATTTAGGGATGTCGCCCCGCTGATAAACTACGAAAGACTAAGCGCACTTGTAGAGAGTGGTGAAATAAAACGCGCCGTTATGTCGAATAAATATATCTACGTCTACACCGACAAAGGCTCTTTTTCGACGCCCAACAACGATAGATTTGAGGAGCTGGTACTTCGCTCTACGCCAATTGAGCATAGCTTTGAATTTTTACCTTTTTTACTATTTTCTGTAGTCTCTTTCTCCGTATTTGCCGTTATCTGGAAAGTCGCAAGCAGATACCTAAACAAACGCATAAGCTATAGCGTCATCAAATCCGGCGGCGTAAAACAAAAAGAGGACGCACAAACAGAACCGGAACAAGTATACGAAGTCAAAGGAACGCTCAAATTTACAGATATAGCGGGCGTGGACGAGGCAAAAGCGGAACTTGAGGAGATAGTAGAGTTTCTCAAAAATCCAAAGCTGT
>DZAX01000018.1 GCA_022729705.1 Helicobacter cetorum | reverse complement strand
ACTCAAAGACGATTACGACCTCAGACCAGATGCTTCAAGTATTGCTACAAATCAAGAACTAATATCTTTCGCTTCTTGCGAGGGCTTTATCACCCTCTGTTTTTTCTGCTTGGCAAAACCACAACTACCGCCAAAAAAACAAACACTCACTCATATTTTTGTATAATAATCCTAGCTTAATACTGGATACTTCACACCATGCTGGATATAGAAATATTAAAAAATGAAATTGTCAGAAGACTTAAACCGCTTAATCCGGAAAAGATTATTCTTTTTGGTAGCTACGCTTACGGCACTCCAAACGAAGATAGCGATATTGATTTATGTATCATTGAGAAATCTATTCAATCCAAATCAAAAGAGAGGGCAAAGATAAGAAGTCTCTTAAAAGATATAAAAATTTCAAAAGATATAATAGTCGAAGAGAGCGACTATTTTGCGCTACATAGCGATGAAAACTGGATTAACACCGCCCTTTACGACGTAGCACACAAAGGCTTATTGCTTTATGAAAAAAACTGATATAAAAAATAGTTCTGATATGTTTTTATATAAGGCGCTTATTGATTTAAATAGCGCAAAATATCTATTAGACGGGTTCAAAACGGATAGTGTTGAGATAGATATTGATAAGATTTATTTTGAGTTACAACAAAGCGCCGAAAAAATATTAAAGTCCATTTTGTCAAAACACTTAGTTGTATTTCCAAAAAGTCATGATATAGAGTTGCTGATAGAATTATGCCTAAGCAACAACATTTTATTGGTTGATAATATCGAGAGGCTAATAGGGCTTGGCGATTATGCCGTGGAAGGTAGATATTCCATTATTAACGATGATATTAATGATTCGGATAGTTTTATTTTGCTTATTGAGGCACTTATTGAACGGCTGATAAGGTAGCTTTTGAGTATTGCATTAAATAGCCATAGTAAAATATCAAAAGCCCTAACGGATATGATAGTAACCCAAAGAGGCTACCAAGCCAACTCAAAGACGATTACGACCTCAGATCGGATGCTTCAAGTAGCGCTACAAATCAAAAACTAATATCTTTCGCTTCACTAGAGGGCTTTATCGCCTTCTTGGCTCCTTTGGGCTATTTTTATAGAAGTTTTTATATGCAGACTGTATAATCCCTCCGCCACAACAGCAAACAAGGCTCCCGATAACTCAAAAATATAAATGGTCGATAATGACAATGATAAAACTAGCAAAACGAAGCTCAAAAAATATAATCATAGGCTTATACAAATCAATTGATGTTGCCGCAAATCTATACCCATATAGAAATAGAGCAGAGGCGCCAAAATACGCCAATATATACAAAAGCTGGAGCAACACAGGATTTGCAATAGGCAAAAGCTTTGAAAAAATAAAATCTTCAGACTCCGCACAAACTACAAAATGAGCGGTAAAAGCGCCCTTCAAAGACAACAGACCAAAGCAAGCGTCAATAAGACCAATACATTGTTAGCCGAACAAAATGATGAGACTTTTAGCAGACCAATCCCCCACCCCGATCACTTGAGGCAATATGAAAATATACAATCAGGCTTTGCCGATAGAATTGGCGGAAGACGACTTGAAACATACCCATTTTATTCAAAAAGGGTACTATTGGCTTGACGCTATAACGTCTATAGCAGGTCTAACAATCGGCGGCTTAGTCGCATGCGGCGGAATTGTCGGCGGCATATATCTTGTCATTCACGATAAAGAGGTAGCAGGAATATCTTTAGTTACCGGGATTCTTATCTCTCTTGTCGGTATTTTTATATATGGAACTAGGCACAAAAACGCCTACAAGGGTGAGAACTAAACGGGAGTGTTTGCTCAAACGGTCAAATACCCCTAGCAAAATTCGCCAATAATGACGGATAGATAGTAATCCAAAGAGGCTACCAAGCCAACTCAAAGACGATTACGACCTCAGACCAGATGCTTCAAGTATTGCTACAAATCAAAAACTGATGTTACACGCTAATACGAGCAAAGCCCGTATTAGCGGCAAGGACATAAATGTCCCTGCACCCCCTAAAGCTACCCGCATTCGCGGGAGAGTTGAGAGCTCATATCTTTCGCTTCGTCAGGGGGCTTTATCGCCCTCTAAGTTTTCTGGCTACTTTGGCAGTTATGTATACTTATTGGTTATTTTTATACGTTTTGATAATAGTGTCAATTTTTTCTATCGACAAATTTTCTAAGTCATTTTTTGAATAAATATAGACTAAAACTACCGTATCTTCGATCTTTGTATATGTTATAACCCTATAACCACCGCTCTTGCCTTTGTTGTTTGAACTGTTTTGCAGTCTAATTTTGTATCTTCCGCCTCCTATCGAAACGCCAAGATAAGGATTTTTGTGGAGTCGTTTTATAAGGCTTTCATACTCGTCTATAAGAAATATATCTTTTTTTAAAAGATTTTTAAACTCTTTTTTGAAGCTATTAAGAACTTCAATTTTCACTTCTTAGCTCTTGTAAAAAATCTTCCGCAGACGATAACTTTATTTTACCCATCTTATAATCTTCAACTTCGTCAAATGCTCTCTTGATTTTATGAATATGCGATTCGATCTTTATAAATGATAGAAAATCGTTTATGAGAGAATTTTTATCATCCCCATATCTCATTTTAATAAAGTTTTCTAGTTCAGAATTATCGATGTCAATATTTACAGAGTACATATTTTAACTCCTAGTTTTTTAGATTATAACAAATTAAAACGCTACTTCAAATCAAAAACTAATATCTTTCGCTTCATTAGAGGGCTTTATCACCCTCTAGTCCTTTTAGCATTGCCATCAGCCTATCTTCGTCTATGCCGACCAAAGTCGCTATGGAGTCAAGAGGAAGTCCCGCCTCGTATGCTCTGGACGCTATAGATAGTTTTTCTTGGATTTTGCCCTGCTCTATCCCCTGCTCTATACTAAAGGGGTCTGACCTCTATATTTTTATATTTCTAACACGGCGATAATATGCTATGATGTGTAAAATTTTTGAAATATACAAAAAATAAGATAATAAAAAGTACAATTTTGGTCGTTATTAAATTTTTTTAATTTAAGAACGATTTTTGCATAGGTATGTATAAGTTTTAAAGGAGGCGCATCGTGGGAAGAAGAATTAAGGCTTTCGTTATCGGTTTTACAAATGCGTTTATTCCGGTTGATTATTTGGAAACTAGAAAACTTGGTGAAACAACAAAGAGAATTAACAATAAAGTCGCTAGGTATAGGGTCAAAACAAATGAACAAATTACCCAAAAACTCCAACAAACAGCCACAGCGTCAAACTGATAGTCAAAACAAACCAGACGGCTCAACACTAAATCAGCAAAACAACTTTCACTTTGGAGCGTCAGAAATTACTAAAGGGGTCTGACCCCTATATTTTATTTAAAAGAGCTGGCAAAGGAAAAAGAATGCCAATAAATGAAAAAGCGACTATCTTTGTAGACAGGCGACCCAACTCAAAGACGATTACGACGTCAGACCAAATGCTTCAAGTAGTGCTACAAATCAAAAACTAATATCTTTCGCTTCATTAGAGGGCTTTATATCTTCACTGATTTATCATATAATATTTCAGGAGCTATATCAATATTTCCAGGCCAAACAACAGTGCCATAGTCAATATTTGCCAAATTAAACAATGTCTTATTTTTAAGTCTGCAAAATGGTTTTTTATCCATCAAATAAGACATATCAAACATCCTGTGTTCTCCATTTTCAAACACTAATGCCAACTTATAATCTTCCACAGGCGAGACTTCTACAACATCCAACAGTTCCATATCCACTCCTCTATTTACTGCAATGGCGCAATACGAAACGGCTCTTCTCCATTTTGAGCTAACTCCCAATCTGCAAGCAACTCTTCACGATGTATTTCAACCCATGCTTGAACCAATTTTAATTACTTTACAGGAATCTTGCCGGCTAATACATCTCCATCATCAATCGCAATCGAAGCTTTGGCTCCTTGATAACGCACATGAATGTGCGGCGTATGGTGACGCTCATTATCGCCATACAAAATCGTCACCAAAATTCCATAAAACATACTTATTGTTGGCATTTTATCTCCATGGTTTAGTCACAATATTTTATTTTATCGAATGAGGACTTTGCAGGAAGAAAAGTTTTCATCTGGGCGCACTATTTGGGTCTGCTTTTTTTAAGTATCGTTCAAATCAAAAACTAATATCTTCCGCTTCGCTAGAGGGCTTTATCGCCCTCTGTTTTTTTATAAATACAACACAAAAACCTCCTTTAAAAATCCGCTGATATTTTTTTTACTATAATAAACAACTGATTTCTACCAATACAAAAAAAGGACATAATATATAACTGCAAATTTCTATAAAAGAGGATAAAGAGGTTGCTTTTTCTAAAATAATATCTATAGACATCCCTAGCAAAATTCGCCAACAATAAAGGTCTTGAATCAGACGGCGGCAATCTATTTGCCCCAAGCGTAAACAGGCGACCCAACCATAGGCACGGAGGAAGAGGAGCTCTTTTTTGCAAGCTCTCTTGAAATGAGCGCCGTTGACCTCTCAAAAACTCTAACGGATATGATAGTAATCCAAAGAAAGCTACAAAGCCAACTCAAAGACGATTACAGCGTCAGACTAGATACTTCAAATCAAAAAACTAATATCTTTCGCTTCGCCAGAGGGCTAATAACACAAATTTAATATAAATTTGCTCAGGCTATAGTTGTTATCGTTTTGTATTTTTTGTTTTAACTCTTCAAACAATAACGCTTCTTCCGAGTATTCCATATATTTATTTTTACTATAGCAAACAATAAAACCGCCAAAACCATAGCCGAAACTATCACTTCGAAACTCCTCTGGAACTCCGGTATAGACTGCGTTATTCATAACTTTATTCTCATAACGCAAATAGTAATTTTTTGCTATAGTGCTAAGCTCTTTGTCTAATAGGTTTGGATAATTATCATCTGTGGCAAGTCTATCTGTATCTATAGCAATGTTATCAAAATTTTTAATAACATTGCTAATGCCGTCAATATCGCTTTGACACGTATATAGTTTGTGTTTAGCCATATCCAAACAATCCAATATAAACTCTTTTACCTCTTTTAATAGTTCGGGCTTTAAGCAAAAAGTTAAAAACGATTTTTCCCATTTCAAAATATTTCCGTTTGGCAGAGAAGGAGATGATTGCGTGTAATCTTGCCTATGTGACAATATAAAATCATCCCTATATTTCTCTGGCAAAAATGATAAAAAATTGTTATTTTCTATTTTTTCTTTTGAAACCACAACTAATATTTTTATTGGCGCAAATATATGGTAATAAGCTCCCATTGTAAATCCTTGCTTTAGTTTTTTAGAGCCTTAACTCTTCTATTTGAACTATTGACAGCCCCGTCTTAAGCGCTAAAGTCTCATTATCCAGAATATCAAGTAGATTTTTGGCTATTTCAAGCTTCGCTTTTTCCATACCCTGTGCCAAACCGTCTTCTTTCGCTTTCAAAAGAGCCAACTTTTGAATAGAGATAAACTCTTTTCTTTTATACTGCGCTTCTAATTCGTCTTTTGTTAGATTTGCTTCGTTTGCGTTTTCTAGGGCTTGCCGCACTCTCTCGTCAAGACTATTTGGGATATATTCTAAACTTCCGGCGTTTTTGACAAAATATATCCACTGCTCTTTTATGTTTTCTAGCTCTTCTAGCTCTTTTTGAAATTTTGGTAGTTCTACAAAAATAAGCTCTATATCGTCGTTATAGCTTATGAACCGCTCTTTTTCTATGAGCTTAAAGCTATTAGTGATATTTTGGTTTTCTTTAAACATCTCAAAATCAACAATGCTTAGAGCTATGACGGGATTTAGCAGATGATACGCTTTGCTTTTGTCTAACTGGATAGAGTAGTTTTTGGCGGCGTTGTAAAGAACTCGTTTTTCAAATCCGCTATGATTTAATACCTGCATCTCTATAATGACTTTTGTGTCGTCGTCAAGTATGGCTTTTACGTCTACAAATGTATCTTTTACCCCTTTTATCATTGGGATATTATATGGATCTACTATGGTTAGGTCTTTTATTTTGTTTTTAGAGTCGTCGTAGATTATGGCGTTTAGAAAGCTTATAAGTATCTCTTTGCTGTTTTCGCTTCCGAATACTTTTTTAAAAGCATAATCTGTTTTTACATCTAGGAAGTTCATTTTTTTTTGTATTCTCCTTTGTCTTTCGTCTTTGGAGGCTGATGAGTGATTTTACCATAAATAATAAGTATGAAAGATACTGCAAAGTAACTACCGTTTAATTTTATACGATTTTATCCGAACTTGTGTATCATAATCTTTGAAACTCAACAAAGGATTGTATTCTATGAGAAAGAAAACAGCCCATAGCGGCTTTGCTATTAAGCGATATAACACTCTTGTAAGACTTGGATTTACACAAAAAAGTGGTTTTTCGGATGTTGTTATGCGTGAAATATCAAAAGTTGTTATGAAAAAAAGAAGTGCAGTAACAGTAGTGTCAGGCGCCAAAAAAGCTCTAAACCTAGACTTTACAGATATAAATAAAAATACCGTAGCCTACAAAAGTGACGAGAAGTTTTATAGGGCTTTACCAAAAGGGGTAAGGATTGTTGGAAAATAAAAAAACAGCATTTATAATTGCAGGTCCAAACGACTCCGGAAAAACAACCTTCTTAATCTCACTAATCAAAAATACTACAATCCTTACCGGAACACATCTCAACGCTGATATTGTTGGTAATATAATCCCCCCGTCACAACGACAAACCAAAGCAAATACCGACAAGAGCGATAACAATAGCCAACTCTTTTTTCTAAATAGTTTGATATAATAATTGCATGGGCAAAAAAAGATAAATTATTACAAGAAATTGGTACTTTGCGGGAAACTAGGAAAGACTGGTTTAATATTTTGTTTGCTACAGCTTCCGCAATCGTAGTATTAGTTTATTCGGTATTATCCGGCGATAAGCCATTTTATATGCTCATCTTGGGGGTTATTGGTTTTGTCGCTTTTGCTTTAATAGCTTTTTATTATAAAAGCATTGAAAATAAGATTGAACACAAATTAGACGAACTCGAAAAAGAGGAGTGACGGTATGATAGAGATTTTTGCCCTTGTATTGGCGGCGGCTACTTTTGGCGTTTTGGTGTATTTGGCAAAGCATGACGCCGGAGGCAAACATTCTATCTGATGTTATGCGCAAACACGAGCAAAGCCCGCATTCGCAGGAGAGTTGAGAGCTCAATCTTTCGCCTCACTAGAGGGCTTTATCGCCCTCTAGTCCTTTTAGCATTGCCTGTAAATATCGCCTCTACCATTTTGCTTAGTTTTAACGAGTATGTCATTAGATGATATACTCGACAAAGTCGTCTCTTTTTCCATTTTTATAATCTTTAGAAATTTGCTCCAACTCTTTCATCTGAGACTCTGAAATGTAATCAAAACTATTTTGCGGCAATTTTGTCGCATCTATCTCATTGACAATCTCAATTTCATTTTTTGCAAAATGGCTCATTAGCCGCCTAAACTTGTCAAAAACGGACTCATTGACCCTTAGCGTTATGGTTTCCATAGATAAATCCTTAAGAAATTGTTAACCGTATTATACAAAATAATGGCGAAAATAAGACTCCTAAAATGCGGAGCAAACGAAGTCGAGGGCGATCTCTTAAGTGTCCAGTTTCACCACGTTATAGTTGCCTAGTTTCATAAATACAAGCAATAGACAAACAACAATCAAGTAAAATCTTAGTTGCAAAACAAAGGATTTAAAAGATGTGTCAAATCTATCACTCTAATGCGTAATCATTCACCACTCAACCCCCAGCAGGAACATAAGCTTTATAGCCTCTTGATTTCAAAGCCTCTGCGCTTGCTCTAAAGCTTTCCACGCTCTTAAGCAGTAAAGCTGTAGCGATGACGGATAAAAGCCAAAGCGACTCTTTCATGCTGCTAGCTCTTACGCCCCTGCTTTGCGCTGCCTCTTTGAAATCTTGCATCTCTTTTTGGAGGCTCTCTATTTTTGTAAAGAGTAGGACAAAAAACATAGAGAGGTCGCTTTTGAAAGAAAAAATTGTAAATATTCCGATTCTATCGACCACTGAGAGGGTAAGAAAAGCGATGGTGGCGGCTCTGCAAAATAGAGCGGCAAAGTGTGGATAGTCAACGGCGGTTGCAAAAAATAGAGAAGCTGCGAGGGCTCCGGCAAAAGTAAGACCGCTAAAAAAAAGCGTCGCCTTAACCGCCCTTAGCGCCAAAAGAAGTTTGCGGGCTTTTGGGGCGACAAATAAAGCGATAATTGTCGCCAAAATAAATAGTAAAAAATCGCTTGAAGTGCTCAAAAGCACTATAAATGCGGTATAAAAAAATAGTAAAAGCTTGTTATTTCTTGACATTAGCCGCTTTTTTGAGCGCATAAAAGAGAGCTATAATTAGCATTGAGCCAAGCGTCGCACTAAATATATACCCGCCTATCTCCCCAACGGGCAAAAATGAGTAATCCGCAAACGGCGCCTCAAATAATCCGCCGGTCTTAATACCTTGCGGTACAAAGCCTATCATGCTCACTAGCTCCTCTTCGCCCCACTCGCCCCACGCAGGATTTTGGGTAATCAATCCAAGTGGAGTCAGTAGTATAAGCGCTGCCAGTGCCAAGATAATTTTTTTGTGCCCGCTCATTTTTGCACCTCCGGCATAGCTATTTTGACTTTTTGTAATAGCGAGAGCGCACCAAGCGTGACGGCACCCTCAAGTATTCCGAAAAATAAAGCATGAGAGCCGACAAGCGCCGGAATCGTCACCTCCAAACCAAAAGGAAAATAAGCGGGTTTTCCAGTCTCGTCCACAAAAAATAGAGGCTGAGCGCCAAGCAACGCCGCTACAGCCAGCGACGAAACAACAGCGGACGCATAGCCCGCCGCAAACCAAGATACTTTGTCGTTTGCAAATTTAGATACTATCTTGTGCATATAGTAAGCCGAAAAAGCCCCAAAAAACCCCATGCAAAGAGCGTTTGCCCCAAAAGCCGTCACTCCGCCATCGCCAAACAGTAAAGCCTGAAGCAAAAGCACAGCGCTAAGCGAAAAGAGCGCAACCCAAGGTCCAAACAGCAAAGCCAAAATAGCCACGCCCGTAGCGTGCCCGCTTGTGCCGCCAGGGATTGGAATATTAAACATCATAACAACAAAACTAAAAGCGGACATCGAAGCCAAAAAAGGCAGCACATTGTCGTCTCCGGCGATACTAAGCGTCTTTTTTATCGCATAATAAACCAATCCAGCCTCAACCACCAAAAGCGAACCATACACAGCGGGCGCCAAAAAACCGTCTGGAATGTGCATACTTCCTCCTTTTTAGTATTATTGTAGTTAAAGTTTTATTAACCTTTAATGTTATGCGCCAAGACGGGCAAAGCCCGTCTTGGCGGCAAGGACATAAATGTCCCTGCACCCCCTAAAGTTACCCGCTTACGCGGAGGAGTGTAAGGTTTTTGTGCGTAGTATTGTAGGGTGTAGGTCGGGTATGTTTGGCGAAATGGAGTCCAGTGAACTACCCAACCCCTAAAGAGGGCTGGGCTTCTTGCTTCACTGTGCCGTGATTTTTAGCAAGCGCTAAAAACTCTGTGACACTCCACAAGCTTATACTTCGACAGTTCCTGCCGTATTTCTGTTGTCTAATTGTCCTAAACCGTAGTTTCTAATATTGACAGCTGCATTGTAATCACGGTCAATATCTTTTCTTTTACATTCTGGGCAATCAAATTTTCTTATGTTGAGAGGTTTTTTACCTGTACTAGCGCCACAATTAGAACATATCTGACTTGATGGAAACCATTGGTCAATCTTAATGATTGTTTTACCTCTCCAGCTTGCCTTATATTCTAATTGCCGCATAAGCTCACCCCACGCAACATCAGCTATTGATTTACTTAATCTTCTGTTTTTAATCATACCTTTTACATTCAAAGTTTCAAGACAGATAATATCGTATTGATTGGTTATCTCATTGGATATTTTGTGAAGATTGTTTTTTCTTTGATTTGCAACTTTGGTATAAAGTTTTTGAACTTTTAGTTTTGCTTTGTTTCTATTGTTTGAACCTTTCTGTTTTTTCGATAGTCTTCTTTGAAGATGTAGTAATCTCTTTTGGGATTTTACATAGTGTTTTTCGTTTGGATATTTAACTCCGTCACTTGTGATAAGTTGATGGGCTATACCCATATCTAAGCCAACCGCTGTTTTTGCTTTGATGGGCTTAGGTATTGGAATAGTATCATCTATAAGTATCGAAATAAAATACTGATTATTTTGACGTGAAATAGTTGCTTGCTTGAGAATAGCATCACTTGGAATTTCTCTATGTAGTTTTGTTTTGATACCGTCTTTAGTGAACTTTGGAAGATAGACACGGTTATTGGCTACTTTTATATTTTGAGGAGCCGTGAAACTTTGGTGTGTATTTTTCTTAGAATGAAATTTTGGATAGCCACCTTGTTTTTTGAAGAACTTCGTAAATGCACTATCTAAATCTCTTAGAGCCATTTGCAGTGATTGACTTCCACACTCATTAAGCCATTGATACTCTTCAAGTTGTTTTAGTTTTGTAAGTTCACCTTGCGTAACGATATACCCTACTTTTTTATTCCTTTTCGCATACTCTTTTTGACGATAGTCTAAAAAATAATTATAAAGAAATCTTGTAGAACCAAAGTGTTTTTCAATAAGAGTTATTTGTGACTTTGTAGGATAGATACGATACTTATACGCTTTTAACACTTTGGCTCCTTTTTCAAATTTAATTTATATAATTATATATATATTTTATAAAAAAGACAAGAGATGAAGAAAAATAACAGCAATTCTAACCGATATTTTTAACAAAAGCACAACTTTGCCAAACATAGCTTTTCTTTGAAGCACCCGTCTGTAAACTCCTTATTGAGCCTTTTAGATAAGAGCGGCAATAAGAATATTATAAAAATTATGTGAAAAAAAATATCTAATTTTAGCTATGCGACAACTGCGGAACCCCTTATTTATAGGGCATAAAAAAAATCAGTTAGAATTGCTGGAAAAATAATCAAAAATTGTATGGCTATCAGACTACAAACAGGGCAAAACACAATCTAAAAGTGCATTTGATATTGGTGTGCAAATATAGAAAAAAGTTACTGCAATACGGCTTAGAGGTGGATATAAAAAACATCATCAGAGACATCGAGAACAATAGTGACTTTGATATAATCGAAATGGAAACTGACAAAGACCATATCCATATAATGCTACAGCATATTCCAAGAATCTCAATCTCGTCGATTGCCAATCGGGTAAAATCAATCACAACTAAAAGAATTTGGGATTTACATCAAGACTATTTGCAAAAGCATTTCTGGAAAGAAAAAACTTTTTGAACGGATGGGTACTTCGTGTGCAGTATCGACGAAGCTAGTCCTGAAACAATTTATAATTATATTATCAATCAAGGCTAAGACCTATAGCTTTCAGCCCAACCGCTAAAGACGATTGGGATTTCAGATATTTGGTTATTAAATTTTCCGTGTCACTCTTGATAGAATTACAAATTCTAAAGGAATGACAAATGAACAAATTTAGATTGCACAAAAAAGTGCTCAATCCAAGAAAGAGATGCAATAGTCCTCAATTTTTATTTAATTGCAATCTACTTATAAATCCCCTCATACCGATTTTTCCACCGCTTATGAAGCCAAAACCATTCGTTTGGTTTTTTCTTTATTTGCTCCTCTATGGCGTTTGATTGGGCTTGTGTGCATTCTAGTATGTCTTTGTCGCTATCTGAGGTTTTAGCTGGGTATATTGGCTCATAAAATTCTACTCTGAAGTTTTTTCTATCGTCACTTACTATGAAGACTGGTAGGACGGCGGCGTCAAAGCGTCTTGCTAGTATTGAGGCGACATGGGTTTGTCTTGCCTCTTTGCCGAAAAAATCTATTATGAGCCCTTCGTCGTCGGCTGTGTTTTGATCCACTAGTACGCCTACTGTGTCGCCCTCTTTGAGGGTTTTTACCAGTTTTCGCATCGCTCCGTGCTTGTTGATTAGCGATACGCCTAGCGCATTTCTCGACTCTTCCACATACTCGTTTAGGCTTTTTGAGTCAAGCTCTCTGCCTACAACCGCCATTTTAATTGCAAAATGCGCTGTAATGGCTTTTGGTAGTAGCTCCCAATTACCGTAATGGGCTGTTATAAAGACTATTTTTTTGTTTTCATCTAGCAGTTTTTGTAGTATTTCACCGCGCATAAAGGTTATATTTTGGAGTAGTTTTTCTTTGTCGGCTTTTAAATTTCGCACAAAATCAGCAAGATAGAAAAAGAGGTTTTTGAAGGTGTCGCTGACTATCTCTCTTTTTTCTTTATCGCTCATAGCGTCGCCAAAAGCAAAATCAAGATTTGTTTTGACAATTTTTGAGTGTTTTTTTAGGATTATCTCACCACAAAACGCCAAAAAGCGACACATAAGCGATAATAGCCAGTATGGAGTTGTTTTGACAAAAAAAGCAAAACCTCTAAATAAAAAAAGATATATAGTATCTAGCACATAACTCTCCGTGCGGCTTCTATAATCTCTTGCGGCTTGATATTGTTTATGGAGTAGTCGTCATAATCAAGTTTTTTTGCGTTCACTTCTTTTTTGGCTCCTATCATTATATTTTTCTCTGTCGCAAAAGCGTTTCTTTCGTGAGGAGTCGCCCCAAAAATCGTGACGCTGGGGGTGTTCATAGCCCACGCCATGTGTGTTACCCCTGTGTCTCCGCCGATGACCAAATCTGATGAGTCTATGAGGGCTTTTACGTCGTTTAGTGTCATATTTGGTGCATTCAAGCCTATTATCTTTAGATTTTCGCCCTCAAAAGCTTTTGCTACCTCTTTCATCTTCTCCCATGTGTATATTTTGTTTGGTTTTGAAGCGGACATATTGATGAGAATGTTTTTTTTGCCGTTGTCTATCGGGTTATGCGCTTGGCTGTATCCTAATAGTTTGGGTTTTGCGCACACGCCTTCTATGCTAAAGCCGCCGCCAAACGCCGTGTTTAAAAGATCTACATATCTTTCCACAATATTTTTTTGATAGTCGCTAACGGCTCTTTGCGTATAAAACAAGCTTGCCGCGCCCTCTCTGGCACTTTTATATGAAAAACCAACTTTTTTTTCGGCGTTTACAAAGCTTGTCACAACAGCGGATTTAATGAGTCCTTGCAAGTCAAGTGCGATGTCGAAGCTACCAAGAGCTTTTATCTTTGCCGCCTCGCGGTTTATTAGACTGAGGCTCAAAGGTTTTAGTTTTAAACTCTCAATCTTATCTACAAACGGCGAATCTTGCACAACCTCCGCAAACCTCTCGTCTACTATCCAGGTAATATTTGCGTTTGTATATTTTTGCTTAATCATAGCCGCCGCCGTAAGGCTAAACACTATATCTCCAATGGCAGAGAGTCTAATAATCGCTATTTTCAATATAATTCCTTTGAGAGAGATTTTACAGGGTGGTGACTAAAAAAATGTATATCGGAACGCATATTAGAGGGTGTTGCTATGAGATGGCGGCGGAGTTTGAGGAATATGAAAATGCCGTAACTATCAAGGATGGCAAAAGCTATCTTGACATAGGGCGCATAACGGCAAATGCAGCAGAATGCTTACGGCAATAGGCTTAAAAGCAATTTAGATAAAATTTGCCTTAAAATATAAATCCTATGGGGGAAGTCCCCATTCTCCCGCACAAGCGGGTAACTTTAAGGTATAAAGTATGATAAACGAGATAAAACAGTTTAGCGGCATTCGGGTTGAGGCTAGGGCGTACCTTACATATCTTTTGACTCGCAATATCCCAAATCATATACCAGATATTACGCTAGAGACAATACTCGCGGCTTTTAAAAAAATAAAAAAAGAGAATGATAGCCTGTCTGTACTCTATGTGTTAGACTCTCAAGGTGTGCAGCTTATTGACAATATCTCAAATAAGCCGGAGTTTAGAAAAGGCAAGGGAATAAATAGGGCTTCAAGAGCTTACTATTATAGACCGGCTAGAGAAAAAAAACCTATTTTGACGGACCCGTATCCAAGCGTCGTAACGGGAGAGCTTTGCGTTAGCGCCTCCATGCCGATTTATGATGACAAAAACAATCTAAAATTTGTCGCCGTTATTGATATACCACTGAAAGATATAGTAAAAATTCTACATCCGACCGTGTGGAGTTCTATTGCCACAAACGTTAGCAAAGCCACCTATTTTGTTTTTTCGCTTGCACTTTTTACCGTGGCGGCGGTGCTATTTTTTAAAGGGCTTATTGGATTACTTGCAGAGGTTGCCAATCCGGGTGACGTTGAGATACAAGGCATTTTTGAGACTACCATCCTCTTTACGCTCTCCTTGGCTATTTTTGACCTTGTGAAAGCGATATTTGAAGAGGAAGTGCTGGGGCGAAACAAACGCGAAAGCGCCGGAGAGACGCACCAGACGATGACAAGGTTTATCGGCTCTATCATCATAGCTGTGGCGATTGAGGCGTTGATGCTTGTGTTTAAGTTTGCGCTTACCGATCCTAGTAAAATGACTTACGCTCTTATTTTGCTTGGCGGCGTCGCTGGTCTGCTTGTATCGTTGGCGTTTTATATCAAATGGACGAGTCCGACAAAAAGAGAGAATAGTGAGAGCTAAGACGGCGATAATAAACTATCAGATGGGCAATCTCGCAAGCGTCAAAAACTCTTGCGCAAAAGTCGGTTTTGAAGCTGATATAGTGGATGATGTTGATAAGTTGTCTGAATATGACAAACTGATACTTCCGGGAGTCGGCGCTTTTCCTGACGCAATGAGACACTTAAGAGAGAGCGGTATGGACGTAGCCGTTTTGGAAGCGGCAAAAAATAAGCCTATTTTTGGCGTTTGTCTTGGAATGCAACTACTATTTGATAGAGGTTTTGAGCATGAGGAGACGGCGGGGCTTGGGCTTTTAAAAGGCGACGTCGTTAGATTTGACCCTGAGACCCTAACAAGCGAGCGCAAGATTCCGCACATGGGGTGGAACAAACTATTTGCGCAAAAAGAGTCGGTTTTGCTTGACGGCGTGGATGACGGGTTTTATCTCTATTTTGTCCACTCCTATCACGTCAAAGCTACGGCGGACGAGGTGTTGTGTTTGTCGCATTATGGCGAGACATTTGTGAGTATGGTGGAAAAAGAGAACATCTGCGGTATCCAGCCACACCCTGAAAAATCAGGCGATACAGGGCTAAAAATACTTAAAAACTTTTTGGAGAAAAAATGACAATCTATCCGGCAATAGACCTCAAAGACGGCAAGGCGGTTCGCCTGACAAAAGGCGTAATGGAGAGCGCAAAGGTGTACTCTGACGAGCCGTATCATCTTGCTAGGGCGTTTGAGGAGATGGGATCTGATTGGGTTCATATCGTAGACCTCAACGGTGCGTTTGCCGGAAATCCAATGAATCTTGACGCTATCAAAAAAATCAGAGAAACGACAACGCTAAAACTGCAACTTGGCGGCGGCATAAGAGATGAAGAGACAATAAAAAAATATATAGATTTGGGAATAGAGCGTGTAATACTAGGCACAATAGCCACGCAAAATCCGGAGTTTGTAAAAACGGTAGCCGCAAAATACAACGTGGTAGTCGGTATAGACGCAAAAGACGGCTATGTTGCGGTGGACGGCTGGGCGAAGACTAGCTCTCTTAAGGCTACAGAGCTTGCCCGTATGTTTTGTGAGAGCGGCGTAAAGGCTATTATTACGACTGATATTTCAAGAGACGGAACGCTTAGCGGCGTAAATATCCCTTTTACGCAAGAGGTCGCAAAAACCGGAGGGGTAGAGACGATAGCGTCAGGGGGCGTCAAAGATATAGGCGATATTGAGGCTATCAAAAATAGTCCGTTTATCGACGGAGTTATAATCGGCAAAGCGTATTATGAGGGAAGACTAGATTTGAGGGAGGCTTTGAGGTTGCAATGAAAGAGTTTTATTATGAGCTTACGGTAGAAACAAGTGATTTTTTTGAGGCGATTGAGAGTTTTTTGGGCGATTGGTGCGACGCTGTTATTGAAGAAGACGGCAAACTTATTACGACGTATGAGCATGAGCCCTTAGACGTGCAAGAGGCTCTTTTTGCTTATAAAGCCGAGCTTGAGGAGGCGTTTGGCTCCAAATTTGTTTTGAGCGCCGAAATTGTGGAGAAAAAAAACGAAGATTGGATAGACTCTTACAAAAAAAGCGTGGAGCCGATTGCCATAGGCGACTACTACGTTTACGCTCCTTGGCATGAGCCGCGAGAGGGCGCTAGAAACTTCTGCATAGAGCCGTCTCTTGCGTTTGGTACGGGGCATCATCCGACAACCAAAAACGCTATGCTTTTTGTCCAAAAATATACAAAAAGCGGCGACAATGTTTTTGATGTCGGAGCCGGAAGCGGCATACTGGCTCTAACGGCGGCGGATATGGGTGCGAGTGTCGATTTGTGCGATACGGACGAAGCGGCTGTGGAGGTCGCAAAAAAAGTGTTTGCACAAAACTCTCTATCATACAAAACTATATGGACAGGTAGCGCCAATCAAGCAAATTTTGAGTATGATATTGTCTTAGCCAACATCATAACAGACGTGCTTATCATAATAAGTAAAGACTTGAAAAAATCAATAAAAAACGGCGGCAAACTTATACTCTCAGGGATACTAGAAGAGAATGAAGAAAAACTAAAACCGTATTATGAAGAGTTGACGCTAGTGGACAGAGTGTGTGAGAGCGAATGGGTAACATTAGTTTACGAAAAAAATTAAGGACTTAGACTTAGATGAACAACAATCAACCAAACGACCCTATAAAAAACAATAATTTTTTTAATAAAAATCCACTTTTAGTATTTGCGATTTTTTCAATTGTGACCGTGCTTTTGTTTAAAAGCTTATTTGACGAAGGCGGCGGCTTGGACGGTGCCGGGGCGAGCGGTACTCAGGCGCAAAGCGTAAGCTATTATGACGTGAAAAAACTGATAGAAACAGGGCAAGTCTCATACGTCGCAATAGGCGAAAGCGCTATTAAAGCCACTGCAAAAGGCGAGGTAAAGACGGTATTTATCGCGAAAAGAGTAATTCCCGATAGTACTCTTGTGCCGCTTCTTGAAAAACAAAATATCAAATACGGCGCTTATACCGACAAAAATTGGCTTACAGACCTTGTGTTTGGCTGGGTGCTTCCTGTGTTTATATTTTTTGCAATTTGGATGTTTCTCACAAATAGAATGCAAAAAAATATTGGCGGCGGAATTCTTGGCATGGGTAGCATGAAAAAATTAATGAACTCCGAAAAGCCAAAAGTAAAATTTGCAGATGTGGCTGGAAACGACGAAGCAAAAGAAGAGGTTCAAGAGCTTATAGAGTTTTTGAAAAGTCCTGATAGATATATCAAGCTTGGAGCCAAAATTCCAAAAGGGGTGCTTCTTGTAGGGCCTCCGGGAACTGGTAAAACTCTTCTTGCAAAGGCTGTTGCGGGAGAGGCGGAAGTGCCTTTTTTCTCTGTTTCTGGTTCTAGTTTTATTGAGATGTTTGTCGGTGTGGGGGCTAGTCGTGTTAGAGATCTTTTTGAGCAGGCAAAAAAAGAGTCTCCTTCTATTATTTTTATTGACGAACTTGACGCTATCGGAAAGAGTAGGGCGCTAGGACACATAGGCGGCAATGACGAAAGAGAGCAGACGCTAAACCAAATGCTAGCCGAAATGGACGGTTTTGGGGCGGAGTCTCCGGTAATCGTGCTTGCGGCGACAAATAGACCTGAGATACTAGACCCGGCTCTGCTTAGACCGGGGAGATTTGATAGACAGGTGCTTGTGGATAAGCCGGACTTTAAGGGCAGGGTAGAGATACTTAAAGTTCACGCAAAAAATATTAAACTTGGCAAAGATGGCGATCTAGAAGAGTTAGCCAAGCTGACTGCGGGACTTGCGGGAGCTGATTTGGCAAATATCATCAATGAAGCGGCTCTTCTTGCGGGGCGTGAAAATCAAGAGTCTGTAAGCCAACAAAACCTAAAAGAAGCGGTTGAGAGAGCGATAGCGGGGTTAGAGAAAAAATCAAGACGCATTAGTCCAAAAGAAAAAAGAATAGTAGCGTATCACGAGAGCGGACACGCCGTAGTTAGCCAAACGACGAGAGGCTCTAAAAAAGTAAACAAAGTCTCTATTATCCCAAGAGGTCTTGCGGCGTTGGGCTATACGCTAAATACGCCTGAAGAAAACAAATATCTTGTTCAAAAGCATGAACTTATAGCAGAAATCGATGTGCTTCTTGGGGGTAGGGCTGCCGAGGAGCTGTTTATCGGCGAAATCTCCACGGGAGCTGCAAACGACCTTGAAAGAGCGACTGATATTATAAAATCCATGATAATGTACTATGGAATGAGCGAAGTGGCTGGGCTTATGGTGCTTGAAAAACAGAGAAGCACATTCCTTGGCGGCGGTATGGCGCAAGGCAAAGACTATAGCGAAAAAATGAGCGAAGAGCTTGACGCTTATATAAAACTAACGCTTTCTGAGAGATATGAGGCTGTAAAAATAAAGCTTGAAATCTATAGAGGCGCTATGGAATCATTGACCGCTGAGCTTTTGGAGACAGAAGTGCTTGAAAAAGATAGAGTTGAGGATATTATAAAAGAGTTTGAAGAGGCGAACGGAATAATAAGAGAGTCTGATGAGAATGAGTTGCATGCGCCTGACTACAAAAAGGCCGCAACAAACAAGGAGTAGACGTGAAAAAAGTAATCACTACAACACAGATAGTCGCAAAAGAGAGCTATAAATATTTAATAGGCTCTTGTCTCGTTCTTGCGTTGGCGGCTCATTGGAATTTTGGCATGATTAGTATGCTTTTACTTTGCTTGGCGGCGGCGTGCGTGATATATTTTTTTAGAAATCCGGAACGAATTAGCGAAGACGACTCAGGGGACGCTATCACGTCTCCGTCTGATGGCGTTATTGTCTCAATAGATAGAGAGTATGAGGATACACTACTAAAAGAGGAGTGCGTCAGCGTGACCATCGCCACTTCCCTGCAAGATGCACACTTTGTAAGGGCTCCGTTTGCGTCTACTTTTAGACAAAAAAGCTCTCTACACGGACTTTTTTTGCCTGTCAAAAGTGAAAAAGCCAAATATCTAAATGAAAGATTTGCGGCATTTTTTGAGGGTGATAACGGCAAAAACTATATGCTTTCAATAATAGCCGGATCGCTCTCTACAAAAATATCGCTTTATAAGCCAGAAGACTCCAGGATAAGAAATGCGGAGCGTATCGCTTTTTTAAAATCAGAGTTTCAAACCACACTCTATCTTCCAGTGGATGTGAGTATTAAAAAAGCGGTTGGCGATAAGGTAAAAGCCGGAGAGAGTCTGCTTGGATATTTTGTGAGCCAATATGATAAAAACTAACGAAGAAAAAAATAAATTTGCATTCTTGCTTCCAAACCTGATAACGGCCGTATCGCTTTTCTTGGGAATACTAAGCGTTTTTGCCTCCGTAAAAGGAGAGTTTGAGAATGCCGGAATCTATATATTTTTGTCTCTAATCTTTGACGGACTGGACGGAAGACTTGCGAGAATGACAGGCACATGTTCAAAGTTTGGCGTGGAGTTTGACTCCTTGGCTGATCTTGTCGCTTTTGGGGTCGCTCCGGCTATGCTTGTTTACTTTGCCGTAGGTCATGAGTTTGGAAAAATAGGAGTGTTGGCGGCTGGGTTTTTTGTTGTTTTTGGGGCGATAAGATTGGCTAGGTTTAATGTTCAAAGCGAATGCATAGAGCCAAATGCGTTTATAGGTCTGCCTATACCATCCGCCGCCGTGTTTATAACTTGCTGGACCGTTGTTTTGTTTGGATATGGTCTTTTAAAAGAGTATAGTTATTTGGTTATGGCGTCTACTTTTCTTGTAGCGCTGTTGATGGTGAGCAATATACGATATGCGAGCTTTAAAAAAATGCCTGTTTCAAAGCGAGCGCTTATGAGAGTGTTTATTTTGATACTCTCAATTTTGGCGGTAATGTTTTTGTACTTTTTGGAGACGCTAACGGCTCTTATCACCTTTTTTGTATTGAGCGGCATTGTGAGGGCGGCGTATAATTTGACGATTTTTAAACTAAAAAATAGACATTCACAAGAGGTGAAACAATGAGCGACATAATTAAAATATTTGATACAACGTTAAGAGACGGCGAGCAAAGCCCCGGCGCATCTATGAATACTGATGAAAAAATAAAAATAGCTCTTCAGCTTCAAAAACTTGGCGTAGATATTATAGAGGCTGGTTTTGCAAAGGCGAGCCCCGGCGACTTTGAGGCTATAGAGCGTATCTCTTCTGTCGTGGATAAAAGCGTTGTTTGCTCTCTTGCAAGAGCCGTAGACGCCGACATCAAAGATGCCGGCGAGGCGATTAGGCAGGCAAAATTTAAACGAATACACACCTTTATAGCGACAAGCCCAATCCACATGGAGTATAAGCTGAAAATGTCTCCCGACGAGGTGATAAAGCGAGCTGTACATGCTGTTAATTATGCTAGAAGCTTTGTAGAAGATGTTGAGTTTAGTTGCGAAGATGCGACTAGAAGCGATATAAGTTTTTTACAGGAGATAGTCGCCGCAGTGGTTGAGGCTGGAGCAAAAACAATCAATCTGCCTGACACTGTCGGCTATACGACACCAAATGAATATTACGCCCTTGTAAGCGAAATTAAAAAAACAATAGAGGGCAGAGCTATAATATCAGTGCACTGCCATAACGATTTAGGGCTTGGCGTAGCTAATTCACTCTCGGCGATAACGGCGGGAGCTAGACAGGTGGAGTGCACCATAAACGGGCTTGGGGAGAGAGCCGGAAATGCGGCGTTAGAAGAGATTGTTATGACTCTTAAGACAAGAAGCGATATTTTTGGCGGCTATAAGACAAATATCAACACAAAAGAGATTTACCCATCAAGCAGAATGGTGTCCGCCATTACAGGCATCTCCCCGCAACCAAATAAAGCGATAGTCGGCAAAAACGCTTTTGCCCATGAGAGCGGCATCCATCAAGACGGCGTGTTAAAACACAAATCTACATACGAGATAATAAGTGCGGCAGATATAGGCTTAGAGACAAACGCAATTGTACTAGGCAAGCACTCCGGACGCGCAGCGTTTAAAGACAAAGCAAAAGAGCTTGGATTTGAGCTAACGCAAGAGGAGCTTGATAAAGCTATTGAGCTATTCAAAATCATCTCTGATAAGAAAAAAGAGATGTTTGACGACGACGTGCGAATGATTATCGCTGATGTAACGACGCACATACCAAAAGTTTTTGAACTTATCCACTTGCAAATAGCAGACTCTCAAGGCGGCTTAGCTACGGCGGCGGCAACGCTACTTACAAAAGAGGGCGAAAAAACAGACGCCGCTGTAGGCGATGGCACAATAGACGCCGTATTTAAAGTCATAGACAGAATTACGGACGTATCCGGACAGCTTATGGATTACAGGGTCGAGGCCGTTAGTAAAGGCAAAGATGCTCTTGCAAACGTCATAGTAAAAGTGGTGTTCCAAAACGATACGCCAGCTGTTTTAGGACACGGACTAGATATTGATACGATGACCTCAAGCGCAAAAGCATACATAAGCGCTTTAAACTCCTATCTATCGATGAAAGATGGTCTTAGAAAAATAGACTGCAAAGACGATTTTTTGTAATAATGCACACCTAATGCTACACGTTAAACACAGGCAAAGCCCGTGTTTAACGGCAATATCACCATCGACTTAAGAAAACCGTATTTTGTCTCAATATGAATTAGATAATGCTAGGAGCGGTCTATTATGTTAAATTAAGAAATGTTTCAAAAGAGTCAAAAGAGTGCCTGACATCTATTTTTTCATGTGTTTAAAAAAGCAGCCTGCCCCTTTTTTTCTATTGATTGTATTATCATGGCAACTGCTGAGCTAGAAGGGCTTGTGGCACTTGGTGATGATGGGGATTTTGTGTTATGATGGGCAACTTTATAAAATAAGGCTGAAAATGGCTGATAACAGTAGTGTAGTAGAAAATATAAAAAATAATGTTAAAGCCATACAAGAGGACTTTGACGATTATTTGGGCGCCGTAGCCAAGGCTTTTCCAAACTTCGCAAGGCAACTAAAAGCAATTATGAATGAATTAGAAAACATAGATATTGATAAGATCGAATCAATTGAACAGAAAATCTTGGATAATACATTAGGTGAACTTCTAAAAATAAAAAATAATTTTTGCGAGCATCAGTATGAGATAGAATATATGGGCGACCTAGGCAAGCGTATTGGCGAGTTGGAGCAGTCTATTGCAAGCATTAAAAAGACATTAGATGTTAACAAAACATTATCCAGAGCTAAAGAGGCGTTGGATAATATGCAAAAAGCAACAACAATAAAGTTTTCCAGTAAACTATATGTAGAATATGAAGCACTAGAAAATAAGTATTTTTGGACTGGTGTTGTGTGGCAAATTCTTGCAGTTGTATCATTTATTTGTATCTTTTGTGTGCTTTTTCATGAAGTAAAGTTGCCGAAAGCCGTTATTGACATAAACGGCTCAATTGGCAATAGTTTCGTTTTCTCCGTTTACGCCCTAAATCCTGTTTTTGCAAAAATTGGATTGATTATTTTCTTTGGAGCTATGGCTGGCGTGTGTTTGAGGATTTATTCGGAATACAAGAGACTATCTCAAGAGTATAGACAAAAATCTTTGCTTGCTAAAAATTTACTTACCGGTCACGAGGTTTTAAAGCCTTATATCGGCGATAAGATTGATACAGCATTTATTTTGCCGACTATTGAAAAGATGTTAGAAGACCCGCTCACAAAAGTATATTCTAACAAAGAATCAAAAGAAGATGCGCTTGGTTTAGTTGAAAAGATTATGGAGCTCGGCAAAAAAGGGAAAGAACTCGGAGACGAGAAAGCAAAAAGCGATTAAAACTCTTTCATATGAGAGTTACGCCGCCACATGGCTCCACTCTGCAATCTCAACGGCAACATGTTTTTGTCTTGCAAAAAACGGGGAAAACGAAAAATGGGGTCAGGTGTTCAATCTTCACTTTTCGCAACAGTACAACCACCATATTTCACCAAAAATAATTAGCTATATAAATAGGTGTCAGGCACTCTTTTATGCATTTTCTTATTTTTTTCTTAAATAAAGAGAAATAGGTGTCAGGCACTCTTTTACTCTTTTATTTAATAGCTTTATCTTTTTGCTCAATAATAATATCTTTGTTCTCTATGATTTCAGTTAAGGATTCTATTGTTATTACTTCTTGTTTCATAGTGCAAATTATACCAGAAAGCCTATAAATAGGGGCTTTAATAGATAACTTAATTTTGAAATTAGGGGAATTTATTTGGTTTTTTGGATGGGGTTTACTTGGGGGTTACCATTTTTAAAATAAAAGTAGCCTGTCCCCATTAATTTTCCATTAATTTTAATTCTCTCTTAATCAACTCTTCACAAAAAAAGCTCACTTTTGTTATTCTCATAGAAATAGAATTCATACGCATAAGGAGAGCGAGTGTCAAAAAATATCTATCAAGCAAATAAGCCTATTTTAGGCAAAAAAGAGCAGCAGGCACATCATCAAAAGCTTTATTGCATTATGGTGCAAATGGAAGATAAAAGATTTGATGATTTTCAATCATGGAGAAAAATTGCCATTCGTGGTTCACAATCTCTAGAGGTGTTGGCAAAAGTGATTGTCCAAAATTTTGATTTGAGATTTGAGCAGCAGTTTGCTTTTGCAGACACACCAAAGCTCACAGATGCAAAAGAGGGCTATATTTTTAGCGTGGATGCCGTTAAAAATGGAAGCTCTTTACCAAAAGATATAGTGACAGGGCAGTTTTTTGATGGAGGGGGGTCTAAATATTTTTTTTATGATTTAAGCGCAATGTTATGTTTTACACTCACCTGCCAAGAGATTAGGGAGGCAGAGCCAAAAGTGCGTTATCCACAGATCTTAGAGAAAAATGGAAAAGGACTATTTGACTATAGACAATCGGGTGCTTTTAGTAAAGATGTGCTGGTGGCAAGTCTGAAGGATTGTGAGCTTTATCGGCACGCTCTAAGCCTTTTAGAGTTGCAAGTAGGGAGTAAAAAAAAGAGCGAAGTCCAAGCAGACTCCAATGAATATCTAAAACTAAAAATCACCCTCTCGTTGAATCCGCCAATATGGAGAAGTGTCGTTGTGTCTGCCTTCATCTCTTTTGCAGATTTACATAGGGTTATTCAAATAGCCATGGGATGGACTAATTCACATTTGTACAGTTTTGAGGGCAAAAATATCTCTATTGGGGAGGATACGGGTGACTTTTCTGATTATGGTGACGCCCCAAAGAATCAAAATGTTTACAAGATAACACTCGATCAGTTTTTTACAAAAAAGGGACAAAAAATTAGCTATATCTATGATTTTGGAGACAACTGGGAGCATGAAATAAAGCTTGATAAGTTTCTTACGCCAAAAGAGTTGTCGGGGCAAATTCCTTGCTGTCTTGATGGAGAGGGTGCATGTCCACAAGAAGATAGTGGTGGGATGTGGGGATATGTGGAGCTACTTGAAATACTAAAAGATCCAAACCATCCAGATTATGAGGAGTTTAGCGAATACTACCCTGATTTGCTGGATATTGTGGAGAAAGGGTTTGACAAGGAAGAGGTTAATAGATACTTTAAAAATATGAAGTTCAAGCAAAAGAGGAAAAAATGAGTAAATTGAAAGCAGTCAAAGAGAGTTTTTTTGCACTTCCACAAAAGGCGCAAGAGAGGTTATTGGGTGAAATCTATAAACTAAATGCAGATGTGACAATATTTTTAGAAAATAGGCTACTTGGAGTGGATATTAACTTTTATATGGAAAAGCTTGAAAAACTTACATATTTCCAGTTTGATCGCATGCCACCTAAATCTATAGAGGCAAAAAAGATGCGCGAACTTTTTGCGCATGCAAAAAAATCGGGCGCATCAGCATCTGAGCTATATAAAATGCACTTTTATGCATTTGAGGCATATGTGGTTTGGATAGATATGTATGGCATTAGTGATGAGGATATTGAAAATCGATGTGATGCCCACTTGGAGGAGGCGCTAAAACTGCTTGAAAATCTTGAACTTTCACAAGAGCAGAAAAGAGATGAAAAAACAAAAATGACAAACATCGTAAAAAAACATGACAATATGTATCAAGACCACCTCTACTCTACGCTAGAGAGTTTTGGGGCGGATTAATAGGGACAGGCTAGAATGGTGCTTACTTAAGCTTTTTTATTCGTACACACCTAGCCTCGTTGACGCACTAATTTAACGTGCATAGCCTGACAACCTCACCGCAAACGTAAATCAAGCCAATAAGCTGTTATTGTAAATTTAGTTCAAATTTTCAATGTAATTTACGGAATTTTGCTTAAGTAAAATGTGAAATGGGTGTCAGGCACTCTTTTATGCGCTCGTGAAATGGGTGTCAGGCACTCTTTTATGCGCTCGCAGTTTTTCGGCTATATACAAAAGCCTAGTCGAACACAAAATTAAATGGGTGTCAGGCACTCTTTTATGAGGGAACTAAACAGTCGTAGCTATGGCAAATAATTTGGTTGACGAGGTCAGAAAAAAGAAGTTCTAATTGAGTCCTCTTTTCACCGTTATTTCACTTTTTGGTGCTACTCTTTTGCTATTATTTTTTTGGACGACACAAAGGGGGATTAGAGTATGAAAAGAGTAGTTATAACGGTGCTTATGTTTACGGCGACCGCCGTTTTTTCGGAGAGCTTTATAATGAGCGAGAGCATCAAGACATTGCGCTCCGAGCCAATATACAAAAATATAGTTACAGAGAGACCGATAAAAGAGTGCTGGGACGAGAGCGTGGAGAGAAGAAGCTCTTATAGCGGCTCAAACGACGTGGTGGGCGGTATCGTCGGCGGCGCTATAGGCGGAGTCCTTGGAAATCAAGTGGGGCGCGGAAGCGGCAAGACGGCGGCAACCATCGGCGGAGCAATTCTAGGCTCAATGGCGGGACAGAGCGCCACTAGTCACGAGTCAAGACCCGAGAGAGAAGTAGTCAGAAAGTGCAAAGCAAGGTATGAGTCTGAGAGTAGACAAGTCTTGACAGGATACAACAACTACGGGGTGTATAGAGGTAAAGAGATAGTAAAGTTTAGCGAGATGCCGATGAGTTATATTAATGTTTATATAAGTGTGTCGTATTAATTTTTGGCGATTACTTTATGCGCAAAACACCACCTTAAAAAAACTTTTTCGGGCTATAATACGCAAAATAATACAAAGTTTTTGTAAAAGGATTTTATATGATTGCATACGCAAGAGACGAGATAGTACCCGCCACCGAATTCGCTCACAGTTTTTCGGCTATATACAAAAGCCTAGTCGAACACAAAAAAGAAAAAATCGCCGTCTCCAAAAATAACAAACTAGAGCTAGTGATGCTCCCCATAGACGAGTATGAGAGAATGCGGGCGGCGTATGATTTGCTAGAGCATATGGAAATCTACAGAATAGTCAAAGAGCGCGAAAATCAACCGACTATCTCTTTTGAAGAGATGATGGCAAAGTTTGGGATTACCGAAGATGATTTACGAGATTAGATTTAAAGACGGCGTTGAAGCAGACTTGAGGGAATTTGACAATAGAGTTAAAAAGCTAATAGCAAAACAACTCCAAAAAATAGCTATCTCGCCCAAACTAGGTGAACTACTCGGCAATAAAGCGAGTTTTGACCTAGCTGGATGCCGCAAAATGTATGTCGATAATAAGCGTATCCGGATAGTCTATCGTATATTTGAAAACAAAATAATCGTCGAGGTCGTAGCCATAGGCGAAAGAGACGGAATGGACGTATACGAAAACGCCGCCGAAAGGCTAAAATAGATTTGAAATTTACGACAAAGCCCTAAATATTGAGCTCTTCTATGCAAACTTGAAGCTAATCCACCTCGACACTCCTAAATATCAGGCAAAAACTCCCCCATGTAACCATTCACCATCCCCTTCTGAAAGTTCATTTTTTGAGATGATGTATTATGCCGTAAGATTGGGGGACTAAGTATTTTCAAAAATTCATCTCTTGCGATACATTTGGCGCCAAGCGAGAGCAGGTGCGGCGTCTCTTGTTGGCAGTCTATTACATCTATGTTTAGCTTAGCGGCGTTGGCGCATAAAAACCAAAGAGCCGCCTTGGATGCGTCCGCAACATGAAAAAACATCGACTCTCCAAAAAACACCCGCCCAAGACGCACCCCATAAAATCCGCCGACAAGCTCGCCGTCCATATAGCACTCAAAACTATCAGCAAAGCCCATCTGATGAAGCTTTGTGTAGCCGTCCAAAAAAGCGGAGCTTATCCATGAGCCGCCGCCCTCTTTTCTATGTTTGCTATCCCTGCACGCTTCCATTACGCCGCAAAAGTTTTTGTTGATGCAAAACTCAAAATTTTGTTTTTTGATGGTTTTTGAGAGACTTTTGGTTTGTTTGAACTCTTGCGGATAGAGTACGGCTCTAGGGTCTGGCGAATACCAAAAGACATATCCATTGTCGACAAACCATGGAAATATACCACGAGAATAAGCGGAGAGCAGTCTATGCGGGTGCAAATCTCCGCCCACAGCCACAAGTCCGTCCTCGTCCGCCGTGCTAGCGTGTGGAAAAGCGTATGCCGAGAAGCAAAAAGCACCAAACGGACTTGTCAAAAAAGTCATATCTTAAACTCTAACTTCCCCTTTTTATGCGTTACGAAGACCTTGCCGCCATTTTTTAGTTTGCCAAATAGCAGCTCGTCAATTAGCGCATCTTTAATCTCTCTTTCGATTACGCCGCCTAGCGGTCTTGCACCCATTTTTGGGTCATAGCCTTTGTCCGCTAGGTACTCTTTTGCTTTTTTGTCTATTGATATATCCACATTTTTTTGCTTCAAAAAGCTTTGCAACTCTAGCGTCATCTTTTCGACCACTTTTATCATTGTCTCTTTGGAGAGCGGCGCAAAGCTGATTATCGCAGTTATACGGTTGCGAAACTCAGGCGCAAAGAAGTTTTTGACCGCCTCGTCGCTTCTAGTCGACTCATCGGGCGCAAATCCCATCACAGGTGCGTCGGCGCTTCCAAGGTTGCTTGTCATGATAATCACCGCGTTTCTAAAGTCCGCTTTCATGCCCGTATTGTCTGTGAGGGCGGCGTTGTCCATGATTTGGAGTAGGATATTTGAGATGTCAGGGTGTGCCTTTTCTATCTCGTCTAGCAGCACAACACAGTAAGGATTTTTTCGCACCGCCTCCGTGAGCAGTCCGCCTTGGTCAAACCCCACATATCCGGGAGGCGCTCCGACTAGCCTTGATACGGCGTGTTTTTCCATGTATTCGCTCATGTCAAAACGCTCAAAATGGATATTTAGCGTAGATGAGAGCTGTTTGCAAATCTCAGTCTTACCAACCCCAGTAGGACCTGTAAACAAAAAAGAACCAATCGGCTTATCAGCCCTTGTAAGCCCCGCTTTTGAACGCTTTATAGCTTTTACTAGCTCCTCTATCGCTTTATCTTGCCCAAACACCTGTTTTTTAAGGTCGTTTTCTAGCTCTCTTATGCTCTCCAGCTCGTTTTTTTCCATTGTTTTTTGGGGAATCTTTGTGATTTTGGAGATTATCTTCTCTATGTCGGTATCTTTGACGACTCTTTTTTGTTTTGTGGGAGCTAGCAGGCGAAACGCCGCACCCGCTTCGTCTATCGCATCTATCGCTTTATCGGGTAGTTTTTTGTCTTTGATGTATCTATCGGTCAGATCTACGGCGGCTTTTAGGCTCTCGGGGGTGTATCTTACGTTGTGGAACTCTTCGTATCTGCTTTTTAGCCCCTCTACTATCTTGTAGCTATCCTCTATACTTGGCTCGTTTACGTCTATTTTCTGAAATCTTCTGCCAAGTGCGCGGTCTTTTTCAAAACTAGCTTTGTATTCGGCAAAAGTTGTGGCGCCGACGCATCGTAGTTTGCCGTTTGCAAGGGCGGGTTTGAGGAGGTTTGCTGCATCCATGCTTCCGCCGCTTGCGCTTCCGGCTCCGACTATCATGTGTATTTCGTCGATAAAAAGCATGGCGTTTTCCTCTTTTTCCATCTCAAAGAGCACGCCTTTTAGTCTTTTCTCAAAATCGCCCCTATACTTTGTGCCGGCTACAAGAGCTCCCACGTCAAGAGCGAATATTTTTGCGTTTTGAAGCGGAGTGGGTACGGAGTTGTCCGCTATTTTTAGGGCTAGCCCCTCTAGTACGGCCGTCTTGCCTACCCCGGGTTCGCCTACGAGTATAGGGTTATTTTTTTTGCGCCGACAGAGGGCTAGCGTCGTTCTCTCTATCTCATCGACTCTGCCGACTACGGGGTCTATGCCTCCATTTTTTGCCAGTGCCACAAGCTCGGTGGCAAACTCGTCAAGATATGATTTTTTACGTTCAGCTTTTTTTGTTTCCGTTTTTGACTCATCAACCGCATCTTCCGCGATTATTTCTAATATATCCACTCTCTCCACGCCGTAAGACTTGATAAGAGCCACGCCAAAACCGCTATCTTCTTCGAGCATAGCCGCCAAAAGATCTGTTTTTCCCGCCTCTTGTCTGCCAGAGCCTTGAACGTGCATAAGCATAAGCTGCATCACTCTTTGAAAAGCCGCTGTTTGAATTGGCTCTACTTTTACGTCTTTTGGCGCTTTTTCTATTTCGCGCTCCAAAAACTCAGAAAGAGCGCTTTTTGCTTCAAGCGTATTGACGCCAACCTCCAAAAGTAGCTTCTCAATACCGCTATCTTCAAGCAGTGCTAGCATAAGATGTTCAACCATGATGTATTCGTGACTTCTTGCTCTAGCCTCCCTAAAAGCGTTTATTAGGATCATATTTAGTTCTTTGTTTATCATCTTTTACTCTTCTTCCATCGTGCATCTAAGCGGAAAACCCTCGGCTCTTGCAAGCCTAATCGTCTCTTCCGCTTTTGTCTCCGCTATTTCCTTGGTATAAACGCCGCAAACAGCGTAGTTTTCTTGGTGTATCCTTTGCATAAGCGTCGCCGCTTCAGCCTCGCTTTTGCGAAAAACAGTCATCAATACATCCACAACAAACTCCATACTTGTATAATCATCGTTGTGCATAATGACTTTATACCGCTTTGGTACATCGACCCTAAAGACGGCTATATCCTCGTCTTCCAATTGTCTATCTGTGTCAAAACCCATGCAATCTTCTTTCGATTTTTTGTTTTTTGTATTATAAGCCCTAAAGCGTAAAATGTAGCACTTTTTATTTGGGTATTTTGCGTAAAAGATAAAAAAGTTGTTGGGATGGGCAAGAAAGAGATAAAAAAAGTCAAAAAAGCTAAATCCAAAAAACTCTCCCGTATTTATACGGGTAGCTTTAGGGGGATGCAAGGGACATTTATGTCCCTGCCACAAATACGGGCTTTGCTCGTATTTGTGCGTAACATTAACTGTGTGAAATCAAATTAAACCTAATAGTTTCAAAGTCCTCTTTAAAACCCTCCACAAACTCCAAAGACATATCGTCCTCTTCGTGGTAAATCCAATCTACCTCGAAGACGATACTATTTTCATCAACGGCTGTTTCTAGCATTTGGAATATATTGTAAAACACTTTTGTGCTAGCAGAGTTGAAATAAACAAGATGCATTACAATTTTTACCGTATCTCCATTAAGATTTGTAACAAATCCTCTCATTGTATCCAGTATCTTATTGTAAAAAGCATTTACATCCTCTGGATAAGACTCTCCCTTAAAGCTAAAAGAGATATTTTGAAAATCCAAAATTATCTCAGGCGTGCCTTGACCCGCTGGTATTGTTATTGTTTGCATAAATGTCTCCTAAAAAGTTTTGATTAATTCTCACATTTTGGGCAAAGCCCAAAATGAGGTCTTCAGCAGACGGCTCTCGCGGCTTGCCGCTCATATTTAACCAATGGTTTTATATGCGTAAAGCACATTAAGATTAAATATATACTTTGAGATAAAAAAAGTCATAGTCTGTGTCTACGTCGACAAAGTCAAACTCAATGGCTTCGGATGATTTTCTAGCCATTTCGATAAAGCCTATACTGGCTCCTTCGCTTCCCTCGTCTGGACCTGCTTTTAGCTTCTCTTTATACGCCGCTTTAAGAGCGTCTTTGTTCATGCCTCTTATCTCTTCGAGTTTCTCTTTTAGAAAGGCAGATTTAGCTTTATCGACTAGATTTCCGCACATACAAAAGTATTTTTCATTGTTGATGCCTATTGCTAGCGAGCCATAGCCAAGTCTATTTGCTCTCTCTTCCGTCTCAATTCTTTGGGCGGAGTATCTAACGATATTTTGGGCTTGCTCAACAAAAATATAAAATATTTTTGGAGCTGTAGAAGGTCCTGTGTCAGCTACCTTTTTTTTCAGCATATCGCCCATTGAGAGCACTATCTGTTGCGACAAGTAGCCGTTATAGCAAAAAACGATTTCATTGTCGCTTAAAAACTTTTGAAACTCGTGAAACTCCATTGCGTTCATTTCTAATTCCTTTTTCATATTAAATTTCTATACATATTAGCGTGTTGTCGTCGCGTTGCATCTCGTTGCCCTTGTATTCGTAAAACCCAGACATAAAGAATTCTGTTTGCTCCTGCATACACATATTCATGCTCTCCATCATAGCTTTTTTAAATCGTTTTTTACCGTGAGAAAGTTTTTTTGAGCCGCCTATTTGGTCTGTGATACCGTCTGTTACAAGATATACCCTACTACCTTTTTCAAGAGTGATAGTTTGGTTTGTAAAAGTAAAGTTAGGGTCTGAGTGGACGTATCCTATGCTTGACTTATCAGCCCTAAGTTCTTCCATCTCATCAGCGCCTTTTGCGTGGTATATAAGTGGGATATTTGCCGCAGCGTATGTTACAGTATTGCCGCTGATGTAGACAAACGCCCCATCCATTCCATCGTTGCTCTCTGACGTTTCGTCATGTTGTCCAAGTTCATTTTTGATTAACTGATTTAATCTCATCAGAAGTGCCGCTGGATCTTTGTATAGATTTTCATGCGATATGACTCTACTCAAAAGAGAGAGTACAACAAAAGTCATAAGAGCGCCAGGCACACCATGCCCAGTACAGTCGATTGCCGCAACAAAGCATCCGCCCTCAAATCTCTCTATCCAGTAACAATCCCCACCGATAACGTCTTTTGGTCTCCATACTATTGAGTAGTCGCTTACGCTCTCTTTTAGGTGGGCTTCGTTTGGCAAAAATGCTAGCTGTATTCTTCTTGCGTAGTTAATTGAGCTACAGATATTCTCATGCGCCCTTTCAACCTCTTCTTTATTTCTGTTTATCTCGCTAATTAAGAGGAAAAGCTCTACTCTAGTATTTTCAAAGCTCTCTCCTAGGGTTCCAAGTTCGTCGTCTCTTGTCCATACGAAAGGTTCGCTTAGGTTGTTTGCCGCTAAGGCTTCTGATTGTTTTACCAGTTTTTCCAACGCCGTAAGTATATCTTTTATGACCAAGCGAACTACAAACAGCACAAGCCCTGCGCCGATTAGATAGATTAGCAGTGTAATTACAAGCGATGCGTCAAATTTTATTTGCGATTCGCCGTACATCTCATGAGCCCTCTTGACTTGAATCTGCATAAGTTCGTCGAGTGGTTGTGTCATATTTGAAAGCAAAAAAGGCATTTCGCTTTCAACGTAATCAATTAGCGCTGGCAAATCTTTTTTCTTTACAATCTCTTTAAGGTCGGCTATTGACACAAGAGCCTTTTGCATAGATTCGTTAATTTTTGGTAGTTTTTGTTTTTCAGTCGGCGTCAGTTCTGAAGAGGAGGAGTATTTTTGCCAATCTTTTTTAATGACCCCTTCAGCGACTTCTATTTGGGTATAGGCTGTTTTGTAGATGTTGTCTACGCTTTGAGAGCCATTGGCGGCGTTAGAGCTCATTTTGCCCTCTTTGAGGTTTTTTGTGACCTGAATAACATCATATTCAAGAGAGTATTTGAGCTCTCTTAGATGTTCAAGAGGCATAATTGAGTCTGCATACATAGAACGAATCGAGTTGTTTGTAAAAATCATTCCGATAATACCAGCACCTATCGCAATAATTGACAACCCTTGTGCTATCACGGCGATAAAGCCAACCTTTTGCTTAACGCTAAGATTGGCTATTCTCTTGCCAAGACCCGCTAAGGTAACATTTGTATTAGTCTGTGTTGCACTGTTCATTTTAAAGGCGCCACCTGTAGTTTTGGATGTTAAGCTTTTGGACAGAATGATACGAGATAAAAATTTCAAAACAATGACGATGCGATTTATTACAAAAGAATTAAGTAAATGACTTTGTGAAATTTTAGCCCTTAACGGGTAGGATTTGAGTTTAATTTTTAATTTTAGGGCTTGCAAATGCTTTCAAAACTTATCTCAGAGCAATTTGGTGCTATAGCGGACAAAGAGTTTTCGCCTTCTATTCAAAACTTTATCAACAAAACATATATTCGCATATTCGATATTTCACTGGCTGAACATGCGCCAATAGAGAGCTACGCTTCTTTAAATAAGCTTTTTACAAGAGTCCTCATAAAGCCGCGAGAGTTGCAAGGAGACGAAAAAACGCTTGTTTCGCCCGCTGACTGTAGAGTCACAAATACAGGGGTTGTTCAAAACGGTCAAGTACTTCAAATAAAAGGTAAAAGCTACTCCATAAGCGAGCTTTTAAACTCCGATGAAAAAGCCGCCGACTTAGAGGGCGGAGTTTTTGCAAACCTATACTTGTCCCCAAGAGATTACCATAGATTCCACGCTCCATGCGACGCTAAAGTTTTGTACGCTCTACATATACCTGGGGCTTTATATCCGGTAAATGACCGTGCGCTAAACAATATAGATGCGCTTTTTGCCAAAAATGAGCGTGTTATACTTGCCCTTGAGGCGTCTTTTGGCGTCTTTTATATGGTGTTTGTCGGGGCTTTGAATGTCGGCAGAATAGTGATAAATTTTGACGAACGGGTTAAAACAAACGCCGACAAAACGTTTATTTCCGAATATATTTATAAAGAGTTGCGTCTAAAAAAAGGTGAAGAAATAGGCAGATTTGAGATGGGTTCCTCTATCGCTATGCTGTTTGGGGCGGAGTGTGTGAGGTCTTTAAGGCAAGACGGAGAGAAGGTTAAGTTTGGAGAGAAGCTATTTGGCATAGATAGTTAGTTGTTTAGTCCCCTAAAATAGGGGCTTTAAAAAACAGAAAAACATCTGTCAAGAGGTATGGCAAATACCTTTAAATACCCTTGTTGTCGAATAAGATAGCAATAAATTAGGTGCGAAAGTTCAGTATATTATCTCAATAGAAGCTTTTTTATTTTAAAAACCCTACAAAATACGCTATCTGCTCCAATGTCTGCTCTTTTGAAGCACCTCCGTAGCTATTTCTAGCGTTCATAGAGTTTATATGTTTTATAACTTCTAACGCATCTTCTTCTATACGCTCATCTATACTTTTTAGCTCTTCAAGCGTCAGCTTTGAAAGATCCGCACCTTTTTTCTCCGCTAGCGACACCGCTCTTCCCGATATATGATGAGTCTCTCTAAAAGGAACACCTTTTTTTACGAGATAATCCGCTAGGTCGGTCGCCGTCAAGTGTCCTGTTTCGCACGCTTTGAGCATATTTTCTTTTTCTACCCTCATTGTTTTGAGCATCTCTGAGAGTATTACAAGCGAAGCCGTCGCCGTCTCTACGGAGTCAAACACGCCCTCTTTATCCTCTTGCATATCTTTGTTATACGCCAGCGGCAACCCTTTCATTACCGTGAGAAGACCCATTAAGTTGCCGTATACTCTACCTGTTTTGCCTCTTAATAGCTCTGCTACGTCCGGATTTTTCTTTTGCGGCATGATAGAGCTTCCGGTGGAGAATTTATCACTCATCGTAATCCACTTAAACTCATAGCTACTCCAGAGTATCAGCTCCTCTGAGAGTCGCGAGATATGCGTAAAAAGTACGGAGATATTAAAAAGTATTTCAAGCGCAAAATCCCTATCGGATACGCTATCCATGGCGTTTATCGTAGGCGCATAAAACCCAAGCTCTTTTGCACTCATCTCTCTATCTATCGCATGCGGCGTACCCGCCAAAGCAGCACTTCCAAGCGGGCAGTAGTTGTTTCGTTCAAAGCTGCTCTCAAATCTCTCGTAATCGCGCTTAAACATAGCGCAATAAGCTAGCAGTTGAAAAGCAAAACTAACGGGTTGCGCGTGCTGAAGGTGCGTCATACCCGGAATTAGCGTTTGCGTGTGCTCTTTTGCGATGTTTGTCAGCGTCTCTATAAGCGTCTTTATGAGGCGTCCGATGTTTTTATTTTGGTTTTGACAATAAAGTCTAAAATCAGTCGCCACTTGGTCGTTTCTGCTTCTAGCCGTATGCAGCTTTTTGCCCGCCTCGCCGATAAGCTCTGTAAGTCTACTCTCAACCGCCATGTGTATATCTTCTTGTTTTACGCTAAAGATAAACGCGCCGCTCTCTATTTCGCCAAGTACTTGATGAAGCCCTCTTTCTATATCGCCAAGCTCTGTTTTGTCGAGTATACCGATAGAGCAAAGCATTTTTGCGTGCGCTAGAGAGCCTTTTATATCTTCTTTATAAAGCTTTTTATCAAAAAATATAGAGGCGTTAAACTCCTCTAATAGCTCGCTGCTCCCCTCTTCAAATCTTCCATCCCACATCTTTTGTTTCATAATAGACCTTTGGTTTTTTCCTTTATTATAGCAACACTGATGTTATACGTTAATGTGGGTAAAGCCCGTATTAACAACAAAGGACATGAATGCCCCTTGCATCCCCCCGCTGAATCCCATCACCGAGAGGCGATGGGTGGCTCTAGCTACCCGCATTCACGGGAGAGTGAAATGGGTGTGCGACCTGTTGAATAATAAAAAGTTATTCTACCATCTCCAAGCAAGAGGATCCCACCACACAACCAAACCCCCAGCAAACCCCCAGCAAACCCCTGCAACCACAGACCCTCAAAGAGCTTTTACACTAAAATATCCTTACAATTTAAAGTGTAAAAATAGTATTTCGTCAGAGTGAAAGTTCTTTTGCCATTTTTTGCGTAGACAAACGTCTTTTGAGGTTAACTCCTTTTTAAAAGAGATTGATAGTTGAAGTTGTAGATACATCTTGTGACTCAAAAAAAGCGGCTAAAAAATCCCCTTATGCGCATACCTAGCAAGTTGTGTTTTATTACCAAGAACTCCGCCTGAGTGTACAAAAATAGCGTCTCTTTTGTCGAAATACTCTATATTTTCGCAGACGGTGAGCCAGCATTTGGCGTCATAGATAAGGTCAAATTCGACTCCCGCCGTCAAAAGCTTTTTGTATACGCTAAGCAGTTTTGGATGAGGTGCGGCAAATGCTATTTTGTCTTTTGTCTCTAGGATTGTCGGCTTTTTTTGTACGCCAAGCCTCGCAAACTCTTTTTCTAAAAATTCGGCGTTGGAGATGGAGGGTGTGGTTAGACACTCAAAATCGAGATAATCCGATAGATACCCAGCTGCCGCACCCGTGCCGGAGCTTGTGATGGCTATTGGATTTTTTAGTTTATTTATTTTTGCAAATTCGTTTAACTCTTCTGCGAGTAGCTTTAGCCCCTCTCTCGCATATTCGTCCGCCCCGCCCTGCCTTATCACAAACGACTCTTGTGCGGAAGATAAAAGAAGAGCGTCTACTGTAGCGTCAAAGTCGGCGTATTCTATCTCTACTAAGCGCATACCGTTTGCAAGAGCCGCTTTGAGATTGCCGGAGGGGGAGTTTGCAAGAAGCGAGGGGAGTTTTTTGGTGTAATAGACAAACTCTACGCCTTGCGCCCTTGCCAAAGCGGATATGGAGTACATGGCGTTGCTCTGTGCGCCGCCGTAGCTAATCACGCTTTTTGCGCCGCCAAAACCCTCTTTTGCAAACTTATATAACTTTCTTGCCTTATTGCCGTTAAGCGCTTCATCCAAAAGGTCGTCTCGCTTGACAAACCAGTTTTTGCCTATAAAAAATAGTTCGGTAACAGGTGAATTATCAAGCTTCATTTAGTAAATGTAAAAATTTATCATGTATAGCCGCCCCACTCGCAACCACGCCTTTTGATGTTAGCTCAAAAGCCCCACCTTTTTCATTTGAGATTTTGCCGCCCGCTTCTGTGACCATCAAGGCTCCCGCCGCCGTATCCCAAGGTTTTAGATTTATCTCATAAAAAGCGTCAAACACGCCCTTGGCGGTATAGCAAAGGTCAACCGAAGCCGCACCTAGCCTACGCACGTCTCTTGTGCGCGGAAGTATCACTCCCATTTTTGACATCACCCAAAGAAAATCCTCGCCCGCCTCCACTTTTGTATACGGAAACCCCGTAGCTATAAGCGATTTTTGAAGCTCGGTTTCTTTTGAGACAAAGATTTGTGCGTCGTTTAGGTATGCTCCGCCGCCTTTTTCGGCGTAAAAAAACTCTTCTAATATCGGATTGTAAACCGCCGCGTATTTTGGCTCTCCATCCTCCCAAATACCGACCGATATAGCGCAAAAAGGTATCTGATGGACAAAGTTTGTCGTGCCGTCTATCGGGTCTATGATAATGGCGTTTTTGGGTATCTCACCGCCGCCCCAACTCTCTTCGCCGACTATTTCGTAACCATATCCCGCAAAAGCCGCCGTTAGCTCCTTTTCGATAGCCACGTCATATTCGGTCAAAAGATCTACGGCGCCTTTGTATGTTATCTGCTTGTTTTCATAAAACCCTTTTTTGAAGAGTTCACCGCTTTTTCTTACTATATTTTTTAACTCTTTCATTTTAAATCTCTTTTTTCAGTTTTTCGATTGCGTCCGCATGTCTTACGCCGTCTTTTACGCTCTCAAAACTATTCAGGGTTCTGACTAGTCGCCTATCAAAACTATCGTTTTTTGTCTTCAAAGCTTTGTCGTTTTGCGCTCTTTTGTCGGTGCTATCGCCGTTTTTAAACATAGAAGTAGCTTTTGAAAATGTTTCGCCCGCCTCAGAGTAGTATTTGGATACCGACAAAAGTACAGAGGCGCCCTCTTTTAGTTTTGATAAATCCTCACTTGCTTTTTGAATATCGTTTTGCAATACACCGTTAGCATAAATGTGAGCGGAGGCGAGCTTTTGCGAGTCGCCGGAGGATTCGTATTGCGCTAATCTTGATTCAAACTCTTTAATAGAGGCGTTTAGCGTAGCCGCCGACCTTGATGCAGATCCAGCCAAAGCGGTCATTTTTGCGCCAAAATTCGCCGCCGAAGAGATTTGTCCCGCATACGGAATAGGCATATAGTTGATAACCGCCGACGCACTGGAGGCGGCGCTAATATATTTTGTATAATCAGCCACAAAGGCGTTTAAAAAGCCGATATAAGCCGACACTTCAGCATATTCGCTCCTAAAAATCGCCAAAGCGGCTTTTGTATTTTTGAGCGCCATAAACTCTTTTTGCTCAAGTTTTGTTCTATCATAACAGTTTCTTGGCGGTTCTTGCGTCGCGCACCCCACAAAAACAAAAGCCATAATAATATAAATAACTACTTTTTTCATTTACTTAAGACTCTCCTTTTTAGCTACAAGCAAATACACCTCGCCTTTTGACGCAGTCTGTCCGGCATAAAAAAGCCCCTCTTCTCCCTCACCAAAATATATATCGACCCTGCCGCCGCCTCTGATGGCTCCGCCTGTGTCTTGCACCATGACAAACTTCTCAAATGGCTCTCTTTCGCTCCTTGAGACCACTTCAAGTCCGTTGACTTTTTTTGGAATAACCGTCTTTATGTACGCTAACGCACCCCTTGGCATTAGCTCGCTATCCATGGCGACGCTCTCTTTTGCGGTTAGCGGTAGGCTGATATTGCCAAATACGCCAGCCTGCTTGTTTAGTTTAAAAAACACATAGCTCTCATTTTTGTTGAGAATATAATCTCTCATCGCCTCATCTGCGTCCAAAAACTCTTTTATCGTCTGCATATTGAGTTTATCAGAGTCTATCAGCTTTTCGTCGTTAATTACTTTGCCGATAGACGTATATGGGCGTCCATTTTTCCCAGCGTATCCCACATAGTGTTTTTTGCCGTCAATCTCTATAATGCCAGAGCCTTGCACTTCAAGCAAAAACGCGTCAACTTTATTGTTTAGATACAAAAGTGGTCTCTCTTTTAGTGCGCCTTTTTCTATTTGCGCCCTTGTGTAATAAGGCTCCAGCGTTTTACCGTTTAGCTTACCCGATATGCTCCTTACAGAGTTTGCGGTTGGGAATTTTTTGAGTTCTACTTCTATTATATCTCTTGGAAGCGGATACAATGGAGCATTAAATTTGTCTGTTTTTGTAAAAGAACCTTTAAGCATCGGGGCGTAATAACCTGTAAACAGAGCCGAATCGGACGTATTTTTGCTCTCGTACAGATCAAAGTTTTTATCCAAAGCCTCCAAAAACTCACTCTTGGAAAGCTTTGAAATCTTCTCAAATAGCTTCAAGGAGTCCGCCATCTCTTTTGCACTATAGTTCTTGTCATAAAAATTAAAGCTCTTATTTGAGCCGTTGAGAGCTTCATAATAGCCGATAGAGAGTCCTAAAGCTTTATAAAACTCGCGGCTTGGCTTGACTGAAGCCACCAGAGATGGTTTTGTAGTGGATTTTACCAACGGCGGCGTCTTTGGTTTTTCCTTTGGCTTTTCATCCACAGTCGGCTTTGTCGTAGGTGAGACTATAGAATGCGGCTCTTTTTTTGGCTCTTTTGGCGACTCTTTTACAGAACAACCGACAAGCAAAACCGACAAGACGGCAAAAATCCATATTTTCATTTTTTTATAACCTTTAATTCAAATGATTCGCACTCCATACCGCTGCTTTGATAGACTATCACGCTTGGCATTTTGGCACCCTTAAACCCATACGCCCTGCAACCATAGGGTCGCCTCGGCTCGTATGTCACAAAAAAGTGTTTACACTTAATACAATTAATCTTCTGCATCTACTCCGACCTCGCTATAGTCCTTTCTTTTTCTATTCCAAATTTATCCACATTTACCCACTCCTCATTTTGCGGCGCATCAAACGATACTTTGTTGAAATACTGATCAAACCCGCTTTGCTTTGAGTCTTCGACATGAACCATAAGCGGCGTTTTGAGATTTTTTCTAAAATCGTAATTTTTTTGTTTTACTATCTCATTTAATAGATGAAGCCTCTCTTTTGCGACGGTTCCGTTTGTGTCCGCTTTTAGCTTTGCCGCCTCCGTGCCGTCTCTTTTTGAGTAGACAAACGGGTGTATATGGGTTAGCGGCATCGCTTCAAGATTTCTCACCGCCTCCGCCCATATCTCCTCGTTCTCCCCCGGATAGCCCACAATATAGTCCGTACCTATCGCAAACCCAAGCTTTGAGAGCTTAAGAAAAAGAGCCAAATCATCTTCAAATCTATTTACTCTATTCATCTTCGAGAGCATCCTATTTGAGGAGTGTTGAATCGCCACATGCAGATGTTTAGCAAAGATGGCGTCTGAGACAACATCCAAAAACTCCTCCGTAATTTGAGAAGGCTCCACGCTTCCAAGCCTCACTCTTTTGGCGACTCCAAGAGAGATTATGCTCTTTATGAGTTTTTCTAGTGTTGCGTCGCCGTCTCTATAACTTCCCACATTTGTGCCGGTAAGAATAAACTCGCTAAACCCCGCATCCGCCAACACCTCAATCTGGCGCAAAACGGTGCGAATAGGCACGCTTCTGCTAAGCCCTCTTACCGATGGGATAATGCAGTAGCTACACGAAAAATCACACCCCTCTTGGATTTTGATAAACGCTTTAGTTTTACCCTCAAAATTTGTAATTACACCGCTCTCTACACTGTTTTTGTCGCCAAGCACAAAGAGTCTTTGCGGCTCAACGGCAAAAGAGGCTACATCGCCTTTTAGAGAGTGTCCAAATACCAAATCAACCTTACCCGCATCAAAAAGCTTTTTCCCCTCGGTCTCTACGCCGCATCCCGTGAAAAGCACTTTGACGTTTTTGTTTTTGCTTTTTAGCCTTGCGACATACTGCCTTACGCCCACATCGGCGCCGTTTGTCACCGTGCATGAGTTGACTACGACTATATCCGCCTCGTCTTCGTTTTGCACGCTTTGACACTCTCCGATGTGCTCTATCATCACCTGTGTGTCAAACATATTTGTGCGACACCCAAATGTTTTAAAATAAATTTTTTTCATATTTAATCATTTTTAATTAATTCTCAAATTTTTAGCAAAGCCAAAAATTAGGTCCTCAGCGGACGGCTCTTGCGTGTCAAAACCAATGACAAATACACCCAAAAAGCCGATGACGAGGGCGGCGATTTTGGCTTTGTCTAGCTTTTCGGAAAATATGGCAAACCCCAAAATAGCGCTAAAAAGCGGCTCTGTTTTTGAGAGCGTAACAGCGTCCGCCAAACTCACCATACTTACATTATAAAAAAACGCCACAAGCGCGACCGTACCGATAAATCCTCTAAAGAGGAGTAGATGAAGCTTTGAGGCGTCAAATTTTTTCGGTAGGGAAAATTTAAAAATAAACAGTAGTATCACAATACCGACCGCATTTCTAAAAAACGTTATTTCCGCGGCTCCAAGTCTAGCGACTAGCTTTGCAAACATCGCCACTCCTGAGAAAAGGAGCGAGGCTGTAAGCATAAAAAGTATCGCTTTTTGTTCTTTTGTTATTATCACAAATGAATTTTACTAAAAAGGGGCTGTTTTTGAGAAAGTATGAGTTTGAAGAGTTTGAACGAGACATAAAAGAGCTCTCGCAAAAGCTGACTGATTTTGAGGCGGACGCTATAGTTTTTGTGGCTAGAGGCGGGGCTACTATGGCGCATTTTTTGGCGCTAAATCTGGATATTCGCAAAATATACTCCATAAACGCCGTCTCATATGAGGGACAAATCAAGATAGGAACGCCCGCCATAGAAGAGGCGCCAAACCTTAGTTTTATCAAAAAAGCTCTTGTGGTGGATGAGATAGTGGACACAGGCGAAACGCTTCAAGCCGTCCTAAAAAAGTTGCAAGACGCGTATCCGGACAAAGAGTTTAAAAGCGTTTCACTATTTCAGCGCGAAAGAGCCATCATAAAAGCGGACGTATATCTGCATCTGACAAGCGAGTGGGTATGGTTTTTTTGGGAGATTTGAGTAGTTGACGATGAGCGGATTTTTTCACCAACTCTCTCCTATTGTGGATAGCTGTCAAGTTTCACCACGTTGTACCATTCCATTCAAAGCAATAGCATAAAAC
>DZAX01000062.1 GCA_022729705.1 Helicobacter cetorum | reverse complement strand
GCCACGCTACGGAGCGCGACGGAGGAATTGCTTGGATTTAGGTGCGAAAGATGAGAATATAATACCTAATGATAAAAATTTATCTATCAGACAAGCTACGCCTAATGAATTGCAAAATATGCATAAACTAATCGCGCAAAAGAAAATATCGTTCAAAACTACAAACGCAAGAGACACAAAAGGCGTAATGCTATTTTTATCAAAAAATGGTTTTATCCCAAAAGAGCTATCTCAAAAACCATTATTTAAAGAACTTTACAAGCTAGAGGAGTATTTGCAAAACAATAAGCTCTCAATCGATGAGTCCAAAAATGGAACAATAGAGATTTTAGGTGAAAAATTAATTTTAAATGGCGGCAAAAATGAGAAAATTAATAAAGAGAGCGACAAAATGGATAAAGAAATAGAGCCTATCCTAAATGCGGATTATATAAGGGCAAATATAGAACCCCTTGAGAAGACGATACTCACAGACGTAAATAGGGGGAGTTGAGAGCTTTTTGAGGGTGACAACAAGATAGAGGGGTGTTATCCTAGAGACCCTAAAAAAGATATAGTCAAAAATGGATTAGTCGGTATAGACTTTGGTACTTCAAGCACCGTTGCAGTCTTTTTTAAGAATAATCAAGTGATGCCTATCAAAATAGGTAGCGGGGCTTTAAATAAAGGTTTTAATCCAAAAGATTATGAAAATCCTAGCGTTATGGAGTTTAGAGATATAGGTATATTTTTGCAAGACTATAAGTCTCAAAAAGGGAGACCAAAGACAAAATGGGAAGACTTGACAATCTCACACACCGCAAAAAATAGACTATTAGACGAGAGCGAATCGCAAGATTACTATACTTTTTTTGGCGAATTAAAACAATGGGCTGGCGATAGAGAGCAAAAAGTTACGCTAAAAGACAAGCAAAATAAAACTATGGAGCTACCTATATTTTTAAATTTAAAAGATGATGAATTTAACCCCATAGAAATCTATGCTTATTACCTAGGGCTATATATAAATAATCAAAGAAACGGAATATATCTTAAATATCTTCTATCTTTCCCAGTCCTATTTGAAAAAAGCATAAAAGATAAAATCCTAAAGAGTTTTGAAGCCGGAATTAGAAAGTCGCTTCCAAAATCCCTTTATAGCGACAAGCTAGAGCTAAAAGAGGGGGCAAGTGAGCCGGCGGCATTTGCGCTATCAGCGCTTACAGAATATCAAAAAGAGCATGATTTGGAACCGACCGAAGATAGTTCTATATATTATGGGGTTTTTGATTTTGGTGGAGGGACGACCGATTTTGATTTTGGCGAATATAGGTATCCGACTGTTGACGAAGAAGAATGCGGACATCAATATGTATTAGAGCACTTTGGCAACGGCGGAGATAGATATTTAGGCGGCGAAAATATTTTGGAACTATTGGCTTTTGAGACATTCAAAGACAATATGGAGAAACTAAGAGAGGCAAAAATCACTTTCACAAAACCAGCCGATAGAAATTTATTTTTAGGACATGAGGGTTTAATAGAAGACTCGCAAGAGGCTAGGATAAATACAAGACTACTAAAAGAGGAGTTAAGGGAGCTTTGGGAGAGAAGAGAAGGATATGAATCAAAATTCAATAAAGGCAAAATCAATTTAAAGCTTTTTGATAAATTAGGAAACAAAAAAACAAATTTTGAACTTGCAGTAAATCAAGAAAAGCTAGATGAGATAATCCAAGATAGAATAGAAGAAGGCGTAAAAGGGTTTTTTATATCTTTGAGAAACGCTTTTGAAGATAGAGACGATAGGAAAATTATAAATATATTTCTATCAGGCAACTCTAGTAAATCCGTAGTCCTAAAAGAGATATTTGCACAATACATAAAAGAAAATGAAAGCGGAAGAAAATTTAAACTATTTGAACCGCTAAAAGGAAGCGAGGATATAGACGTAATTAGACCAAATACAAAAACAGGCGTCGCTTTTGGTCTAATACTAGGCAGAGAGAGCGGAGAGATAAAGGTTATAAATAACAATCTAACCGACGACGATAAAAAAGAGACTAAGTTTAGATACTCTGTTGGATTAAATAGAAGAGGGAATCTTGATATTAAAATTGATAAAACCACGCCTTACAAAGAGTGGAAAAGATTAAATAGGGCTACTAGAGATTTTGAAATATACTACACAGAGCTATCCGTTGGCGAGGATTTTGATATTACAAAAGCAAAGACCGAAATAATCGCTATAGAGGACAAGGACGAAGATAGCTTTGTATATATAAGGGCAATCGCTCCATCAAAAATAGAATATACATTATCTAGTTTTGATTTGATAGACGAAGATGGGGAAATTAGCTTTATAGTAGAACTGCATTAAAAAATAAAGAGGCAGGTGAAATATATGGGGGTCAGTTGCCACCTTAAACCCCCATTAAAAAACCCAAAAAAACCCAACAATTTTCCATTACTTCCTCAAAATCCACAATCTAAGCACAAACCCCCATTTCCCTATTAACCCCGCACTGCTTTTTATAAAAAACAGCGTCATAAGCGCAATTATTAACATACAAAGCGTGAGCGATAACAATCATTTTTTTAATCACAGCAACCTGAGCTACGGTAGTATGTTTACCATTCGCTTTTAATCTATCATAGAACTCTTTTAGTTCATCATTATGTCTTACCGCCGACATTGCGCTCATAAATAAAGAGCCCCTGTATAGTTTTGAACCGGCTTTTGAGATAGCGCTTTTACCCCTCACAGAACTCCCTGATGTTCTCTCTACCGGATCTAATCCGCTAAGACTTACTATCTCTCTTTGACTCGCATGAGGGTATTTAATAAAAAGATGAATTAATGCCACAGCGCCAATATCACCTATACCCACTATTGATTTTATATTGGTAAATCTACTAGACAAATTATCGTCTTTTTCAATAAGCTCTTTTATTTTTGTAATAATCTCCTTTTCTTTTGTTGCAAGAGCTTTAATCTCTTTTTGCAACTCTTTAGCCACATAAAGAGAACCCTCTTTTATCTTGATAGCTTCAAGATGGTTACTTGTTTGAACTCTTTGTTTTGTGGTAAATTTATAATAGCCGATAAGCCCTCTTACCTCTTGCTCCACGCTGTTTACGCAAGGTATCCTAACCTCGCCCTCTCTTGCTATAGATATACAGCGAGACAACATCTTTGCATCCA
>DZAX01000040.1 GCA_022729705.1 Helicobacter cetorum | reverse complement strand
ACTCACAAGGAATAAAACTTTCTAGGAAATTGTTTGTTTTTCTTGGGGGATTATACTTTTTGATCTGCTCCGCCGTAGCCCCTGAGAGCGTAGAGACCTCCGCCATTTTGTGTTCAAATTCATCCACAGAGCCCAGAGCCCCTCTTGCGCTAGCGCCCACGGCGGCGAGACCGTCTATCACCTTTGATATAGCAAAGCCCTTGGCAAAAGTAGAGATAGCGACATCAACATCGCTTACTTTTTTACCTGCGATATCTACGCTATTTCCGAGCCGACCGAGAGCCCCTCTTACCTCATCTATTTTTTCAGTTTGAGCGTCGATGGCAATCTTGATTTTTAAGGCTGTATCAGACATACTCTCCCCATGTTGTACTTTTTATATTTTTTCTATTTTGGTTTGATGTGTTTCTTTGTTTTACTTTTAGCCAAATACACCATTAGGATTTTTCGCCTCTAGCTACTTTTCAGCCAAAATCCAACACATCATCTTACAAAGCGCAAGAACCTCCAGCGAGTCCATCCCATGTTTTGAGCAATACCCATCTATTACGGCGTACTCCACGCTATAGCGTACACCGTTCATATCGCTTTGGGCTGTGAGAGCGAGCAAGAAGAGATCTGCTATCTCCTGCTCATCCTCGCTTAGGGTTACGCCTCCCCAGACCTCGCCGCGGACTCTTTGCTCTCTTGCCCAAGCACGGAGGTTTGAGACTTTTTTTTAGCCGCCTCGTTAAATGCGGTGTTTAGTTCGTTTATAACCTCTGTATATGTGATGTTATACTTTTCTATCGCAACCTCTAGCTCCTCTTTGCCAGCCGCGATGATGAGTCCAAACCTCTCTTTTGCTATCTCCTCGACCTCATCGTCAAATCTGCCCGACACAGCGACAAGCCTATCTACCGAGCTTTTAAAAGCGGCTATCTTTGCTTTTATAAGTAGTGCGTTTTTATACAACATTACTTTTTCTATTCCTACCGGCGCCGCTTCCGCCGCCTTGATGGTTAGCTCCAGATTACCCTGCTCCTCCTCTACTTCTAGAGCGTTTTTTTGCAACTGCTCCATCTCCATAGAGGCGGTCTTTATCTTTGCCGTTATCTCTTTTTCTTTTACTTTTGATATTCTGCTTATTAGGACTTTATAGATCTCACCGTTGATTTCTATCTCCACATTTGCGTTTGTCGCTATCGCCATCTATTCGCCTTTTATTATGGGTTTAGTTGAGCGTTTAGCTCAGCTACTTGAGCGATTAGAGCCGTGTTTTGAGCGCTTAGTGTTGCGTTTTGGGTTTTTAGCGTTGTGAGTGCCTCCATTATTAGTGGTAGCCCTGTCGTACCTGCTAGACCTAAGACTTTTACCGTCTGCTCCGCCATCTCCGTAGATGCCAGCAGTTCCTCTATTTGTAGAGCTTTTAGCTCTGCTTTTTGCCTATCCGCATCGCTCTTAATTTCCGCCGCATGTGACGCTTTTAGCGCCGCTAGTCTTTCTTGTGTTGTCGCCATTTTTTTAGTCCTCCGCTCTTAGTTGATACCCGACTTCTCCATCGGCGCCTTTTCCGGCTTTTCCAGAAAATTTTATCTCTGCCGCTTTGTCGCCTATTAGGCTTAGATCCGTGTCCGGTTTTAGCGATACTTTATGGAGGAAGATTAGGATTTTCTTACCTCTGATGTTTTCACTCTCAAACTTGACTTTACCCTGATATTGTTGCGCCTTGCCAAAGGTCATTTTTGTGACTTTCGTGGCGCCTTGTATACCGTCTACAAGCGGGTTATCCACGCCCGTTTCTATCTCCGCCAAAAACGCTTTTGATAATGTTTGTACATTTACCTGCTTAGTCGTAAAATCGATGGAATAATCCAGCTTTGTCAGGACTTCATCGAAGACTTGAGGCAACGCCTCCGAATAGTCCATGACCTCATCCGTGCTAGATGTACTTTTGAGGCTGAGGCTCTGTACTAGACACACCTCTTCCCAGTCGCCCGTATCCCTATCCTCAAGATAGAGCTTCCCCCCGCCAAAATATATATCATTGGGCAATGCCGCCATATTTTTTTCCTTATATCTGTTTTACGTCGATAATTACGGCATACATAAGAGCCGCGCCGTTGTCGTAGGGCTGTATCTCTACTTTGTTTAGTTTTATCTCAAAATCATCATGCGGGTCAAGTAGCCCGTTTAAAATGTCGTTTATGATAGGGTACGCCTTTGTCGCATCCGAATCTAGCGTCTTAATTGGGACGAATACCCCAAACGCATAGAGCGGTTTGTCTCCTATAAGCGTGATACCTGTGAGCGCCACAAAAGGCGACATAGTTAGCCCCAGCCCCGTGTTACCCCCCGCTAGATTGTCTAGATTTAGGTGTGTTTTTGTAGCCGCTTCGGCTTCGAGTACACTTTTGAGAGCCATTAATATCCTTTTAGATTTTCTTTTTCAGAGCTCTTAGATTTTATAGAAAAGCTCCCACTACTCTCTATCTTTGCGCTGTTTTTTAGGTCATTGAGGATTTTGATTGACATCTTATAATCCTCTACGATATGCTCAGGCGCGCCGGAAGTCGCTCTAAGGTATAGGCTATATATAGCGATTTTGAGCGTTAGCTCTTTTGACGCCTCTATGTCTACACCATATGCCGCTACTACTTTTATAGCTCCAGTATATGCCTCATCTATCATTTTTGCGTCTACGCCCAGTTGCCTTAGATCTACCTCAGGCACCCTTGCCGTTATTAGCTCTATCGCTGTTTTTTCCAGCGTTTGCGGCATTAGGCAAACCTTATTCTTATCATTTCTCCGGCGGCTGTAGCCGCATCCATCGCCCAGCCGTTTACCTCACCCGTAGCGACCTTGATGGCTCTACCCTCCGCGTCAGACTCTACCGCATCGCCTACGGCTAGCGCATCGCCAGACTCGATTATCAAGACTCCTAGCGTATTCACAGGGAAGACCTCTCCCGTTGCGGCAGAGTCTTCCGATACTCCTATCGCCCTAGCTTTTGCCGGGCATTTTGCGCCGTTGTAGTCTACAAAGCGAAGTTTTGGGATATCGCTACTTGCCAGTAGGCTTAGTGTTAGAGCTATTAGCGCCGTCTTCATTTTTACCCCCTTTTTTTAGTTCTTTTGTGTATATATCCAATATTGCCTCTGTCACCACCGGCAAAGCCGCTAGTGACGGCAAAAGTCGGGAGTTATCCACTCCCGAACCCTCCAATCTCATCAGACTACCTCGCTGATCAAATATCCAGCGTCCGCTCCGACAATTTTTGGCACAAAGATGTCCGTATTTCTCACTATCTTTAGTTTTCCGGCTTCTTCATATGTATCAACGATAGGATTATTTTTTTTGCGTAAGGTATAGGCAAAAGTCGGTTCATATGCGGTTCTCTTTTTCGCCTCTGTTTGCGTCACATATGCAAGGATTATTGTATTTCCCCAAATATCAAATAGCTCGTCTTTGTCATCGCAATACATAGCCTCACCGACTACTATATTTTTTATCTCAAATATCTCCCTCATTATGTCCACCGACACAATGCCCTTCATTGAGTACTTGATTTTTTCAACAAGCTGTGGGTGATACTTTAGTTTTCCGTAGACGTTTTTGCCTATTATCATTGTGTTTGGTTTTTTGATTATCTTTTTTGAGATTGCGAGTTTTGCGTTTTCAATTACGCCGATAGGATCAGACGCAGGATCCGAAAACTTAGAAGCTCCGATTAGCGTTATTTTTGAGCCCACCGCATAGTTCGTCGGGTCTTGCGCCAGCTTTGCGCACATTACCTCTTTTTTTATTGCGACGACCTCGGATGTGAAGTTGGTTGCATGGATTTCGAGGTTGATATTAGCCTCACTCTCTTCCCTATAATCCATAGGATATTCAATATCATGCTCAGACATTACAAACTCTATAGCGCCTACGCCGCTTGGGTTTATCCTGTTGGATTTGGCTCTGATTGCTCTTTCGGTGTTATAGAGCTTAAACTGCTCTTTGCCAAACTTTGGTATCTTACCGCCCTCTTTTTCCAGACTCACGACGGGAAATAGATTCTCCGCCACATAATCTTCATTGTTATACCCCGTCGCAAGTTCCGTTAAGACCGGATCCTGGACTCTTAAGTCACTGAGTCTTGTACTCAACTATTACTCCTTATTTGTTATTTTACTAAGAGCTTCGGCATAGCTTATGCTGTTGTCTTTTGCATACTGTTTTACACTTTCATGTAGGCTTATTCTGTCTGAAAGGTCAAGTGCCTTTTCGCACCGTGTCTTCGCCTTGCCTTCCGTAGCAAATTCTCCAAACTCCACCCGCACAGGAAGCGCAGATATGAATTTCTCAAACTCATCAGAAGCCTTTTTCTCAATTTCCGAAAAGTCGTAGTTATGCGCCTTTTTGCAGACAAGCCCGATATTGACAACCATCTCTTTTTGCGCTGGAGCAAGTCGCCCCGCCTTGATTTGCTCATCTACGAAGTTTTCTATTTTAAACCTTATCTCTTCATCTTCTTTTTTGCGTATCTCATCCCTCAGGGCTTTGATTTTTGCGTCTTGCGTCGCTATCGCGTCTGCGAAGTCAAAGACATTTATAGCCGTGGTTTTCTCTTCAAACTCCACGGTCATGTATACCCCCTCCGAAAAAGCTATATCCGCAAGCCCCTTGACAGCCGGAGGCACAGCCCCCAAAAAGCCAATATGCCTAAGGCTCAAGTCCGGATACAGGCTGATAGAGCGCTTTTTGTACGCCCCGCTCTTTACAGCCTCCACAAAACCATCATTCATCTCCTTAAAATCCGCATACAAGATTCCATCCAAAAACTCCACCTTATCCACCCACCCATACGCCGGAGCGTTATCTTTTGGGTGCCCTATTACGATAGGCGCAGAGTGGTTAATAGGATCATATTTGTCAGCGATAGACCTTACATCCGCCTCCGTCCACTCTCTTATATCTCCAGCAGAGTCCACATGCTTACCCGCTTTAAAAATTGGTACTTTTTTCACTTTCTTAAAAACTCCACTGTCTTAAAAATCTCGCCGCTAGGCGTAGCTTTAGGGGTTTGGGATAAAATCCCAACTTTGACCGACGAACGGCTTGCCGCAAGGAGGTCATAAAATGTAAACGGTGGAATTTTAGAGCGATAAAAAACTAAAGTCACTCCATATAGCGGCTATATAGAGTGACTTTAATTTTTTTTTGGCGTAAAGTGTTGCTTATTTTTTAAGGCAAAAAAGATGGACTGGACAGCGGCGATTGAGGCTCTCAAAATAGTAGGTGTACCCGGTGCGACCACAGCGGCGCTACTCTGGTATCTAAACAAAAGACGCGAAAGCGAAGAAATAAAAGCGACTGAACTAAACAATATCTTCAGAAAGACGTTAGAGGATTTTAATAAACGCGAAAGCGAAAACGTAAAAATGCTTCAAACCACATTCAAAGAGCTCCTAAAAACCATCGTAGACACACAACTAGTTATCTCCGGCACACTCTCCAGAGTGGAACAAAAAATAGACATCAACTGGTCATGCCCCATAATCAAAGATTTCCATAGAAAAGAGCAATAAATGAGAGAAGAGATACTAAAAGCAAAAGGGCGGCTATCCGGATATAAAAAAAATGCTGAAAATTTGGAGCTAAAAATAAGCGGTTTAGTGTTTTTGATACGCGGTTATATAGACCCATATGAAGAAAAAGAGAAGTTGCGAGCCAAAGAAGCTTTTGCGGCTTGTACAGAGCTTGTAGAAGCCCAGCAAGAATACATAGGAGTCTTAAAAAAAATACAAGAAATCGAACATGGCATACAATAAAAAACAAAACTACTTTGTAGAAGCCGAACGCCTATACGTCGTGGAGGGGATGAACCTAGACGATATAGCCGCGCGGATAAACATAAGCACAAGAAGCCTATCCGATTGGAAAAAAGAAGGCGAGTGGGAGCGCAAAAAAGCGGCGCTGTTGGCGCAAAAAAACGCCTTTCATGAGGAATTATACGACTTTAGCCGCGTCCTCTTACGCCGAATAAAGACAGACATAGAAAACGGCGACGACCCATCTACGGGGCAGCTATACACCCTCACAAATCTATTAAACTCTATAGGTAAAGTAAAAGTATACGAAGACCAAAAAGAATCAGAAAAACCAAAAACTGAAAACATAGATAAAAAACAAAGACTAATGGCGTCGATAAAAGAGATAATAGGCGCATGAGCCAAAAATACCTACTCCCCTATCAGATAGAGTGGATAAAAGACAAAAGTCCAATAAAGATATGGGAAAAAAGCAGGCGTATAGGCGCCACATATGCCCAAAGCTACGAAGACGTACAAGACTGCATACAAGGCAAAATCTCCGCAGTATGGTTTTCCTCCATGGACGACTCCGCCGCAAAAGAGTATATAGACTACTGCAAAAAGTGGGCGGCAATATATAGAACCGGATTTGAAGCCGAAGACATAAAAGACCCCGTACTCAAAGAGTCTACGCACCAAATCAAATTTGCCAACGGTACAAAAATCACAGCCGGTTCCTCAAATCCCGACTTTTTTCGTTCCAAAGGCGGCAAAGTTGTATTAGACGAGTTTGCCTTTCACGACGACGCAAAAAAGCTATGGAAAGCCGCCATGGCGTGCGCCAAGGTATGGGGTCACCCCATACGCATACTATCCACACACAACGGTCAAGCCTGCCTATACTACAAATTTTTGGGACTTATAGACAAGGGAAAGCTCGTATGGGGCAGACACAAGACAAGCATACACGACGCACTAGACCAAGGGCTATTAGACAAAATACGCGGACACAAAACCTCAAAAGCCCAAAGAGAAGAGTGGCTCGCAGAGCTCCGCGCCGACTCGATAGACGAGACGACTTTCAAAGAGGAGTTTGAGTGCATAGCCGTAGACGAAGCCACGGCGTTTCTCAGCTACGAACTAATCCGCTCGTGTGAAATCCCCCCATTTCTCAAAGACGAGCAAAAAGGGGTAGAAAAAGGCAAAAAGTGGGAGATAAACACATACACGCACCCCTACAAAAAGCTAGAAAACGCGGCAAATCTATACATAGGCATGGACGTGGCTCGTCGCAAACACCTCAGCTCCATATGGGTGGCCGAAAGTGTGGGCAGGGCTCTAGTCCCACTGAAAATTATTACTCTCCAAAATTGCTCTTTTAAGACACAAGGGCAGATTTTGCGCGAGCTACTCGCACGTCAAAACGTCATACGCGCCTGCATAGATGCAACAGGGCTAGGCGAACAGCTAGCCGAAGAGGCGCAAGAGATGTTTGGCTCCTACAGAGTCGAAGCGGTCAAATTTACAAACGCCTCAAAAAACGCCTTGATGTTTGGACTACTCACAGGCATGGAAGAGGCTCTTATCGGCGTGCCAACTCACGAAGAAATACGCGAAGACTTCCATTCTCTAAAAAAAATCACAGGGGTAAACGGTCAAATCCGCTTCGACGTAGAAGGCTCAGAGGGACACGCAGACATCGCCGTCTCTTGCGCCCTATGCCACTCCGCCGCAAAAGCTCAAAATCCTATCCCGTTTGTAGGCTCAGGAAAGCACCGCAACAGCGTTTCTAACCTAGAGGGTTACTAAGGTATTCAAAAAGTTACAAAATAGATTCTAAACATATTCTAAACATATTCTAAAAGGGGTACAAGGTTGACTTTAAAAACTCTCGCCGCAAGGTATTCAAAAAGTTACGAAACATATTCTAAAAGGGATACAAGGTCGACTCCAAAAACTCTCTCGCCGCCAGGCGTAGCTTTAGGGGTTTGGGATGAAATCCCAATATCAAGCGACGAACGGCTACGCCGCAAGGAGCGTATAAATGTAGCGGCTTTGCCGCAAGGAGCGTATAAATGTAGCGGCTTTGCCGCAAGGAGGTTTTATAATGGTTTTGGATTTTGCGAATTATCAGAACGCTAGAGGGGCTGTCGTCAATGCTCTTAGGCTCTTGCCAGATCCAGATGAAATCCTAAAAAAGATGGGCAAAGACATCACCGCTTTGCGAGGTGTGCTAGACGATACGAGAGTCAGCGGAGCGCTCCTACAGAGAAAAAGCGCCGTCGACGACTACGAGATATATATCAAAGAAGACGACAAAAACGCCAAGGCTTTAAAGGAGTTTTTTATAAACACAAAAAAGTCCGCGATATTTAACGCCATCTTCGACTCCGTACTGTTTGGCTATTCCATATCCGAGCTCTATTGGGAGCAAAACGGCGCAATGCTTCTACCCACAAAGATAATAGCAAAACCTCAGGAGTGGTTTGGCTATAGAAGTGGCGAATGGGTGTTTTTGACAAAAGAGCAACAAGACGGCGTACCGTTGCCGCCAAACAAGTTTTTGATTTGTTTATCTGAAGCTAGCTATACAAACCCATATGGTAAAAAGTTACTTAGTAAACTGTTTTGGTATGTGGTATTTAGAAAAAGCGGGTGGAAATTTTTCTATGGCTTTGTAGAAAAATACGGTATGCCGTGGTCTATAGGGAAGCTACCGCGAAACGCCCCTGCAGACGTGCGCGACGATATGGCACAAAGGCTCGATGACATGGTGCAGTCTGCTGTGGCAATCATACCAGACGACTCAAGCATACAGTTTTTGGAGACCGCGAAAGCAAAAGGCGATATTCATAGCGGATTTTTGGAGGAATTAAATACAGAGATAGCCATCGCCATATTGGGGCAAAACCTCACAAGCGAGGTCAAAGGCGGGAGCTACGCCGCCGCACAGACTCACGCAGGAGTAGCAGAGGCCATAGAAAAAGCCGATAGAGCACATATAGAAGAATATCTAAACGAGCTCGTCAAAATCATCTATATAGTCAACAGCTGGGAGACCCCACCGAGGATAAAGCTAGTCAAAAGCGGGGACATAGACGACGCACTAGCCCAGAGAGACGCAAAGCTCTCCGCACAAGGGGTTAGATTTAGCAAAAACTACTATATAAAAAGTTACGGCTTTGAAGAAGACGACATCGAAGTAGATATTGCCTCTATGCAAACACCGCCAGACGCAGAAAAAAGCTCATCATTTACCGAGAGCCAAAGCACAGCGCCAGACTTCCAGGAGACACTAGACAGTAGCCTCACGGAGCTTTTGGCGACAAAGGAAGTCGCGGATTCTCTCACAGCCATCATCTCCCCGATACTAGAGGCGTTACAAGCTACAGGCGACTACAACGAAGCACTAGACGCTTTGGCAGAGGCATTCCCAAAGATGGATAATAGCGCCCTCCAAAAGACTTTAGAACGGGCTATATTCGCATCAGAGGCGGCTGGATATGTCGGTTGAGTTTTCGCTCGCTATGGAGCCCAAGCAGGCTATAGCCCACTTCTCCAAAAAAAAGGTCGTAGAGACCGAAAGATGGGATGACCTAAAGAGAGAAGCACACGCCAAAGCTTTTACAGTCGCAAGAAGCGCCGGATACGACATAGTAGGCGATATATACGCCTCCCTGCTAGAGGCGCAAAAAAGCGGCGAACCAAAAGAAGTATGGATGTCAAAGCTAGAGCCACTCCTCGCAAAAAAAGGGTGGATAGGCACAAAAGAGGACGCAGACGGCAATGTAATAGAGCTAGGCACACCAAGGCGGCTAGAGACCATATATCAGACCAATATCCAAAGCGCCTATATGGCAGGACAATGGAAGGGTATGTGGGAAAATAGAAAAAACCGCCCATACCTGATGTACAATGCAAAGCACGACGGCAAGACAAGACCGTCTCATATCGTACTAGACGGCAGGGTTTATCATGCCGCAGACCCTTTTTGGGATACGCACCTACCGCCAAACGGCTACAGATGCCGTTGCGGCGTAATAGCGCTAAACGACAAAGACCTACAAAAGTTAGGCAAAAGCGTAGAGACCCCACCACCGCTAGAAACTATCAAAACAATCAACTCCAAGACAGGGGAGGTATATGAGACAAAAGCATATAGGTACAAAGGCGCAGATGGAAAAGATGTACTTTCAAAGCCAGACGTAGGGTTTGATTACAACATCGGCAAAGAGGGGCTTTGGAAGAGCGAAAACATATCTCTTTGTAACGGCTTTGAGTTTGCGGAGAAGTGCCCGGGGCAAAAAAAGTTTGATGCGTTTGGTTTGCCAAAGTTGCAGGAGATAGACAGCTCTTTTTATTTACCTACTCCAAAGATTATAAAGCAATCGCCATCAAGGGAGTTGGCTTTACTAACGCTTACGGAAGCCTTGCTTGGTTCTGAAAGGGAAAGGATTATAAAAACGCCGATAGAGCGGCTGCTAATAGAGCCGAGTAGATTCGCACACATGCTAGTAAAAGAGGAAAACGCAAGAGAGCGTTACGCTAACTTTATTATTCCGACATTGGAAAACCCTTTGGAAATTTGGCTTACACAGTTCTCAGATGGGACGTTAAGACCGCAATATATAGCCATTTTTGACGAACCGAAAGCGTTGCTCGTTTCGACTTTCACCGTGGATAAAAATGGAGCTCTTTTTTGGAATTTTATGAACGCTGACCTAAATAAGATGAATAGAGGTAGGGAAGGAATTTTAGCGTGGAAGAGATACTAGGCGGAAAGCCCCTCACCTCTACTCTTTATCAGGAAGGTAAACGTCGCTGTTCTCTTTTATGGCGCCCGAACGCAAAAGAGTCATCGCACTTTCCGCTTAACAAAATTATATCAAAAAAGGAGATAAAAGAATGCTTAAAAAAATAGATTATCAGCTAGCCTTCAACGACGAGTTTAAGCTACCCATACTAGACACTACAAAATGGAGCCACAGATTTTGTACCACATGCTAAGAGATACGAAATCCTCAAGGGGTGCGGCTTTGGGAGAGCAAGAGTTTTTATTGATATTTCAAAAGATTAGAAATAAGGAGTGTGAAATTATTTTTGACTCTAAAAAAAAGAACGTTTTATATGTCTTTGAGCTTAATGGGGTCAACAAAATAGCGGTAGAGGTTGATTATTTTTCAAGTGGTTTCAACAAGATAGTAACGACAGGGAAAATAGATGAAAAACACTTAAGACAGGCAGAATATGAGCGTATACGATAGTGGAGCTTGCAAGGCAGGAGTTGAACCTACATACACGGGCACAAGCACGCCGCATTACCCATTATGCGCACTCGCAAACTCTTAACAACATTATATCAAAAAAGGAGATAAAAGAATGCTTAAAAAAATAGATTATCAGCTAGCCTTCAACGACGAGTTTAAGCTACCCATACTAGACACTACAAAATGGAGCCACAGATATTTAGGAGCCCGAAAGCTGGGGGTAACCACAGCAGAGGCGGTAAACATAGTGGGCGGACATCTATGTATAACAACCTACAAAGATCAAACAACAGGCAAGATATAGCTCTTTTTGATGAGCCAAAAGCTCTGTTGGTCTCTACTATAGACAAAAATGGAGTGGTGCTGTACAACTTTATGCAGTCTAAATTTGCGGACATAAATAGAAACAGAATGGGGATTTTAGCGTGGAAGAGATACTAGGCGGAAAGCCCCTCACCTCTACTCTTTATCAGGAAGGTAAACGTCGCTGTTCTCTTTTATGGCGCCCGAACGCAAAAGAGTCATCGCACTTTCCGCTTAACAAAATTATATCAAAAAAGGAGATAAAAGAATGCTTAAAAAAATAGATTATCAGCTAGCCTTCAACGACGAGTTTAAGCTACCCATACTAGACACTACAAAATGGAGCCACAGATATTTAGGAGCCCGAAAGCTGGGGGTAACCACAGCAGAGGCGGTAAACATAGTGGGCGGACATCTATGTATAACAACCTACAAAGATCAAACAACAGGCAAGATATAGCTCTTTTTGATGAGCCAAAAGCTCTGTTGGTCTCTACTATAGACAAAAATGGAGTGGTGCTGTACAACTTTATGCAGTCTAAATTTGCGGACATGAATAGAAATAGAATGGGGATTTTAGCGTGGAAGAGATACTAGGCGGAAAGCCCTCACCCCTACTCTTTATCAGGAAGGTAAACGTCGCTGTTCTCTTTTATAGCGCCCGAACGCAAAAGAGTCATCGCACTTTCCGCTTAACAAAATTATATCAAAAAAGGAGATAAAAGAATGCTTAAAAAAATAGATTATCAGCAGACAAAAATGGAGTGGTGCTGTACAACTTTATGCAGTCTAAATTTGAGGACATGAATAGAAATAGAATGGGGATTTTAGCGTGGAAGAGATATTAGGCGGAAAGCCCTCACCCCTACTCTTTATCAGGAAGGTAGACGTCGCTGTTCTCTTTTATGGCGCCCGAACGCAAAAGAGTCATCGCACTTTCCGCTTAACAACATTATATCAAAAAAGGAGATAAAAGAATGCTTAAAAAAATAGATTATCAGCAGACAAAAATGGAGTGGTGCTGTACAACTTTATGCAGTCTAAATTTGAGGACATGAATAGAAATAGAATGGGGATTTTAGCGTGGAAGAGATATTAGGCGGAAAGCCCTCACCCCTACTCTTTATCAGGAAGGTAGACGTCGCTGTTCTCTTTTATGGCGCCCGAACGCAAAAGAGTCATCGCACTTTCCGCTTAACAACATTATATCAAAAAAGGAGATAAAAGAATGCTTAAAAAAATAGATTATCAGCAGACAAAAATGGAGTGGTGCTGTACAACTTTATGCAGTCTAAATTTGCGGACATGAATAGAAATAGAATGGGGATTTTAGCGTGGAAGAGATACTAGGCGGAAAGCCCCTCACACCTACTCTTTATCAGGAAAGTAAACATGGCTGTTCTCTTTTATGGCACCCGAACGCAAAAGAGTCATCGCACTTTCCGCTTAACAACATTATATCAAAAAAGGAGATAAAAGAATGCTTAAAAAAATAGATTATCAGCTAGCCTTCAACGACGAGTTTAAGCTACCCATACTAGACACTACAAAATGGAGCCACAGATATTGAAATGGCTACCATATCCCCAACAAACGGATTACACCCTATCCAAAAACACAGATAGTCTATAATCCAAGAAATACACGGGAGTTTCCATCATGAGCCTAGTAAACAATAAACCGCAATACTCAAAAGAGTTCAAAAAAGAAGCCGTAGATTATAATCCCCCAAATTGTCAAGACAACATTCTAAAAAATCTTATTCCCTTTAA
>DZAX01000061.1 GCA_022729705.1 Helicobacter cetorum | reverse complement strand
ATAATGTAGTCTTTATTTGGATGTTTTTTTGAGAAAATTAGGTGCGAAAGATGAGATGATAAATTAATATTTTTAGTTATAGCGTCTGAAGATTAAGTCATGGAGGCTATTAAGAGATGAACGAAAATAAAACTATACGTTATGGCGATTTTCTCAAAGAGGTTTCCGTAAATCATGTGCGTATAAGCTATAACGATTTAGCTCCAAAAGAGGGCGTAAAAACCCCGCGACGAATCAAGTTGCGCTCTATTGACATCTATCGGCTTTTGACGCCATATATATCCGTTCGTTTTTTAGAGCAGGTCAAAGCCGTTGTGCCACTTGCGCTTTATATGGCGTTTTTTCAAATGTTTATCCTAAGGCAGCATATTGCTGATTCCGCCATTATCGCAATGGGTCTTGGGGCTGTAATTATAGGCTTGATGTTATTTATGGAGGGCTTAAAGCGGGGACTTATGCCGTTTGGCGAGTCAATCGGAAATAGTTTGCCAAAAAAAGTAGGTCTTAGCGTTGTGCTCACAATAGCTTTTTTACTCGGCATCGGCGTTACTTTTGCGGAGCCTGCAATAGGGGCTTTAAAAGCGGCGGGCTCTTTGGTAGAGCCTGATAAAGCGCCATACTTATTTGCACTCTTAAACGACTACTCGGGGGCTCTTGTGCTATGCGTAGGTATGGGCGTTGGCGTTGCCGCAGTCATTGGTACAATGCGATTTTTATATGGCTGGGGCTTAAAGCCTCTTATCTATCTAGCCGTTATTCCATTATTAGCTCTTACGGTATACTTTAATGCAAACGACTATCTAGCGCCGATACTTGGTCTCGCCTGGGACTGTGGCGGCGTTACAACAGGGCCTGTGACGGTGCCACTTGTGTTGGCTCTTGGGATAGGTATAGCTTCGGCGGCTGGCAAGGGGGACTCTTCGCTTTCCGGCTTTGGTATTGTTACGCTAGCGTCTGTTTTTCCGGTTATGGCGGTAATGCTTTTGGGGCTTTATGTTTATTTTAGCGTAACACCTGAGCAGATTATTGCGGGAGCGGCGCTTGCTTCGTCGTCCGCTACACTGAGCGCAAATTGGTATGAGCTTAGTCCATATAACGAGTTGATACTAGGCGTTAGGGCTATTGTGCCGCTTGTTATTTTTTTATTTTTGATTATGAAAGTTTTGCTGAAAGAAAATATTAAAAACTCCGGCTCTATTATATATGGAATTACGTTGGCCGTCTTGGGTATGATGATTTTTAATGTTGGTCTCACATACGGATTGGCTAAATTGGGCGGGCAATCAGGCAGCTTAATACCGGCGTCTTTTCATACAATACAAACAGCAAGCGGGACTTTAAACGCTCTATATCCGTACCTTGTGGGTATAGCTGTAACTATCTTTTTCTCTCTTGTATTGGGATTTGGCGCCACTTTGGCAGAACCCGCCTTAAATGCTTTGGGTGTAACAGTTCAAAACCTGACAAACGGCGTTTTTAAAAAAAGCGCCCTAATGTACTCTGTATCCGCAGGTGTGGCAGTTGGCATAACTATTGGAGTTCTAAAAATAATTTATGACATACCGCTTACATATCTTCTTATTCCATTATACGCCATAGGCTTAATTCTAACCTATTTTTCAACAGAAGAGTTTGTCAATATAGCCTGGGATAGCGCCGGTGTTACGACGGGACCGATTACGGTTCCTCTTGTTTTGTCGCTTGGGCTTGGCTTTGGGAATGTGCTTGGCGCGGTAGATGGATTTGGTATTTTGGCAATGGCTTCGATTTGTCCTATTGTGGCGGTTCTTGGTATGGGGCTATATGCTAGATTTGCGAACGGCGAATTTTCTAAAAAAACTATTTTAACATCTGCTGAGGGCTAATATTGTGGAAAATGCAAAAAGACAAGTAACTATTTTAACGGATTTGGAGCTTATTACCTGTATTGTTCAGAAAGGTTTTTCTGACGTTATTGTGCATGCGGCTTATGAAGTGGGAGCGCAAGGAGCCACCATTAATTACGCTTACGGCTCCGGCGTTCGCGAGAGGCTTGGCGTTTATGGTGTGGCGGTGGAGGCGGAAAAAGAGATAATTCAAATAATCGTTGCTAGCGAGCAGGTTAATCGTATATTTGACGCTATGTACTTGGCTGGAAAACTTGACACCCCAGGGATGGGTTTTATGTATGTTACAAAACTTCAAAAGGCGGCGACATATATCCCGCAAGAAGTTTTAGAAAAAATAGGGGCTAAAAACCGTGAATAACAAAGAAAAAATGTGCCTTATAGCAGCGATAATGCCTCTGACAACCACAATGCCTATAATAAGGGCTTTGCATGAGATGGGCGTGTATACCGCAAACAAAAGCGCCGCAAGAGGAAGCAGTAATACAAGCGCTCGGCATGATGTGGAGATGGAAGTTATGACTGTGCTAATAAAACAGAGTCGTGCGGATGAGATTTTTGCTTTTATTTATGAAAAAGGCGGTTTGTATGAACCAAGGCACGGCATTATATTTGAATCAGACGTAACCCTTTCGTCTTGCTATACTTTGCCAAATTAGAAATATAGGTAAGCACCAGGTAAACCCCGTCCAAATATTTCTATGGCTTTTCTACATCAAAACAAGCAAATTTTTAGAAAAGAGTCGTTTTTTAGTATATTTTTTTAGAAAAATGCAACTATTAACTACTATCTAAACCTTCAAAATATAAGATTTTGCAACTTTTGAAATTGCATACAATACAAAATAGCAAAATATTTCAATTTTTATATCTTTTTGATGGAATTATGAGTGGTTATTGCTGTAAATATAAAGAAAAATAGCGTATTTCGTGGGGACGGGGTTTACTTGGTGCTTACCTCTGATTAATTCTCACATTTTGAGTAAAGCCCAAAATGAGGTCTTCGGCAGACAGCTCTTGCGACTAGTCGCTCTTGAAAATTCATTTTAATCAGGGGGTTTAATTACAAAATATACCAAAAAAGCAAAAAGATCTAGCAATGACGGGTATGCTTAATCTAAAAATAAAACGACATAAGCACAAAGGCGAGGCATATTTTGTCGCTACAGGCTTGGTATAACGCTGAAAAAAATCTTTTTACAACTTTCTGCATCACAAAGAAATCAAAGAGGGTACATTAACGTCAATTTTAATAAATGTAATAAATGAGTGTCAGGCACTCTTTTATTTAAATCAGATAGGGCGTAGTGAATTGTGTTTGGTCTTGAGCTTTTATCTTCTGTA
>DZAX01000060.1 GCA_022729705.1 Helicobacter cetorum | reverse complement strand
TGAGTTTTATGCTATTGCTTTGAATGGAATGGTACAACGTGGTGAAACTTGACAAATAAGGATAAATGATGAGTAAAATGTTGACCAAACAGTGGTCTTTTATGTGGGCTGGTCTCGCTTTTGGTGTGGCTCAGATTTTTTATATGATCGGTCTTTTTGCTCCAAAATGGGCAAAAGGTGAAGTGCCATCAGTGGAGCCTATTACGGTTACCACCGACCTTGGCAAAATGTACAGAGGGATGGAAGTATTTTTATGTAAAACACTAGGTATTGCTGATACTGGACTATATGGTAGTTCCGTAGTTTTGGCAAACGGAAATTGGATACCTACAGCAGAGGGTGCTTTTGTCCCTGGTGTTGGCTGGCCGATAGTCGGTATGATGCTCGGTGGTTTGCTAGTTGCTATGTTTGAAAAAGAGAGTAGAGGCTGGGCTAAATATGACTGGAAAGTCCTACTAATAGCATTTTTTGGTGGTGCTTTATTTAGTTATGGTACGAGACTAGCCGGTGGATGTACTCTAAATCACCTACTAGGTGGTATTCCTATGATGAATATCCACTCTATGGTGGCTGTTGTATTCATGTCACTTGGCGGTATGATGGGCTTTTTTCTTATGGGATTTGCTGATTCGTCAAAATATTTCAAGCATCAAGAGACACTTGACTACGCTAAGGAGTCATACAAAAAAGGCAACATGACCGATTGTGTATGTTATGATCCTAACTACAAGCCAAATAGAGATGTGATTAGATGGTTTGGTATATTGTTCTCAGTAATATTCTTTGGTGTTGGTATCGTTGGTGGTCTATTCAACCCTGAAATGTTCCAATACGCAAAAGATGCAATTCATTTAGATGCTCTAAAACCTTTTGGCAAATCAATTGACCATCAAGGTCTAGCTTATGTTGCACTGACACTTGCTGCTGGTATTCTAGGTGGTTTTGGTATGGCAAAATCTGGTTTTGGCACGGAGTGTGGACTTTTGACAGCAGAAGCACACCACTTTGTAACTAAAAATGACAAAGTTATGACAAACTTCATGAAAATGCCTCAAGTAACCAAAACACTATTTAGAGGTATGATGCCGCTAGTGGGAATATCAGCTATGTGGGTTTTGGTCACTGCATTTGTTATTCTTACTTGGGGATTCTTGGATTATAAACACGGCTTCACAGGCGACATCAAATACGCTCTGACAGGTGGCGTGCCAATTGGTGGATTTATTTTGGGTATGGGTGCCGTTTTACTTATTGGTTGTGAGATTAGATCGTACATGAGAATAGGTCTAGGATATACAAATACAATGGTAGGTTTTGCTGGTTTTGCTGTTGGATATCTGCCATTTACGCTCAACTACAAAGAGCACATGGCATTTTTCTACGCTACAGACTGGCTAGGTACTGAAGCAGCCAAAAAAGCAGGTGAAGATGGTCTGTATTTCTTCCCACAACTATTTAGTGACAACCACTGGGTACAAGTAGGCGTTGCTATAGTCTGGTTTATATTCCTAGTAAAACTATTCACATGGTCACTCAAAAAAGGTGCTAGAGCACTGGGAACAACGACTGATGTAGTAGCAAATATGAATACAGAAGATGTACACAGAATGACTTATATCGATGAGTCATTTGAAAAAACTGCTGAGAGACTAGGTCTTGATGAATACAAACACTACAGTGGTTTTGACAACTGGATGAATGAGACTTTTGGAAAAGAGAGAAAGTAAAACATTCCCTAGTGTAAAATACTAGGGAATCATAAGAAAAGGAGAGTTTATGAAAATAAAATTAAGTTTAGCTGCGCTTGTAGCTATGAGTGTTATCGGAACTGGGCTTCATGCCGCTGACAGCCTTGAGGGAATGTTCAAGAATGGTAAAGTGAGTGGTGAAGTTAGATTTAACTCATTTATGTGGGACTGGGACAAGATAGATGATAGTAGTGCTACAACTGGTAACAAGGTAGATCCTGCTAGTAGAGTAGCTGCCATTGGTGGTAGTGTTGTTTTTAAAACAGACAAGTACGCAGGGGTGAGTCTTGGGCTTGGAGCATACACATCTCAACCTATTTCAGATCTATATGTAAATGGTACTAAAACAAAATCAGGCGGAGATCTAGATCTGAAAAGTGGCACGCTTTGTGGTGGTAGTTGCGAAGCAAAACCAATAAATGTATTCACTCAAAGCTATGTTCAGTATGATAGGTCAAAGACTACTGCGATTCTAGGCAGACAGCTTATGCAAACGCCTCTAACGGGCATCAATGACTCAAAGATGGTTCCAAATGCTTTTGAAGCACTAACTGTCAAATCAAAAGATATCAAAGACTTTGAGATCTTTGGTGCGTATGTCACTGCTATGAAACCTAGATTTTCTGATACTTTTGAAGATGTAATGAGTAACTTCCAGGATGTACCAAAAGCACTTGCTACAAAACAATTTAATATAGGTGCTGGCAATGCCAACTCTACTGATTACATGGGTATCATCGGTGTTACATACACTGGTGTAAAAGATCTAAAGCTTGAAGCTTGGGACTACGAAGTATCTGATATCCTAAATACTATGATACTAGAGGCAAACTATAGTTTCCCTGTATATCATGCAAAAGTAACAGTTGGCGGTAGATATATCAACCAAATGGACAATAACAACATCAATAACGATGCTTCTTGGGGATGGGGACAAGCGGCAAATAGAAGTTTTGGATATAGCAATCCAAATAGTTTAGACGCTCAAGCATACATGGCTAGAATATTTGCAACTCAAGGTGCATATAAAATCCACTTTGGCTACTCACAAATAGCAGACGAAGCAGACCTTGTCACTGGATGGAGAAACTTCCCTACATTTGGCTACACAAGACCTATGAAGACAGAAAACTGGGAAGCAGGTACAAGTTCATGGATGGTAGCAGGTAGCGCGGATCTAGGCAAAGCTGGCCTCCTAAAAGACACCAAAATAGACCTCAACTACCTAGTAGATGATAGAGATGAAGACAAATCTCTAAACAAAGGTGATATGACAACTGTCACTATGGATATCAACTACAAGATAGCTAAAAATCTAAATCTCAGATATAGACTAGGCTACCATGATGACAAAGGTAACGCATACTATTTCTCAAATACTGCAGGGGTTAAAACAACAAACTTAGCAGCATTTGACTTTACCGAGCATAGGGTAGACTTAAGCTATATGTTCAGTTTCACCACGTTATAGTTGCCTAGTTTCATAAATACAAGCAATA
>DZAX01000059.1 GCA_022729705.1 Helicobacter cetorum | reverse complement strand
TGAGTTTTATGCTATTGCTTTGAATGGAATGGTACAACGTGGTGAAACTTGACAACGAGCTATAATTATAAACAAAGTTTTTGCCTTTGCAAATGGTAATAGTTATAGCCTCTATCCACACTGATGAGAAATAAAAAATGATAAACCTAGACAAAAAATGGCAAAAAGTCGTTAAAAATTTAAACTTTCTCTTTACGCCAATTGTAAACCCGCATAGCGGCGAACTATTTGGCGTAGAAGCGACAGCTTGTGATATTGGCGCATGCGGATATGACGGTATCGAACATCTACTAGACGACGCCTTTAGGGACGGAAGTCTATATGACGTCGACCTTGAAATGCGTAAAAAAGTATTAACAAAGTTTTTTGAACTACAAGACTCTCTCACAAAATCAAATCCATCAAAAACAAGCGTCGCCCTAAAACTATTTTACACCTTAGATGCAAGAGCGATAGAGATGCTAGACTATAAACCGGGAAATACGCTTCAACTCATAAAAGGCAGACTCGTCTCACCGACAAATATCTATTTCAGTATATCCGAAAGACATAGATTCTCTACGTATATAAACGCAAAAAACGCTTTAAACATATACAAACTACAAGGTTTTAAAATTGCGCTAGCCGATTTTGGAAGCGGGCGTAGCGGATTTGAACTCTTATATCACTCAGAGCCAAACGCCGTAAAAATTGATAAATCTTTAATAAGAAATATTAAGCAAAATAGTAAAAATAGACTATTTTGCACAGAGATAATAAAACTAGCGCACATAGGAGGCGCCATAGTCATCGCCGATGGCATAGAGACAAAAGAGGAGTTTTTTATACTCAAAGAGCTTGGGTGTGACCTTGTAAAGGGCTTGTTTGTCCAAGATGCCTCAGACGTCAAAAATATAAAGCAAAGCGTTGCGCACATAAAAAAACTAGCGGACGATGATAAAAGAGCCATAGACTCAGACGTATCATATATACTAAACCAAATGCAAACTTTGACGCCTGTCCAAAATCTAGACCCTATAAAAGATATAATTGAAAAATTCCAAAAAGACGAGAAAGCGACAATTTTTCCCGTAGTAGACACGGGTATGCAACCAATAGGAGTTGTCACAGAAAAAAGCCTCAAAAAATATATTTACTCTCAATACGGCTTACAGCTCATCAGAAATCAGAATACAGGAAAGCATGCGGTTCACTGTCCAATAGCTGATATAAATACACCGCTAGAGGATATTTTGGATATGTTTGCGCACCACGATGAGTTAGAGGGTGTCATTATTACAAAAGAGTTCAGATATAGAGGATTTTTGAGCGCGAGATCATTAATTAACGCATTAAATGAAAAAAATCTGAAAGTAGCGCGAGATCAAAATCCGCTAACAAAACTGCCCGGCAATACGACCATAAATGATTTTATACAAAAAGCCACATCCAATACAATCTCTGAATACTTGCTAGCCTACCTTGATTTGGATAATTTCAAACCTTTTAACGACAAATTTGGTTTTAGGCAAGGAGATAGAGCGATACTTCTATTTGCAGACACAATAAAGCAAGAGACTTTACGATTTAAACCATTCTTGGGACATATAGGCGGGGACGATTTCTTTATTGGTTTTGAGACAAAAAATGCAGAATTGGGCGAATTTGAAGAGACGCTGAAAGAGGCTATCAAAAAATTTAAACAAAATGCTGAATCATTTTATAGTGCCGATGACAAGAAAGCCGGATACATAGAGTCAAAAGACAGATTTGGCATAGTTAGAAAGTTTGATTTATTATCTGCCAGTTGCGCAACTGTAATACTTGAAAAAAACAGAAAATGGGCGACAATTGAAGATATTATGTCAACTATTGCGGAATTAAAAAAAGTGGCAAAAGCGTCACAAGATAAATACGCTTCGTCAAGATAATGTAACAATGGATGAATATAATTTCGCCGTAAACTTCATAAACACCCCACAAGCCCGGATTTTAACTATTCGGGTGCGTTTAAAAACAGCTTTTCAGTCTACCAAGGGCAGACTCCACTCTGTTCCTATTGGTTGCAAAATTAAATCTAAAAAACAGACTCTCTTTGCCGTTAAAGAAAAAATCTCCTGGACTAAGCGCCAATCCGGCTTTTTGAATCCTCTTTGAAATCTCCTTTTTATTTAAAGCGCTATTTTGAAAATCAAGCCAATAAAGATAAGTTCCCTCGGGCGAAAAGGCTTGTATAAAATCGTTATTCTCCACAAAAGAATCAATAACGCCTCTATTTTCAAGAAGATACAAAAGAGCCCCGTCAAGCCATTTATCTCCATTTTTATAGCAGGCCTTCAACGTCTCTAGTCCAAATATATTAGGTGACGCCTGATGAATACTTTTAGCTAAGTTCTCAAATCTAATCTTATTACTTCTTTTTGGAATAATCGCATACGATATGTTAAGCCCAGGTACATTGAAAGTCTTTGTCGGAGCTGAAAGCAAAATAAGATTATCAAGCGCATTTTCGATAGATAAAAAAGTAGTGTGCTTATATGGCGGAAATATTAAATCAAAATGTATCTCATCGCTCACAATCATAACGTTATACCGTTTGCAAAGCGTTGAGAGTCGTATAAGTTCATCATATCGCCAAACTCTGCCAATGGGATTGTGTGGAGAGCAGAAAAGAAGTATTTTAGGAGCTTTTTTTATAAAAATTACCTCCAAAGCGTCAAAATCAATCTCGTATCCATTAGCGCCAATAAAAAGAGGATTTTCAATTAGTTTACGCTTACTTGAATTAATTAATCCAAAAAAAGGACCATAAACAGGCGGCTGTACAACCACGCCATCACCAAGTTCGCTAAAAGCAAGTATAGCGGTAAACATAGAGACGACTACACCCGTCATTGGAATTATAGAATTAGTCTCGACGTTCACGCCAAATCTCTTGTGAAACCAAGAAGATATAGACTCAAAAAATATTGTATCCGCAATAGGGTAACCAAACATTTTATGGTTTAATCTACTCTTAATTGCATCAAAAACAGCTTCTGGAGCACAAAAATCCATATCCGCAACCCAAAAAGGCTCCAAGTCGCTATGACCAAAAATAGATTTCATCCCGTCAAACTTTAAGGAAGAAGTGTTGCGCCTATCTGGAGTAATACTATTGAAGATATTTTTATTCACAAATAAAAACCAACCTATAAAAACAAAAATAATTTAATTAAAAAAGAAGTAAAAGAAGAAACATAAAACATAGAGCTAAAAAAGCGACTAGCCGCACAGGCAGTC
>DZAX01000004.1 GCA_022729705.1 Helicobacter cetorum | reverse complement strand
TCTGTTTTTATTATAGCTGGTTTGCTTGTTGGTATCATACGAGACCCCTATATTTGCAATACGGAGCTAGCAACCAAGTATAGTGTAAATATCAAAACAGTCTCAAAGTGGAAAAATAGAGAGTATCAAGAAGATAAAAGCTCCCGACCAGATACAATAAACTATGCTTTATCTGATTTAGAGAAAGAACTTATCTTTTGGCGTAGCGTCTATTTTCTGGGTTCAATCAAAAACACCATAAATAGACGGTACAATATATAGAAAAATATGTATTAAAAAAAAGGAGTCAAAAATGGCGGCATACACACAGCAAGAAATGGTTGGAATTACCGAGCTTTCAAAGTCTTTAAGCTCATATTTGGAAAAGCTAATCACACACTCTGTGGAAAAATTGGCGGTTATCAGACACAATAAGCCTGAGGCGGTGATTTTGTCGATTGCAGAATATGAGCGGATGAAAGCGTTGTCTGATTATATGGAGGATTTGGAGATTGCGCAAATCATTAAAGAGAGGGTTTTGGAGAGAAGCGAACCGGTTAAAATGATTACGGCAGAAGAGATGAATGCATACCTACAAGAGCGTGCTTGCAATGTATAAACTAGAGTATTTTCCGGAGGTAAAAGGCGATTTATCAAAACTATCTTTGGATATTTTGCAGGAGGTTGCGGATTATTTCGCAAAATACGAAACCGACCCGTATAAATATAGCTCCAAACTCTACAACCAAGGAGCCCTAAACCTTGAGGGATACAGAAAAACATACGTTGCAAACGCCGCTTATAGGATAGTTCTAAAAGTCGAGGATGGGGTAGCAAAAATTGTCGAAGTTGTGGCGGTTGGCGAGAGAAAAGATAAGGCGGTCTATGAAGAAGCGTATGCAAGAATTTATAAGTAAATGTCAACTTTCCTCCCATAATCCCTCTATAGCCCTCTCGCAAATCTATCTTTTCCCCATCTATCACAACAAAGTCTCTCTTAAATAGACATTTGAGACTACTGTTTTTATTAACAGGAGGCGGGTATTGGTTGATAGTCAAAAAGCATAGATTTGATATACTCACAAGAGATTTACCCCAACATTTGCGGAGTATAAAAACTTTGAAAACATATATCGTAGACACTTCCGTCATCCTAGACGACGCAGCTAATATCTTCTCTCTATCGCAAGGAGGCAGTAACAAGGTTGTAATACCGGAGACTGTTCTTGACGAGATAGACGCAAAAAAAAGCGGTTTTGGCGATATAAACTTTCAAGCAAGAGAGTTTAATCGTATAATGGACGAAGCGATAGCACTTGGCGAAGAGGATATTGAGGTAAACTCTTATAGCCTGAGGGTGGTGTATGTAAAAGTTGGCGAATCGACGTTTGATTTGGTTTCAAAAAGCTCTTACAAGACGCTTATGAATCACGATGCGCCAAATATTATCAACGATAGAAAAATACTGGAAATAGCCGCTTGCTATGAGGGCTCAGAGGTTGTCACAAACGATATAGCCATGAAGCTAAGGGCTCTTTCGATGGGGCTAAAGTCTCAGCCGTTTAAGACAAATCGTATAGACGACATCGAAAAACTGGAGTTTGTGGAGAGAATAAATATCAAGCTAGTTCAAAAAGAGATGATAGAGAGCTCAACGCCTGATGATTATGGGGTTACACTATCTCATTTTACAAATATTGAGTTTGTCGTAGAGGAGACGGGCGAGCATATTTTGGCGTTTTATAAGCCGACCGGTTTTCATATTATCGATGAAGATGAGATAAGAAAGCTTGTCGTAAAGCCAAAAAACAAAGAGCAACTCTTTTTTCTCAATATGCTAATAGACCCTGACGTGCCGATAGTCGTATGCGCAGGCGTCACGGGAAGCGGTAAAAACCTGCTTGCGATGCAAGGAGCTGTTAAGAGCTTTCAAGAGGAGTTCTCCGATGAAGTCAAGTATTGTAGAAATACGGTGACGGCGGGCGATACGGCGGCTCAACTTGGATTTTTAAAGGGCGATGAAGCCACAAAGCTTGGCGTATTTACCTACCCGCTTTATGACGCAATATCGGGCTATATGAGGCTTGAAATGGACGATAGGCTCAAAAGAAGTAAAGCGGCGGATTTTATCACAAGCGAAGATTTTTTAAAAAAATACAATATTGAAGCCATCAATATCAACCAAATGAGGGGCGTAAACCTTGAGGGATACCTGATATTTGACGAGTGGCAAAACAGCTCTCCGGCGATAAATAAGCTGATGTTGACCCGTGTTGTGGACGGTAGTAAAGTTGTGATTTTGGGGGATTTGCACCAGATAGACCACCCTCATCTTACCAAATACAACAACGCCCTAGCGATAATGCTCAAAAAAGCAAAAACCTCAAATATGATAGCCGCCGTCAAGCTAAGCAGAGTAGTGCGCGGTAAAATAGCTGAGTTTGCGGAGACTGAACTATAAAATGAACCATTTGATTAATCCTCACATTTTCAAGGAAACATCGGGCTTTTGCCCGAGCGCTTCGCTTGTTTTGAGCAAAGCCCAAAATGAGGTCTTCAGCAGACGGCTCTCGCGACTAGTCGCTCTTAGAAAATCATGTTTAATCAGAAGGTTCAAATGACTCTACAAAAAAAAGCTACTGTAGTAGCCAGCGCAACGGCGTTTTTTCTTATCGTTATCAAGCTTACCGTCGGGATAATGACCGGAACGGTTGTCATCATAGCCTCCGCCATCGACTCCGCGTTGGACTTTCTCATCTCACTATTCAACTCATACGCAATCACCAAGTCGCAAAAGCCGATGGATGCGGAGTACAACTACGGCAGAGGTAAGATAGAGGGGCTAGCCTCTGTGACGGAAGGGGTTGTTATTGTCGCATCGGGGCTTTTTATCATCTACGCCGCCGCCCTCAAATTCCTACACCAAGCTCCCACGACGCATCTCGGGCTATCTCTTGGCGTTATGGCGGTTTCCATTGTCGCCACTACTTTTCTTGTGCTTTTTTTGAATTCGGTATACAAAAAAACAAACAATCTAATCATAAAATCAGACGCCCTTCACTACAAAAGCGACTTGTATACAAATGTCGGAATTATCGTCTCTTTGGGGCTTATATATTTGACGGACTGGGGTTTTATCGACCCTATAGTGTCGATAGCTATTGCACTTTATATCATCTATTCGGCGACGGAGATTGTCAAAGACGGGCTTGGAATGCTACTTGACAAAGCTCTTGAGCATGAAACAGTTGAGAAGATACAAGAGATAATAGGGAGCCATGTAAGAGCCAAAGATTGCATAATATCAGGCTATCACCAACTAAAAACTAGAAAAAGCGGCTCTATAAATTTTGTAGACGTACATCTGGTATTTAATGATAAAGTACTCCTAAGAGACTCTCATGAGCTAGCCGACCACATTGAGGAGCGGATAATAGAGATTCACCCAAGCGAGTCATGGATAATAAACATACACCAAGACCCTTATGATGATGGGAATGTTACTATAAAAGTCGCGCAACACAAATAAGCGCCCTAATTATAAAAGAGGGTTTTGGCGGAGTTTTGAGCGTGAACAACGGCGCATACGGCGTGTGCTTTATGATAAAAATAGATAAGTTTATAGAATCTTAAAAAAACTTCTTGTATAATCACGTTCTCTTTCGCAAATCGTGGGGCGTTAGCTCAGCTGGGAGAGCGCGACGCTGGCAGCGTCGAGGTCAGCGGTTCGATCCCGCTACGCTCCACCACCCAACAATCCAAAGACCTCCAAGAACCCCTAACAAACCCCTCTCTTTAGTCTAAGTCAGTCTAACGCACTTTTTAATGTACCTTTGATATTGTACCCCCAAAAGTACCTTTTTAAAGGTACAAAAAACAGCGAGGTACATAATGCCTAAAAGAGTTACGTAACTTACCGACACACAAATCAAAAACACAAAACCAAAAGACAAAGATTATCTATTAGCGGACGGGGACGGGTTGTTCTCAATGTCAAAACAATAGGCACAAAAGTTTGGACGGTACGCTTTAGCGTTGACGGACAAGCCAAAAAAATTCACCTACGCACCATAAAAACCCTCTTTTTTTAATCGGCGGTTGATGTGCAAACGTCACGTCTGCGCTTTTTAATAGCTCTACGACGGACGGGGGTAGGCTTCATACTCATACCATTTTCAAAACACAATCGGCGGCTATGATAAGAATTATAAATATTTTAAAGCCCCTTTACTGGCACCCCTCGCACTCCACGCTTCTATCCATCGTGTCCTCGTCGATATTGCTATCGGGGCTTTGACTTCTAAGATAGTAGGTCGATTTTAGCCCGAGCTTCCACGCACTCATATAGATGTCGTTTAGCGTCTTGCCGCTTGCGTTTTCTAGCTTCATGAAGATGTTTAGGCTTTGCCCTTGATCTATCCACTTTTGTCTTACCGCCGCCGCTTTTACTAGCAAGGCTTGGTCTACCTCGTATGCGGATTTGTAGTAGCCTATTGTGTCTATGTTTAGATTTGGCACTACTACGGGGATTAGACCGGATAGATTCTCCTCAAACCACTTTTTTTTGTATATCGGCTCTATCGCTTGCGTGGTTCCGGCTAGTATGGAGATAGACGATGTCGGGGCTATCGCCATCAAATAGCCGTTTCTCATACCGTCTCTTTTTACTTTTTCTCTTAGCTCGCTCCAGTCGTAAGCCTCGTCAAAAAGCCCCCTGATGGAGAGTTTTTTTGCTTCTTCCGAGGCGCAATCGATAGGAAGAGCCCCTCTTGACCAGCTGGAGCCCTCAAACTGCGGATATACCCCTTTTTCTACCGCCAAATCAGAGCTTGTTTTGATGGCGTTGTAAGAGATGGTTTCAAATATCTCATCCACAAACGCAAAGTGTCGCTCGCTTCCCCACTCTATGCCTTTGGTTGCGAGCATCTCCGCCTCGCCCATGGCTCCAAGACCTATGGCGCGTGTTTGCATATTGGTGTTTTTGACTTTTTCCACCGGATAGAAGTTTAGCTCTATTACGTTGTCAAGCATTCTTACGGCTACTTTTGTGACTCTTTCTATGTCTTCTTTTGTGTTTATCTTTGAGAGGTTGATACTTGCGAGGTTGCAGACCGCCGTTTGACCGCCGTATGAGACTTTATCTACGATATATACTTTTTTGCCGCCTATGGAGTCTATGGAGCTTACTTTATTCGCTTTTTTGGTGATACCGCTGTCTATTGTGACTGGCGTCTCCTCATCAAGCAACTCCTCGCCGCCGTCTTCAAACTTTATTCGTACTTTGTATTTGTTTGGAGTCGTGTTTTGAAAAATCTCTGTGCATAGATTGCTACTTCTGATTACGCCGACGTGAGAGTTTGGATTTGCTCTGTTGGCTGTGTCTTTAAAACACAAAAACGGGCTTCCGGTCTCAAAATATGAGAGCAGTATCTTTTTCCACAAATCTTTTGCGTTTATAGTCTCTCTTTTGACGCTTCTTTCAGCTTCATACGCCTCATATCTCGCCTCAAACTCATCGCCCCACACCTCGGTAAGCTCAGGCGTAAAAAACGGGTCAAAAAGGCTCCACTGACCGTTTTCCTCCACTCTTTTCATAAAAAGGTCGTTGACCCAAAGAGCCGGAAATATATCGTGCGCCCTTCTTCTCTCTTCGCCGGAGTTTTTGCGCAAATCAAGAAAATCCTCTATATCTTTGTGCCACGTCTCGATATACACAGAAATCGCGCCCTTTCTCGTGCCTAGCTGGTCTACCGCAACGGCTATGTCGTTTGTGATTTTCAAAAACGGCACTATTCCGCCCGCCGCATTTTTGTGTCCGTCGATAAAGGAGTTTGCCGCTCTTACTTTCGCATAGTCCCAGCCGATACCACCGCCGTATTTTGAGAGAAGCGCCATCTCTTTGTAGGAGTCAAATATCCCCTCGATGTTGTCCGGCGTGCTTCCGATATAGCAAGAGCTTAGCTGATGTCTTGTGGTTCTAGCGTTTGAGAGCGTCGGAGTCGCCGCCATCACCTCAAATTTCGACAAAACGTCGTAAAACTCTTTTACGATAACGCCCCTATTTGCTTCGTTTTGCGCCAAAAACATAGCGATAGCCATAAACATGTGTTGCGGCAACTCTATCGGATCGCCGTTTTTGTCTTTTAGCAAATATCTATCGTATAGCGTTTTTACGCCAAGATAGTTAAACTGCAAATCTCTCTCAGGTCTAATGTAGGCGTCTAGGTCGTCTAGGTCATAAAGTTCTTTTAGCCCTTTTACGATTCTGCCCTCCTCTTCGCCCGCCTCAAAATATTTTGAGATGTGACAATAGGTCTCATTTTTTTTGCCGCCTATATTTCTGCCCACCCTGTGATAAAGGTCATACAAAAAGAGTCTAGCCGCTACAAAAGACCAATCCGGCGCGTCAACGTCTATCTTGTCCACAGCCGTCTGAATAAGCGTATGCTGTATCTGCGCCGTATCCATACCGTCGCGAAACTGTATCTTAGCATCTACTTCAAGCTCTGATTGGGAGACGTTTTTGAGTCCGTCAACCGCATCTTTTGTGTATTTTTGGATTTTTCTTATATCAAGCTCTTCGCTTCTTCCATCCCTTTTTATAACCGTCAGCATCCAAAAACCCTCTCAAAAATCTTATCTATATTTTTTGTGTAGTAGCTATAATCAAAACACTCTCGTATTTCGCTCTCGCTAAGTTTTGCCCTCAAATCTTCGTCATCAAGCAGATTTTGCAAGAAAAGCGACTCTCCGGCAGCGTTTAGAGCGGGTTTGCCTTGTTGTAAATCTTCCCATACCCTCATCGCATTTCTTTGGACTATTTTGTAGCCATCCTCTCTTGAGACGCCTTTTAGCGGCAATTCAAGAAGTACTCTTTGGGAGAATACCAGTCCGCCCGTAAGATTGAGGTTTTTCATCATATTTTGCGGATATACGAGCAGTTTTGATATGACGCCCTCAAAACGATTGAGCATAAAATCAGTCGTAATAAACGCATCCGGCAACATAAATCTCTCAACAGAGGAGTGCGATATATCTCTCTCATGCCACAAAGCCACGTTTTCCATAGCGGGAACGGCGTAGCTTCTCACCACTCTTGCAAGACCTGTGATATTTTCTGTTAGCACCGGATTTCTCTTGTGCGGCATCGCCGAGGAGCCTTTTTGACCGGGGCTGAAATACTCCTCAGCCTCGTATACTTCGGTTCGCTGAAGATGTCTTATCTCTACCGCAAACTTTTCGATACTGGAGGCCAAAAGCGAAAGAGCCGTGATGACTCTCGCGTATCTATCTCTTTGGATTACTTGATTTGACGCGTTTGCCACGCCAAGCCCTAGATATTTGCAAGTAAGCTCTTCTAACTCTATAGGCGTATGCGCAAGATTTCCCATCGCTCCGCTCACCATACCCACGCTTATTACGTCAAGCGAGGCGGTTAGGTTGTCAAGGTGTCTTTTTAGCTCGTCGTGCCAAATAGCGAGTTTGAGTCCAAAAGTGATAGGCTCTCCGTGGATTCCGTGGCTTCTGCCGACGCAAAGAGTTAGTTTGTACTCCTCCGCTCTTGTTTTTATCGCCGCCATTATCGCTTTTACGTCTTTGATGATAATCCCCATAGAGTCTCTGATTTGAAGTGCCACAGCCGTATCTATCGTGTCAGAGCTCGTCATGCCATAATGCACCCATCTGCTCTCTTCGCCAAGATTGTTTGCAATACTCGTCAAAAACGCTATTACGTCGTGCTTTGTAGTTTTTTCTATCTCATCAATTTCCGCTATATCAAACTTTGCGTTTTTCTCAATCTTCTCAGCATCCTCTTGTGGTATAAGCCCTATTTGGCTCCAAGCCTTAACGACCGCTATCTCCACTTTTAGCCAAGCGTCGTACTTTGCCTGCATATCCCATAGGCTTTTCATCTCTTCTCTTGCGTATCTCTCTACCATTGTTGCTACAAACCTTTTTATAAAGTAAAATGTTCCTTTGATTTTAGGCAAATAAGGCTAAAAATGCGGCTTGATGAATAAGGGGATTTGATGTAAGAGATTTTTACTCGCAAAAAGTGCGTAATATAAGTTAAAACAGACTCTCCAGCTCTTTTGTTATTGTTTTTTTGTCTCCCCTAAGACTTTCGCTTAGTTGTGTTTTGTTGAAAGTAACCTGTCTTTTTGCTAGTTGCGATGTGTGAATAGTTATTAGCTCCATAGCTTCTTTGGCGGTTGTCACGCCTTTTGTGTGTGCAAGCGTCTCTTTTAGACCGATTGAGTTTAGCGCTTTTATGTCGCCGCCATATCTGTTTTCTAGGTATAGAGCTTCGTCTATTATTCCGCTATCAAACATTTTTGCCGTTCTTTCTCTTATTTTTTCTCTTAGTTCCTCTCTGTCTATGAGGATTTCATATATTTTTAGCCCCTCTGCAACTCTTTTTTTTGGCAGAGAGTCAAAAAGTTTTGACGGCGGCGTGTTAAATTCAAAAAACATCTCTAGTCCCCTGCTGATACGGTAGCTATCCTCTTCTTTGATTTTGGCGGCAAATTCTGGGTCTATGCGACTTAGGAGTTTGTGCGCCTCTTGCGCATCTTCTTTTACGAGTTGCGTCGCCTTTTCCCTGTTTGTTTTGCTTATCGGCGGCATATCGCTAAGCCCTTCTATCATTGACTTTAGATAAAACGAGCTTCCGCCTACTATGATTAGGTGTTTGCCGTCTTTTAAAGCCGTGTTTTTTGCTTTTTCATATTCGTCCATAAACATTGCGGCATTAAACTCTTCATTTGGATACAAAATATCCACGCCAAAGTGTTTAACGCTTAAAAGCTCCTCTTTTGAAGGCTTTGCGCTAGCTATATCCACCTCTTTGTAAAGAGACAATGAGTCCAAAGAGAGTATATAGGCGTTGTGTTTTTGGGCTATATTTAGCGCCGTGTCGCTTTTTCCGCAAGCGGTTGGCCCGATTATTGCTATTTCTATCATATTGAAATCTTATCAAAAAGCGGTTTTTAGTTAGAATCAGTGCCAAAAACATCGGAGTATAAAAATTTTAGCAAAACTAAAGCATTTTTCAGAGTTGATAGCTCTATCTCATACGTTGTTTTCTCTACCGTTTATATTGATTGCTATGGTTGTAGCGACCAGCGGCTTGCCTCCTCTTTGGCTTCTTGCGTTTGGCGTTGCGGCGGCTTTTTTTGCTAGAACGTTTGCGATGGGGGTCAATCGATACGCCGATATGGAGTTTGACGCAAAAAATCCGCGCACTGCTTGCAGACCAAGCGTAGACGGAAGAGTCTCTACTCGTATGCAACTGTTTTTTATTGTTGTTAGCGGAGCAGGATTTGTTGCGGTTTCGTTATTTATCAACGATTTGGCGTTTAAACTCTCTTTTTTGTTTTTACCTATTTTGGCGGCGTATTCGTATTTTAAGAGGTTTTCTTCATCGGCGCATATAATTCTTGGGCTCTCCTTGGCACTCGCTCCTATAGCCGGAGAGATAGCCGTAAATGAGAGCGTATCAGCTTGGAATATCTGTCTTGCTATGGGCGTGCTGTTTTGGGTTGCGGGATTTGATATTTTTTATGCTTTGCAGGATATGGAGTTTGACAAAAAAGAGGGGCTTTATTCGATACCGTCAGTTTTTGGAGAGACTAAAGCGATGATGTTTGCGGCTCTTTTTCATACCTTAGCCGTAATTTTTTGGTTTTTCTTTGTAAAATTGGCACATCTTTCATTTATATCGATGTTTGGCGTTTTGTTTGCCGCTGTTTTGCTTGGCTTTGAACACTATCTTGTAAGAAAAGATAAAAGCGCAATCAATAAAGCCTTTTTTACGCTAAACGGATACCTTGGGATTATCTTTTTTGCTTTAACGACTATAGATATATTGGATAAATAGATGAAATTTGTTAGAATTACTGCGAATATATGCTTTGAGGAAGTGGACGGCAGGCAAGAGGAGTTTGAAAGAGAGTTTGAAAGCTTTAGCGGTACCGACTCAAATCCTGTTGACGACTTTATTCAAAAACTAAAAGCGAGAGAGGGCAAAAACCTACCCGACGCAATAACATTGACGTTGCTTGTTGAGCTTCACAAAAAAATAGATGATTTGACAAAAATAGTAAAAAATGAGACAAAAGAGTTAGCACGACTTGCTAATGAGCAAGCGCTTGATTTTGCTTGGTTTGATACTATTAAAGTGACCGGACTAAAAAGTGGCTCAATATACTACGCAAGGGTTTATCTGCCTCTTTTTAGACCTAGACCAGTACCGTTTTTTTGCGAAGCCATAGATGAAGATAGTGCCAAAATAATAAAGATATGGCCTGACGATAAGGCGGATTTTGATGGTTACTTAGCCTCCAAAGATAGAGAAGAGATAGCAAGAGAGAGGGGTTTATGACAGTGGATTTGATACTAATTGCGCCTTTATGCGTTGCCGTTTTATTCCTTTTTGTATTTGTGTATATGAGAGAGAGTGCTATTAGTAAAAAACTAAAAGTTTATGAAAGAACGTTTGATTTAATCAATCAAAATTTACACAGACTTGACAAAGAGATAAAGCTAAAAACAACCGAAAGCAGCAAAGAGGAGTCAGAAGAGCGTCAAATGCCTACAACGACTATCGAAGAGTTTTCTGAAATTGGCGGTTTATTGATGGATAAGTTCCAAGAGCTTCAAAAGGATAACTTGGAGTTTAAACGAAGTCTAATGGAGAAATATGTTGATCTTGAGAATAAGCTAAGACCAATTACGTCGGTATCGCCAGGCTTTACGGGTGTTGACGAGAGTAAAATAGTAACACTTTTCTCCAATGGTTTAAGCATAGAAGAGATTGCAAAACAGATGCGAATAGGAACGGGCGAGGTAGAATTTGTGCTAAAAATGCATAAATAACTCACTTTTTCGCCATAGTCACTATTTCTGTGGCGAAGCCAGTAGCTAGAGCCACCCATCGCCTATCGGCGATGGAACTCGGCGGGGGGGATGCAAGGGCGATTAGCCCCTGCTGACAATACGGGCTTGTTCCAGTGGGAGTTCCGCTTCGCTACACGCTCGTATTGTCGTAAAATAAGATTCTTTTACGCTATTTTTTGCATCTCCTCATACTTTTCTATCCCCATTTTTTTAAGATTTGTATTTGCCTCAGCGCTTCTCTCTTTCATCTCATCAAAACTCGCTCTCATCATAAGCATTGCAGCCGTAGTGGCAACCTTTATATCTTGCGGGCTTGGATCTGCCGGTGCTAACGCTGCCGCCAGTACTCTCTGCATTTTGGCTTTAGTCGTTTTAGGATCGCCGTCAGTACTTATATCTATTGAGACCTCGCCGCCTACGGCGTACATCTTCCCGTCCGGTCCTTGTTGATACTCAAAGCTAGCGACTCCCGCAACGCTTCCGCCTGCCGACATATGCGCCGCTTCATGAGCTCTTACCTCGGCATCTCTTGCTTGCAACTCGACTATGGCGTCTTTTGCTTCTTTTGAGTCTGTTTCAACTTCTTTTTTTACGCCTGTTTTATAGTTTGCATACGGCGTTGGCGAGTATCTTAGCGGAGATATTGTCATCACACCATCCTTTTATAAACCATTAACTCCCCCTGCGTAAGCGGGTAACTTTAGGAGAGGTCTAATGTCAGTTAAAATCGACAATCTGCCATTTTTTTAAAAACTCTTCGTCGTATTCTACAAGCGCATCTTTTTTTAGTTTTTCTAGTATCTCTCTTTCGCATACAGTGTCTTTTGGCCACTCTCTTTTATAGCCGTCCACCTCTTTTTTTTGTGTTGCGTCTAAGAGCATGACGCTCTCATTTTTGAATATATCCCATTTCGCATCAATATTATTTAGGAGTCTCCAAAAAAGCATATATGGGTTTTCAAGCTCATTGCAAGCTTTGTCAAACAGCGCAAATATTTTTGCGTATTCGCCAAACTCTTGTATGGCGGCAAATATTTCCGATGACTTCTCTGTTCGTCCTAGTTTAATACACACGGTTTTATTTGGCGTATTTTGTAGATATATTTTTGCTTCTATTACGCCGCCTATTTTTAAAGAGAGGGCTTTTGTGAGCTCTTCGTCGCTAATAGCTTTAAATCCCCTGCTTCTTGGTGCGGAGCTTGTCAAATCTATGCCTAGCTTTCCGCCGTATGCAAAATCAGGGCTGGAGTGGTCAAGGGCGTCCAATACCCCCTCGCTAATTATCATATTGTCAAAATCAAATCTATCAGCGATAAACTCCACAACTTTTGTGTAATCCCTTAAAGCTGGAGCCTCTTTTGGGAAAAAGACTGCGTGTTTTACAAAGCTCATCTGTCCGACGCCCCAAAAAGCGTGCATCGCTTGTTTGGCGTGCCCCGGATACAAGGTGTCTATCTTGGCGAGGATTAGATTGTGAAACACTCCATTTTCCGGCATCGCATAGTCTATTATATCGGGGGCTGTTGTTCGGATAAGTGGCAAAAATATCCGCTCCGTCGCATACCCCATATATTTGTCCTCAATAGGCGGTTTACCGACTACGGTTGCATAAAATACTGGATTTTTCTTGCTTGTTATCGCTGAAATCTCTAAAAATGGGTATGGCTCTATTGGGGTATAGTATCCTGTATGATCGCCAAAAGGTCCCTCAAGCTTTGTTTGTGATGGATCTACAAACCCCTCAATAACAAAATCAGCGTCAAAAGGAACCTTCAAATCTACGCTTTTACATTTTACGACTTTTGGGCGTTTGCCTTTGATAAGCCCATACAGCATCAATTCAAAAAACCCTTTTGGCATAGGCGCCGTCGCACACCATGTATATAGCGGGTCGCCGCCTATCGCAATCGCCACAGGCATTTTTTGCCCCGCTTTTTTGTATTCATGAAAGAAGTGATTTGAGTCTTTGTGTATCTGCCAGTGTAGCCCCAAAGTGTTGTCTGCAAATAGCTGGAGTCTATACATTCCGACATTTTTCATGTTACCGTCAAGGCTCTTTGTATATACCTGACCCATTGTGATAAACGCCCCACCGTCATCTTTCCATGTCGTTAGAATCGGCATAATATCGTCTAGTTTTGTTTTGCTTTTATATACAACCTCTTGACACGCGCCGTTTTTGACGGTTTGCGGCAAGACAAATCTTAGCGCCAACACATCTTTTAGTTTTGCAATTTTCTCAGTAAAAGTTTTTGGTTTTTTGAACTTTAAAAACCCATCAATTTTGTCCGCTATAGACTCAAACTCTCCGCCAAATATCATCTTGCATTTTTTTTCGCTTCCGAATATATTGGTTAAAACGGGAGTTTTATACTTTACACCTGTTTTTTTGTCTATGACGTTTGTAAAAAGAAGCGCTTTTGGATTATCTTTTTTCATCTCCAGATATGAGATATGGGCTATTTCAAGGTATCTATCTACCTCTTTGTCAATAATTAGCAGTTCATTATTTTCTTGGAGGCTTCTTATCCAGTCGTTCAAAGCTGCGTCCTTGTAGGAATATTAGGGGGTGGATTTACGAATGCCACTCTCCTGCGTACGCAGGTAGCTTTAGGGGGTGCAGGGACACTTGTGTCCTTGCCATAAATAGGGGCTTTGCTCCTATTTATGCGTACTAATAACTATGCACGAAGCTAACAAGCTCTTTTGCATTTTCTGGCGGCAAGTCTGGAATCATGCCGTGACCTAGATTGAAAATATGCCCGTTTTGCTCTTTAAATAGCACTAGTATCGATTCGGCTCCTTTTAGCATATCGTCCCTATCATACAGACGAGACGGTTCAAGATTGCCCTGCAAAGCGTACCTATCGAAAAGCTTATCTTTGGCGAGTTTCATTGGAGTTGCCCAATCTACGCCAAATACATCAAAATTACCATATACTTTGTCCATATAGTTTCCTATGCCTTTTGAAAAAAGTATTACAGGAATACCGGGTCTCTCTTGTTTGATGTAGTTGCTAATCTCAAGCATATACTTCCAGCTAAACTCAAAAAACTTCTCTTCTTCAAGTGCGCCGCCCCAGCTATCAAATACCTGTACAGCGTTTGCGCCGGCGTCGATTTGGTTGACAAGATATTTTTTGACGCTTTCGGTTAGCATCGACAAAAGAGCTTTGATAAATTCAGGCTCTTTATATACGGCTCTTTTTATCTTCTCAAACGTTTTACTACCTTGTCCTTCAACCATATATGTAGCAAGAGTCCAAGGGCTTCCGGCGAAACCTATAAGCGCTTTATCCGGAGCCAAGCTCTTTCTTATCTTGCCTATAGCTTCATAGACGTACCCCAAATTCTCTTCAGAGTTTTTTGACAGTCTCTCTAGGTCTGCTATAGAATCTAGCGGGTCATGAAAAACTGGTCCTTTTTTTTCGATAAACTCCAGCTTCATTCCCATCTCAAGCGGCACCACAAGTATGTCGCTAAAGAGTATCGCCGCATCCACATCCAAAATATCTATCGGCTGAAGCGTAGCCTCTGTGGCAAGCTCTGTGTTTTTGCAAAAATCTATAAAATCTTTTGCTTTTGCCCTAGTGGCTCTATACTCCGGTAGGTATCTACCAGCTTGTCTCATCATCCATATTGGAGTGTGTTTTGTCTCTCTTTTGAAGCATGCGTCTATAAATACCACTTAGTGTCCACCGCCTTTATGTAAAAAATATAGTGCCAAAGAGAGCGCCAAAATAGAAATCGCAAGATATAGCATCTCCAAAGGACCGTTAAAGCTCATATCAAGCACCATTTGAAAATACTTGACCACAAGCACCATAATGATAACTTTTGATATTTTATCTTTTAATTCGTCAAGAGAGTGTATCTCCAAAATTTTTGAAGAGCCGTGACCAGTCGCGGCGTCTATTTGTGATACAAATAATTCATAGATACCAAAACTAAAGATAAGCAACACAACCGCTATTAGATACATATCTATCGCGCCGATAACTTCGCTAACTACCGTAGCGTGTATATCTTTGCTGTGCTCTCCCAAAATATAATAATCCCATAGCTGTCCCGTTATTTGTAGTACGTCCAAACTACCTATAAGAAATAGCGATATAGACGCAATAAGAGACGACACTACGGCGAGAATAACCCAAAGTCTATTTCCCCAAAGAAATTTCTCAAAAGCGTCTTCGTACCACGACGAATCTTGCCTATCGGCTTTTAATACTTTTTCATACTCTTCGTTTTCATGTGTTTTTTCCATTCGACTACCTCTTTTCTGTTTTTATCCACTCTTTTGCTATTCTCACGGCGTTTGTAGCCGCTCCAACCCTTAGATTATCTGCCACTATCCAAAGATGTAGTATCTTTGGATCGAAGTTGTCTACTCTGATTCTGCCTACAAAAGTCTCATTTTTACCTGCCGCGTGTAGTGGCATAGGATACTCGGACTCCGATGGCGTATCTATCACTACAATACCATCCGCTTTTGAGAGAGCCTCTCTAGCTTTATTTGCGTCTACAAGATTTTTACATCTGATGGTTATCGCCTCGCTATGTCCTCTAAGCACCGGCACCCTCACGCAGGTGGCGGAGAGCTGCATATTTTTGTGCATAATCTTTTGGGTCTCATTGACCATTTTCATCTCTTCTTTTGTGTAGCCGGTGTCAAGAAAACTATCTATTTGCGGAATAAGATTTAGCGCTATTTGGTGAACAAATTTTTTTGGTTTATAATCATCGAGCTTAAACTCAAAAAACTTCTTCATCTGGTCAACTAGCTCTTCCATCGCCTGCATACCCGCACCGCTTGTCGCTTGATATGTGGCTATATCTACTCTTTCTATGTCAAATAGTTCATCCAGCGGTTTTAGCGCCGTAACCATTTGGATTGTAGAGCAGTTTGGATTTGCGATAATGCCTGTTTTTTTCCACTCTTTTATATCTTCTTTATTGACCTCAGGCACGACAAGAGGAACGTCCTCTTGCATTCTAAAGTGACTTGTGTTATCTATTACAACCGCTCCCGCTTTTGCGGCAAATGGAGCGAATTTTGCGGATACGCTACCGCCTGCGCTAAACAAGGCTATCTCTATTTTTTCATCTTCAAAAACGCTTTCGGTTAGCTCTTGCACCGCTATCACTTCGCCTTTAAACTCTATTTTTTTACCCAAGCTGTTTGCACTCGCCAAAGGAACAAGTTTTTTTATAGGGAGCTCTAGCTCCTCTAAAACCTCTATTATCTCTTGCCCAACGGCTCCTGTTGCGCCTACAACCGCTACTATATACTCTCTCAAGACTACAATCCTTTTGTGAAGTTATAAATTTTGTAAAATATCATCCGCTTTTATTATCTCAGTATCGGTCAGTATCGATACTCTCTCACACACCGAGATAAGCTCTCTAATATTGCCCGGCCAGTCGTGCCCCATAAGAGACTCTTTTGCGTCGTTTGACAACACATGCTCTTTTGTACCGTATTTTTTTGCCGTATTTGCCAATGTCATTTCCGCAATCGGCACTATCTCTTCTTTTCTATCTCTTAGCGGAGGAATCTTTACCGGAATAGTGTTTAGTCTATAATAAAGGTCTTCTCTGAAAAGCCCGTCTTTTATATTTTTATCGATATTTACATTAGTTGCGGAGATTATTCTGACGTCTATTTTGATTGGTTTTGTGCCGCCTAGTCTACTTATTTCTTTGTCTTGTAATACTCTTAGTAGTTTTGATTGAAGAGGGTAAGGCATTTCCGCTATCTCATCCAAAAAGAGCGTTCCGCCGCTTGCCAGTTCAAATCTTCCCACCTTGGCTGTTTGTGCGTCTGTAAAAGCTCCTTTTTCATATCCAAAAAGTTCGCTCTCTATTAGATTGTCAGGAATAGCCGCCATGTTTATTGCGATAAATGGTTTGTCTTTGCGAGTTGAGTTTTTGTGTATAAAATTTGCAAACACCTCTTTACCAACGCCGCTCTCACCCAAAAGAATGATGCTGGCGTCTGTAGCGGCGGCTTTTCTCGCCACTTCTATCGCCCTCTCTACACCTTTTGAAATAGCTATAAAGCCGTCCCTTGGCGTGTCGCTTTGCTCCTCTTTTTTTACTCTTGGTATTGGCGGCGGAGTTTTGTCGTCTTTGCCGTTTTTTATTGCGTCTATCAGAGTGTGAATTTCAAACGGTTTTGTTATGAAATCTTTTACACCAAGTCTTATGGAGTCTATCGCTCTGTTTAGCGTCGCATTTCCGGTTATGATAATAACAGGAAATCTACCGTCAAGCTCTTTGACAAACTCCAATCCATCCATTCCGGGCATGGTAAGGTCTGATATAACCAGCTCAAAGCTGTCATCAATTGATTTTAACGCCTCTTTTGGGTTTTTAAACGCCTTTAGCTCATACTCTGGGTAACATAAAAACGCCATTTCTAGCGATTTTCTCATGTTTATATCGTCTTCGACAAGCGCTATTTTCAAATTTATGGCCTTTGGAGGTTTTACTCATATACGCCTATGGTACCAAATTCTTCTTTAAAATCGATGTTTACGACTGTTGGGGAGCTACTTAGAGTTGAGTTTTCTGTGAGATTTAAGGAGTCTAGTTTTGAGCTTGATTTTACGATTGTTCTATGCGATAGTATGATTTCGACTATTTCATCTCTATACATTCGGACAAACTCTTTTTCATTTGCGGCGTCTTTTTCATTTGCTATTTGAAACAGCTTAATAGGGCTTGAGTCCATCGGAACCATTTTTCTACTAACTTGCAACTTTTCAAAAATCGGAACAAGATTGCTAGCTTCAAAGCGATAGGTAAAATAATAATCGCCCCCAAAAAGGGAGAGCGATATTATTTGTAGGAGGATACTAGTTCTGGGTACCATTTGTCGCCTACTAATTTCAGCTCCATCTCAACTTCGCAAAAATCTTTTGCGCATTTAGTCTCTACGATATTAGCGTGTCTAATCATTGAAGAGACGCAAGTTTTTACTTGAGATTTTTGAACAACCATATTTCTTACTAGGTCATAACCCTCTACTTTTACGCCGTTTAGTTTTTCGGCAAGCATTTTATACGCATCTGCTATAGCCGCTTTTTTGGCCAATGCAAGCGACTGATAGTTTGATATTGTGTGCTCTGGAGCAACGCCTTGACCAATTACGGAGATTACAATAGAATTTGAACCGTTTAGCGCAAGCGATTCGCCCTCTGCCGCATATACGCTAGTTATAGTAGCCAAAAAGAAGACAACGGATGAAACAAGCTTTTTCATAAAACCACCTTTGTGTTTATTCGAACGATACCGTTCTGTATTTTATTCTTTGGGGCGCATTACAAATGTATGACACCCTTCAAGTATGTCGCATAACTGACGCTAGAGCCTATAGCGCAAGACTCTTTATCTTTCGCTTCCGCAAGTGGATAGAACGGTTTGATAGCCGCCTTTTCCTGATGAATTAGCGCCTACGCCAAATCCAAACCCTGCCTTGAACGAACAACCAGCAAATAGCATTCCAAGAACCAATACAAGAGCTGCAGTTTTAAAAATACCCACAATAATCCACTTTTTTAAATATTTAGTATGTTGACCGCAGATACGGCAAAACATCTGCTACTAGCAAAAGCTAGTCCTTAATTGCCACTCATCATTAGATTTACTCTACAGAGCTTTGTATTTCGTCTTCTAGGATAAACTCATCCGGCTCTTCTTTAGGGCATCTTGCGATATCCACCACAAAGTCATTTTCGTCCACACGCACTATCATAACGCCGCTAGCGTTTCTACCGGTTTGCCTGATAGTCTGCATATCCACCCTTATCATTTTTCCAGTCGAGCTAAGAGCCATTAGCTCCATCTCTTCATCGGCAATGACTACGCCTACCATATCGCCTGTTTTTTTGGTTAGTTTCATGGCGATTACACCTTTGCCGCCCCGCGCTTGGTGTCTGTACTCATTGGCTTCAGTTCGTTTACCAAACCCTCTTTCGCTTACTGTGAGTATCTCTTCGTTTTCGTCTTTTAGGGCGTTTGCTCCAACCACATAATCCTCGCCGACTTTGAACCTAATAGCGGTCACGCCTCTCGCGGTTCTGCCAAGCTCTCTTACTCCGCCCTTACCCTCTTCATCTGAGCGTATATCAAAACGGATACACATCCCTTTTTTGGTTAGAATAAAAAACTCTTTATGTAGGGCGCCTACGACAAGGGCCGTTACGAGTTCATCGTTATCGTCAAGCGTTATCGCTCTTATGCCAACGTTTCTAACATTTGAGAATTCGCTTAGATTTGTTCGTTTGATAATTCCGTTTCTTGTGAAAAACGCTAGAGACTTCTCTTCGCTAAAGTCAGTCGTCGGTATTACGGCTTTTATCTGCTCTTCTGCTTGTAAGTTTAGTAGATTGACAACCGCTTTGCCTTTTGCCGTTCTGCCCGCTTCTGGGATTTTGTACACTTTTAGCCAGTATAGTTGACCCCTGTTTGTTACAAACATCAACGTATCGTGTGTGTTGCACACAAAGAAGCTCTCTATAAAGTCGTCCTCATACGTCGTAACGGCGAGCTTGCCCTTGCCGCCTCTATTTTGTCTTTCGTATGATTTGAGATTAACGCGTTTGATATAGCCTCTATGCGTCATTGTAACCACCATAGGCTCATTTGGAATAAGGTCTTCCACGTCTATATCTTCGTAGTCTTCCGTTATCTCTGTGATTCTTGGTTGGTTATATTTTTCTCTGATTTCTACTAGTTCTGTTTTGATTACGTCGTTTAGCAGCTCTTCGCTTTTTAGTATCGCTGTTAGTCTCTCTATCTCTTTTATAAGTTCGGCGTACTCATTTTCTATTTTGTCTCTTTCAAGACCTGTTAGTCTTTGGAGTCTCATATCGAGAATAGCTTGAGCTTGTATCTCTGAAAGTTCAAAGGCACTTATGAGCCCTTCTCTTGCAGTTTGAGCGTCTTTTGAGGCGCGTATGAGTTTTACTATTTCGTCTATATTGTCAAGCGCAATTCTTAAACCCTCTAATATATGCGCCCTATCTTTTGCTTTTTGGAGTTCAAATATCGTTCTTCTGATGACGATAGTTTTTCTATGTGCCAAAAATAGATTTAAAAGCTCTATTAGCGTAAATACTTTAGGCTCCTTGTTTACGATAGCAAGCATAATTACGCCAAATGTTGTGGAGAGCTGAGTGTGTTTATATAAGTTGTTTAGCACTATTTCCGCCATAGCGTCTTTTTTGAGCTCTATAACAACCCTCATACCATCCCTATCCGATTCGTCTCTTACCTCAGATATGCCCTCTACTACTTTTTCTTTTGCGAGTACGGCGATGTCTTCCACTAGTTTTGATTTGTTTACTTGATATGGGAGTTCGTCTATGACGATCATCTCTTTGTTTTGTTTTTTCTCAATATGCGTTTTGCCTCTAAGACGTATTCTGCCGCGTCCTGTGCGAAAGGCGTCAAGTATCCCTTTGGTGCCAAATATTGTGCCGCCTGTTGGAAAATCAGGACCCTTTACAAACTCCATTATCTCTTCTAAGCTTGCTTCTTTGTTTTCGATTAGATATATAAGAGCGTCTATTATTTCGTTTAGGTTGTGAGGCGGAATATTTGTCGCCATACCTACGGCGATACCGCTGGAGCCGTTTATCAGTAGATTTGGTAGGCGGCTTGGCAACACCGCCGGTTCGTCCATACTTCCATCATAGTTTGGTATAAAGTCAACAGTGTCTTTGTCTATATCTCTTAGTATCTCTTCGGCTAGAGAGGTCATTCTAGCTTCGGTGTACCTCATAGCCGCAGCGTTGTCGCCGTCTACGGAACCGAAGTTTCCTTGTCCGTCCACAAGAGGCGCCCTCATCGAAAAGCTTTGCGCCATACGCACGAGCGCATCGTATACGGACGTGTCGCCGTGCGGGTGATACTTACCGATGACGTCGCCCACGATACGAGCCGACTTTTTGTATGCTGAGCGAGCGGTTAGGGAGAGCTCATTCATTGCAAAAAGTATTCTTCTGTGAACAGGCTTTAATCCATCTCTTGCGTCAGGCAAGGCTCGACCCACGATAACACTCATGGAGTAGTCTAGATAGCTGGCCTTTACGGATTCTTCAATGGAGGTTTCTACTATATCTTCGTTTGCTTCAAACAAATCGTTCATCTATGGCCTTTTGGGTGTGTGTGGTAAGTTTACAAATGTATTTATTGATTTTATCTAAAAGATGCTTTATGGGCGCAGTGTTTATGGGGGTTGGTGTGTTGGGTTAAAAAGGCGGCAAAACCGAAGTCTTGCCGAAGTGCAACTTACTTTTTAGTTGCGTTTTTTTCAGCTTTAGCTGGTTTTTCAGCTTTTTTTTCAGCTTTTTTTTCTGTTTTATTAGCGTCAGTAGCGAAAGCTACAGAAGATAGACCAAGAACAACTAGTAGAGCAAGAACTTTTTTCATAATGAAAACCCCTTAGAAATTTTTATTGCCGCCTTTCAGCTTAGCGAGTGAAATTATAAAAAATTAAGTGTGAAAAAAAAGTGAAGATTTATTTTTGATATCGAAGAATGTCCTTAACGTCTCTTTATTGATTGGTTGTATATATTTTTGGTAAATCTATCATTTTATTGATATAATTACAAGCGTAGTCACGTTAAATTTTAGTAAAAAGGAAGATGAGTAATGAAAAAAACTCTGATTATTTCAAGCATTCTAGCGTCTGCGCTAATGGCCGACGTTGGCTCAAAAATGGAGATAGCTCCTTATGTTGGCGGACATTTTTTTAACAACAACAGAGATATGAAAAACTCTGTAGAAGGCGGCTTGATACTAGAAAAAGCGCTTACCGAGAGCGGAGTCGCCGTTGCGGGTTCTCTAGGTTATACAAAAACAGAAAGAGAATCAAATAATGATGATAAAAAAGTCGGAACATATGGGCTTAATCTTATCAAAAACTATGATTTGGGCACAAAGCTAACGCCATACTTAGGTGCGGGCATTGCCGGAACATTTTGGGAGAGCGTAAAAGTAGGTCCAAATGTGCTTGCGGGTTTAAAATACAAACTATCAGACGCCATGAATCTAAGAGCTGAGGTTAGCGACAATTATTTACTAAATGGTAAAAACGATGTTAAGGCTCTTGTTGGTCTTGGCTTTTTGTTTGGGGCTGAAAAACCAAGACCAGCTCCCGTCGCAGTTCCAATCCAAAAAGAGGAGCCTATGAAAGCGGTTGAAGCTCCAAAGCCGGCTCCGGTTCCCGCTCCAATTGTTGACGGCGACGAAGATGGCGACGGAGTAAAAGACTCAAAAGATATGTGTCCGAACACGCTTAAGGGTTTAAAAGTGGACGATAAAGGGTGCTTTCACTCTGCAAACCTAATGGTAAACTTTGACATCGATAAAGCGATAGTTAAAAAAGAGTATATGCCAAAATTAGAGGCTTTTGCAAACTTCTTAAATAAAAGCGAACCTGTAAATGTGATTATTGAGGGGTATACAAGCAGTCCCGGAAGCGTCAAGCATAATCAAGTTTTATCTGAAAAAAGAGCTAACGCTGTTATGGATATTTTGATAAAAGAGTATAAAGTCGAGGCTAGCAGACTAAAAGCTGTTGGATATGGCGAATTAAAACCTATAGCCGACAACAAAACGAAAGCCGGAAGAGCTGAAAATAGAAGAATGATGGCTGTTGTGGATAAGACGACGCAGGTGCCTACTACCAAGTAAACGCAAATTCGGGCGAAGCCCGCTTTTGCGGTAGGGACAAAATTGTCCCTACGACCCCCTGAAGCTAGCCGCATTTGCGGCAGAGTTTTAGGCACTAGTTTTTTTGGGGGAGGGGGGTGAGCCTTGGCTTTTACTCCATTTTTTCCCATTTGATTTGATTGTGCATTATTCCGATGATTGACGGTTCTATGTTTTTTATTTTTTTGCTTACCGCTGTGATGGAGTTTGGAGTGTAGAGAAAAATATATGGTTTGTCGTCTGTGATGAGTTTGTAAATCTCTTGATAATACTCCGTTATAGCTTTTTTATCTATCGATTTTTCCGCTTTTTCGATAAGTTTGTCTACCTGCGTATTTTTGTAACCCACAAAGTTAAATCCCGCTTTTTTTTCTATCTGCGAACTGTGCCAAATACTATATGCGTCAGGGCTAAGCGGCATCGACCACCCCATTAATATTGTTTCAAAGTTTCCAGGGTCTACCACGGTGTTCAAAAACGCTTGCCACTCCATGGCTCTTAGCTTTACGATAATTCCCGCTTCTTTTAGTTGTTTTTGGATTATTTCTGCGGCTAATAATCGTAGTTGATTATTTGAGTTTGTGGTTATTTCAAAAGTGAGCGGGTTTTTTTCGCTATACCCAGCCTCTTTGAGTAGTTTTTTTGCCGCCAAAAGATCTCTTTTTGGAGCTTTTATATTTGGATTAAAGGCGTATGAACCCGGCAAAAAAGGTCCCGTTGCGATTTTTGCGTGCCCAAAAAAAAGTAAGTCAATCAGCTCTTGTCTATCTATCGCTTTTGAAATAGCCTCTCTTATTTTTTGATTTTTAAACTTCTCTCTTTTTAGGTTAAAACCAAGATATGTGTAGGCGCTTCCGGGGTTTTCAACGATTTGAAACTTATCCAAAAAACTTTTATCAGTTTGCAATTTTAGCTGAAGAGGCGTGATTGCGCCAATATCAAGCGCGCCTGTTTTGAGCGCCAAAAAAGAGGTTGAGGAGTCCGGTAAAAACTTATATCTGATGTTGGATATTTTCGGCTCCCCCTCAAAATATCGTTTATTAGCGATAAACTCTATATCCCCGCCTTGCTCTAGTTTTTTTAGAATATAAGAACCGTCGCCAATTGGCGCAAAGTTAAACTTTGAAGTCATCGGCTCTTTTTCGTTTCTCAAGATATGCTCCGGAATAAGCGGCGTCAGCCAAGTCTCAAGAGCCTTAAAGTACGGCTCTTTATACTTTACAACAACAACAAACTCACCGCGCGCCTCCACGCTCTCAACTCTTCTAAAGCTCTCCGAATATGGCGTAAACACTTTTGGATTTTTGGCGAATGCATATGTAAAAATAGCATCTTTTGCGCTAACCTTGACGCCATCGCTCCAAAAAGCGTCCTCTCTCAGCGTTATCTCCAGCGTTACATTGTCTATAAAGCGGTAGCTTTTTGCTATTTGAGGAACTATTTGACCGTTTTTATCGTATTTTAGCAAAGAGTCAAACACCCATTGCGAAATCTCAGACGACGTCGAATCAGTCGAGAGCAAAGGGCTTAGTCTGCCTACATTTGAAGAGTACGACATATAAAGAGTCGAGGCAAAAAGCGAGTATGCGCAAGCAGTTAAAAAAACTATTTTTTTCATTGAAAATTAACCTGGATTGGTTTTTGAAGATTTTATCGTAGTTTAGGTTTGCAAACTCTGCCGCTTATGCGGCTAGCTTCAGTAGCATAGCGCTTAGCGTAGCCAAGACGGGCTTTGCTCGTCTTGGCGTACAATATGAAAATATTATCTTTTTGAGAACTGTGGGCTTCTTCTCGCTTTTCTTTTTCCGTATTTCTTTCTTTCAACGATTCTTGAGTCTCTAGTAAGAAGTCCAAGTGGTTTAAGAGTCTCTCTAAATGTCGGTTCGAATATAGTAAGCGCTTTTGATATACCGTGTCTAAGCGCTTCCGCTTGACCTGATACGCCGCCGCCAAGAGTCGTAGCTTTGATGTCTACGCTGGAGAGTTGTTTTGTGGCTACTATCGGTTGAGTAACTTTCATCTTAAGAACTTCAAGACCGCCTAGCCATCCGTCAAGGTCTTTGCCGTTGATGTCCATTTTACCGGTTCCGGGAGTAAGCCATACTCTAGCGATTGCAGTTTTTCTTTTACCTGTAGCATAAATTATTTTTTTTGCCATTAATTAGCCTTTAGTTGTGCTGTGTGAGGATGCTCAGGGCCATCGTACACTTTTAATTTTTTTAGCATTGCTCTACCAAGAGTAGTCTTAGGAAGCATACCTCTTGTTGCAAGTTTGAATAGTTTTTCAGGGTTTTTTTCGATTAGCTCGCCAAGTTTTTCACTTTTTACGCCGCCAAAGTATCCCGTATGTCTATGGTAAACTTTTTGCTCTTTTTTGTTTGTACCTGTGAATATCACATCTTTAGCGTTTATAACGACTACATAGTCGCCGCAATCGACATTTGGAGTGAAAGACGGCTTGTGTTTGCCTCTTAGAATAGTTGCTATTTCCGTTACTATTCTACCGAAAGGCTTAGAAGAAGCGTCTATCAGTATCCAATCTCTTTTGACTTCGCTAGAATTTACCATTTTAGTGGTTTTAATCATAAAGCGTCCTTTTTCGTAATTGAGCCGGAATTGTAGTGTATTTAAACTTAAAGATTAATTAAATTAAGTATTATTTAAGGGCTTAAAAACCCCAATGTTTCTATCTTTATAAATCTCATCATACGGCAATACAAGCGAGTGCATGGAGATATACACGCCGTTTGCGGGATTGGAGCGTAAAAATCCAACAGCGCATGCGAAGTTAAAAATAGCCTCGTCTTTTTCTATGGAGTAGGGCTTCATGGAGCCTACAAAAATTACTTTTTTCTCTTGGACATTTTTTGCTATAACAGCGGCGCTTTTATCCATTGTGTCAGTGCCGTGCAAGATGATGATATTCTCCTCTGACGAAGTTTTTATTGCACGCATCAAAAGCACCCTATCTTTGTTGGTCATATCAAGGGAGTCTTTGTGGATTATTGACGTAACGATAACGTTTAGATTGCCCCTACAGTGCAAAATAATCTCTTTTATAGCCGCACTTTCGCCGTCAACCATAAGCGCTCCCGTCATTTCTACATACTGTTTATTTATGGTGCCTCCAACATCTATTATGACTAAATTCATCAAACGCTTTCTTTCTTATTTTTGCGTAAAGTATAATTGATTGACGCTAAAAACTGTTTGTTTTATGTCCAGTTTCAGAACGTTGAGGGTAATTAGCTTCAAGTTTATATAGAAGAGCTTAGTATTCATAGAGAGCGTATTTCGAAAAGTGAAAAGCCTCAAAAGCGAGATTTTGCATAGAGACTCAAAAACAACTCAAAAATAGTCCTCACTGGAGGTCTAAATGCAAATAACCTGTTGCCAAAGCTACAAAAGAGATAATCTGACCGACCTTGCAATTTTATCATTTTGCCTAAAAACGATACAAACAAACCATAAATAATGAGAATAAGTTTATAGGTGCGAGTTTTGCGGAGGTAAGATATGCGGCAATGAAAAGCGCCCGTAAAGGGCACTTGTTTTTGTAGATAGGAAAATTAGAGTCTTGACTCGTATCTTCTCATCATGTATAGTTTTTTCAAAATCTTCTTTCTAGCGGCTATCTTCTCTTTTTTCTTTATCTCAACGTTAGTCTCAAAAAATCTTCTAGCTTTAGCCTCTGTAACGATTAAGTTTCTATCACACTGTTTTTTAAATTTTCTGTAAGCTTCTTCGAAGCCTTCATTATCTCTTAGTACTGTTCCCGGCATTAAAAATCACCGTCCTCTCTGGTCATATTTGCAAGTTTCGGGATAAACTTGCGGACAACAAAGCTGGTATTTTAGCAATATTTTGTAAAATTCTAGCTAAAACGACAAGGCGACTCTTAAAATGACTAAAAATACAAAGTATATATTTGTAACAGGCGGGGTCTTGTCATCACTTGGCAAGGGAATTAGCTCGGCGAGCGTAGGCACGCTTTTGAAGCATTGCGGGCTTAATGTAACCATCCTAAAAATGGATCCATACCTAAACGTGGACCCCGGCACAATGAGCCCGTTAGAGCACGGAGAGGTGTTTGTCACGTTTGACGGCGGCGAAACCGACCTTGACATAGGACACTATGAGCGGTTTTTGGATGAAAGTATCTCCAAAAAAAACAACTTTACAGCAGGGCAAATCTACAAAACCGTAATCGAGCGAGAGAGAAAGGGCGAATATCTAGGCAAGACGATACAAGTAGTGCCGCATATCGTAGATGAGATCAAAAAACGAATTAGATCCGTCTCAAAAGGTAAAGACGTGCTCATCGTAGAGGTCGGCGGCACTGTGGGCGACATCGAGGGGCTACCTTTTATGGAGGCGGTGAGAGAGCTAAAGCACGAGCTTAAAAACGATGTTATGAATATTCATGTAACGCCTATATTTTACATAAAAGCGGCGGGGGAGCTAAAAACAAAACCGACGCAACACTCGGTACAAGAGCTAAGAAGAATAGGTATCAACCCTCAAATGCTCATGTGCAGAACAGAGCGTCCGTTGCCAAAAGATATTAAGAAAAAGGTGGCTCTTTTTTGCGACGTGGAGCCGGAATCGGTTGTAGAGGTTATGGACTCTGACTCTATCTATCAAGTGCCTCTGAATTTTTTGAAAGAGGGCGTGTTAAAAGCTGTCGCAAAACATCTTGATTTGGGCGAACTTGAGCCTGATATGAGAGAGTGGAGACGGCTGACAAAGCGTATCGTAGAGCCAAAATATGAGCTAACGGTGGCTTTTGTAGGAAAATATATAGATCTAAAAGAGTCCTACAAATCGCTAACCGAGACATTTGTACATTGCGGAGCGTGGATAGACGCCAAAATCAAACTAAAATGGGTTGATGCGGAAGCGCTTGAGGGCGGCGAAACAGACGCGCTAAAAGAGTGCGACGGAATACTAATACCCGGCGGTTTTGGCACGAGAGGGGTTGAGGGCAAAATAGCCGCAATCAAATACGCAAGAGAAAACAAAATTCCATTTTTGGGGATTTGTCTTGGAATGCAACTCGCCATTATAGAGTTTGCTAGAAACGTTTTGGGCCTAAAAGAGGCCGATTCTATAGAGTTTAACCCGCAGACAAGCGACCCTGTGGTCTACCTGATAGACTCCTTTTTGGATCAAGGCGGCAACAAACAGATAAGAACGCATCAATCCCAAATGGGCGGCACAATGAGACTTGGCGAATATGAATGCGACACTCTGGATAGCTCCAAACTCCAAAAAGCGTATGACGGAGAAAAAAGAGTAGTAGAGCGCCACAGACACAGATATGAAGCAAACGGCAAATATAGAAAAGTCCTCGAAGAAGCCGGAATGGTCGTATGCGGCGAATCAAAAGGGCTAATAGAGGCGATAGAGCTCAAAGAGCACCCGTGGTTTGTAGCCGTGCAATTCCACCCGGAATTTACAAGCCGCCTCCAAAATCCAAACAAAATAATACTTGCATTTACAAAAGAGGCAAAAAAGCATCATGACTCGTCTAAAAACTAAAATCTTATTAGCATTGCTCGCGACGTCTTTTTTGCACGGCGGCGAAAGTGTTGGCGCCGAAAATGAGTTTGGCGTATACAAACTTGCAAAACCGCAAACGACATACTCGCAAGGCGAACGAGAAAGTGCGTGCAAGCTATTTGGCGAGGGATATAGAACGCCGAATATAGAAGAGTTGTTTTGCGCGCCAAGCGCCGTCATTGAGGCTGGCGAAAAGTCGCTGTACGCAAGCTCCACGCAAAGCCATCAAAGCGAAAGCGAAATCTACTACTACTCTTTTGACAATAGAGACGTAAATACAATCTCAGCAAAAGAGAAGCTATATCTTGTCTGCTTCAAAGAGGCAAAAAAAGAGCCGCAACACAAGTTGATATGGGGGAAAAGCGAGCCAAATAGAATGGGTTTTAAAGAGGCTAAAGCTTTTTGTGAAGCCAAAAAAGAGAGGCTTCCAACCGCAAGCGAACTCTTCTCTTTGGCGTTTTTTAAGTTGTCGCACGAAAAAGAGTACGCCGCAAAACACGGCTTTACCCAACCCAAATACTACTGGAGCTCTGAAGCCAACGATGACTTTTCAAATACGGCTATAGTCGTCGGTTTTTTGAGAGCGAGCGCGGCAAATAGTCAAAAAGAGAATAAGAGTTTTGTCAGATGTGTAGTAGATGCAAAATAAGCCTCTCTCAAAAAGCGATGTTTTTCGCATACTTAAATCAAGATTTGAACACGACAAGATAACCTCTCTCTCAAAACTCCCCCACCCGCACACAATGCCGGGCAACGCAAAAGCGGCGAAAAGAGTCAAAGAGGCTCTTTTTGGCAAAGAGATGATAACAATAGTCGGCGACTACGATGTAGACGGAGTCGTAAGCGCAGCGATATTAGAAGAGTTTTTGCAAAAAAACGGCGGTATTGTCGAAACTATACTTCCTTGTAGATTCAGCGATGGCTACGGACTCGGGGCATCTATAGTAGATAGAATAAAATCAAAACTAGTTATCACGGTAGACAACGGCATAGCGGCACTGGAGGCCTCAGAGGTTTGCCGCCAAAGAGGCATAGAGCTTATCATAATCGACCACCATGCAATATGCGACGAGTTACCGTTTGCCAGTGCGATAGTTCACCCAAGGATTGAAGAGGGTTTTGCCTTTGGCGAGATATGCGCCGCTTTGGTTGTATGGTATTTTATGGCGGCTTTAAAGCTAGAACTTGGCGGAAATGAAAATCTAAAAGAGTATTTGGAGCTAGTCTGTATAGCGACCATCGCCGATGTGATGCCGCTAAAAGATATAAATCGCGCCATAGTAAAAGCCGGAATAGAGGCTATAAAGATCTCAAAACGCCCCGCGATACAAGCGATAAAGCTAAGGCTTGCAAAAGATGAGTTTACCTCTATGGATGTGGCTTACAAGATAAGCCCAAGACTAAATAGTGCGGGGCGACTCTCGCTCGCCAAAGAGGCTTTTGCGTTTTTAAGAGCAAAAACTCTAAACGAAGCGTTAGCTCTTTTTGACAAGCTAAACGCCCTAAACGAAGAGCGCAAAAAAATAGAGCTCGCCGTAACAAAAGAGGCGCTAGGTATGGCAAAAGAGGAGGATATGATAATCGTCGTTGCAAAAGAGGGCTGGCATGAAGGGGTTGTAGGCATAGTCGCCTCAAGACTTGCGCACACCCTAAAAAAACCATCAATTGTTCTCAGCATAGACGGCGCTCACGCCAAAGGAAGCGCTAGGGGAGCGATGGATATAAATATTTTTGAACTAATAGCCAAAAACTCTCATCTTCTAAGTAAATTTGGCGGTCATAAGATGGCGGCGGGAGTCTCTTTGAAGAGCGAAAATATAGAAGCTTTTAGAGAAGCTATTAACACCCTCTGCAAAGAAGAGTCAAAATCAAACGTCGCAAGAGCGCAAAGCGACTCTTTTGGAGAGATAGATTTTTGCGAAATCGATGAAGAGCTTTTTTCCATACTAGATGAGTTTGAGCCATATGGAGAAGCAAACGAAAGACCAATCTTTGCGGCAAACGGTAAAAAAGCGTTAAATATCAAAACCATCGGTCACAATATAGGCTTTAAGGCGATTATCGACTGCGGCGCCAAAAAGCTAAAAGCTGTTTGTTTTCGCACAAGCTCTTTGCCGATAGAAAGCGAACTAATTAGCTTTAAATTTTCCATTTACAAAAATGATTATATGGACGGTGCTATAGAGCTATTAATCGAGGAGATTGTAGCCTCTTAGGCGTTTTTCGCAATCTTTAGTAAGTAAAAATAGTTTTGCGGGAGACACGCTTTGCGGAGTGCGTCCGGTAATTGGCTCATATGCTTTTAAAAATAGGTCGTATTTTCCGTTTTTATTTTCACTTTTCATTATTTTGACAGCGGTTTGGATATCGTCTAAGTTGCTTTTCGAGCAAAACCACTTGTTTTTTGCGCTATACCCAAACTTAAAAAATTGAGAGAAAAATATCCCTTTCCAGTCGTATTTTGAGCCGCATTTTTTTAGCTGATGAGAGTGTACATGTTTTGCCACCTCATAAGGGAGAGCGATAAAACACACCTCCCACTCCTCTTCGCTTAAAAATATTTTTTTACGCCTCATAATTCTAGTTTTTGGGTCGTTTGAGCAGTAGTAACCATCTATAGTCTCTATCTCCGAATGAGAGAGCGGGCTTTTTGTCCAAAAGCGTATTAGCTTATCGGCGGCGACGCCTTTACCTTTATAAAAAATCAATGAAAGCTTAACAAGTTGCGTCATATATCTCAAACCTACCGTCAAAATGCTCCACTATAGCCGTACAAGACTCTACCCAGTCACCGCAATTTAGATACTCAATGCCATCTATCGTCTTCATCTCAGGCTCATGAATATGTCCGCATATTACGCCGGCGACGCCTTTTTTTCTAGCATAGCTTGCAAGCACTTGCTCATAGTCGCAAATATAGCTAACCGCTTTTTTTACGTTTTTTTTCATATATTTTGAAAAAGACCAGTGCCTTAGCCCCATTCTATTGCGGATAAAGTTTAGCGGGCGATTTATTCTGAGTAGAAATATATAGCTTCTATCGCCGATAAGGGCAAGCCATTTTTTTGTCATCGTAACGGCGTCAAACAAATCCCCGTGCGTTATCAAATACTCTTTTCCATTTGCGCCAATGTATCGCATCTCTCTATGTACGCTAAGATGCTCCCCCATAGCTATAGGCAAAAAAGCCTCCAAAAACTCATCGTGATTGCCCAAAATATAGTATACGTTTGTGCCTTTTCTAGCTTTTCTAAGCAGTTTTTGTATCACGTCTGAGTGGCTTTGAGTCCACTTAAAAGAGCGGCGAAGCTCCCAGCCGTCGATAATATCGCCGACCAAAAATAGATTTTCACACTCCACCTCTTTGATAAACTCAAGCAGTCTCTCAGCTTGACAATCTTTTGTTCCAAGATGGATGTCTGATATAAAGACGGATTTAAAGTTCAAAAAAACCCTCTGTTTTTTTGTGGAATATTACAATCTTTCTGTGACAATTTTAGGACAATCTGTTTTACCTCTTCACCACTCCCGCCATATCCCACATCGGCATGAAGATTCCAAGAGCGAGCAGCAGCACAAATCCCGCAATCGCGCCGATAAGTAGCGGCTCTATCGCCGCCGTTAGTCCGTCCATTTTGTTTTGGAATTTTTGGCGGTAGTAGTCGGCTGTTTTGTCTAACATTGTGATTAAGCTTCCGCTTTGTTCTCCGGCCTTTATCATCTGAATTATCATATTTTCATATATTTTCGCCTCTTTTAGCGAGGCGCTTAGGGATAAGCCTCTTTGGACGCTGATGTTTACGCTTGAGAGTTTGGCTCTTATGTGACTGTTTTCTACGCCTTTTGCGGCTATATTTAGCGCCTCCGTTATGGGGAGTCCCGCTTTGGCTAGCTCTTTGAATACTATTGTGAACCTGCCGATAAGTCCTAGGCTTAGCATGGAGCCTACTATCGGTGCGCTTAGAGCCGCTCTATCCGCTTTTAGTCTTATATCGCCGTTTGTATTGTAGATGTATTTTAGCAATACAAACGCTACGGCTATGAGGGCAAAAAATAAGATTCCATAATGCGACAAAAACCACTCCATATTCAAAAGAATCTTTGTCGGAAGCGGTAAATCAGCTTTGAATCTGTCAAAGACACTTTTGAATTTTGGTATTACCACTATAATCAAAATGGTAAAAGCTATTACCATCGCTGTAACTACCGACATTGGGTAGCGGAGGGCTTTTTTTATTTTCTCCTTATTGCTTTTTATCTCCTCCAATATTCCGGCTAGCGTCTCCAAAGACTCAGACATCGCCCCTGTGCGCTCTCCTAGCTCTATCATCGTGACGGTGAGTCTGTCTACCTCTTTTTCAAATTGCTGCATTGATTGAGATAGGCTTAGACCTGCGTTTATATCTGAGAGGTTTTGGGTCAAAATCTCTTTTAATCTAGCGTTTTGCGTGGACGCTACCGCTTCTTCTAGCGTGTTGGTAAAAGATAGTCCAGCGTTTGACATAACCGCCATTTGTCTAACGGCGGCTATAAAAGCCTCCATGTTTATCTTTTTTCTACCAAAAACAGCTTTTATGGCGTCAAGTGAAAAAGAACCAAAAAGCGGCGCAGCGCCCTCTTGTATCTTTGTGATATTCTGCTCGCCGCTCTCTTTTATGGTTTTTATCGCCTCAAGCTTTGAGTTTGCCTTTACTAGCTTTAGAAGCTTCTTGCCGCCTTGGGTATACTCAATCTTAAAATATTTTTGCGCCATCTTTTAGAGTCTCGCCACTCTATACACCTCATCAAGCGTCGTGACTCCCAAAGCCGCTCTTCGCACTCCATCAACTAGCATCGTCTCAAAACCGCTCTCTTTTGCAATCTCTTCAATGGCGTGCTTTGACGCTCCGCTAGCTATTGCAGACGCCATATCATCGCTCACATTTAGAACCTCGGTTATCATCTCTCTTCCAAAATATCCCGTATTTGCGCACTTTTCACAGCCGACAGCTTTATAAAAAGAGTGTTCGCTTGGTAGTATCGACTCAATCCTTTTTAGGGCGGAGTGTGAGGGCGAGGTTGGCGCTTTGCAGTGTGGGCAGAGTTTTCTAACCAATCTTTGCGCTTCCACCGCCACAAGAGAAGGCCCCACAAGATATGGTTCTATACCCATATCAACCATTCTGGTCACCGCACTTATGGAGTCGTTTGTGTGAAGCGTGGATAAGACTAAGTGTCCGGTAAGGGCGGCTTGTACGGCTATACGAAGCGTCTCTTGGTCTCTTATCTCTCCTATCATGATTACGTCCGGGTCTTGCCTTAGGATGGAGCGGAGTGCGGAGGCAAATGTAAGTCCGGCTCTCTCGTTTACCTGCGCTTGCTGCACCATATTGATTTTGTACTCTACGGGGTCTTCTATGGTGATTATTTTTCTCTCCACGCCTTTTATTGCGTTTAGGGCGGCGTACAGCGTAGTTGTCTTGCCGCTTCCGGTTGGACCCGTGACTAGTATGATGCCATATGGGATTTTTAGCGATGAGGAGAATTTACGAAAATTGTTTTTGTACATTCCGAGGTCTTCTAGGTTGATAAGCGTCTTTGTTTTGTCTAGTATCCTCATAGCTATTGACTCTCCGTGCGTGGTCGGCAGGGTGGAGAGTCTAAAATCATACTCTTTTTCGCCGCTTACAAGTGAAAATCTTCCGTCTTGCGGCTTTCTTTTCTCCGCTATATCTATGCTTCCGAGCAGTTTTATTCGGGAGCAAAGCGGCGGGTAAATATCCGCATCAAAAATAAAACTCTCCTTTAAGATACCGTCTATCCTTGTCCTTACGATGCAGTTTTTCTCTGTCGGTTCTATGTGTATATCGCTTCCTCTAGCGTATATCGCACTCTCCGCGATGATGTTGATAAGTTTTAGTATGCTGGAAGCCTCCGAGCCGTCCCCCGAGGCGCTTTGGGCTATCTCTCTTTTGATTTCGGCGGTTAGCTCTTTTATACTTTCATTTATGTCGTATTGTCTGATATATTTTTCAAGTAGAGTTGGATTTGAGCCGACTACTTTTAGGATTTTTTTTGGAAAGAGTCTTTGGATTGCGTCTTGCGCTGTTAAATCTAGCGGGTCTTTAAAGGTAAAGACGATATCTAGCTCATCTTCTCTTATCGGAAACGCTCCATATTTTTTGAGAGTTTGCCCCGCAACTTTTGCCGTTATCTTAAAATCAGTATCAACCCCCGCTAAATCTATATATTCAAAACCCTGTTGCTCGCAAATAGCCCTAAAGACCTGTTCTTCGCTTAGATAGCCTCTGTCTATAAGCGTCTGCCCCACTCGTATGCCGGAGTCTACAGACTCGTCAAGACACGACTCAAACTCCGCATCTGAGACAAGCCCTTTTTGTAGCAACAAATCGCCAAGCTTTATTTTTTTGGTTAACACAACGCACCTCTCATATCTCCCCCGCCTTTATCTGCCTCAAAAGTGTTTTTATATTTTCAGAACCGCTTGCGCGCGCGAAGTTTTCAAGTGCGTTTTCGGCGTTTTGTTTGCGTCCTAGCTTAGCGCTGGCTTTTGCAAAAAGCACCCATGATTTTTCGTTTTTTGAGTCTATGGAGTTTGCGCTAATCGCCCATTTTAGGGCTTTTTGATACTCCTCGTTTTTGTAATACTCCTCTGAGAGGGCAAGAGCGCTTTCAAAATCACCGTTTTTTTTGAATCTCTCCTCAAACAGTAAAGTTTGATTTGTCTCTTTTGTTTCTATGTATATTTTTGGAGCGGGTTCGGCTTTTGGAGGCGGGGAGACTTCTGTTTGTTGCGCCCCTTTTATTTGAACCTCTTGCGTGGCTTGCGGTTCAAAGCTCTTAAATTTTTCATTTTGCGCCTCTGATGAGACAATAACTATCTCTTTTGCGGCGTTTTGCAAAATCGTTTGCGTTTCTTGTTGTCGTTGTGACGAGAGATTTTGCTCTATGATTTGCGGAGTTTTTACAATATTGCTGTTTTTGTCTGTCCCAAAGATGAGATACGAGATATAAAAAGAGCTTGCCGCAACGCCAAAAAAAGAGGCAAACAAAATCGCCGCTTTTTTATACTTCTCTCTTTTGTATAAAATCCACTTTTTTTCAAGTTCGTGCATATAGATACCTCTTGCTAAAAAGCCCTCTGGGAATCGCATAACTACTTATCGAAATCACTTGTATACCCCAACTCTTTTAAAGATAACGTTTTTTCTTTTTTGACAATATGCGGCGTTATGATGATAACCATCTCTTTTAGTTCTTTTGCGTCTATGTCTTGCTTGAAGAGGTAGCCAAGCAGGGGTATATCTCCGGCGAGGGGGAGTTTGGTTGTATTTGCGTTTGACACCTCTTGGATTAATCCGCCCAAAATGACCCTGTCGCCATCCGCGGCTTTTATGACGGAGGAGATTTGTTTTTGAACGATATTTGGAGCTATGTTGTATAAAAAGCCGCCCACTAGTGCCGACTGAAGAGGGCAATCTTTTATTTTACAACTGCTGGATGTAGGATTTATTTTTAGCATAACATGACTTTCATCAATTATTTCAGGTGTAATATCCAAGGTTACGCCCACGGGCAGAGATACCGTTTCCACGCTAGGATTTGTAGCTCCGGATGTTGCGGTTGCATTTGTTCCGCCGGATACTTTAGGGTAAAAAATAACGTCGCCAGACGTAATTAGTGCGGGCTGATTATTTAGCGTTAAAAGTTTTGGATTTGATATTGCTCTTACCGAACCCTGAGTTTTCAGGAATTTGATAATATCTTTTATTTGTATACCGCCACTAAGAGCCATATTTCCAACTCTGTTAAAATTATCTGCGACAATACTGGTTAGATCCGATTCTGTCGCTTTGTTAATAATTGTTGTGCCGGAACTATTTGTTTTGTCCAAACTTGAACCATATGACAAACTTATATTTTGAAGATTATATATCTGATTCCAATCTATGCCAGTTGTCTGCCCATTGTTGATTGTTACCTCTAATATTTGCACATCTATAAGCACTTGCCTGTGAAGCCTATCCATTACAACTTTTATATACTCTTCAGCTTCTTTTAGTTTTGTTTTTGTGGCTGTAATAGTTATAAGCCCAGCTTGTGGATTTATGATTATATTGCTTCTTATCGCTTGCGTCGAGGCTATTTTTGTGTCGCTTATAGCCGCCTTGTCCTTATCTGTCGCATAAGCTGCTTCACTCTCTTTTTCAACCTCTCTTTTTACGGTATGCTCTAAAACTATTTTATGAGGATCTAATATCCCCTCTAAGTCTTTTCTAATAGATTCCCAAAACTTAGCGTCATTGTCGTTGGCTGTAAAGGTAGACCCTACGGATGACGTATAGTTTGGTATGCCCTGCTGACCTGTCGCTGTAGTGGCTGTGGCAGATGAACCCCCACCGTTTCCTAGTAAAAATTTGGTTTCCGCCGAACGCACAGCGGTAATATAATCCACCTTAAACGTTTTTGTGCTATAAGAATAGAGCTTTAATATCTCATTTTTATACTCATAATCCAGACCGTTTTCTATCAGTATAAAATCAAGTATATTTTGAAGCGTAAACTCTTTTAGGTTTATAGTGTTTAGCTTCTTGTTTGATACTATCTGCTCCGCTTTTTCGTCTTTTACGACAACGCTAAAATAACACCTAGAGCTTAGGCTCTCCAACAGTTGCGCTATTGTAGCCCCTTTGCCAACCGAGAGCGAGCTAAATATTTTGCCCTCACAATCAGACTTTGCAAAACCAAAAGAGGATAACAAGAATAGTACAAGGAGCGGTTTTAGATAGCCTCTCATTTTCTGCCTTTAAATAGATAGAGTGTTTTTTGTTTGTTTTGGTTTCGCAAAACGACGTTAAACGCATTAATCTGAAAAACCTCATAGCCATCTAGTTTGTCGCCTTGCTTTAACCATTTGTCGTTTATAAGAGCCGTTTTTTCAAAGATAGCTTTTAGCGTAAATGTCGGCTCCGGCGGCGCTAACGGCTTGGTAGCATTATCATCTTTTTTGTTGGTTTCTTTTTTGACGGCAGGCGATTCAAACGGGTTTTTTGCAGACGACAACGCACTTTTTTCCACGCTTTTTGAAGCCGTAATCTTGGCGATTAGCTCATCAACGTCGGAGGCGAACAGATGGGCGCACATGAGTAAAAGCAGCAAATATTTCATTTATATCCCGCTTACTTTTACGCAGATAGAAGTGTTTAGCTCCGCCCCGCTTTTTATATTGCAAGAGTCTATTTTTGAGAACATCTTTGAGCTTTCGATGTCGTTGATATAAGAGAGAGTCCCACCAAAAGAGCCGCTACAATTTATGTCTGCAATAAGCTCTTTTTTGAAAACTCCTCTCTCTTTTACGACTATTTTTGCGCGAAGCCCTGAGATTTTTACGCCGTTTTTTGCCGCCATTGTTGTCAGGTAGTTTACAAATTCAAGAGAGTTTTTATCAGTCATATTTGCAAAGCTTACGCTCAAAAATTTTTGTTTGATAATTGAGTTTTCATCTATTTTTGTTTTTAGTTTTGCGCTTAAAGCTTTGTTGTTTACCTCATTTTGCTCTATAGCTTTTATGGTTTCGTCTTTTGAGCCGAGAAGTATGGTTGTATTTTTGAGCTCTTTTTCCAAAGCGTCCCTATGAGATTTTTTTGCCGCAACCTTGACTGCTGAGAGCGGATACAAAAACTGATAAGATAAAAATGAAAAAACAATAAGCGGCATAGAGTAGATAATTAGCTTTTCGCTAGCTTTTTTACCCTCAAAAAGCCTATCTATTCCGTCATAAAATTCGCTTAGCTTTGAGCTCATTTTATTACGTCCAAAACAGATATTTCACCTATAAAATTAGCGCCGCCGCCGTCTTTGTAGATAGCGTCCGTGGTTGTTTTGAGGTTTGTGATAAGCCAATATTTTTTTGCAAACTCTGTAATACCATGGGGCGCTTTGGCTGCGCATACTATTTTTGCTTTGACTTCGTTTGAGCTGTTTTGCTCCTCTTTAATCTCTAGTGTTTTTATTTGGACGTTTGAATTTGAGACGGCGGATGAGAGTTTGATTAGGCGCATAGTTACGCTCTCTTTTTCGCTTTTAGCATCTGATAAGCCCTGTAGCGCCTTTATTGTATCGGCGTGTTCTGAGTCTGTCCGCACTATTTGCTCAAGGAGCCTTTTTTGCGTCTCTTGCGCGATTGTCAATCTATTTTCAATTTTTGATTTTGTCGGTTCAAGCTCGCTAAGCTCTGCGCTAAGGGTTGTTATTTGATGCGAATAGTGTGAGTTTGCCAATGTATAGTTATAGAGAGGATAAGAGCAAGAGGCAAAAAATGAGAGCGCAAAAATCGCCAAAAATCTTCCGGCGGCTCTTTTAAAAAGCGGTGGTGGGCGCTTGAAAATTGAGAAATTAAGCTGTTCGTAATTTTCGGAGTCGTTTAGAAAGGCAAAAATCATAAGCCTTGTTGATATATCCACAAAGTCGTCGGTATAAAACCCCAAATTAAACTCAAAATCCTTAAAAGGAGTCTCAAAAAACTCTTTTGCGATCTCGGAAATCCCAGCTATAGAGCCGCGCTCCGTACCGACAAAAATAGCCTCGTATTCGCTTATTTGATTGACTCTTTGTGCGTGAACCAATACGTCTGATACGGATGCAAAAAACTCAGCCAAAAGTGCTTTTATCGCCGCCGCATATTGAGGTTTTTTGCTTCTTTCATCGGCGTCCACAAGGAGCTTTATCATCTCCTCTACATCTACTCTTTCGCCAAAAATTTCAGAAAATCTTTTTGTCATCGCCACAAAGGAGCTTCTTATCGGCTTTGAGTACGCAAGGTCGCCGTTTTGGTAGACGCATAGATATGCGCTCTCTTGGTAGAGGTAGATAAAGGCAAAAGTTGAGGAGGTTTTTAGAAGGTTTTTTGTAAAGAGTATTTTGATGACCGTTTGAGGTGTAAATACGAAATCTATGTAGCTCTCTTTTATCGCCGAAAGTCTAGCAATTATCGTTTGATGCGCCGCCGCATAAGCGTTGTAGCTTTTGTGGGTACGGCTTGTTTCTTGACTTTTTATCTCGTCAAAACATATTTTGTATTCATGGGAGCTATCAAGGGAGAGCTCGCTAAAAAGTTTTAGCTCTATCGCATGATAAAGCTCCTCGCCCTCCAAAACCCCGCTTATCTCTACGGTTTCGCTTGTTACGTCTTCAAGGGTTATAAATGAGATTAATTTTAATTTTGGATTTGGTTTTTCTACGACTCTTATTTTTTTACGGTCGTATTCATAAAATATATCTTGGGTTGGGGAGTAGAGGAAAAAGGAGAAGAAGTGCGTTTTTGTCCGTCGCCTGGGCGGCTTTAATTTTTTCGAGTTTTTAAGATTCGAAATCGTACTCATATTCCACAAGCCCCTTTTTATCCGTCGCCCAATTTTTATTTGTAGCTCTAAATGTATCTTTTTTTCCGATAATCATGGCTTTTTGAGAGTCTCTGTTGGCTATTATAACAGCGTAAACCTTTACCTAAAAGAGCGAGTTAGAGATAATCTCAATTTTTCTTTAACGATAAAGCGACGAAAACTGCAAAAATGACGCCAAATAATCATACGAAAGCCATCCATAAAGGAACCGTTAGCACTAAATTTAAAAAATAAAGCATGGCTTGACAAGCTCGCTACAAATGTGAATTAAGTCGGTAAGCCGTTATTGTAAAATTAGTTCAAATTTTCGATAGATTAGTTGCATTTGACATCCCATAGAGAGATACTCGCCCTTATTTGTCCCCGACGCTTTAAAAAAAGCAAAAAAAAAGCTCCGCACCCGTCAGTCAAACGAATACAGAGCTACTCAATAGGATTATGCAACCAATCTTAGAGTTATTCTACCTCAAAAACTTTAAATAATTCACCTTAAATATATGCGCTAGGTACTTTTTGTCTTTTTGGGCGTTTAGGTCTTTGGTGGCAATATATTTGAGTGTGGGGGTCACTGCCATTAAGTTAAGAAAATGCCGTCATTGCGAGGTACGAAGCAATCTGCGCAAACATTATGGTATTCATTGAATCCTTTGGATAAGTGTAGCAATGTAGATATTATAAAAATTGCGTGAATAAAAATATCTAATTTTTACTATACGGCAACCGTGGAGCCTCTTGTTTGTGGGGCATAAAAATATCAGTTAGAATTACTGAAAAAGGTATGATATTTTTCCCAAAACGGGAATATTGCGCTATAATACCTCCATGAGAGTTATTAGCAAGCGGACATTGCAAGAGTTTTGGAATATGCATTCGGACGCCATAAACCCATTGGCGGAGTGGTATGCAGAAGTATCAAAGGCGTCGTGGCAAACGCCGCAAGACATTAAGGCGAGGTATAAGAGCGCTAGTTTTTTATCGGACAATCGTGTAGTATTTAACATTGCGGGAAACAAATATAGGCTTGTGGTTAAGATTAACTATTCTTATAGCGCGGCGTATGTTCGTTTTGTCGGCACTCATGCCGAATATGACAAAATAAATGCAGAGGAGATATGAAGATGAATATTTTTCCTATTAGAACCGAAAATGATTACGACGCTGCGCTTGCTCGCATTGATGAGCTTATGAATGCAGAGTTTGGAACGCCTGCGGGGGATGAGCTTGACATTCTTGTCACTTTGGTTGAGGCGTATGAGGCAAAGCATTATCCAATGCCGGTGTGTGACCCTGTTGAGGCTATCAAGTTATAATGCCCCAAAAATTCCAAACAACTTTCCCGCTAAGCATCTTAAAAAATAATATAAATACTAGAATTGCCAAAAAGGCACCTTGGGTATTATATTTTTTTGTTAAATTCTGCAAAGTATACCGCTCCACCCGTTTAAAAATAGCTTAATGGTTGAGGAGAGTGTGTTTTTTTGGGCGTGACTGGGGTGATGGCAAATAGGTATTACGCTTCTTCGCACCTTTTAAGAACTTCATCTACGACAGAGTCGGATATGTAGATTCCAAAGGCAAGTATCTTGGCAAGCACCGGTTTTAGTTCGGCTATGAAGCCGTCTTGTTTTGCCATTATCAAAATACCAAGAGAGCCAATCGTATGTATGTCATTGATTCGTGCAAAGTTTTTTGCTTTTTGGTCATCTATAAGAAGTAGGTCTGCATGTAGTTCTAGGTATAAGTCGATAGCTTCAGACTCCCCGTCGCCAATCCAAAGCGTTTTAAATTTCTTGCTTGAGACTTCAATTATTCTATCGGCTAAAAACTCTTTTAGCTTGCCTGATTGATTTTTATCTTCAAATGATATTTCATCAAATACAGCCTTTGGCACATATACCTTGCCAAATCTTTGAACTAGGTATTCGAGACAATCAGCGATACTAAGAGCTATTAGTGCTGAGCTATCGCCAACAATCAATTTTTAGCCACCTTGGAAGCATAATCTATTTCTTCATCAATAAATCTTACATCAAGACACTCTATGTTTTCTTTCCCGGCTAGCTTCATGAACTCACACACATCAATACCACAAAGAGATGCGGCTTGCGATGTAGATATTTTGCCGTATTTGAACAGCTCTAGCGCTATTTTTCTCTTTGCCAAACTAATAAGCGACTCGGCGTTTTCATTTGAACCATAAACGACCTCATCGGGGATATTTAAAACCAGTTGCATTGCGTAGCCTTATTTTAACTTTTGATGATTATAGCGCAACCATTCGCATCAAGTATCTTTTCGTATGTCCGCCGCCTAAGCGGCTTTATTTTTTGAAGTGATTAAATGACATTACGCACTTTACTCTCGAAAACGAAGTTTTCGTAGCTTTAGGGGGTGCAGGGACATTTATGTCCTTGCCGCCAAAACGGACGAGTTCGTTTTGGTGCGTAACATCGGTGTTTAAGATTCGAAATCGTACCCATATTCCGCAAGCCCTTTTTTATCCGTCGTCCAATTTTTATTTGTTTTGACTAGTAGCTCTAAATGTATCTTTTTTTGCGAAAATCTCTCAAGGGCAACCCTTGCTTTTGTGCCTATTCTTTTGAGCGTAAACTTTATCTATCGTCTCGCTCTCGTCTATCTTGTTTATAACCACGTCGCTCTCGTATGGTATCTCATCGCTTAGCCCGTTAAAAAGCTCTTCTCTGATTATCTCTTTGTAAATCTCTCTAATATGTTGGTCGGTCAAAAGTTCAGGGTCGTATAGATACGGTGAGTCTGCATATCTATTTTATTGACAAGCAACATATTCGGTTTGCCGCCGCAAATCGCCAAAAACTCCTCATAATCTTTTAGCGCAAACCGAACGTCGGCGATAAAAAGTATAAGATCCGCATCGCTAACCGCTTTTATCGCCTCTCACAGCATATAAAGCTAATATCCTCCATATATCCACACATTTTTAAGGTGCCTAGACCTAAAAGCGATATTGGCTAAAATCAAAGCACAGAGACAGCAGAGGAATTTTTACCGCAGAATGGACACAAAAAACTTACAACCGATAGTAAACTTCATATATTCCGTAGCTGATGATGTGCTCGTCAACTACTACGAAAAAGCAAAATACAAAGATATTATCCTGCCAATGACCGTCATACGCAGGCTTGATGCGGTTTTGGAGCCGACAAAAGAAAAAACGCTCAAGCTTTACAATGAGTACAAAGACAAGCTAGATAGTACCGATACCCTTTTGGGCGGCAAAAACGGTTCGGCGCTTGGGTTTAGCAATCATTCAGCCTTTACGCTTGCCTCGCTACTTGACGACCCGAACAACATCAAAGGAAATTTTGAAAACTATCTAAACGGTTTTAGCCAAAATATTCAAGACATACTAGAAAAATTTGAGTTTAGAAATCAGCTCTCAAAGCTTGATAGAGCCGGTATTTTGTACGCTACCATCCAAAAATTCTGCTCGAACCGTATCAATCTATCACCAAATGATATAAAAGACAAAGATGGCAATATAATCCATTTTGGGCTTTCAAATCTCGGTATGGGGTATGTATTTGAAGAGCTTTTGAGGCGTTTTAATGAAGATGAAAATGCTCAAGCCGGAAAGCACTTTACCCCTCGTGAGATTATATCGCTCATGACACATTTGGTTTTTTTGCCGCTCAAAGACAAAATCAAAGAGGGCGCTTATCTCATCTACGACAACGCTTGCGGAAGCGGCGGGATACTTAGCGAGTCAAAGCAGTTTATCACCGACAAAGAAGGTCGCATAGCCTCAAACGCCGTTATCCACACATACGGACAAGAAGCGTCCGATGAGATTTATGCCATCTGCAAATCAGATATGCTCATCCGTGGCGAAAATCCCGACAATATCAAATACGGCTCCACACTCTCAAAAGACCAGCTAGGGCATCTCAACTTTGACTTTATGCTGACCAATCCACCCTTTGGTACCAAATGGGATGTTGACCAAAAAGAGCTAGGTATAGAGGGGAGCGGACAACAACAAAAGCTTGATAGCTGCAAAGACCCCCGCTTTCATCTGGGTATCACGGATGTCGGTGACGGGCAAATGATGTTTATGCAAAATATGCTCTCCAAAATGAAGTCGGTCACAAAAGAGAGCCCGCTAGGAAGCCATATAGCCTCTATCCACAACGGCTCATCTCTTTTTAGCGGCGACGCCGGAAGCGGCGAGAGTGAAATCAGACGGTATATCATCGAAAACGATATGCTTGAAGCCATCATCGAACTACCAAAAGATATGTTTTATAACACGGGTATATCCACATACATTTGGCTAGTCACCAACAACAAAAAAGACAAAGGCAAAGTGAGACTCATCAACGCAAGCGGGTTTTATCGCCCGATGCAAAAAAGCCTTGGTAAAAAACGGGTAGAAATGTCACCACAGCAAATAGAAGAGCTTACGGATATGTTCATGGCGGGCAAGTCAAGTCAGCAGATAAAGATATTTGACAATGAGGATTTTGGCTACTCCAAAGTCATCATCGAAAAACCAAAAAGCATAAAAGAGCTAGAAACACTAGAGAAGTTCCAAACCCTAAAAGCCAAAGATGTGGTACTAGAAAAACTAAACGAGGCAAAGAGCAAAGGCAAGGGATTTAAAGACAAGAAGGATTTTTTGAAGTTTTTGGGGATGAAGCTCACCAAAACGGAGGAAAATCTACTAATCGAAAAAGACTACGAAAAAGTACCGCTAAAAGGCGACATACAGAGATATTTTGATGCAGAGGTGAAGCCGTTTGCGCCTGATGCGTGGATAGATTGGAGCAGTATCAAGGTAGGGTATGAAATATCGTTTAGCAAGTACTTTTACGAGTACAAAGCCCCTAGAAGCCTAGAGGAAATCTACCGTGACATCAAAGCACTAGAGCAAAAAACAGAAAATATCCTTGAAGGGATAGTGGGCAGATGAGAGCTTTTGGGCAATATGAGAGCTATAAAAGTTCAAGTGTAGAGTGGATTGGGGATATTCCTAGTCATTGGGAAACGAGGAAGTTTAAATATTCAGTAGCACAAAAGGCAATTAAGTCGTCAGATTATACTTTTAAAATTGGATTAGAAAATATTGAAGGTAAAACTTCTAAATTTATTGCAACAGAAGAAGACGCTTTTAATGAAGATGGAATAGTCTTTAGGGCTGGCGATGTGCTGTTTGGCAAATTACGACCATATCTAGTTAAAGTCTATATTCCAAAGCAAGACGGTATTTGTGTTAGTGAATTTTTAGTTTTATCGCCACTAGTAGAAATATCAAGTAGTCACTTTGTTAAATATTTAATGCTTTCAAGTGATTTTATTGACATAGTAAATGGCTCAACCTATGGTTCAAAAATGCCAAGAGCCAGTTGGGATTTTGTTGGTAATTTGAAAATACCATTGCCGCCCCTCGAAGAACAAAAACAAATAGCTGATTTTTTGGATAAAAAATCAACGCAGATAGATGAGTTTATCGCCGACAAACAAGCTCTTATCGCACTTTTTGAAGAGCAAAAATCAGCCGTCATCAACGAAGCCGTAACAAAAGGACTAAACAAAACCGCACAACTCAAACCGAGTGGTGTTGAGTGGCTTGGGAATATTCCGAGCCATTGGGAAGCTAAAAAATTAAAGTATTCAATGCAAATTAAAAGTGGTATCGGTATTACAGCAAATGACTTAAAAGATGATGGCTCTTTTAAGGTTTATGGCGGCAACGGATGTATTGGATTTTATGATGCTTTTAATACGGTTGATGAAGTACTGATTATTGGGAGGGTTGGTGCAAAGTGCGGCAATGTCCACTTTGTAAACGAAAAAATATGGGTTAGCGACAATGCTTTAATAGTCGAGACAAGCGAAAACTATGCTTTTATGTACTATCTATTAAGTTCTTTAAATTTAAATAAGCTTTCAACATCGACAGCTCAACCGTTGATTACGGGTTCTGACATTAAAAATTACACGGTCGCTCTACCACCCCTCGAAGAACAAAAACAAATAGTAGACTACTTAGAAAAAGAACTATCAACAATAGATACGCTCATAGAAACAGCCAAAGCCGAAATCACCCTCATCGAAGAGTACAAAACCAGCCTCATAAACGAAGTCGTAACGGGGAAGATAAAAATATGAAAACACTGCATATAGCCGAAATAAAAGAGGTGATTGGATACGGCAATAGCCATCCTTTGAGGGTAAAAACAGAGGATAACTCTACTTATGTGCTAAAAACTAGGCGTGATGGAACGCTTGCCGACAAAAACGACTACGGAATTTTTATCGAAACGCTCTCGTGCAAGCTTTTGCAAAAGTTTGACTTTAGGCATATTCCCGAAATCGCTTATTTGGTTATTGATGATGATTTTATAGAGGACGCAAAAGATAAATTTGAAAAATCAGAAAATGACAGAGAGCAGGTGGCGCTCGCGAATATCATAGCCTCAAAAGGTCTAAATCTTGGCGTAAAATGGATAGACAATAGTGAAAAATACATAGGTGCGGAGCTCGGCAAGACGCTAACAAAAGAGACTATCAACTATGACGGCTATGTAATGAACTCCGATAGAAATAGATCAAACCCAAATATTCTGTTTTGCAGGGATGACCGTAGGAAGTATTTGATTGACTTTGGGGGAGCTTTTGAGATGTTGATGGCTTTTTACACAATCGAAGGCGATAATGCTATTTTTGATGTTCCTCAGTTTTATGATAAATTTTGTTTTGATGACGACTATCTGCTAGATGCCGATATTGACGGTGTAAGCGTTTTGCACAATAAAATTTCAAAAGATGAGATTACGTCTATGATTGACGAGCTTCCAAAAGAGTGGGAGCCGCACAAGATAAAAGACGAGATAGCCTATATCATATCCCAAAGAGTCGGCAATAAGGAGATATTTAAAAGATGAGAAGCTTATATACATATCAAGTAGTTCGCTATTTTCCAAATATCAACAGCGATGAGTTTTTTAATGTTGGGATACGCCTAATGGGCGAAAAAAGGCAGGAGTTGCATTTTATCCAAGATGAACACCTGTCAAAACTTTTTGTATTTCCATCTATTGACAAAAAACATGTCGTATCTTTTATCGAGCTTCTCTCTAAAGAGCATGATTTATCTCATTGGTATGGCAATAATCTCCGTTTTAGCGAGAATAGGAGATTTAGGAGCGCTGAAAAATTTGAGAAAGTCCTAGGGATACTTTATGAGGATTTTATAGGGTATAAGTTTCATCTAAAAGAAAAAGTTGACCCTATCGAAGTTGTAAAAGAGAAAGCTATGCAGATAGTTAGTAGCGAATTTAAAAACCGTCTAGTTGTTGCAAGCGGGGAGCTTTTTGATTTTGAGCTCAGAAGCGTCAAAAGCAATGCTTGCCATTATTCAAAAGTCGGAAGTGTAGGAAACAAAAACCACCTGTTTGAAGCTATTATGAGTAGGGCAAAAATGCAATCTGCAAGACCTAGCGCTAATAACATTTTTGATTTTTTAAATATACACGAAGACCCGACTGCTGCCGTAGGAATTATACTACTGAGCGAAAATAATATACAGAATATGCTTTTTGATACGGAGCAAAATCAAATAAATTATTTTCAAAAAGTAGCCTCATAAATGAAGTCGTAACGGGGAAAATAAAGGTCAACTCATGAAATACAAAATCTTTTGCGACGAAAGCAATCATCTGTATAGCGACGCATCAAACTTAATGGTTCTTGGCGGCATCTTGTGTCCGAGCGAGCAGGTAGAGCATGTCAATAGACAAATAAAATCGCTAAAACACAAACACAACTACAATATTGAGCTCAAATGGACGGAACTTAGCAATAAACAATTTGATTTTTACGATGAGCTTTTGGAGTTCTTTTTTTCGAGCATACATTTGAAGTTTAACACTCAAGTGGTACTCAATAAATCAAATCTAAATCACGATGCGCACAATGACGGCGAGGCTGATATTTTTTACTAGTGGTTTTACTATTTTGAAGACGATAGAAAAATTCGTTTGTACCTATGGGGTTACAATCATGATTTTGTAGTAATTTTGCAAAAGTTGGGCGCAAGTAGCTCTTATTTGGTGACAAGTTTTTATATCGACAATCAAAAAAAGAGGGATGCTTTTGAAAAAAAATTTGAGAGTTATAAAAATAAAACCGATGGAAGATTGGGCGATTGTGAATGGTTTTGAAGTTGGTCGCCTATAAGGCTAGACGAAAGCCACCTCTTGACACATAATGTCTGAGCGGGCGAATACTACAATATGCAATATTAAAAAATGATAAAAACTAAGCAGGAATGCAGATGACGGAACTTAAAGAAAAAAACCTTGAAGAGTTTATCGAAGAGCACTTGACGGGCGAAGCTAGCGGCTATCGAAAAAGGGATTTTAGGAGTTATGATAGAGAGCTTTGCCTTGATGTTGAACTACTATTTGAGTTTTTGCAAGATACACAAAGGGAGAGCCTTGATAAGTTAGAAAAGATTTATGGGGCAGACTACAAAGCCAAAATAGCAAAACGACTATTCAAGCAGATACAATTAAACAAGCTCATAACAGTTCTAAGAAGCGGTATTACGGATAACGGCGTAGATTTGACTTTGATGTATGACAAGCCAAATTCTGCCTATAACGAACAAGACGGTATCAACTACAGTAAAAATATATTTTCCATAACAAGACAACTTCACTACAGTACCCAAAACGAAAAATCGCTAGATATGGGCGTTTTTATCAACGGCATACCGGTAGCGACGATAGAGCTAAAAAATGAACTAACGGGACAAAGTGTAAGCGACGCTATCAGGCAGTACAACAATGATAGAGACCCAAAAGAAGAGCTTTTCCGTTTTGGTAGATGTTTGGTTCATTTTGCGCTTGATTCACAGCTGATATACATGGCGACAAAGCTAAACGGAGCTAAGACGCATTTCTTGCCTTTTAACCGTGGGCTCAACAGCGGAAAAGCAGATTTGGAGCTACAAAACGGAGCGGGAAATCCATCTAGCAACGGTGTAAAAACTGCATATCTATGGGAAAATATACTTCAAAAAGATAGCTTGACTAACATAATCAAAAATTTTGTGCAATATATCAAAGACGATGACAAGCTGATTTTCCCGAGGTTTCATCAACTTGATGTTGTCAGGGGGCTTTTGGATAGCGTGAAAAGTAACGGAGTCGGTAAGCGATATTTGATACAGCATAGCGCCGGAAGCGGCAAAAGCAACTCTATAAGCTGGCTGGCTCATCAACTAGTCGGATTATTTGATACCAGCGGCACAAAAGCGCTTTTTGATACGGTGATTGTGGTGACGGATAGAACCGTACTGGATAAGCAGATACAAGACAATATCAAACAATTCCACCATGTAAAAGGCGTCGTAGAGCCCATCACTCATGGGAGCAAACACCTCAAAGAGTCGCTTGAAGAGGGCAAAAAGATAGTTATTTCCACTATCCAGAAGTTTCCGTATATTGCGGACGACATCACAAAACTAAGCAACAAAAAATTTGCCGTTATCATCGACGAGGCACACTCAAGCCAAAGCGGAAAAACCGCTCAAGGGCTAGGAAAGACAATCGCAAGCAATGACGATGAAGAGGAGCTAACCGATGAAGATGCCATAGTGGAGCTAATCAAAAGCAAGAAGTTTCAAGCAAACGCCTCCTACTTCGCTTTCACTGCCACACCAAAACAAAAGACGCTAGAGCTTTTCGGAGAAAAAAGAAGTGACGGTAAATATCAGTCGTTTCATCTATATTCAATGAAACAGGCTATTGAAGAGGGTTTTATCCTCGATGTGCTCAAAAACTATACGGCATGCAACAGCTACTACCACTTAATCAAAGCGATAGAAAACGACCCAAAATACGACAAAAAAAGAGCTTCAAGCAAACTAAGGCAATTTGTAGAAAAAAATGAAGTGGCGATAGAGCGCAAAACAGAGATAATGGCGGAGCATTTTTACGAGCACACAATATCAAAAATCAAAGGAACCGCCAAAGCCATGGTGGTGACCGGCTCAAGAGAGCATGCGGTCAAATACTTTTTTGCGTTCAAACAAAAACTAGCAAATATGGGTTCAAAATACAAAGCAGTAGTTGCATTCTCCGGCTCCGTCAAGCTTGACGGAAGCGAATATACCGAAGCGGGGCTAAACGGCTTTGCGGACTCAAAGACAAAAGAAAAATTCCATACCGGCGAATATAAGTTTTTGATAGTGGCAAATAAATATCAGACTGGATTTGACGAGCCGCTACTTCATACGATGTATGTTGACAAAAAGCTAGGCGGCGTAACGGCGGTGCAAACATTGTCAAGGCTAAATAGAATCTGCCCAAACAAAGAAGACACATTTGTTTTGGACTTTTATAATGCGCATACCGATATTTACCTAGCATTCAAAGATTACTACGAAACAACGGCGCTAGAAGAAGGCACAGACCCAAACAAGCTGTTTGACCTAAAAGACAGCCTTAACGAGTTCCAAATATATGCAAAAAGCGATATAGATGAGTTTGTCGCCGAGATAATGAAAGGATCAAAAGAAAATATCATCCATAGGATACTCGATAGAGTTAAAGATGAGTTTGGCAAGCGAAGCGTAGATGAACAGGGCAGTTTTGTCAAAAAATCGGTTAGTTATCTTAGGACATATTCATTTCTTTCACAAATACTGCCTTACGAAAGCGTGGAGTTAGAAAAGCTCTCCATATTTCTATCAAAACTACTACCAAAGCTAGAACTACATCAAAACGAAGATTTAGCAAAAGGTATATTAAACAACATAGATTTTGATAGTTACAGACTCCAACTTGACAAACAAGATAGCATAACACTGAGTGGAGCCGGAATACTAAAGCCATCAAGTGGCGAGAGCGGAAACGGTAGCGAGCCGGAGCTAGACTTACTGTCAAGCATAGTTCAATCATTTAATGACAAGTTTGGCGATATTGACTGGGGTGAGGATGATAAGGTCAAAAGAACTTTGAAAAATATAAGCGATGATGTTTTGAGCGATGAAGAGTTTATGAAAACAACAAAGAATACAGACAAGCAAAATATGAAAATAACTTTCGACAAAGTGCTTAACGATAAGTTTCAGAATTATATTGATGATAATTTTTCACTATTTCAAAAATATACTGATGACGAGGAGTTTAAAAAGTTTATTACCGCCAAATTGTTTGAGGTTGTTTTGGAGCGAGTTGCAAGAGTGTAGATAATATCCGACTTCGACGCTTTAATAAAAAAGAGCAAAAAGCATATATAACTAAATGTTATGTATAAATAAGCTTATGGCAAGAATGTAAGCCTCCAGCACCCGTCTCATGCTCGCTAGCCGCATAAAACCGCACATAACTCTCGAAAACGAAGTTTTCGTAGCTTTAGGGGGTGCAGGGACATTTATGTCCTTGCCGCCAAAACGGACGAGTTCGTTTTGGTGCGTAACATCGGTGTTTAAGATTCGAAATCGTACCCATATTCCGCAAGCCCTTTTTTATCCGTCGTCCAATTTTTATTTGTTTTGACTAGTAGCTCTAAATGTATCTTTTTTTGCGAAAATTTCTCAAGGGCGACCCTTGCTTTTGTGCCTATTCTTTTGATTGTTTGTCCGCTTTTGCCGATAATCATAGCTTTTTGCGAGTCTTTGTTGGCTATTATGACAGCGTAAACTTTGTCTATTGTTTCGCTTTCAATTATCTTGTTTATAACCACGTCGCTCTCGTATGGTATCTCGTCGCTTAGCCCGTTGAAGAGCTCTTCTCTTATTATCTCTTTGTAAATCTCTCTAATATGTTGGTCGGTCAAAAGTTCAGGGTCGTACAGATACGGTGAGTCTGGCAAGTATTTTACCGCCGCATCTAGTATCTCATCTTTGCCGTTTTCTTTTGTTGCGCTTATCGGGATAAGCTCCAAAAAGCTGTCTTTGTGGGCGTTTAGCGCTTCTATCGTCTGAAGCAGCTTTTCGTGAGTCTGCATATCTATTTTATTGACAAGCAGTATATGCGGTTTGCCGCCGCAAATCGCCAAAAACTCCTCATAATCTTTTAGCGCAAACCGAACGTCGGCGATAAAAAGTATAAGGTCGGCATCGCTAACCGCTTTTATCGCCTCTCCCAGCATATATTCGTTTAGCAGTTTATTACCCGTTTGAATCCCCGGCGTGTCTATTAACACTATTTGGGCGTCTTTGTGCATTAAGATGCCTTTTAGCCTTTTTCTAGTCGCGTTTGCCTTGTGGCTTACAAGCATTATTTTTTCGCCAACGAGCCAGTTTAGAAGCGTGCTTTTACCTGCGTTTGGTTTTCCGATTACGGCTACAAAGCCGCATTTTGTGTTTGTGCTCAAAGAATATACCTTGCGTGATCTATGTTTTCTACGATGTTTTCTAGCTTTTGCAAAACCAGCTCGCTTGTGATGGATAGTTTCTGTCCCGCCATCGTATCGGCTTCAAAGCTAATATCCTCCATCACCCTTTCAATAACGGTGTGAAGCCGTCTTGCGCCTATATCCTCAGTCTTCTCGTTTGCCTTTTGCGCTAGACGAGCCATCGCCCGCACAGCCTCTTCTTCAAATACAACCTCAACATCTTCAGCTCCCAAAAGCGCCTCATACTGTCTTAGTATAGAGTTTTTCGGCTTTGTGAGTATGTCATACAGCGCATCTTCATCCAAAGACTCCATCTCAACTCTAAGCGGAAATCTTCCTTGAAGCTCTGGTATAAGGTCGCTTGGCTTTGTAAGATGAAACGCTCCCGCCGCTATAAAAAGTATGTGGTCTGTGTCTATCTGTCCAAGCTTTGTATTTACCGTAGAACCCTCGATAATCGGCAAAAGGTCTCTTTGCACCCCCTCTTTGCTTGGGTCTTGTCTTGATGATTGAGAAGAGCTAACGGCTATTTTGTCTATCTCGTCTATAAATACTATTCCCTCTTCTTCGGTGCGTCTTACAGCCTCCGTCTTTATCGCTTCGTTATCTACAAGCTCCTCAGCGGCTTCGTGTTCAAAAATAGATATAGCCTCTTTGACGCTTACCTCTTTTTTTACATCTTTTTTCTCTAGTCCGCCCAATATTTTTGAGAAAGACTCTTGGATTTTGGCGACCTCCGGCGGTAGGCTTGAGTCGTAGCCGTCACTCGCTGAGCGTGAGTGTTCCACCTCTATTTTTAGAGCGTCCGCTTCGCCTGAGACTACTTTTGCTTTCATCTTTTCGAGAGCTTTTTTGTGCTCCTCTTTTTTCTCTTCAGAGGCGCCCATTGGCGGTTCCGGCATTAGCTTTAGAGCTGTTTTGTGCAAGGCTCTCTCTTTTATTTGCGGAGCTAGCCTCTCTTTGTGCTCTTTTTTTACAAGGTTGTAAGAGGCGAGGGCGAGGTCGCGCACCATAGACTCAACGTCCCTACCGACAAAACCGACCTCTGTATATTTGCTAGCCTCTACTTTGACAAACGGCAAGTTAAACGTTTTGGCGAGTCTTCTTGCGATTTCCGTCTTACCAACGCCGGTTGGACCTATAAGCAGTATATTTTTTGGAACTACGTCTTCTTGCATCTCGGGGGAGAGCTTAAGCCGTCTCATACGGTTTCTTAGCGCTATGGCTATTACTTTTTTTGCGTTTTGTTGCCCTATGACGTACTCGTCTAATACGGCTACTATCTCTTTTGGGGTTAGATTCATGCTAGTTTTCCAGTGTCAAAATGGAGATGTTTTGGTTTGTGTAAATGCAGAGTTCTCCTGCAATTTTAAGAGACTCTTTGACGAGTTCGGCGGCGTCCATATCGGTGTGTCTTGCGATGGCTCTAGCCGCCGATATAGCAAAGTTTCCCCCGCTTCCGATAGACGCCATCATTCCATCTTCAGGTTCCACCACATCGCCCGTTCCCGTGAGGATAAATATCTTTTTGGTATCAAGGACTATCATCATCGCCTCAAGCCGTCTAAGGGCTTTATCTTTACGCCACTCTTTGGCAAACTCTATGACGGATTTTAGTAAATCGCCCTTTTTTTGGCTAAGGATATTCTCAAACATATCAAAAAGCGTAAAAGCGTCCGCCGTGCTTCCGGCAAACCCCGCTAGTATCTTGCCTTCATATAGTTTTCTTATCTTTACGGCGTTTGATTTGAGTACCGAATTGCCAAACGTCACCTGCCCGTCGCCGCCTATGACGGCTTTACCGCCTTTTAAGTAGGCTAGTATTGTGGTTGCTTCAAACACTGTTTATATCGCCTCAATCAAAAGATGAAGTTTTGCGTGGATACCGTGTCCCATTTTAAGATCAAGGTCATATCCGCCCGTTGCTTTGATTGCTCCGTGGTGTTCTATGCTTTTTTTGTCTATTTCAACGCCGTGCTGTTTTTTTAGCTCGTCTGCAATCTCCTCTTTTGTGATAGAACCAAAAAGCGCGCCGTTTGCGCCTGTTTTTGTCTTAATAACCAGCTTTATCTCTTCTAGTTTTGCTTTTGCGTCGTTTAGCTTTGCTATCTCAGCCGCCGCCGCTTCTTTTTTGGCTCTCTCACCAGCTTCCCACTGTTTCATGACCGCCGGAGTCGCCAGCTTCGCAAGCCCTTTGCCAATTAGAAAGTTATTGCCATAACCGTCTTTTACTTCTTTTATTTCTCCGGCTTTGCCTAGAGCTTTTACATCTTGTATTAATAGTACTTTCATTATTTGTATCCTTTGTCTCTTCTAAATCTGATATTTTAACATATTGAGGCTCATTAACGGCTGTTTTGGGCTTTTAGAGATGTGTTTGCGTGTAAATATATGTCACGCGGCGTCTTTGACAATATGAAGTCTGACAATCGGCGGTATAAGGGTGTTTTCTTCAAAGTGGCACTCCAAAGCTTCAAAAATATTCTTCTTAAGCTCCTCTAGGGTTGGGGCTTGCGTATAAATAGATACCCCAACAGCTTTTGCGACAAACTCACCACCTTCAGCTTCTTCGACTAAAAATAAAATTTCTGATTGTTTTTGCGACACTATTTACCCTTTTTAAAATCCAAACAACTATGTGTGTTGTATATCGACTTAATTTACAATTTTTACAATTTGGTATGCTAGAATGTTTTATATTAAATCAAAGAGGGCACCAAATTGCCAACGTCAAATTTACAAATCGCACAGGGTGCGGATATAGAGCGTTATACCGAAAGGCTAGGGCGTTTTAGGATAGAGATATTTGCAGAATATCCATATCTTTATGACGGAAATATAGAGTATGAGCGCAAATACTTAGCCCGTTACGCCGCTTCGCCTAATAGTTTTTTGATTTTTTGCGAGGACGCAAGCGGTTTTGTCGCGGCTTGTACTGGTATATGTATGAAAGACGCGGACGAGGAGTTTCGGAGCGTTTTTGAGCCGCAAGAGATAGCCAAGACGTACTACATAGGCGAGGTGATGATACGCAAAGGCTACAGAGGCAAAGGTATAGGCTCAAAGCTTCTCACAAACGCCGTCTCTATCATTAAGAATATGGGATTTAAGCAAGCGTCTTTGTGCGCCGTGGAGAGAGAAGAAAATCACCCTTTACGCCCAAATGATTATGTGTCGCCGGATAATCTATGGCGGAGATTTGGATTTAAAAAATCACAAGAGCAAAAGGCGCGATACAGCTGGAAAGATATAGGGGCGGCAGGGGAGAGCCAAAAGCTTATGGGCGTGTGGACGGCGGAATTGTAGGCTTTGTTTTTGCGTTTGGCGGGTACAATTTGAAAACAAAAACAAGGGGCTGCATAATGGGTACTCAATCTTCGATAGTTAGGGCTAGGGTCGATACCGACATAAAAGCGCAAGCCGTAAAGGCGCTTTCAGAGATGGGTCTATCGTTATCAGACGCCATAAGGCTTATGCTCTCCGAGGTAGTCGCAAATAAAAGTTTGCCGTTTGATATAAAAACCCCAAATCAAACAACTATAGATACATTTGAGGCAACGGATAACAATTTATGCGTTACAAAATGCGAAAATGCCGAGGATATGTTTGAAAAGCTTGGTATATAAAATTGCTAAAGCCGAATTTTACAAATCAATTTGAAAAAGATTTGGCTCTTGCAAAGAAGCGAAACAAAGATATAAAAAAACTAAAAGAGATAATTGGCAAACTGGTTGCAAAAGAGCCTTTGCCTAAAAAATACAGAAATCATCGACTGCATGGAAAATTTGTCGGACGCATGGAATGTCATATTGAACCTGATTGGTTGCTTATATATAAAATAGAGGTTGACAAAATATTTTTTGAGAGAACAGGCGCCCATTCTGATTTGTTTGATTAGCGCCGTAGTGTGAGAGTCAAAAGCTTATGGGCGTGTGGACGTCGGAATTGTGGGCTTTTTTTTTGCGTTTGGCGGGTACAATTTGCGTAAAAGTTTTGCAGGGAGCGCGGCGGGTATGACAATTGGAGTAGAGGCTTTATCGCTTGTAAAAGTGCGACCGTTCATCAAATGGGCGGGCGGTAAACGGGCTTTGTTGCCTGAACTTTTAAGGCTAATGCCAAAAGAATTTAACAACTACTTTGAGCCGTTTATCGGCGGCGGCGCGCTGTTTTTTGAACTTACGAGGCTTGGAGTGCTGAGGGGTAAAAAAGCGTATCTCTTTGACGCAAACGCCGAACTAATCAATACATATAAAACAGTCAAAAAACAACCCAAAAAACTACTCAAACAACTTCGCGAGTTTCAGGTGCAACACTCTGAAGAGTTTTACTACACCACGAGAGCTATGGATAGAGAGGAAGGATTTAAGAGCCTGCCAAACGAGATAAGAGCGGCGAGGTTTATCTATCTGAACAAAACTTGCTTTAACGGGCTTTGGCGGGTAAATAGCAAAGGCTACCATAATGTGCCGATTGGTAGATATAAAAATCCGATTATCTACGAAGAAGAGTTGATTGTGGCGGCTAGCGTGGCTTTACAAAATGCGGAGATTCAAAATGTTGATTTTGCTAAAGTATTAGACTATGCAAAAGAGAGCGATTTTGTATATTTTGATCCTCCATACTATCCGCTAAATCCAACTTCGAGCTTTACGGCGTATCATGAAAATGTGTTTTTGGATGAGGAGCAAAAGAGGCTTTTTGGGGTTTTTGAAGAGCTGAACGATAAAGGTGTATCGGCTATGCACTCCAATTCTGATACAGAGTTTATTAAAGAGCTTTACATGGGCTATGATATAAAGTTTGTTGAGGTAAATAGGTTTATCAATAGCAAGAGTAGCGGGCGTGGGAAGATAAAAGAAGTTATAATAAAAAACGGTAGGAGTTAAAAAATGCAAAATGATCTTATTATAAAAGACCCCTTAATTGTTGTGCAAAATAGCCTAAAATTGTATGTTTTTAAATTGACTTCCGAAGAGATACATAATCACTTCGTTATTTCAAGAAGATTAGAAAATAGAGACGACGGTTATCAAAGAATAGTCAGAGGGAAAAAGATAAAAGAGATAGTCGCATATTTGAGCGGAAAATCACCAGATTCTTATCCATCAATACTACCTAGCAATGTTTTAATCGCTTTGGATAGCATAGAATATAAAGAAGACACAAAAGAGTTAATTATTAGCGATAATGAAGATGGGTATAAAGGTCTAATAATAGATGGTCAACATAGGGCTAAAGGAGGGTATGAGTTTAGTCCAAAATTTGAGTTGATTGTTGTTGCGGTTGCCGATTTAGAACCAAAGCATCAAGCAAGACTTTTTATAACCATCAATAAAACTCAAACGCCTTTGCCAACTTCATTATATATGGATTTGATTAGCACAACTTCTGATGAAGATATTCGTGATAATTTGGATAGCGAGAATATAACAGCTGACCAAAAGGCAACGGAAATTATAAGAGATTTGAACTTTAACGACGAATCGTGTTTAAAAGATTTGATTGCAATGACTGGAGAAGAAGCTAAAAAAATTAGTTTATCGTCAATATCACCTTTTGTGAAAGAGTACATAAACTACACAAACGGAAAATTTAAAGGTTCTTCATTTAATGAGCAGGTTCAAATTTTTATAAATTATTTTAACGCTATAAAAGTTGTTTTTGAAAGCGATTGGGAAAAGGGCGTAGTCTTTAAAACGACAGTTTTGGGAGGATTGATAAAATCTTTAGGCGATGTTTTTGACGAAACATTTATCGAGCATAAAAATTTTAAAGAAAATAGTATTATTTTTACTCTTGCAAAGATTCAGGAAAATACGCTAGAGAGTCTATCTAACGGTATTGGCGGAGGAGTAAAAGCTCAGGATAATTTCAGTAAAAAATTCACAAAAATATTAAAAGATAGCCTTAAAAGTGAAGATAAAATTGGGAAAATAGAGCTATAGAATGTTTGATTTTTATACAAACAAATTTAAAGATTTTACGGTATCCAACGATAAGAGCGTCAATGAGGCTATAAAAATTGCCATTCAAAATAGGGATTCTTTCATTGATTTAAAAATATATCTTTTAAATGATATTTTGGTTTTGATTGAAAAAGCTATTTTAAATAAATTATCATCAGATATAGAGTTTCAAAAAAACTATTGGACATGGGGATTTGTGACTGTGTATTATTCAAATTTTTATTTAGCCCAAATATTAAATAGATTGTCTGATAAGTTTTATGTTTATGTCAATGATAAGTTTAACAAAATGATTAAACTTGATTCTAGTTCTAATTTATATGATTTGACGCTACAACAAGACGGACATAGTAGTCATGAAAGAGAGTTCAGTATACTTAAAAAGAACTATGAAAGAATTAAGCCTTGGGAAGTTAATAGCAGAGCCAAATTTAACCAAATAGCTGCTACGGTCAATATCGATCCAGCGGCAAGTAATTTATTTAAATACACTATCGATAATGAAATCAAAGAATCAGAAATAAGAAATGAAATCAATTATCGACTGAAACACTATAAAGAAATAAATTTAGAAACTGAGTATTTTGACAGGTATAAAAAGTGGCATGATGATATTGTTTTAGAAAACAAAATCAGTTCAGATTATCCGGACTATTTCCAATTATTGATTATAAACGAAAAGAGGTTTCTATTTTTGTCTATGTTGTTAGATGAAATAAAAGCCATAAATCCGGCTTTTAAAATAAAAATTCAAAGATTATCCAATGCTATAAATCAAAAATACGATACGGTATTTCATAATATTAATGCGAGCACAAAGGCTCTGATAGGAGAATTATTAAAGTGAAATATCAAGATTTTATTATAAAGCAAAATATTAGAGCTGAAAATGCCTTTGAATACTTGTATAAAAATTTTATACCAACAATAGCCGATTTCAAGTATCTTGTAGACTGGAATACGGTTTTAGAAAATAAGAAAAAATATGAATTATTACTTAACAATTTAAATTTTCTGCTAGGTAAAAAAGAAAGTTTTAGAGAAGATTTTGAATATCTATTGAGGCAAAATCCAGCTATTGTCGAAGCTTTACCAATTTTGCTGGCAAGTAGAGACAGAGAAATTAGCATTATAGATAACTACAAAGATCTAAATATTTATAGATTTGTTTTTAAAAAACCGAATTTAGTAAATATAGACATTATAAATCATTACTACGATTTTATAGAAAAAACAGGACTGAAATCTTTATTTTGCGACTATGATATTAAAAATTTGGTTGATTACGTTTTTGGTATAGAGGTTGGACTAAACAGCAATGCGAGAAAAAATAGAACCGGTTCATCAATGGAAGAGATAGTAGAAAACTTCTTAGTTAATTTTTGCAAAAAAGAGCCTGATTTTACCTATATTTCGCAAGCTAGCGAGGATAAAATATTTAAAGAGTTTAATTGCGCTGTTGGCATTGACAAAAAAAGTAGACGGTTTGATTTTGCTTTATTTCATAAAACAAGTAAAAAACTTTTCTTAATCGAAGTTAATTTTTACAGCGGTGGCGGTTCAAAACTAAAAGCCACGGCAGAGGAGTATAAAAGCCTAGACGGTTTGCTAAAAAGTCAGAATTACGGTCTTATATGGATAACGGACGGCGCAGGTTGGAAAACATCATTGCGACCGCTTGAAGAAACCTTTAATCATAACGACTATGTAATTAATTTAGATATGCTCAAAAATGGAATATTAGATTTTATAGTAAATAATAAGACTAACTAAGTAATCTTTTTTATTAACTTTTAAGTTTCGTGAGGTTAGAATTTTGTTTGAAAAAGAGATAAAAGTTGTTTTGGCGCAGAGAGGGTTAAAGACCTCTGATGTTTATAAAGCTCTAGGTATTGATAAGGTCGTGTTTTATCAAGCCATCAGGACAAGCAATCTAAACAACAAAACCCTGCATAAGATACTGGATTATCTAGGGCTTGAAATATCTGTTTCGCTAACACATAAAGGTAGCTAGATGAAAACTGAATACGAAAAAATTTATGAAAAGTTATATAGCTTTACTGGCGAAAAATTTTGTCGCTCAAAAAAAGCGAAAGAGTCTTTTATTTTTTGCGGAAGTGGTAATTGGGACTACTATTGTATGGACAAAGGGAGGAATAGAGAATTTGGAGAGTTTGAGAATGTGGAGCTGATAGGGTTCAATACGGCGCAAGAGCTTGAATCGTATGAGATAGACAGAAAGAAGATAATCGACTTTTCTCGCGAGCATGTCACAGAGGAAGGTATCAATAGATATTTTCTACTGATTTAAAGATGAAAAAAATAACAAAATTAAACCCAGACGAGTTTGAACAAGAATGCACAACTGTTTGGAGCTTCCCGCGTCGCGGCGCATGGGCTACGCACAACAGCAAATACAGAGGCAACTGGTCGCCGGAGGTTGTGCGAAATCTACTGCTTCGCTACTCCGCTGAGGGCGAATATCTGCTTGACCCGATGATAGGCGGCGGCACGACGGCGATAGAGTGCAAACTGCTAAATAGAAACTTGCTTGCGCTAGATATAAACCCAAATGCGCTAGAGATTACAAAAACAGCTTTGGATTTTGAATGCGAGTATGACCCAAAAATAAAACTGGTTCAAAAAGACGCTAGGAATATAGATATTGTAAAGGCTAAAAGCATAGACTTTGCTCTTATACACCCGCCATACGCCGACATTATCAGGTATTCGGACGACATAGAGGGCGATTTGTCGCATATACACGATTTGGAGAAGTTTTGCGATGAGATAGAGAGAGTGGCGGCGGAGCTTTTTAGGGCGCTAAAAGACGGTAAATTTTGCGCCCTCCTCATAGGCGACACAAGACGCAAAAAGATGTATCAACCTTTGGCGTTTATGGTAATGCAAAGATTTATCAAAGTCGGTTTTGCGCTCAAAGAGGATATTATCAAACACCAGCACAACTGCAAAGCCACAGGCTTTTGGGTCAAAAAATCAAAAGAGGCGAATTTTCTCCTTATCATGCACGAGCATCTGTTTGTGTTTCAAAAGCCGTTACCGTTAGATGCTCTCGCAAAACAAGTTTAAGAAAAGAGGAAGAAAAAGTTGTCTTGACAAACGGGGGTGGTATAATATTTGATTGCTAACTTTGCGATACTCTCATAAGAGTCTTGAATTTCTTTTCTGATTCTTGGCGTGGTCTTGGCGTTAGCGTGCAATAAATTTCCCATAAATTAGCTTCCATAAGGTGTTTGTATATTATGCCTGAAGAATGGGGGACTAAACATCTCCAGTGTAAAACTTATTGTAAAATAGCACTTTTAAAGTTATGATTTTACAAAGGATAGGTGCCAAAATATGAGAATATTCGAAAATAAATATATCTATGTAGAGATACACGAGTCGCAAAATCCTTGGGTAAAAATATTTACGCAAACGCCGCATAAAGAGCTCTCAGAGCTTGATGACAAGAGTAGAGCGGTTCTATTTGATGCGGCTTTTTTGATAGAAAAGGAGATACTTTTGTATTTTAAGCCGGATAAAGTAAACTGGGCTAGCTTTGGAAATATGCTTCCAAGGGTTCATCTGCATATACAGGCAAGATTTATGGACGACGCTTATTTTCCAGAGCCTATGTGGGGGCAAAAGCAAAGGGAGTTTTCGCCCGCGTTTGCCGACAAGGAAATTTTCTATAAAGAGCTGGCACATAAAATGCAAAGTTGTCTGAAAAATATTTAGCTCGCCATGCGCTCTCCCGCAAATGCGGGAAGCTTTAGGGGGTGCAGGGACATTTATGTCTTTGCCGCCTGAAAACTCATGCGGATTTATCTCGCTTGGAACCATCCTATCGATAAATGCGATTACCGCCGTCGTTTTGGCTTCTTTTGGCGTAAACTTTTGCTTAATTCAAATATCGAAAAGGGTAGTATCTCCATAAAAGAGACATAGCGCATGACTCCTGCTGAAAAACCAAGACCAATAGAGAGAATAGATTTTGATTGGCTCTTGACCATAGGAACAATTAGAGCCCCTATGCCAGTTGAGAGACCGGCATAGTGGTGAGCGTGAACGCCAAAGAAGTTGCGCATTTGTAAACATATTATATTAATTAAATCCTCTGAGAAAATATGAAATCTTAAGAGCGGCAAGCTGTGAGAATCAATCAAAATGTTAATACAGGCTTTCTCTCTTAAAATACTCTTTTGGGACTTTACAAAGCGGGCAAGCTCCCGGAGCTTTTTTGCCTCTGTGGACGTGTCCGCACACTTCGCACACCCATGATTCCTCTTCTTCACCCGAAAAGAAACCGTCAGCCTCAAGAGCCGCTTTTAGTTCGCCATACTCTCTTTCATGCTCTACTTCTACTTTTGCGATAGCCCTAAAGATTCTAGCGATGTCCAAAAGCCCCTCAGCCTCGGCAAGAGCCGCAAACTCAGGATACATCGTAGTATGCTCATAGTGTTCGCCCGCCATTGCGTATTCGATATTTTTTAGCGTGCTGTTTAGCTCTACGCCGTTTACTAGATTGTTATATAGCTTAAACTGCGCAATGGCGTGCCATCTCTCGTTTTCTGAGGCTTCCATAAAGTGTCTAGCGACTGCATGATACCCCTCTTTTTCGGCTAGTTCGGCAAAAAACTGATATTTGTTTCTCGCCATACTCTCGCCGGCAAACGCCTTCATTAGGTTTACCGCCGTTACGTTTTCATTTACAACGCCCATCGGCTCGCCGCAACACACTAGTTTGCCGCCGCCTACGTTTTGAAGCTCTACTTCGTTTCCACAGATAGCGCACTTATAGGATTGGTATTTTTTCACTGTTGTCCTTTATTTTGAATCAGGTATTGGCGTTTTGCTCGTTGAGCTCGGCAACATCGGGTATTCGATCGATGGTTTTTTACCCTCTAACGTTTTTAGGAATGTGACGATTTTTGTCGCTTCGGCGTCGCTAATCTTTGTTCCTAGTTGATTTTCGCCCATTGTTTGTACGACTTCTTCTAGTTTCCAGATTGCGCCGTTATGCATATATGGGGCTGTTTGCGTGATATTTCTAAGCGTCGGCACTTTTACCGTTCCAACTTTATCGCCTTTAAAGTCGCCCAAATGTGCGTATTTATACTCGCCTATCAGCGGGAATTTTTGTTTGCTAGCACCGCCAAGATTGTATCCTGTATGGCATGCAGCACAACCTTTGTCAATAAAGAGCTTAAGCCCCTCTTTTTCATCTTTATGTAGAGCTTTAGCGTTTCCTGCAAGGAATTTATCAAACTTTGAAGGGGTTACAAGCACAGCTTCAAAAGCTGCGATAGAGTCTACTATGTTTTCAAACGTCACAGGGTTTTTATCTTTTGGAAAAACTTTTTTAAACTGCGCCGCATACTCAGGCATTGACGAGATTCTCTCCTCGGCCATCTTTGGCGTTATAGCCATTTCAGGCATAGCCTGCATAGGTCCTTTTGCTTGATCGCCCAAGTTCGGACTTCTGCCATCCCAAAACTGCGTTGTGTTAAATACGGAGTTGTATACAGTTGGAGAGTTAAGATGGTGCGGATTTGCCGTCCATTGGTGTCCTATCGCCGCACTTACACCGTCCGTTCCGCCAAGCCCCAAATTGTGACATGTATTACAGGAGATAATACCGCTTTTAGATAGTCTAGGCTCAAAGAAAAGTTTTTTACCAAGTTCGACTTTTTCTACCGTAATCCCCTTTTGAAACTCGCCTATTAGTTTCATCTGTGCTTTATGCTCAAATGGAATCGGTTTTAGACCCGCTTTTTTTGCAGAATCCACCAAAGCGTCGCTTGCAAATAAAGAGCCTACGCTAAAAAGCGACAGCGCTAAAAATCTCAGTTTACTCATTTTTTCTCCTTGTTATTTTGGTTGCATAGCGCATTTTGCACAAACGCCATAGATATTAACGGCGACAAAAAAGGGCTTAAACTCCATCTTTTCGGCGCCCTCTTTCATCGCCGTTAATAGTTTTGGGTTAATATCCATATCCTCCACGCCGCCGCATACCTTGCAAACCAGATGAGCGTGAGCGTGTTTTGTTATCTCATAAACACTCTTTTGACTATTTAGAGCAACTTTTGAGATAAGCTCTTCGTTGGACAGTTGCTCCAAATTTAGATAGATTGTATTTAGAGATATAGATGGAGCCCTTTCTTGCATCTTCTCTCTTAGGGCGTCAATATCAATATGCCCAGCTTTCTCTATTGCCTCTAACATTAGAGCTCTTTGTGTTGTAGATTTTAATTTTTTTTGTTTTAGTAGTAGTTTGAATTTTTCCATCGCATAATTGTAGCATAAAAAGATTTTAATAGTAAAAATTCCTAAAAAATTTTTTCTATCAAAAATCTAATACAAATCAACAATATATTTTTTACGCTTTAGTTTTATCATTAACAAAAAAAATTGTCTCAAAGGGCTAAGGCGATGTTTGCTAGATTTAACGGGTCGATTTTTTTTGTCAGCGCCATACTTGTCGTAAGCGGCGTATGTGCGGTTGATGATTTGCGAGATTTAAAAGACAGAGATTACAAAAAAACTAGTTTTGAAAAGAGAGTATACTACGGACTAGAAAAAATAGAGGATTTAACTCCCGCACAAAAAGAGTCCATCAATCAAGCCCTCAAAGAGTTTCAGCTCAAAAAAGATAAACAAATGGGTGCAAATGTAAAAAAATTTCAGTCTGACGATATGCAAAAAGAGCAGTTTAGATCACTTGTAAGCGACAATAGCGATGCGGAGCTAAACGGAAGAGAGTCTTTGCTAAACTCTATTCACAAAACATTAACGCCTAAGCAAAGAGAACAGTTTCTAAAAAAATTCCAAGGAATGATGAATTGAGCAAAATACTATTAATAGAAGATGATAAAGAGATAGGCGAACTTCTAAGCGAACACTTAAGCGGATACGGCATGACCGTGGTATGCGCCAAAAAGCCCTCAGAGGCGTATGAAGCCCTAAAAAGCGGGGATTTTGACCTTGTGGTGCTAGATATTATGTTGCCGGAAACAAACGGTTTTGAGGTGTGCAAAAGACTAAAAGGCGAATACGACCTTCCAGTCATCATCTCCTCGGCAAGGGGCAACACTAGCGATAAAGTGCTAGGTCTTGACCTTGGAGCGGATGATTATCTAATCAAAGGTTATGAGCCGATAGAGCTTGTAAAACGAATTGAGGCGGTACTTAGAAGATATAGAAAGCAAGAGGCTAACGCTGCGGTTGAGTTTACCGTAGACGAAAGAGCTATGACTATAAGGTTTCGCGGCGAGTCTTTGGCTCTTACAAACTCAGAATATGAGCTTATGAGACTATTTTTAAACTCCAAAGGCAAAGCGTTAAACAGAGACGACATAGCAAATGCCATAGAGTTTTTAAACTGGGACTCTGCAAGTAGAAACGTAGATGTGCTAGTAAGCAAACTAAGAAGCAAACTAGGCGACGACCCGAAAAATCCAAAATACATCAAGTCGGTATGGGGGCACGGCTATAAATTTATCGGTCAATGAGTCAGAACTCTCTTTTTGTCAAGGTAACGCTACTTTTTTTGACGGCGATATTTTTCTTATCTTTTATCGCATACGATGTTATCAAACAAAATGCTGTAAGGCTAGAGACGCTAACGACAAAGCGGTATATGCAGCTAGCCTCCGCAATCAAAAAAAACATTATTGAAGAGGATATGGAGGGGCTGGATAGAGAGCTAAAGACAAACTCTCTAAAGCTTCTCTGTTTTCATGAAAATTGCGACGTAGATTTGTTAAGCATGAGGCTTGTTGGGGCGGTCACAAGAAACTTTGATACTGTAGAGATATTCAAGGATGAAGAGGCTCACACCTTTATCCGCATAGGGGCGCTTGGGAGACAACTGGTTATTCAAGACAATCTTTTGAGGCAGAGTTTTTTTGAAAGACACGGCGTTTTACTCTTTTTCTTTGGGGCTATTATCTCAAACGTGCTTCTTTATCTGGTTGTTATGAATCTTTTTTCTCCGATAAGGCGTTTAAAGGCGGATATGGAGGATTTTGGGCGCGGCAACCTCTCAGCTAGAGCAAAAGTCTCCGACGAGGGTGAGATAGGCGAGCTTGCTAGAGAGTTTAACGACGTTGCGAACAAGATGCAAAATCTTTTGAAGGATAAAGAGGCGCTTTTACTTGATAAAGAGGAGCTTTTGGCAAACATCAGCCATGAGCTTCGTACGCCGATTATGAAAATCAAGCTGGCTCTTGGGTTTATAGACGCTTCAAAATACAAAGAGAGCATTCAAAAAGGCGTGGAGTCAATGGACTCTCTAACCACAATGCTACTGCAAGATGAAGAGGTAAGCTTCTCCACACTAAAAATAGAGACGCAAAAAGCCTCCGAACTATACAAAAAAACACTGCCGTCAATGGCGGATAATGCGGAGTGCAAAGACATAAGTGTAGATGATTTTGATGTCTCCGTAGATACTCGATATTTTGTGATGGTATTAAAAAACCTACTAGAAAACGCCATCAAATACTCTGTCGATAAAACCGCTATATTTGAAGCAAAAGACGGTGTTATATCGGTGTACAGCAGGGGTGACAAACTAGAAAAAGATATTTCATACTACCTAAACGCCTTTACAAAAGGAGACCAAGCGAGACTCTCCGGCGGATATGGTTTGGGGCTCTCAATAGTCGCAAAAATTCTAAAAAAACACTCTCTTGAGCTTGAATACTCGCATAGTGATGGCTTAAACTCGTTTTTTATAGACTTCAAGAAATGTACACTGTAGCGATTGAGGCGGCGAGCCTTGTTTTTATAGGGGTTTTATTGTATTTTACGGTTAGGTTTTTGGAGCGCAAAAAGAGGATAAACGGTAATGAGTAAAAAAATAGTTCTTGCGACCTCAAACAAAGGCAAAGTCGTAGAGATAAAAAACATGATGGAGGGCTACGAGGTAAAAAACTATACCGACATCATAGCCCCATTTCACATCGAAGAAGACGCCGACACTTTCAAAGGCAACGCAATCATCAAAGCAAAAGCGGTATTTGATACTCTAGGAGACGATGAAGCCATCGTATTGTCAGACGATAGCGGTATATGCGTAGATGCGCTCGGCGGAGAACCGGGAATATATAGCGCAAGATATGCGGGAGTCGGCGCAAGCGATAAACAAAACCTGCAAAGATTAGTAGAAACAATAAAGTCCGCCGGATTTAGCTCATCCCCCGCCCACTACACAGCCTCTATTGCAATAGCCTCAAAAGATGGTGTTTTCACGGTTCACGGATACATGTACGGTACGGCTATTACGGAGCCTAGAGGCGATAAGGAGTTTGGGTACGACCCGATGTTTATTCCCGAGGGGTTTGATAAGACGCTGGGCGAGCTAGATGATGAGATTAAAAATATGATTTCACATAGAGGGCGAGCTCTTGTGAATGCTAAGGCGCTACTAAAGATGAGAAGATAAGCGACGCATGATTAAACCCTCCATTGCGTTTGTTGCGGACAAAATCTCCTTCGTTGTCAAAACCGTCTTATTTGTCACATTCATGCCGTCTTGCTCATTTGAATTGGCGGATAGGCTTTCTATTTGACGACTCAAATTATCGGCTTCGTAAAATAACTCATATCCATTTGGGCTTTGCCCAAAATGTGAGAATTAATCAGAGGGTTCTATTGGCGTATTTTATCCTAACTCGCATCTAATGCTTTTAGCGGCGGCAATAATAATCAACCTACCTCTAACCGATAATTTCTCATCGCAGATCCTTTGTTTAAGCTATATTATCTTGATTTCCAACTCCAACTCTATACCGCAATATTCAAGTACTCTTTTCTTTGCAATCTCAATAATCTCAAAAGCCTCTTCAGCTTTTCCATTTCCAAGATTTACCAAAAAATTAGCATGGACATCGCTAAAAGCCATGTCTCCGATACGAAACCCTTTTAACCCCGCATCTTCGATGAGTTTTCCGGCGTAATTGTTTGGCGGGTTTTTGAAGCAGCTTCCGGCGCTTGGGTTTTTGGGTTGATTTTTCCGTGCGTTTTTGAGCTCTTCATACAAAGCTTCGTCGTACCCTTTTTGCGCCTCAAATACCGCCTCTAAAGCTATGCCGCCTAGTTTTGCATATCTATAGCCGTGCTGTATTTCGCTTTTTTGTTTGTAGCCATCCGCAAATCTGATTGCAATGAGACGATTAAAAATCTCTTGCGTCTTTAGCCCCGCATTCATAGAGAGCATCCCGCCTATAGTTCCAGGGAGTCCGCCCAAAAATTCAAATCCAGCTAAGTTATTTTTTTTGGCAAAGCGAAACACACGCCCGCCGCTTATCGCCGCTCCGACATACAGTCTGTCGTCTTCAAGCCGTACATAATCAAACTCTTCACCAAGAACGGCAAGGTTTTTATCAGCAGAGCTTACGATAAGATTACAAGCCCCGCCTATTATAGTTCCATCATAATTTAAAGCGTCGTAGTCGTTTTCAATAACAAAGACCTCCATAGAGGAGCCGAGTTTTATTGAGGAGTATTTGGAAAAATCTACTATTTTTTTACGCATTAAAAAGCAAACGTGGGAATCATTTTGAATATTTTTGTTGTAAAGTCAAGCATCATATTAATCATCCAAGGCATCGTAAAAATCATTACAACGCCCGTAAGAACGACCTTTGGCAAAAATGAGAGAGTCGCTTCATTGATTTGTGTGGTGGCTTGAAAAATACTAATAACAAGACCGGCGACCAATCCGGCAAGAAGCAGCGGCATTGATACAAAAAATGTTATTCGCAATGTCTCTATTGTTATTGCGATAAGTTTTGCTTCCACTTTAATTACCCTTTTAGCAAAATCTGTAGTCTATATACTCGTGCGGAACAAGCATATTGCGAGTTTCTATTCTTTTATCATAGATTCCATGATTATATCCTATTTCAAAAAGCTTATCAATAGCCGAGAGCGACTCTTCGCTTAGCTCTTTTGAGCGTTCGTTTGCATAAAGAGAGAGATATTTTTCCAACTTTTTAGCGTCCACCCTGATTAAATCTCTTTCAATTAACATTCTGCTTAACACCTCTTTGTTGCCAACCGCTACATTTACGGCTTTTTGCAGTATTTGTTCTATCTTTATAGCCCTTAAGAGCGGGATGCTACGCCTAACCGCCATACCTCCAAGCGGCAGGGGAAGCTCGCCCGCCAAAGATCGCCAAACGTCAAATATTTCGCGCTCCACTTCAAGCTCGTCAGAGTATGTAAGTATCGCCTCATGTATCAACACCCCCGCATCCGTCACACCGTCCAATACGGCTTTTTCAATATCCAAAAAGTTCATATAGACGCACCTAGCCTCAGGATAGGCGATACGAAACAACATTGCGTTTGTGGTGTATTTACCGCTTAGGGCGACTTTAAAGTTTCTTTTGAGCATTTTGCCTTTTAGTTTTACCAGTTTTGGACCATACCCTTCGCCAAAACTCATCGCGCACCTTAAAAGAGCGTAGTCGTCTCTCATAAACGGATATGCGCCAAAACTTATGGCGCTAGCGTCATAAATCCCAGCCAAAGCTTGCTCGTTAAGCGTCTCTATGTCCAAAGCGAAGTTTTGAAACTCAAGGTTATCGGTATCCACCCAACCAAACTTGATAGCGTAATACATAAAGATGTCATCCGCATCCGGCGAGTGGGCTATGGTAATTTTTGGCATTTTGAATCCATGTTTTTAAGCGGATTTTACAGCTTACTACTTTAAGCAAACGAGTGTTACCATATTTTATAAACAGCTAAAAGGTTGCAAATCCAAATGGACGACAATAAAAAAAAATCACTTGAACTTGCAATAAAGCAGATAGACAAGGCTTTTGGTAAAGGCGCCCTGATGAGACTTGGGGATAAACCTGAGGAGAATATAGAGTCTATATCGACAGGCTCTTTGGGGCTTGATTTGGCTCTTGGAATAGGCGGCGTACCAAAGGGGCGTATTATCGAAGTGTATGGTCCGGAATCCTCAGGAAAGACTACTTTAACGCTTCATATCGTAGCCGAGGCTCAAAAAGTGGGCGGAATATGCGCATTTGTGGACGCAGAACACGCTTTAGACGTCAAATACGCTAGAAATTTAGGCGTAGATACCGATAATCTACTTGTATCTCAACCAGACTTTGGAGAGCAAGCTCTTGAAATCGTAGAGACTCTAGCTAGAAGCGGGGCGGTTGACGTGATAGTCGTAGACTCTGTTGCGGCTCTTACGCCAAAAGCGGAGATTGAGGGCGATATGGGCGATTCGCACATGGGACTTCAGGCAAGACTTATGAGCCAAGCCCTTAGAAAACTTGCGGGTGTGCTTCACAAAATGAACACAACCGTAATTTTCATCAATCAGATACGTCAAAAAATAGGCGGTATGAGCTATGGCAACAATGAAACGACAACAGGCGGAAATGCGCTAAAGTTTTATGCGTCGATTAGAATAGATATACGAAAGATTCAAAGCCTCAAGCAAGGTGAAGATGTCATAGGAAACCGCGTAAAAGCAAAAGTCATTAAAAACAAAGTAGCTCCGCCGTTTAGGCAAGCTGAATTTGACATAATGTTTGGCGAGGGCATTAGCAAAATAGGCGAGATAATAGATTACGGCGTCAAGCTTGACATTGTAGATAAGGCTGGCGCATGGTTTTCGTACAAATCGTCAAAATTAGGACAGGGGAGGGAAAACTCAAAAATATTCCTAAGAGATAATCTGGTCATTTGTCAAGAGATTGAGAGTGAAATAAGAAACCGTATTGGACTAGAAGGCGAGCTGCCAAGCTTATCAGAAGAAATTAACATAGGAGAGGATGAACAATGATATACATAGACGAACTTTACGCAAGCGAAGCGATAGACAGCAGAGGTAATCCAACAGTCAAAGTAACGGTTAAACTCTCAGACGGTACTGTAGAGAGTTCTTTTGTTCCAAGTGGCGCAAGCACTGGTAAAAGAGAGGCGCTAGAGCTTAGAGATGGCGACAAAGCTAGATTTGGTGGCAAAGGTGTTTTGAAGGCTTGTGAAAACGTAAAAACACTACTAGCAGACGAGCTTATAGGGCTTAGCCCATTTAATCAAGGGCATGTAGACGCTCTCATAAAACAAGTAGACGGCACAGAAAACTATTCAAACATAGGCGCAAACGCAGCCCTTGGCGTATCAATGGCGGTTGCTCGCGCGGCGGCAAGCTCTCTCGGCGTTCCTCTATACAGATACCTTGGCGGCGCAAACGCCGTAGTAATCCCAACCCCTATGCTAAATATCATCAACGGCGGAGCGCATGCGGCAAATAGTGCGGACTTTCAAGAGTATATGATTATGCCTGTAGGCTTTGAGAGCTTTAAAGAGGCGCTTAGAGCCTCAACAGAGGTTTATCATCAACTTAAAAAAGTTCTATCAGATGAGGGTCACTCTACAAATATCGGCGACGAGGGCGGTTTTGCTCCGACTCTTGCAAACAACGAAGAGCCGATACAAAAAATTATGCAGGCGATAGAAGCCGCCGGATATACGCCGAGAGAGCAGATTGTAATAGCTCTTGACGTAGCCTCTAGCGAATTTTATGAGGATGGCAAATACAATCTTCACACTGAAGATAGAGTTTTGAGTAGCTCTGAAATGGTTGATTATTATGAGATGTTAATCTTAAAATACCCTATAGTCTCGATAGAAGACGGTCTTGACGAGGGCGACTGGGAAGGCTGGGCGGAGCTAACAAATAGACTTGGCGGCAAAGTACAACTAGTAGGCGACGATTTGTTTGTAACAAACAAAAAAATCTTGGCTGAGGGTATTGAGAAAAATATCGCAAACTCAATTCTTATCAAACTAAACCAGATAGGCACACTCTCGGAGACGCTTCAAACAATGAGACTCGCTCACCAAAACAACTATACTTGCATCGTATCACACAGAAGCGGCGAGACAGAAGATAGCTTTATCGCCGATTTGGCCGTAGCGGTAAATTCGGGTCAAATCAAAACAGGTTCAACGGCAAGATCTGAGAGAATAGCAAAATACAATAGACTCTTAGAGATAGAAGAGGAGCTTGCAGAAAGCGCGGAATACATAGGCGACACGCTATTTTAATAAATAGATGAACGATATTTTCGAAGAACTAGAATCTCCTAAACGCCGAAGGCTATTTGATTTTAGCCTTGGCGTTAAAAAGCTAATAGTTCTTTGCCTATTAGCCGCCCTGCTAACATTTTATATGGTTAATCTGTTTTTTGGACAAAACTCAGTCTCCGCTCTTTTTAGCCTAATGGATCAAAGAGACTATCTAAAAGTTGAGATAGAAAGATTAAAAAACCAAAACGCAATGTACCAAAAAGAGCTCTTTGAGTTAGAAAAATTGGGAGGAGACAAATGAAGGGTATTATGCTACTCACCGCATTTGTCGCCGTTTTTGCGGCGGCAAGAGATAATCCATTTAAGATTGCACAGAATACGCAAAAAGAGGAGCATGTAAGCACCTCAATGGAAGAGATAAATAAAATCGACAAACTCCAAACCATTGGACTACAACTACCCTTAGAGATCGTCAAAATAAAAAAGATTACAATCGAATATCAAGGCGTAGACGGACAAAAAGCCAAAAAAGTGTATGAAATAGAAAAAAGCGTAGAACCTCTAAAACCTCTAAAGATACACCAATGAACAACATAACACTGATAGGCTTTATGGGAAGCGGAAAAAGTAGCGTAGGTAGAGCTCTCGCAAAAGAGAAAAAGATGTTTTTTATTGATACTGACGCTTTAATAGAGAGTTTTGAAGATATCAAAATTAGAGATATTTTTGCCTCACAAGGCGAAGCGTATTTCAGAGAGTTGGAAAAAAAATGTTTCAACTGGCTTGCTTCTAGCGTCTCCAATAGCGTAATATCGGTTGGCGGCGGAATGCCGACGGTGGTGGATAGTTTTGCGCCGCTTGGCGATACGATATATCTAAAAGTAGATTTTCAGACGTTGCTTACAAGACTAAAAGCTGAAGAGTTTGACAAAAGACCGCTATTTCAAGATATAGGGTTTGCCCAAAAGATTTTTGAAGCTCGCAAGCCAATTTATGAATCAAAAGCCACATTTATTATAGATGCAAATAGAGGCTTTGAGGAAGTGATAAAAGAGCTACGTTTCATATAAAAAAGCTTACTTTCGTCTATATGAAAGACTGATTGCGGAATATGGCGTCTATGCTGCCAATACGAGTTTTGTTCGTATTGGCACATAACGTGAATTAATATCTATATCTTAAGTAGCCCATTATATTTGAAGCCGTTTTTACGGCGCCAAACATCTTAGCTTGTGCGCTATCTATATCATACGGATGCCCCTCGTCTCCAAAGAATGCGTTGCTTCCGGCATAGTCATAATCAATTTTTGTATACCTTAGCTGACCGGTCAAAATTTTTCCCAATATCGGCTGAGTATAGTAAGCCTCATACGCCTTACCCCTAGCGGCTAGTTTTGAACCAACCATAGTATCTTCGCCATATGTGAAGCTTCTCCACCACTTGCTTCCTTGATTGTACTCTAGTCCGATTTTACCATCTTTTGTGAATACGGCAGGCATCTGAACGCCAAGCCAAATAGACGTTCCGATTTGTGATTTATCATCACCCATCATACCGCCCGTAGCAAGCCCAAGAGCACTAGCCATCTGTTTTGGAGCGTGCTGATTGTTGGGATCCGTTTTGCTTATAGACCAGCTGGCAAATGCGGTTGTATTGTCAAGGAAATCACTAATATCATTTCCTATACCGGTAGCCACAAAGCTAACGGTGCCGCCGTAGAAATCGCCAAACGTTTCAAATCCGCCGTTTTTTACCTCGTTCATCATTTTGGCAACATTCATAGCACTCATAGACGTAGTCGCATTCATCATATCGTAACCGATTAGATTCCACGCTTTAAACACCTGAGTGGTCACGCGGTACTGTCCGTTGTCAAACGGCGTAAAAATAAAGCCAAACATATCGATATTGACGTTTCTTGTATCGTCATGCGTATAGTCCGCCATCTGCATCTTACCCTCATTGGTCATCATAAACCTAGAGTTTGCATTTGTAAGCCCTCTTCCCATACAGAGCTTAAACGCCATGCCGGGAACGTCGGTTACTTTGTCTAGGTTAAAGTTAAAGCTTGCACCGTCAAACTCTACGTTTATCATATGCCCGTTTGGAGAGGCTTCTGTATCGTCGCTTCTTAGATTTGCAAGAGTTCCGTTTGTAGAGGCTCTTCTACCGATACTAGCCGTGTAGTCTACATCGCCTATGTTTCCAAAATAGATACCGTAAAGAGTTTTTACCTTGACTTCGTTTGAGCCAAGATTTTCGTTGGTTACCCAGTCAAAATTTGCATTTCCCGATGTGTTTGCAGACGCATTATTTGCGGTTGCGCCAAATGCTTTATTATAAGAGAGCCGACCTATGAAACTAAAATCTTTTCTAGGAGCCGCTTTCATACCAAGCCAAAGCCTATTTGATAGTACGCCGTTAGAAGTTTTTGAGCCATCGGCCATTTTGTAGTCAAGCACGTCGTAGCTTGCTCTATAATCGGCGTCCCACTTTAGGTTGTTCCCGCCTGTTCTTGTCTTAAGCTCTTTTATTTGTGTGGCGATAGCTTTTATGTCTGAAGCCTCTTGATTTTTTTTAAGTTCTACTACTTGAAGCTTCAAAGCCTCCAATTCAGCCTTCATAGCCGTCAAATCATCTGAGGCAAAAGCCGAAGTCGCTAATATGGTTGCAATCGAAAACACGCTTATTCTTTTCATAAGCACTCCTTTTATTTTTTTGTAAATCTGTATCGTTCTTACTTTTAAATTAACAAAGCGATAAGCAACAGATTATTGAATTTTATGACAAGTAGCATTAACGCACTATTAAATATTAATTTTTCTAATTTTTATAGATATATTTTGATAAATTGTTACAGGTTTTACTAAAGAGGGTTTCGTGGTTAAGAGGAGGTGTCGTGAGAGTCCTCTATAGCAACCTTAAACTTTATAGCAGAATAAGGTTGCTATAGATTTTTATATTTAGACCATTGATTGATTACAGGAGTCGTCACAAACTTCGGTTATTTTTACCATATCGTCTGTGTCTTTCTCAAGAAAATAAAAAGCTCTACCGTCCTCTTTTCTTACCCAATAATCATTGTTATCATCGTACTCAAAATTTTGAAGCGCTTCGCTGTATGCTATTTTCATACCAACCTCCCAAAAAGATCTTAATTTAATTGCGACTTTATATCGCAAGATAGCAAAGCCCCTACAAGACCTTGCAAGACTGTATCCGCCAACACAATAGCCGCTTAACGACTTTAAAACCGCAAATTCTACTAAAATAATCGTAAATAATCAATAGGGCAAACCATCGCACTTAAAAATCAGCAGAAGAGTGACGGTTTTTTTTAAGCGTAGCGCCTACTAATTCGCAATGACCTCCATCGGATTTATCGGAACATCCTCTTTTGTCACCTCAAAAGTAAGCTCTTTTTCCACTCTGCCAACGACATCGCCTTGCTCTATCTTTTTACCGCTTTGCAGGGTTGGGGCAATTTTGCTCAAATGCGCATAGATAGAGTGCAAATTACCCTCATGCTGCACTATTACCACATTGCCAAGAGCCGCCACAGGCTTTGCAAATACTACTTTGCCATCCAGTATGTTTTTTACCATCACATCAGATGAGTTTGAGCGAAGAACCACCGAATCGTTGTGTATTCGTATTTTGTATATCGGATCGATATAAGGTCCAAACTGCTTAACAACCTGATAGTCATCGATTGGAGGGGGCGTTTTCCGCCCCGTGTACCTAACCGTTTTTGCGGCCTGATATGAAGAACCCATCATTTTAATATCGCTGCTTAGCTCAATATCTTCAATATTAATATCGTTAAGAGGTTTTGTTGAGGAAGTTGACTTTTTTACCATCTGTTTTACTTCAGGTTTTGCCCTACTAGATTCTGCCAGTTTTTGTCTTTTTAGAATATTGAGCTGCTCAAGCGTCGCTCTGGCTTGTTGTTGCTCTCTTGCCAAACTCTCCAACCTCGCCTTATAGTTTTCCGCTTGTTTTTGGATTTTTGCAATTCTTTTGATTCTTTCTTCTTTTGTGGCGGCAAGTTTTGCTTTTTTTTGCTCCAAAACGGTCATTGAGTTTTTTATCTGCTTAATTTTATCCTCAAGCTCAACTATCATCTGCTGACGCACTAAATATTCCGCTTTTAGCTTCTGCACATATCCGCCAACGGTTTTTGAAAGAGTTTTGGAGAGTTCCGCCTTTATGATGTCATCTTCTTTTGATGCTTGTGTTGCGCTAAGCACAAAAGAAGATGATAAATCTTTAGCCAATATTGTGATAAGTTTTCTCTCTAACTCATCTTTTTCGTTTTCAAGTTTTCTTTTTTGCTCTTCTACCGCTTGCGCTTGCGTATTTTTTTCTTTATGCTCAATGCTCAGCTTTAAAACATCAGCTTCCAGCTCCGCTATCTGAATATCCAAAGACTTAATTCTATTTTGCTCTTCGATAATATCCTTTGCGGCTTCGTCGATAGAGTTTGTAAGCCTGTTATACTCCTTTCCTTTTTTTGCGATTTGCGACTGCGTCTTTTTTATATCTTTCTCAAGCGAGCCGTTTGCCGCTCCCGCCGTATATATCGCAAGACACGCAATGGATGCTATAATCGAGGCGCGTTTCAAGGCATACGCCTTCTAAACGCCACCATAAGTACAGAAAAGAGAGAGACGCTAAGAGCCATACCGCCAAGATGTAAAAAACTCTCCAATGGATAAAAATATATTTTGCCGTCAATTCCTATATTTTTTAGGTAACTAACCGACTCAGGCGAAATTGATATATAATAAAACATAGCCACGGTAATAATTGTCGCCGCCAAAGAGTCCATAACCGCCGTTTTGATAAGCGTTGCGCTACGCATCCAAGCTGGAGCCCCAAAAATCGCCATTATCTGCATTCTTGAGATGTGCTCAAAGCTCCACACCTCCATAAACTTAATAAATAGCAAAACATTAAAAATAAAAATAACCGCAAGATAGAGCGCCGTAGCGGACTTAAGCCCGTTTAATAAGGCGGAAATAGAGCTTTGCGCCATCGCAAAATTCTCTACTTTTACAACGTCCTGTGCGGTGCGGACAGAGTCGCACACGTCTTCTAATTCGGCTTTAGTCGGGTATCTGGTTAGCTTTAGTCGATAAAAAATAGGTAGGGACGTCTTAAGCTGCTCATAAATCTCAGGTGATAAATCATCGCTAAACTCTGCAAAAAATGGCTCTGCATTGATAATTTCCGCTGAAGCTATCAAGCTAGATCTATCTTTAAAAGCACTCTCTTCTATCTTGTGCGTCGCTACTGCAACTATCGAATACTCTTTTGCAAGCTTCTTTTCATAAGATGAGGTCAAATCCACGATAGTAAGATAAAACTGATAACTGCCAAGCAGGGCGACTAGGGAAAATATAAGCATTAAATGATTTTTAAGATATTTCATGAATATTTCCGCTTTCAATGTGAAGGGTTTTGTACGGCAACTCAAACCTATTTGGTATATGATGTGTGGCTATAAGCACCGTTATCTCACAATTGTACGCCGTTTTTAAAAGATCCATAACAACCTCAGACGAGTAGTCGTCAAGATTTCCCGTTGGTTCGTCGGCAATTATCATAAGCGGACTATGCACAAGAGCTCTCGCAACCGCCGCTCGCTGCTGTTCTCCTCCTGATAGTTCATCTGGATAAGCTTCCGCCTTATGCGTAAGCTTAACATGAGTCAAAAGCTTTGCACTCTGTTGTTCACAAATTGCGCCCGAATACCCCTCTATAAGAAGCGGTAACATCACGTTTTTTTTGATGCTCCACTCCTCGATAAGCTTATAGTCTTGGAAAACAAGCCCCATTTTGCGCCTAAGCCCCCTTAGTTTTGAGCTGCCAATCTTCATCATATTGAACCCGCCAACTTCAAGTATACCGCTTTTTGGTCGCATACCGCCGTAAAGAGATTTTATAAGGGTTGTTTTGCCGCTCCCGCTGTTTCCGGTCAAAAAGACGAATTCGCCCCTGTTTATTGAAAAAGAGCTACCTTTAATGACAGGCTCCTCTTTTTTATATCCCAAAAACAGATTTTGTGCGTTAACTATTTTTTCCATACAAATACTCTTTCATAATTTTATGCGCCTTTTTGCCCGCCTCCACACAAAGCGGGGAATACGGATAGTATGACGTTTTGCCGTCAATTTGCATAATATACCTTCTATCGGGTCTAGCTGTATCCCCAAAAGTGACTTTAACCGCAAAATTTTTACCGTCTTTTGAAAAAAGAGTCTCTTCAAAATTAATCAATACGCCGTCATTGATTATTGCGTTTTGAGGTAAGTTTTCAAGTGTTTTTAGCTCAATCGACTCCTCAAAACAAAAAGAGGCGTCCACGGCGCAAAAATCCTCTTTTTTTTGCGGATACACCCTCATCTCAAAAATATCTTTACCCTGTCTTAGCCATCTATCTTCATATTTACTCACTATATCAGCGGGTTCGTTTTTGTATGCGTCAACCTTTGTTTTACAAAGCTCCATGGCGCAATTAAATGCATACTCAAAATACTCTCTATCGTCGCTTCGAAGCTCCATAAAGCCGCCGTTTTTTAGTGTTTTTGCGCAAACCTCTAAAAAGCTTTTAGAGATTACGCGCCTAGTCGGACTATTTGGCCAAGGAACCGGAAAGTGTACATATATTTCCGAAATAGAGCCTTCTTTCATCGTCTCAATAACAAGCCTTGCGTCAAAATCAACTATATACACATTTTCAAGCCCTTGAAGCTCGCACTGCCTTAATACCTGCTCTATGGAAGGTTTATAAATCTCTATGCCGATAAATTTCTTATCTGGCTCCTCTTTGGCGCGAAAAAGCAGATGTCGTCCGCTACCAAAACCGACCTCAACAGAGACCTCACCCATAAAAAACTCAGGGTGTTCGCAAAAAAAGAGGGGGTCTAATAGTTTTCGGCTCTTTGGCTTCTCTTTTTTAAGCGCCACATTTGACGCTAACCTATCGCCGCAAAAAGCGTCGCAAAAAATCGCTATCGCCTCTTTTGTTAAGCTTAGCTCCGAGGGGCGCGTTAGCTTTTCCGGCTTTATCAGGTAAGCGTCCCCTTTTTTTCTAACAGAGAGGGCAAAGCGTACGCCCCTCATCTCTACAAACGCCAAAGAATAGCGAGACGCATCAAAAAATTCAATAAGCGTGAAGTCGCCGATGACATGCGGCGTAATATCGCTTTTTATGTTTCGGACAAACGCATGCGGCAATTAAAGCCCTTTTGGAACAAACAGCTCCACATCGTCGCTAGCTTTGCTTATCAAGCCGTCTTTATCAACAGCCTCTATGGAATATAGATATTTAACGCCCGAATCTATCTCTTTGTCTTCAAAACTAAGACCTCGTATATCCGTATACGTGATACTTTGCCTATCTATAATCGGACCCCATTTTTTTGTAACTTTGTATGTTGCCGCTTCGCCGTTTGGATTGCTCCATGTAAGATAAACCCTGTTATCTTTAATAGTAGCTAGCGTAAACGCCGGAGTGTTTGGGCTTTTTCTACTCAAACCCATTACGCCAAAAGATTGACTTAGCGGGGACTCCAATTCGTCTTTATCTATAACTGTTATTTTGTAGTATTTTGTCTCCCCATCACGACTTATCGTGTCGAGATATTTTGTCTCTTTTCCCGTATAGATAAGCGAATAAGCTGAGTCAATAGCGTCTGCTCTGTATAGCCTGTAGGCAAAAAACTCTTTTTGGATTGTAGGTTGCCAACTAAGAGCAATCTGTCTTGGCAAGTTTTTTGATGCGCCAAGCTCAGGGATTGCCGCGGGAGGATTTTTTGTATTTACGGCAACGGCTTGACTAGGCTTGGAATACGAGCCGTCGCATGTTTTTGCAATAACTCTGTAGTAGTACACTTTTCCATTATCCACTTCTTTGTCTATATATTCAGACATTAACCTAGATGAAACTTTTGCGACATCCTCCCAGTTTTTACCGCCCGCTACGTTTTTTTGCACAATATACCCAGAGACTTCAGGGCTAACGTGTGGTCTCCAAACTATTTTTGATCTATTTGGCAAGTTGCTTACAGAGGCTATAAAGCTGACCGCTTCTAATTGCGGAGCGGTTTTTACGCTTACAACCGGCGTGGCGTCTGATTCTGTTTTATCGATTGTATATGATGAAAATCTATATGAATAAGCCGTCTCCTCTTTCAAATCGGTGTCCACATAATGAGACGTAAACCTATCCTTTGTAATACCGATAAGCTCCGAACCGCCATTTGGAGAACCCCTATATATGCGATAACCCGCAATAGCTGGATTGTTGGGGTAATCCCACTCAAAACCAATGGATGTTCTATCGCTCATTGTTCTAACGTTTGAAGGCTTTGGCAGACTCGTATCCGTCTTTGTTACGTCAAGAAGCGAATCTTTGCCTGCGCACCCGCTAATGAGAGCCGCTAAAAAGAGAGCCGATAAACCCTTCGTTAAATATCTCAACTGAATTCTCCTTTGTAAAAAGTCTGCTAAAAAGAGTCGTAAAATCTTCCGGCGGCGCATCAAAAAAACTGACTTTCTCCGCCGTCATAGGATGATAAAAGTATAAAACCGCCGCATGAAGCATCACCCTGTTTATCTCAATTTTAGCGCTTTGGGCGTTAAACCCGTATAAATCATCACCGATTATATATCGCCCTAGATGCGCTAGATGCGCCCTTATTTGGTGAGTTCTGCCGCTAAAGAGCTTTGCCGCTATAAGCTCAAATTTTTGATTATCCGATAACACGACTTTTTTAAAAGAGCTTTTTGACTCCCTGCCCTCTTTTTGCACGCTCATCTTGACTCTATTTTTTGGATTTCTTGCGATTTTTGCCTCGACACTCACATCGTCTTTTAGTGGAGGCATAATCACGGCTAGATAATATCTTCCGGCGCTTTTATCTTTAAACTGAGCCTTTAGAGCCTCGGCCGCCTCTGATGTTTTTGCCACAACCATAAGACCTGATGTCTCTTTATCCAGCCTATGAACCACACCGTCTCTGTTTGCGTCGTCGCAAGCAAATAGTGTGTAATTGTTTTGCTTTAGCCAGTCTACAAGCGTAGACTCTCTTACGCCGCTTCCCTCATGCACAGTAAGGCCTGACGGCTTTGACAAAACGATTATCGCATCGTCTTCATATTTGATTGTCGGTGCGAGAGTGGATTGAAGAGGTATTTTTTTGAGAGACTCTTCGTACTCATAAACGCTTATAGTATCCCCCTCTATTGGCTCAAAAGAGGCTTTTGTAAAGTTTTTGCCGTTTACCTCGCAAAAACCCTCTTCAACAACTCTTTTGGCCTCTCGCCTAGGAATGCCCAAAGCGTCCGACAAAATCGCATCTAAACGTTTTCTTGACTCTGCTTGAAATATTTTTAAAATAGTTTTTTTCATTTGTGTATACTATGCTAATTACGATAAAATAGAGCCCTTGAACCCTCTTGGTTAAATATGAGGCTCTAAGAGCGCTATGCTCTTCAACAAATCTTTATTCTCCTTGACAACTCCGCAATAGTGGTCAGTATCCGCAGAAGCCTCTCCATTGAAATAGCCAGTGCTTGTAGTTCGCACTCTAAATCTCTAAATAGCTCTCCCAATGTTTTTGGCTCATGGCTTATGCGGTTAATGTAACTTAGAATATTGCAGGTAAACATAGACATAGTAATCCTGCCTAGATGTTGTTTGAATGAATTTGGAGCTGGAGTTATGCACGAAAGTTGAGTATTTTACACCCTATAAGATATTTTATCCTCTGCGCCGGCTTCCGCAAATCCCCTTAGCCTAAGTCTGCAACTATCGCATACGCCGCAAGCGATTTGCTCGTTTTGGTAGCAACTCCATGTAATTGATAGATCTACGCCTCTTTTTGCGCCCTCTATTACTATCTCTTTTTTGCGTTTGTGTAGTAGCGGGGCAAATATTTTGATAGAAGTATCTTTTTTTGTACCCTCGTTTGCCGCATTTTCAAAAGAGGCTAGAAAGCTCTCAGTGCAGTCTGGATAACCGCTGCTGTCTTCTTCAACCGCCCCTATAACTACGGCTGTAGCACCCTCTTTTTCTGCTATCGCCGTCGCAATTGACAAAAATATACCGTTTCTAAAAGGCACATACGTCACAGGAACGCCGTCTTCTATGCCGCCTACCGGAACGGCGATGCTTTTATCGGTAAGCGCCGAACCGCCGACGCTTTGGAAAAACGGAAGGTCTATCTCATACTTTCCACACGCCCCAAGCGTATCGCTCACCGCCCTAAAAGCCTCTAGCTCTCTATCTTGCGTTCGTTGTCCGTAGTTGAAATGTACGGCTACTAGCTCATAACCTTCGTCTTTCGCTATTTTTGCCGCCACAGCACTATCCATTCCACCGGAGATTATACATACCGCTTTTTTCATGTTGCCTCTAAAGTTTTTGTGTTATTTTATAGAAATTTTAAATTGTCCAGTTTTACCACACTCTAAGTCGCCAACTGTCAAGTTTTACCACGTTGTACCATCCCATTGAAATCTTAAAATTTTGCGGTTCTATATCGAACCAACTTTTAACCGCTTCACACGGCGTTCTGGCCTTAAGTTCTTTTTTCAGTCCACCGTGTTTTCTATTTGTGCTGTAGTATATCAAACCCCGTCTTTTCAAGTATTCTTTGTCCCTCAATCGCTATTTTTGTCTCTTCACGGTTTCCAGGATGAACATCGATGATGGGAGTATGTCCACATGCTTTTGAAAACTCTGTAATGTATGCAGTTTTTCTCTTACGTCAATAGCGGTGAAATCGGTACTGTTGTATAGAAAGTGTTTATATCGACGGAATAATTGGATTTTCTTAAGTCAATGGCTGCGCCGCCCCCTACATCGCCCTCCACCAAGGACCAATGCCCCAATCGTAGGTCGGGGCTGTCTTGATGAGCAAATCCGCCAAAGCGTCAACTTCTGGGCTTCTTAGCGCGGCGGCGTATTTGTCAAGGTCTGGAGTGGAGAATACTATATTTACAACCCCGTCGTTTTTACCAAAATCAACTCGTTCAAGAAGTACAGGCTCTTTTTGCGTCAAAGCCATCATTGACTCATCTGTTGGTATAGACGTCTGCTCATCCACTCTTGTTTCATTTGCGTTGTTGTCGCTTATTAGGCTCATCTCATTGTGGCTGGAGCCAAATTTTGAGAGTAGCGGCAACAGTCGTAGTAAAAAACTTCTTGTAATCCAAAAATCTACTCTCTCGGCATGTTCTTGATAATTTAAAACGAGTCGAATTCTGTCTTCTTTTTGATCGTATGAACATGTAAATGTTTTTGCGGCTCTTGTTTTCATGGCAAAAATTATATCAAAGGTTTTTTTATCTACATCATTAAAGCGTGTTATTGCTTTGCAAAAATTCATATAGATTGGTATAATAAAGCCAAAAAAAGAGAGTGTATGTTTGGACGTAAATTTTTTGTTTTTTTACTTCTTGCGGCTTTTGATTATACCGTAATCTTTTTCTCTATTACTAGCTCTTTTTTTATAAGATATTTGGTCGAAAATGGTTTTAGCGTAACAACAAGTATATATATTCTTAGTGAAAAAACATGGTTTTTTACGGTATTTGCCGCTTTTTTTGTCTTTTTATTTTATCTAAGAGGGTTGTATAGAAAAAGGATAGGTTTTTGGGATGAGACAAAAGAGGTAACTAGAACCGCTTTTGCGGCAATTGTTATATTCTTTTTTGCGACGGCTATTTTCAAACTTGAACACTCGATGTCCCGTGCGGCTCTGCTATTTGGTATTTTTCTTATAGCCTTATTTGTTCCGGTGGTAAAACTTTTATTGAAAAAAAGGCTTTATAAGGCTCACATTTGGGGCGAAAAAGCGATTATTATAGGGGAAAATAAAAAAGCTACAGAACTTGCTGAAAAATTTGAAGCCGATAGTTATCTTGGTTATAAAATTGTTGGTTTTGCACAAAATATTGACGGGCATAAAGAGTTTGTAAATCAGAAAATAGATACGGTCGTAGTGTGCGGAGCCGTAACTGAAAAAGAGCTGATAACACTGCAAAAAGTAGCTAAAAATATAATACTCTCTCCCGACATTCAAGGCGTAGCCGTCCTTAATACAGAGTTTAACTACTCTTTTGACGAACGCACTTTTTTTCTTACCATCAAAAATAACCTTAAATCTGAGACAAATATTTTTATAAAAAGAACGCTTGACGTTACGTTATCCATTTTGGCGATACCGTTTATTCTGCCGCTTATAGCCGCTATCTCTATTTTAATTAGGCTTGACTCTAAGGGTCTAGCGATATTTAAACAAAAGCGCCTTGGCGAGGGTGGTAAAGAGTTTTGGGTCTACAAATTTCGAAGTATGTATCAAAATGCGGATGAAATTTTAGCAAACCATTTAGCCGAAAATAGCGAGGCAAATCTTGAATGGTGCATATATAAAAAAATAAAAGGAAACGACCCTAGAATCACAAAGGTTGGTAGATTTTTACGGGCTATGTCTATCGATGAACTTCCGCAGATATTTAACGTACTAAAAGGAGAGATGAGCATAGTAGGCCCACGCCCATACTTGCTTATCGAATCAGAGGATATGGGGGATAAAAGAGAGTATATTCTGGAGGCAAAACCTGGGATTACAGGGCTTTGGCAGGTCTCAGGACGCAACGAACTCACTTTTGAAGAGCGTCTCAGTATGGATGTATGGTATACGCTTAACTGGTCTATTTGGCTTGATATTGTCATACTGCTAAAAACAATCAAAGTCGTGATTAAAAAAAGCGGGGCTTATTAATGTTACGCGCCAATACGGGCAAAGCCCGTATTGGCGGCAAGGACATAAATGTCCCTGCACCCCCTGAAGCTACCCGCATAAATGCGGGAGAGTATAAGATGTTACGCATATAAAGCGCATAACATCATATGCTAATTCTATCTTCAAGCTCTTTTATTTTTGTGCTGTTTAGTTCGCCTGTGGCGTTTAGCAACTCTAACTGGTTATTGATAAGGTCGTATGTGGCGTTTATAAGATCTCTTTTTGCACCGTAAAGCTTGGCTTTCGCCTCCAAAACATCTACAACGCTTTTTAATCCGGCCTTATGGGCTTTTTCCATAGAAACCACATAAAGTTCGGCGGCTTTTTCGTGCTCTTTGAATAGATCAACGCTTTGAATGCTAAGATCTCTTCTTGACCAAAGATCCTCAAACTTTAGCTTACTCTCTTTTGTAGCCGCATCCAAATCCTCTTTTGCCGCACGAGCAAGTAGCTTCGCCTCGGCTACTCTTGAGCTTACATAGCCGCCTTGATAGATTGGTATCTTAATATCTATAAAAAAACTCTTATCGTATTTGTGCGCGGAAATATCTTGCGTATCCGTCTTTGTATAAGAAACTCTCATATCTACTCTAGGATAGTGATCGGCGGCTCTTATATCAATCTCTTTTTCCGCTATTTTGAGATATGTTTTTGCCAAACGAACATCGTTATTTTGAGTTAGTTTTTGCTCCCATTCCGCCCTATCCGCCGCAAGGGTTGTTAAATTAATTCTCTCCGGCTCCAGTAGTCTTTTTTTATCAATAGGCTCGCCAATCATCTTTTCAAGAGCGTATTTAGCGACGCCAAGTTGCTTTTGCCAACTAAGCCACTCCGCTTTTGTTTTATCAAATCTGATTTTAGCTTCCAGCATATCAATCTTATTTGATAGCCCCATGGAAAGCATCTTGTCTAACTGCTTATATTTTGATTCATACTGCTCCATTTGCCAACCGGCAAGAGCCTCTTCTCTTTTTGTCTTAAGGTAGTTAAAATATGTTTTTGCAAGGTCGATTCCAAGAAGCTCAGATTGGCGCTTATACTCAATTGCGCCGCCGTCTCTTCTCATATACGCCTGCGATGCTCCAAACCAGTAGTCGGCATGAAATAGCGGCTGAACTAATGATATTTGATTATACGTATACATCTCTTTTGTGGTGGTTCTATAATATTGCGATTCATACTCCGTCTTACCTTTTGAGTAAGCGTACTGTATCTGAGGAAGAAGTCTTGACCTGGCCTGATAAACTCCCTCGGCGGAAGCCTCCGCTTTAAAAGCGGCTCCACGAGTTTTGGATTCATTTTTTAATGCGAGCGAATACGCTTCGCTCAAAGTGAGAGTATCCTCTTGCGCCAAAAGTGAGGCGCTAAGCACCGCACTTATCAAAAAATAGTTTTTAAAATGTTTTTTCATTGTTATATTTTCCTTAAGAGTCTACAATCTTACTGCTCTCTCATTCCTTTTTCAAACATATCTCTTATAGGCTTGATAAGGTAGTCGATAAACGTTCGTTCGCCAGTTATTATCATGGCGTCCGCCGGCATACCAGGAAGTAGTTGCAACTTATGCTTTATAAGCTCCGCTTCACCCTCTTTTGTTAACTCAATTTTTGCCTCAAAATATGGAACTCTAGCCGTTTCGTCAAAAAGCGTGTCAGCTGAGAGGTCCATCACTGTTCCCTCAATATTTTTTATTGACTTTATGTGAGCAAAACCAGGAAAGGTTATTTGGGCTTTGAGTCCTTTGTGCACATAGTTGATATTTGACGGATCAACCCTGCACGTCAAAATAAGGCGCTCTCCATTCGGAACAATATCCAAGATAGGTTTGCCGGATGGAATTACGCCGCCCACCGTATGGATAGCAAGCCCTACGACTCTACCAGATATGGGAGCTTTTATCTCTGTTCTACCAAACGAATCTCTTAACGCCGCTACTCTCGCTTTATAATCCGAGAGTTTTGTTTGCACCTCTCTAAGAGTAGCGCCTATATCTTTTTGTATTTCCGCTCTTCTAGACATCAATTGGGCGTCCACTTCTGTAATCTGCGCAAAAGCCTTAGCAAGGTCTGCTTTTTGAGACGATATTTCACCCTCAAGTCTAGTTTTCTCTCTAGTCACATCTCTTAGTCTTACTTTATCTATCAACTGCTCTTTATACAGCGCCGTCCACTCTCTAACCTCTTCGCTATACGACTTTAATAGATCTTCTCTAGCCGCTATTACCGACTTTAGCCCCTCTATCTGCTGTTTTAGTTGCGATTTTCTCTCCGTATAAACGGCAATCTCTTGATTTAACTGCCCACGTCTTGCGTCAAACTCATACTTTTGATTTTTTATTAGAGTTTGCTTTAACTGCTCGTTTCCTTTTGATGTCAACTCCGGATTAAAAACTATTTGTCCCTTATTGTCTCTTTCCGATATAAGTCTAGACTCCATAGCAAGCAGCTCTAAGTATTGAGACTCCACGGCTCCAAGTTCAGACACAGCTTTTGCGCTATCAAGCACGACAAGCGTCTGCCCCTCTTTTACCTGATCCCCATCTTTTACTAGCAACTCTTTTATTATACCGCCCTCTAAGTGTTGAACCGTTTTGTGATTTATGGCTACGCTAACTTTTCCAGGAGCCCCAACGGCGCTTGATAGTTTTGCAAAACCACCCCACAATACAAAAAACCCTAAAAACGACGCAATTACTATAAGAGCTATTTTTCTATATTTTTTATCGTTTGTATCGGGAACAATTTGAACGCTACTTGTTAGTAATTCCATTTGTTTATTCTTTTCTTGCATTAGATTGCTCCTTTGCCGTTATTTGGTTGTTGCTCCGCCGTCAAAGCCTGAGGAGTCGGTTTTGGCGCAAGAGCGGCTATGACCTCGGCGCTTGGTCCGTACATTTTTAACGTCCCTTCAACAAGAAGAGCTATTCTGTCCGTGATATTTAGTATGGCCGGTCTGTGTGTTATAAGCACGACTGTTGAGCCTTTTTTCTTTAAGTGAATGATGGCGTTCACAAGTGCTTGCTCGCCTAGGTCGTCAAGATTTGAGTTTGGTTCGTCTAGGACTATTATTTTTGGATAGTCGTAAAGCGCTCTTGCAAGACCTATTCTCTGTCTCTGTCCACCCGACAATGTCGCTCCGCCAACACCGATAGGAGTGTCGTATCCTTGCGGCAATTGTAGTATCATCTCATGAACTCCGGCCACTTTTGCAGCCTCAACCACTTTCGCCGGATCTGGTTCGTTGTATCTGGCGATATTTTCGCTTACCGTACCCTCAAACAGCTCAATATCTTGTGGTAGATAGCCTATATATTTTCCTAAATCAACTTTATTGTAGTGATCTAGTTCAGCCGAATCGATACGCACCTTACCGGAGTATGGTTTCCAAACACCAAGCATTGTTCTAGCAAGCGTAGATTTTCCAGCGGCGCTTGGACCTATAATTGCGACTATTTCGCCTGCCGGAACATGCATTGTTATATTTTTGATAGATGGAATCTGTGAGTTTGGAGGTAATACAACCAAATTTTCCACCATTATGTGACCAACTGGAGACGGAAGCGGCGTAGGCTCTTTTGCGATAGGAAACTCGCCCAAAAGCGTCTCTAGTCTATAGTACGACTGCCTAGCGTTTACAAACAACTTCCAACTACCGGTCAAAAGATCAAGAGGAGCCAAAGCCCTACCCATAATAATTGAACCCGCTATCATCATACCCGGAGTCAAATGCCCCTCGATTGCAAGCCAGCCCCCCAGACCCAAAATAAGCGATTGAAAAAGCATTCTAAGCGTTTTAGATAGATTTGACCAAAGTCCGGCTTCGTCGCTTGCTCTGGACTGTTTATTTAAAAAGTCTATGTATTTATCCATCCATCTTTTTTTTACGTTTTCATGCATGCCCATAGCTTCTATAACTTCAGCATTTCTTAGGCTATGGCTTACAAAACTTGTAGAGCTCTGGTAAACTTTGTTTGCGTTTTCAAGCTCGTCTTTTGTTTTTTTGTCATTTATAATCGTTAGTGATAAAATAATAAGAGCCGCAAAAATAGCAAAAACGCCAAAATATACGTCAAATACAAACAAAAGAGCTATATAAATAGGCATCCAAGGAGCGTCAAAAAAAGCGAAAAGCGGGGTTCCCGTCATAAACTGTCTTATTTGCGTAAGGTCGTTAAGAGGCTGAGCCGAGGCTTTGCCGGGATATTTATTTGCCATTGAAAACATAGCGTTAAAGATTCTAGGGCTTAGCTCTGAATCTATTTTGTTACCAACTCTTACGAGTATACGAGAACGCACAAGCTCCAAGGAGCCAAGCATTGCAAAGAGCGCCACCGTAATAATGGTCAGCATTAAAAGCGTGTATTCGCTTCTACTGGCTAGAACTCTATCATACAACTGAAGCATATAGATAGACGGAACCAACATTAAAAGATTGATAAACATACTCACAAAACCGGCGTACACAAACGAATCCTTGGAGTGTCTGAGCGTCTGTTTTAGCTCCGACTCCTCCGTCTTAGCGTTTCTCAAGGCTTTTACATTCACTTTTACTTATCCTTCTCTTGTTCTACAATATATTTTTGAAATAAAATCACGTATTTTACAAAAAAGTAACTATATTTATCAAGCGACGCAAACGCCAAGCGGTTTTTATCTCTGTTTTTATACAATAAGAGGGAATAATTATTACGGACTAAATAACAATGAAAATTTTATCAGGCATTCAGCCATCAGGCGAGCTTCACATCGGCAACTATTTTGGAATGATAAAGCGAATGGTTGAAAATCAAGAGAGGGGCGAGCTTTACGCTTTTATCGTCAACTATCACGCTATGACCTCCGTAACAGACGGTAAGGCGCTAAAAGAAAATACGATAAATGCCGCCGTCAATATGCTTTCCCTTGGTATTGACCCGCAAAAGGCTATTTTTTGGGCGCAATCAGACCTACCCGAGGTTTTGGAGCTTTATTGGATTTTATCAAACTTTACACCGATGGGACTTTTGGAGAGAGCGCACAGCTACAAAGACAAGACGGCTAGAGGCATAGCCGCAAACCATGGGCTTTTTAGCTATCCCGTTCTTATGGCGGCGGATATACTGCTTTTTAACGCCGACCTTGTGCCTGTAGGCAAAGACCAAATACAGCATGTAGAAATCACAAGAGATATTGCGCAAAAGTTTAACAACGAATACGGCGAGATATTCAAACTACCAGAGGTTAGTATAGACGACGGCGTTGCGACCGTCCCCGGTATTGATGGTCAAAAAATGAGCAAAAGCTACAAAAATACGATTGAGATGTTTTCAGAAGAAAAAGCCCTCAAAAAAAGAATAAGCTCCATAGTAACAGACTCAACCCCAGTAGAAGAGCCAAAAGATGCGCAAAAATGCAATATATTTGCCCTCTTAACGCTCTTTTGCAACGAAAATGAACTTGAAGAGTATAAAGCAAGATACGCCAAGGGCGGGGAAGGGTATGGAGTCTTTAAAGCGGAGCTTAAAGATAAAATATGGACTTATTTTGAGCCATACCGCAAAAAAAGAGAGTATTATCTAAACCACAAAGACGACGTAAGAGATATACTAAAAAGCGGAGCTATAAAAGCAAGAGAAAAAAGTGCGCCTATTTTAGAAAAAGTCAGAACCGTAACGGGAATACTATAGGAGCTATCATGGCAAAGACGCAAATAAAAAAAGTTGACGAACTAATAGGGCGATAGAAGAAAATAGTATTATAAAGATAGTAGAGGACGAGGAGTAGCTTTTTATGTTGGATATAAAACTTTTACAAAATAGTTTTGACGAAGCGGCGGCAAAACTATCAAAAAGAAATTTGGATAGAGAGATTCTAAACTCTCTTAGAGAGTTAGCCTTTGACGCCAAAGAGGCAAAAAGAAGGATGGAGGAGTGTCTTGCGCTTCAAAATGAAAAAAGTAGACTATTTGGACAATACAAAAAAGAGGGAAAAGATGTAGACGCTCTTAAAGCGGAGCTAGACAAACTAAAAGCCGAAGCCTCAGAGCTTGAGACAAAAAGCAGAGAGCTTGAAATAAAACTATATGAATTTGCCCTAACGTTTCCAAACCTGCCGGACGATAGCGTGCCGGAGGGCAAAGACGAAGATGAAAACGTACTAATCAAAACAGTCTTAGAGCCAAAAGCGTTTGATTTTACGCCAAAAGATCACGTTGAGCTGGGCGAGGCTCTTAATTGGCTTGATTTTGAGAGAGCGGCAAAAATCTCAAAAAGTCGCTTTACGGTTTTAAAAGGCGAAGCGGCAAAACTAGAGAGAGCTCTTATCAACTTCATGATTGACTTTAACGGCTCTCGTGGTTTTGAACTTGTAAGCGTGCCGTTTATTGTAAATGCGGATGCAATGCAGGGCACCGGACAGTTGCCGAAGTTTGAAGAGGATCTTTTTTTGCTAGAGAGCGATGAAGAGAGGACGTTTTATCTAATACCAACAGCCGAAGTGCCGCTAACCAATCTCTACTACGACGAAATAATAAATATTGCGAATCTACCAATCAAAATGACTGCGCACACTCCGTGCTTTCGAAAAGAAGCAGGAAGCGCCGGGCGAGACACTAGAGGCATGATAAGACAACACCAGTTTCACAAGGTTGAGCTTGTGGTAATCTCAAAACCTGAAGAAAGCATGGATATCTTAGATGAGATGGTTTCATGCGCCTCTGATATGCTTCGTGAACTTGGACTCCCGCATAGGCTTATGGCTCTATGCACCGGAGATATGGGCTTTTCCGCAACCAAAACTATAGACCTAGAGGTTTGGATACCATCTCAAAACAAATATAGAGAGATAAGCTCCGTGTCAAACTGCGGCGATTTTCAGGCTAGGCGCGCAAAGATAAGATACAAAGACGGCAAAGCAAACAGGTTGGTGCACACGCTAAACGGCTCGTCCCTCGCGGTTGGACGAACGCTTGTGGCTATCATGGAAAACTACCAAAAGAGCGACGGAACTATAGAGATTCCGACCGCTCTTTTAAAATATTTATAGGGGAGCGCAATAGATGGCAGCTGAAGAGATAGTAATAGTCGAAGAGAACGATGGCTTCTCGTCAATGTCATTTGGCGAACCAACAAAGCCGGAAACTGAAAAAAAAGAGATTGTAAACAAAAAAAAAGAACGAATTAAAAAAATTCTTCAAAGAGGCGGTTCAATTATCGGAGCCGCTCTTTTGGTTGGCGCAATAGCGCTTGCAATAATGAAATGGCCAAAAAGCGAAAAAGTAGAAGTAAACGTATCTGATTCAAATAGATCAAAACTTGGCGTAAAGCAAAAAATTAGCGTCGGCGAGATGGAACAACTAATCAAAAAAGCAAAAGCTTTGTATGAAAATGGCGACAAATCGGGTGCCCTAAAAATATTTGAAGAGATTTCTATTTATTCAGAAGGGGTTTCAAATTACAATTTGGGTGTGGCAAAAATGCACGAGGGGGATCCAAAAGGCGCTTTGGAATACTTCAAAAGCTCTATAGAATCCGCCGATAACGAACTGCCAAGCGCAATAAATGCGGCTGTTTGCATGTTAAAACTTGGAGATAAAAAAGCCGCTAGAGAGTATATCGCTTTGGCAAAAGCCTCGCTTCCTAGATATGCAAGTTCTCCGCTCTACTCTTTTTATTACACGATGATTAGCTACTACGACGGAGACTATTTTGAGGCTTTGTCCTCTATTCACTCGCCAACCTCAAAGTTTTTCGAAGAAGAGAGCGCTGAGCTTGCAAAAAGAGCTTATTTGCTCTTTGACGACCCGTATGAGATGCTCAAAATACTAAAAAACGAAAAAAACAAAGACTACCTTAATATAGGCTTTTTGGAAGCTAGAGTCGGCAGATATGATGAAGCGATTAACGCCTTAGAAAATGCGAAAAAAAATGACGAGCAAAAACTAAAAGCGGCAATGGGCGAAGCGCTTGTCTATATAAAAGCCAAAAATCCGCAAAAAGCGGCCGACGCTATCAATGAAGCCACAGCTATATCAGAGCAAAACGCTTCAAATATGTTTAATATTGAGATTTTTTTGAGACACAACGCCTTTGAAGCAAGTTCGTTGCAAGATAAGCTTTTAAATCAATTTTTGTTAAATCAAAAAAACGAAGCGTCTTTAATATTTTATTACGCACCATACAAAGTGTTTAATCCAAACAAAACAATCTCCTCTATCAAAAAAGGTCAAGCCGGAATTATGGTAGACGATATTAAAGCCGGAATCGGTTATCTTGAAAACGCCGCTAAACAATCAAAAGTTAACGCAGAGATGGTTCGCGGCATAGACTATGCGTTATCGGGCAGAGTGTACCAAGCCAATAATCTATTTAAGTCGCTAGAGTCAAAATATCCAGCTCACGCCGTTTTGATGTATAATTTGGGACTATCATACGCTCAAAGCGGCGATTTTAAAGAAGCAAATAAATACTTTATAAAAGCGTACAACTTTGATCCAAAAAATTATGAAGCTGGAATCTTCTCTGTTCTTACTTCAAAAATCATGGGAGTCCCATACGATAGAATCAAAGACTCTCTCACAAACGATATTTTTGGTCAAGTTAATTTTGACAACAAAACAGCATATTCGGCGATGCTTGCTTTTGCGCTAGACAACTACCCATCCGCAATTACATGGATAGGCTCAACGCCAAATAAAAACAATATGCTGTTAACAATAGGCGCACTCGCATCCTTAAAAGTCGGCAAAAAAAGTCAAGCCGTCACATACTCAAAAGCTCTTACTGAAGCGTCTACAAACGATATAGTGGCGTCGGGTCTTGATATTTTCGTCAAAAATTCAGGTAGCGATATAAAGTCTTTTGCAAGAGAGACGCAGATGTATCTAAATAAAAAAGCCTACAACATAGAGCCTGTATTTTATGGTCCTGAGATAGTAAAAGATATGTTTTTGTCGCTTCATAGAGTATCGGGGCTACTTTCAAAAGCAAAAGAGTTGTATGAAGCAAGACTCCAAACAGAAAAAAGCGATAGAGCACAACTGCTAAACGGATACGGCGCAACGCTAATGTATCTTAAGATGTTTAAAGAGGCTAGAGAAGCTTATTCGGCCGTTGTCATGGATACAAACTTTGTAAATGCGCAAACTCTTTTTATGGCAGGGGCTTCCGCTATAGCCTCCGGCAAACACTCAGACGCTATATCATATTTTGAACTTGCTAAGCTATATGACCCAGCAAGTGCCGAGAGCCTCTATGCGCTTGGAGTTTTGTACCTTGAGGCGGCAAATCTACCTCAATCTTCAAAACAATTTAAATCTATAAAAGGCACTTTTGAGTCTGATTTTTTTGATTTTGACATCAAATAAGAGTATCCGATTAATGCTCACATTTTGGGCGAATCCCAAAATGTGGTCTTCGTGCTGTGAAAGCTCTCACGGCTCGCCGCTCTTATCCAAAAGACTCCATAAAGAGTTTACAGTTTGGAAATTTGGGGGCATTATATACGCCGGCTATTGCGACAATCAAGCTTATCGTAGTTTTTTTTGCCTTTTTCCGAGTTTGATTATTTTTGAAGGAGCACTCTCCTTGAGGTTTTGTATGTCGCCTATCACCTCATCCGCCGCATTTTTCGCAAACTCTATATCGTAAGCTTTGCCGGATTCGTTTGCACTAGTCGAATACATCCAGCCAAAAGGTTTTAAAAAGTCGTGGTAGTCGCCGCTATGCACCGCTCTTATGGCGATATTTTTGTGCGGATACACAAAAGTTGTTTTTTGCGCTTTTCTGACGGTTTTTTTGTGTTTTTTTGGAATTCTTGCAAGATTTTTTAGCTCTTTTAGTCCGGCGCAGGTTATGATAAACGGTTTTTCGTCGCTCCTGTGTTTTATCTCTTTAAGAGCCTCTCTGTTTTGGGAGACAAGACCGACTGTTGTGTCGGTCTGGAGTAGATATATCTTATTGGGGTCCATTACGCAAAATAATCCTGAATAGCTTTTACGCCAAGCTCTCCGGTTTGAAGCCCTTGTATGGCGTTTGCAGCGGCGTTTGCGGCGGCTATTGTCGTGATATAAGGCACTGTAAATCTAACTACCGATTGGCGTATTTTTATCGCATCATTTTTGACCGAGTGGTTGTCTGAAGTATTGATAACCATCGCTATTTCACCGTTTTTGAGGTGGTCTTCGATATTTGGTCTGCCCTCTGATATTTTGAGCACAGTCTCGCACGCTCCGCCGCCGTCTCTTATTGTTTTTGCTGTTCCGTTTGTCGCGATAATCTCAAATCCAAGCTCTTTATACATCTTAGCAAGCGCCGCCGCATGAATTTTATCCGCTTGCGAGAGCGATAAAAATAGCTTACCGCCTTTTGGTAGCTTATTTCCCGCCGCCGCTTGGCTTTTGGCAAACGATACGCCAAAGTCGCAAGATATACCCATAACCTCTCCGGTAGACTTCATCTCAGGTCCAAGGCTAACATCAGAACCTGAGAGCTTATTAAATGGAAAAACGGCTTCTTTGACGGCGATGTGACCTTTTAATCTAGGAATCAATAAGCCGTCTTCTTCGCATACGACGTTGTGTTTGTCATAAAAACTTAGAGCCTCTCTTAGGTTGCCTTGCCACATCACTCTTGTCGCCACTTTTGCCATCGGCACGCCTGTGGCTTTTGAGACAAAAGGCACCGTTCGGCTCGCTCTTGGGTTTACCTCTATCAAATAAAGCTTGTTTTCAAATATCGCAAACTGAATATTTAAAAGCCCTTTTACGCCAAGGCTAAGAGCTATTTTGGCGGTTGTCGCGCGAACCTCTTTTATCATCTCTTCATCTAGCGAAACAGGAGGCAAAGAGCAAGCCGAGTCGCCGGAGTGAATCCCAGCTTCTTCTATGTGTTGCATAACGCCGCCCACATATACGTCCACGCCATCCGTGATAGCGTCCGCATCAAGCTCGATGGCTCCCTCTAGGAATTTGTCAATTAGCACCGGAGAGTTGTGACTAACAGATATAGCCTCAGCCATATAGTTTCTAAGCTCCTCTTCACTTCCGACTGTTTTCATAGCCCTTCCGCCAAGCACAAATGATGGACGAACAAGCGCCGGATAACCTATTTCGTTTGCGTATTTCGCCGCTTCGTCTATGCTGATTGCGGTTGCGTTGCGCGGCTGAAGTAGTCCTGTTCTGTCGGCAAACTCGCTAAATAGTCTTCTATCCTCAGCCACATCGATAGTCTCAGCCGATGTGCCGATGATTTTACCGCCATATGCGGAGATTTTTTTGGAGAGCTTTAGAGGCGTTTGACCGCCGAAGTGAACGATGATACCGTCTGGTTTTTCTTTGTCGATAATAGAGCTTACTCTCTCAAAATCTATCGGCTCAAAAAATAGTATATCGCTTGTGTCGTAATCCGTCGATACGGTCTCAGGGTTGCAGTTTAGCATGATGGAGCGAATCCCCAAATCTTTTAGCGCAAACGCCGCATGAACGCAACAGTAGTCAAACTCTATACCTTGTCCGATACGGTTTGGTCCGCCGCCTATGATAAGTACTTTTTTATCCCCTGCGAAAAGCTCTTCGTTTTTCACATAAGGGTTTTGCTCATAGCTAGAGTAAAGATACGGCGTAAGAGCTCTAAATTCGGCGGCGCAAGTGTCCACTTCGTTGTAAGTAAGAGCTATACCTTTTCTGCTTCTTGCGTCTTTGACGTCGCCTTCTGTCACCCTTGCTAGCCTTGCTAGTCTTGCGTCGCTAAAGCCCATTGATTTTGCGGCAAATAGAGACTCTTTGTCATTTAAAAGCGAGCTGTTTATTTTTTTCTCAAAATCCACTATCTCTTTAATCTCACCTAAAAACCAAGGGTCAATCTTTGAGAGTGCAAACACGTCTTCAATGCTTAGACCGCGTCTAAATCCTTCGGCTACATAAAGGACTCTATCGGCGTTTGGACGTCTAATCTCTTTTTTGATAAATTCCGTCTCACCAGCCATCTCATCAAAGCCTGTAAGTCCTGTTTCAAGAGAGCAGAGAGCTTTTTGGATAGACTCTTTAAAAGTCGTGCCTATAGCCATCGCCTCGCCGACTGATTTCATAGATGTCGTAAGCGTAGAGTCTGCTCCGGCGAATTTTTCAAAGGTAAATCTAGGAAGTTTTGTCACGATATAGTCGATTGTAGGTTCAAAGGATGCCGCAGTACCCGTAATATCGTTTTCTATCTCATCAAGCGTAAAGCCAACCGCTAGAAGCGTCGCTATTTTTGCTATCGGATACCCCGTCGCTTTGGACGCAAGCGCCGAACTTCTTGAAACTCGTGGGTTCATCTCGATAACAGTCATTCTACCAGTGTCCGGATTGATGGCAAACTGCACGTTGGAGCCGCCCGTATCCACGCCTATTTCACGCAAAATAGCAAACGATGCGTCCCTCATTCTCTGATACTCTTTGTCGGTTAGCGTAAGAGCCGGAGCTATGGTGATGGAGTCTCCCGTATGCACGCCCATTGGGTCAAGATTTTCGATGGAGCAGACGATGATGCAGTTGTCGGCGTTGTCCCTTATTACCTCCATCTCATACTCTTTCCACCCAAGAAGGCTCTCTTCTATGAGGATTTCGCCTATCGGACTAGCCTCTATCCCTTTCATTGCAAGGTCTTTAAACTCATCGATGTTGTAAGCCACACCCGAACCGCCGCCCGCAAGGGTAAAAGAGGCTCTGATAATAAGAGGAAAACCCATCTCTTTTGCCGCCTCAGCCGCCTCTTCGAGGGCGTAGGCGTACTTACTTTTTGGAATATCCATACCAATTTTTAGCATGCACTCTTTAAAGATTTGTCTATCTTCACCTTTTTTGATAGCCTCAGGGTTTGCGCCAAGAAATTTAATCCCCTCTAATCTTCCTTTGTCGTGCATCTTCATGGCGATATTCAGAGCTGTTTGTCCGCCCATTGTCGGCAATATCGCATCCACGCCCTCTTGCTCTATTATCTTTGCGACTACATCCTCTGTGATAGGCTCTATATAGGTCTTATCCGCAAACTCAGGGTCGGTCATAATCGTCGCCGGATTTGAGTTGATGAGAACTACGCGATAGCCAAGCTCCTTTAAGGTCTTAGCCGCTTGCGCGCCGGAGTAGTCAAACTCGCAAGCCTGACCAATGACGATAGGACCGGAACCTATCAATAAAATTGTCTCTATATCGCTTCTTTTTTTTGTAAGTTGTTTTCTCATCTTTTACCTCTTTTTTATTTCACCTTTCAAAATCTGGCGCTTTATGCGACTAGTTTTAGCGCCTCAGCGGCTAGCGTAGCACAAAGGGGCTTTGCTCCTTTGTGCGTGTCATTATGCTACGCGCTAAAACAAATACATTCGTTTTAGCGGCAGGGACAAATGTCCCTTGCAACCCCCCCCCCTAAAGCTACAAAAACTTTGTTTTTGAGAATTTTAGAGGTATTCATACGCCCTTTTTTATAAAAGTGCATAACATCAGATAATCATTTGGCTCTTTCAATGACATAAAAATAATTTGGAGAGAGGGGGTTGTAGTACCCCTGCACCAACGCCTCTTTGTATGCGCTATTTGAGCTTACGCTTTTTACGACGCCAACCAAAACGCCCTCAAAAAAAATATTATCCAATCCGCTTGTCAGCACTTCATCTCCGGGGTTTACCTCCATCCAGGTCGGTATATACTTCACTATGAGTTTATCTTGATTTTTACCATACACTATTCCGAGAGCTTTTGATTTGCCTATGTATACTCCGTAAGAACATCTTGAGTCCCCGTTCAAAAAAACCTCATAAGCGCTATTTTGACCTTTAACGGCTATACCGCACGCTACAGAGTCCAATTTATTTTTTGTCGGATAGATGACACCGTATATCTTTGGCGTAATTACGTTGTTGTCGCTTTCTTTTGACGGCTCAAAATCTATCCAAAGCCTATAAAGATTTGGTAAGTTTGAGTATGAAAGAGCCCTTGAGAGCTTGATTTTTACGCTTTTATTTGCGTCCAAAACCGAAAAGTTGGATACATTTTGGCTGTATCCCGCCTCTTTGATGGCATTTTTGTATGTAAGAGCGTCTTTTTGGAGCTTTTCGTTTTGGGTTTTTAAAGACGCAATCATTTCGGCTTGCGAGTAGTGTTTATCTATCGTGTCGCCAAAATACTCTGTAATATTTAGATAAAGAAGCCTAACGTTTGATGATAGCGGCTGAATCTGTTTTTGCAACAGGGAACCCAAAAAATAGTAAACTACACTCAAAAGTGCTAAGAGGGCGAACGAGAGAACCCATTTTTTACTCATATGAGATTTGTTGTAACAGATCTAACTCTTCAAGAACTATAGCAGTTCCTCTAACAACCGCCAAAAGCGGCTCATCTCCAACATATACCGGAAGCTTTACCGAGTCTGCAATATATCTATCAAGCCCCCTAAGAAGAGCTCCGCCGCCTGTTAACACAATACCGTTTTCAACTACGTCGCCTGCTAGATCCGGGGGCATAAGCTCTAGCACCATTCTGACTGCGTCAAGAATAGATTTTAAAGACTCCTTGATAGCGTCTCTCACCTCTTCGCTCGTAAACTCTATCGTCGTAAGAAGCCCGTTTATCTGATCTCGCCCCTTGATACTCATCGTAAGAGATTCGTCTAGTTTGATAGCGGAGCCTATCGTTGTTTTGATGTCCTCAGCCGTTCGCTCGCCTATCAAAAGGTTGTATTTTTTTCTTACATAGTTCATAATATCGCTGTCTAGTTTGTCACCCGCAACTCTGATTGATTTGCTGATTACAAGCCCACCTAGCGAGGTTACGCCTATCTCGGTTGTTCCGCCGCCAATATCCACTACTACGTTTCCTTGCGGCTCTTTTACAGGCAGACCCACACCGATAGCCGCCGCCATAGGCTCATCAACCAGATAAACCTCTCTAGCCCCAGCACTCATAGCCGACTCCCTAACCGCTTTTCTCTCAACCTGAGTAAGACCGTACGGTACACAGATGACGATACGCGGTCTGATAAACGCTTGTCTGTTGTGGACTTTTTCTATAAAGTACCTAATCATCTTTTCGGTAGTGTCAAAGTCGGCGATAACCCCGTCTTTCATTGGACGAATAGCGGCGATATTACCGGGTGTTTTGCCTATCATGTCTTTTGCGTCTTGACCCACGGCTAGTATCTTTTGTTTGCCATGTTTGTCTGTTTGCACCGCTACAACCGAGGGTTCGTTGATTATGATACCTTTACCTTTCATGCTCACTATTGTGTTTGCGGTTCCAAGGTCGATAGCGAGGTCGCTTGAGAAAAAACCTATCAATTTATCTAAAAACATTGTTTATATCCTTTGTGCATATATTAACGCCAAAGACGAGCTAAGCCCGTCTTTGGCGGTAGGGACACAAGTGTCCCTACCGACCCCCTAAAGCTAGCCGCATAGATGCGGCAGAGTAAAAAAATGACAGCCCTTTATCCCACCAAGGGTTAGCTATAGTAAAAAAAGACAGCCCTCTACCCCGTCAGGGGTTAGCTTTGGTAGCATAGCGCAGCGTAGTCGTAAGGAGCTTTGCTTCTTGCGACGTTCTCTTTATGCGCTAGCTTTTTTGCTTTTTGTGGTTTCGGATTTTGATAGCTTGATTTTTAACGGTTTTTCACTTTTTTCTATGCACTCTTTGTTTACAATAATCTCATATCCGCTAAGTTCCGGTAAATCATACATCGTATCGGTCATAATATCTTCTATTATCGCCCTAAGCCCCCTTGCGCCGGTTTTTCGTTTGATACTCTCTTTGCAGATAGCCTCTATTGCGTCGTCTGTAAAGGTTAGCGTTACGTTGTCTATCGCAAATAGCTTTTTGTATTGCTTTAGTAGCGAATTTTTTGGCTCTGTAAACACTTGAACAAGCTCTTCAAGATTTAGCTCTTTTAGGCTCGCTATTACATGGAGTCTGCCTATAAGCTCGGGGATAAGTCCAAATTTGACTAAGTCGTCTGGCTCTATCGAGTCAAAGATATTTTCATCTTTTAGCTCTTTTACCTCTTTTTGCAAAAATCCCATAGCCGAGCCGGATATTCTGTTTTTGATGATTTCGCCAAGCCCGTCAAATGCGCCGCCCGCAATAAAGAGTATATTTGTCGTATCCATCTGGATAAACTCTTGATTTGGGTGTTTTCTTCCGCCTTTTGGAGGGATGTTTACGCTGCTTCCCTCTATGATTTTGAGAAGAGCTTGCTGTACGCCCTCGCCGGATACGTCTCTTGTTATCGAGCGGTTTTCGCTCATTCTAGCTATTTTGTCAACTTCGTCTATAAAGACTATGCCGTGCTCCGCTTTTTTTACGTCGCCGTCGGCTGATTGCAGAAGTCTAACCAAGATGTTTTCCACGTCTTCGCCGACATATCCCGCCTCTGTGAGGCTTGTCGCATCCGTAATCGCTATAGGCACGTCCAGATATTTTGCAAGCGTCTGAGCTATTAGGGTTTTACCGCTTCCGGTTGGCCCAACGAGCAAGATGTTTGATTTTTTAAGTTCCGTCTCATCGTCTTCTGAGGGCAAATCTTTTAAAACACGCTTAAAATGGTTGTAAACCGCTACGGCGATTATTTTTTTTGCTCTATCTTGACCTATTACATAGCCATCCAAAGCCTCTTTAAGCTTTTTTGGAACCACTTCGCCTTTTATAGCCTCTTTTTTTGAGATTGCTAAATCGCCTAAAATTATTTTATAAGCGCTTAATACGCAGTTTTTGCATATATACGCATCTTCCCCCGCCAAAAGCGGATTTTCTTCGGTATCTTGCGCTCCGCAGAAATTACAAACTTTTTCACTCATCAGACGCTCCTCAAATTTCCGGCAAAGCCGTAAATTAGGTCTTTCGCAGACTGCCCGCGCGGCTTGCCGCTTTTTGAGAAATTACAAACTTTTTCACTCATCTATTGTGCCCGCATCTTTTTGGTGGTATGGTATGCCTCTTTTTGTTTCAAGGCAAAATTTTGCGATATTCGCTACGTAGCTATTGTCTGATTTTGACAGCTCCTCAGCCGCTTCTTTTAGGATTCTGCCTTTTAAAAAAAGCTCTCTGTACGCTTTTTTGACGGCGTCCAAATCTGAATGCGCTATATGTCTTCTTAAGCCTACTAGATTCAGTCCTCTAAGATGAGCCCTGTTTCCCTCTGCTAGGCAGTATGGAGGTATGTCTTGATTTACAGCGCTAGCGCCGCCAAGCATGGCAAACTCGCCGACTTTTACAAACTGGTGAACAGGAGTCATGCCGCCGACAACGGCGTAATTTCCAAGCTCTACATGTCCCGCAAGCGTGGCGTTGTTCGCCAAAATGCAGTTGTTTCCGACCACGCAATCGTGGGCTATATGCACATACGCCATAAAAAGCGAGTTGTTTCCAAGTCTTGTGACGCCCTTGTCTTGAACAGTTCCGGGGTTAAATAGACAAAACTCTCTTACTGTATTGCCGTCTCCCATTATAAGTTCCGTCTCCTCGCCGCCATATTTGAGGTCTTGAGGGATTGAACCGATGACCGCATGGGAGAAGATACGATTTTTTTTGCCTATCGTAGTCTTGCCTATTATTTGAGCAGAGTTTCCTATTTCACACTCGTCGCCGATTGTGACTTTGGCTCCGATATACGCGTAAGCCCCGATTTTCACGCCCTCGCCGATGGTTGCTCCATCTTCTATTATTGCTGTTTGATGTATCATTATTTGTCTACAATCATAGCTTTTAACTCCGCTTCGCAGACAAGCTTATCCTCGACATACGCTTTACCGTCAAGCACCCAAATATTTCCTTTGTGTTTTACGACATTTAGCTTGTATACGAGCTTATCGCCGGGAAATACAGGGCTTCTAAATTTTGCTTTGTCGATGCTCATAAAATAGACAACTTTATTTTCAAATTCGTCTTCGTTTGTGGAACTCTTAAAAGCGAGCACGCCGCCGGCTTGCGCCATCCCCTCGATGATTAGAACGCCGGGATATATGGGGTGTCCGGGGAAGTGACCTTGAAATACTTGGTCTGAGATGGAGATGTTTTTGTACCCCTCTATACTCTCCCCATTTGTTATAGACTCAATTCTGTCTATGAGTAAAAAAGGGTATTTATGAGGCAGAATTTTGGATATTTCATTAATATCAAGCATACTTGTAGGTCACCTTTGTTATAGCAAAATTGCGTCATTTTATCAAAAATTAGCTTTTTAAAGCGTCGCAACTTCCTGCATAGAGTATGCCGCGGCAAAAATTAGTTCAATTTTGTATGAGTCTTTAAAATCTTCGTCGTTTAACACAAAAATAGGCGACACATCAAAGGGGTGAGAGACCAAAGAGGCGCGAAATCGCATCTCCTCTTCAAAAGTAGGGGGATTGTATATCAGCTCTTTTATATCCAAATAGTTTGAGCCAAAAAAGCTATTTAGCCGTGAGAGCGAGACGACTTTTGCGCCCTCTTTATCAAGATATTGAACGCCGTCTTTTACAAAAAGCTCTTTTGCGCTAAAGCTCTCTTTTTGGCTTATAGAATAGACAAGAGGGTATACGGCAAGCGGCTTGTTGTTTGCAAAGACGGCAAACTTTAGCAGTCGATAGTCAAATATCTTGGAGCGAAACACAACGCCTTCATTTTTTGCGTAAAACTCCGCTCTCTGCTCGGCTGAGGTGGGTAGGGCTCTTGGAGCTATCTCTGTGAAACTCTCAAAGATTGGCTCCTCTTTTTTGGCTCGTTGATTTATGAGTCCATGCGAGCATCCGCAGTAGTTTTGGCGGTATAATCCCGCTTCTTTTGCCGCCCTGTTTTGCGCCTCCATGCCGCCTTTGGTTAGATAATCCACAAAGATAAACTCAACACCGTGTTTCGCCGCTATTTTGGCGAGGCTCGCACGAAGCTGCTCTTTGTCTTTTAGGGGACTTTGAAGAAGCGTAGAGGTAAAGCTTTTGCACCCCAAAAGAGCCGCCTTTTTTGCCGACTCCTCAAAGCGCATATCAAAGCAGACCTCGCACCGCTCCCCTTTTTCGGCGCAATCTTCAAGCCCTTTTGCAAGCCCAAACCATCGCATATCGTCGTATTCGCCCTCTAGCAGCTCTATGTCAAGTTTTTTACAGCTTTTTTGCGCATCTTGCAGTCTCAGGTCATATTCGCTTTTTGGGTGGATATTTGGGTTGTAGAAAAAGCCGATTAGCTTTTCATCCGGAAAATCGGCTTTTAGACGGGTAAGAAAGTAGTGGCTATCAACGGAACAACAAATGTGGATTAGCATTGATAACTATTTTTGGTAATTTTAATTGTTCAGTCTCCTCAACTTCTGGCAAGGGTTATCTTTAAAAAGTTCAGGATTTGTGTCAAACTTTCCAAGTAACGTATCATAAGGAGCCTTAAACTTCAAAGCCTTTGGTTTCTTCTGATGATTATAATAAAGCAAGTAACTCATCAAGTGTTTTTTAAGCTCTTCTATAGTTTCATAGTAATATGTTTTTGTCGTAGCATTTTTAATGGTCTTGTTAAATATTTGTAACCATTCAGCATCCCTTCTCAAAGTTCATTTTTTAAGATGAAATCCTCAAAAAAGTCGGCATTTTTGCTTTTTTTAGAGGGGTGCTGAATGGTTACTAGGCTATTAACAAACAACACAATCTTTTTTGCTAAAATAAACCACTCTAAAACTTCACAAAAAACGGCGAAATATGAAAATAAAAGTTTTACTACTAGAAGACGACGCGCAACTATCAGAGATTATAGCCGAGTACCTTGAGGAGAATAGTTGCGCCGTTACGCTTGCGTATGATGGACAAGAGGCTATTGATAGGATATATGAGGAGAGATTTGACATACTGCTGCTTGACGTGAAAGTGCCGCTTATGAATGGGTTTGATTTACTTTTGAAGGTTAGAAACGAGGGCAATGAGACGCCGGCTATTTTTTTGACCTCTCTAAATAGTATGGACGATTTATCGCGGGCTTTTGAGGTCGGGTGCGACGACTATCTCAAAAAACCGTTTGAATTAAGAGAGCTACTTTTAAGGGTAAAAACTATCACAAAAAGAGCTTTTTTTCACAAAGCGGCGCCGATGATAGAGCTAGGCGGCGGCGTATTTTTTGATGTAAACTCCAGCAAAATCACAAAAGACGGGGCGGCGGTCACGCTCTCCAAAAAAGAGAGTCTCATCTTAAGGCTTCTAGTAAAGCATAGGGGCAAGATAGTAACGCCGCAAATGATATTTGAAAACGCATGGGATTACGAGGATGAGCCTAGCGAGATGAGCTTAAGAACATATATAAAAAACATCCGAAAGATTGTGGGCAAAGAGCTGATAGAAAACGTCAGAGGGCAAGGGTATACGATTGTTACAGGTTGAGAAAAAATCGTTTTTGCAGTTTGTTTTACTTTACGCCGTATCGACTACGCTGTTTCTTATCGCTATGTCGGTTGTTTATTACAATTATCAAAAAAACATATTTTTGGAAAATAGACGAACCTCTATGCAGATATATTCAGAAAAGGTAGTGGACTCAATATATGATTTGCAAAGAGTGGAGGAGATAGAGCTTTATTATGCGGAGGATAAACGTTTTGAGATTGCTATTTTTGACTTTAAAAAAAAGCAGGTTTTTTCAACCTTTGAGGATAAAATCAACTTCAAAAAAAGCTTTTACCAATCAGGAGAATATCTTTACTACATGGATAAGATAGAGCTTGGTTATTTGAGCGCCAAATATCTCGTCATAAGAGGTCGCGATATAGAGCAAGAGTTGTCCGCCATTAAGACGCACCTTTATCTTATTATGTCCGCATCGTTTTTATTTATCACCATTCTTGCCTACTTCTTGTCAAAAATGTTTTTGCGCCCAATCCGAAACTACATCTCAAAACTAGACGACTTTATCAAAGACACGACACATGAGCTTAACACTCCTCTTGCGGCGATAACGATGAGCATAGAGACAATAGACAAAACAACGCTAGACCCAAAGACCTTGCGCAAAATAGTGCGTATTGACAACGCCGCAAAGACAATATCAAGCCTCTATCAAGACCTTAGTTTTATGGCTCTAAACGGCAAACACCAAAATAAAGACGAAGTGATAGAACTAGACAAAGTAGCTCTTGAGAGAGTCGAGTATTTCGAGCCTTTGGCGGATGTGAAAAAAATTAGCTTTGAAATGACTCTTCTTGGTTCGCATATATCGATTGATAGTAATAAGCTTAGGATTTTGATTGACAATTTGGTCGCAAACGCCATAAAATACAACAAAATAGGCGGAAAAGTACGTATCAAAACGGCCGAGGGAGCGCTTATCATTGAGGACGAGGGTAAAGGAATTCCAAAAGAGAAGATAGCAGATATTTTTGCTAGATATTCAAGATTTGACGATGCAAGCGGCGGTTTTGGTATAGGGCTAAACATCGTCAAAATGATTTGCGATGAATATAAGATACAAATCTTTGTTGAATCAGAAGTTGACAAGGGGTCGAGATTTGAGCTTAGATGGAGCTTTGACAATAATGCGCAACCGTGACGGACAAAGTCTCGCCACGGCGTAATTTAGCGAAAACTAGCTACTAGATTTTCAACTATCAGATTCCAGCCGTCCACCATAACAAACAAAAGCAGCTTTAAGGGCAGGGAGATCATAACCGGCGGAAGCATCATCATACCCATACTCATAAGCACCGAAGAGACGACCATATCTATAACAAGAAATGGTAAAAATAGAAGAAAACCTATCTCAAAAGCGGTCTTCATCTCACTAATCATAAACGCCGGAATTATGATGCTAAGCGGTACAGCCTCTATTGTCGCCGGATTTTCCATCTTTCTAACCCTGATAAAAAGGGCTAAATCTTTTTCTCTTGTGTTTTTGATCATAAACTGCTTAAAAGGGTTCATCGCCTTTGTAAACGCCTCTTCATACCCAATCTTTTCTTCCATATACGGCTTTACGCCCTCGTCATATGACTTTTTACCTATAGGCTCCATAATAAAAAACGTCAAAACCATCGCAAGCGAAACAAGCACTTGCGTCGGAGGCATCTGCTGTGTTCCAATAGCTTGACGAAGAAACGAAAATACAATAATAATCCTTGTAAAGCTTGTCATGACTAGCACCAAAGAAGGCGCCAACACGAGAAGCGTAAGGATTACCATCATGTTTAAGCTTTTCACAAGCTGTTCAGGTTTTTGAGGTGCGTTTATCGAGAGATCTACAATTGGTATCCGCGGTGCCTCAGGCGCAGCGTAAGCCAAAACTCCAAAGAACACAAAAAATAGTAATAAACCTATAAATCTTTTCATGCTTAGATTTTACACAAACGACGATTAGCTTTTGCTATTAAAGTAAAATTGTCTAAAATCGTAATAAAAAAACGAGGTTTTATATGTCTGTTTCAGTAATAATCATGGCTGCTGGTCAAGGAACTAGAATGAAGTCCAAAACCCCAAAGGTACTGCATGAGATATGCGGAAAGCCGATGATTTACTACGCTATAAGAGAGGCGCAAAAGCTATCAAACGACGTGCAAGTAGTGTTGCACCATGAGTTTGAGATGATAAAAAATGAGATAGAAAAAGAGTTTTTGGGTGTACGCTTTTGTATTCAAGACCACGCAAACTTTCCGGGTACAGCCGGAGCGGTCATGGCGGCTAGCCCAAAAAATGATAGAGTGATTGTATTAAACGGCGATATGCCGCTAATCACCGCCGAGGCGATAGCGCCTTTATTGGAGTATAAAGCCGAGGCGGCAATGTGCGCAATATCTTTGCAAAATCCTAGCGGATACGGCAGAGTAATAACAGACGGCGATGAAGTCATAAGAATTGTGGAGGAAAAAGACGCAAGTTTGGCGGAGAAAAAAATAGGACTTGTAAACGCCGGAGTATACGCTTTTGACGCGCTATTTTTGAAAGAGGCTTTGGCGTCCATAGACTCAAACAACGCCCAAAAAGAGTACTACCTCACTGACACGATAGGATACGGCGTAAAAAACGGCAAAACAGTCAAATGGGCGGAGGTTGGCGAAGAGGAGTTTAAGGGCGTAAACTCCAAAGTAGATTTGGCTCACGCCGAAGAGCTAATGCTGGAGAAAATCCGCGCAAAATGGATGAGAGAAGGCGTAACAATGAGACTGCCGCAAACCATATATATAGACGACGCCGTAGAGTTCGTCGGAGAGTGCGAAGTACAGAGCCACTGCGTCATAAAAGGCAAAAGCCGCATCGAAAGAAGCGTAATAAAAGCGGGAAGCGTCGTAGAAGACGCCGTAATGTGCGATAGCGATTGCGGACCAATGGCAAGACTCAGACCAAAAACCGTAATAAAAACCACGCACATAGGAAACTTCGTAGAGTGCAAAAATGCAAGACTTGAGGGCGTAAAAGCGGGACACCTAAGCTACCTTGGCGACTGCACGGCGGGTGAGGGCACCAACATAGGAGCGGGAACCATCACCTGCAACTACGACGGGATAAAAAAATATGAGACAAAAATCGGCAAAAACGTCTTTATAGGAAGCGATACGCAACTTGTGGCGCCTGTGACGCTGGAAGATAATACGATGATAGCGGCGGGTACGACGGTAACCAAAGACGTGATAAGCGGTTCACTCGCTATTTCACGCTCTCCGCAAAAGAGTATTACTGGGTTTTTTGATAGGTTTTTTGGGAAGAAATAGCGGAAAAAAGAGGAAGAATCAAACAACCCTTTGTTGAAAACCTCCTAGATGTTCGCCTTATGCGTCTTGCGAGCGCAATCCACTTATCCCGCCCCTTATAGTCGTAGGGCTTAAGCGCCTTTTTTGTAGAATATTCCTAACTGACCTTACGCACTTTTGCAAAAAAAGCGCTAAATTCAAATATTCTCCCGCATTTATGCGGGTAGCTTCAGGGGATTCTCAAAGGATGCTCGCGTCTTTGCCGTTTTAAATAAGCTTTGTTTATTTAGAATGCGTAACATCAGTTCTTAAGTAAAATTTAAACGGGAGAGTATTTATGTTCCACGAATATAGAGACATTGTATCAAAGCTAAAAGTAGAAAATCCACACTTTGTGAAGATTTTTGAAAAGCATAATGAGTTAGACGCTAAACTAGATAAAGAGGCTCAGCATATTGAGCAGTTTGAACTTGAAAAGTTAAAAAAAGAGAAGCTCCACCTTAAAGATGAAGCCTATAATATGATTATGGCTTACAAAAAAGAGCACAATCTTTAATTTTCAAAACTCCTTTTGAGCTCTTTTTTCACTAGATAATAAGAGACGACCGACATGGAGGCGTAGCTAAGCGTAAGAGCTACGCTAACGCCCTCTAGCGTCGGATATGCGTAAAAGATAGCAAACACAAAAAATAGAAATAAAAAACTTCCAAAAACCCTAACGCTCGCCGACAAAAAAAACTTATCAAGAGATTTTAGCAACGCCACTTGATATGTGTTGAGACATACAAAAAAAACAGCCGCCGATAGTGCGGTTAAAGCGTTTGCCGCCGATATATACTCACTTCCAAAGAGCCAAGATATGACCGGAGTCGACAAAAATAGGCATAGCAAAAATAGGGCACCGCCGGAAGCTAGAGAGTATCTAAAAGCAAAAATATTAAGCTTTTTGATAGCGATAAAATCTTTTTTGGCGACTAAAGAGGAGAGCTCGGGTAGTATAAATTTGACAATTGGAAATACAAATATGGCTATAAAATATAGAAAAAAGCTCTTAACAACAACTTGAAAATCGCCCAAAAGCTCCAATGAAAACTTATACCCCACAAATAGCGTAGCAAAATAGATGATCAATAAACCAAAGATAAACTCCGCTCCGCCAAGCATTGAATTTTTAATAAAAATTTTTATACTTGGGTCTAGCTTGTAAAACGTAAACGGCAGCTCTTTGTGGAGTCTATTTTTGCGAAAATAGATATAGAGACTTACGCTTGACATTCCAGCTATAGAGGATAAAAATAGAGCGTCAATGGATTGTGTAAAAAAGATATAATAGAAAGCGCAAAACCATGCAAGAGAAGCGAGCGGCTCCAATAAAGAAGTTGCATTTATATCAAAATAGAGCCTGTACATACTAAGTTGATTTGAGAAATACGCATAAAATCCAAAAGAAGCAAAAAGTAAAAAAAGATATGTTGTGTCAATAAAAAATCCGGTGTACTTCAAAAATAAAAAAGAACTTACAAAACCAAAGAAACAAACGCCGATAACAAACACTCTAAAAACCGCTAGTATCTGCGCCGCGCTTACGCCTCTTGCGTACGAGACGCTCATGGAGGCTCTAAAGCCGATAAAAAAAAGCATAAAGAGTCCGACGACGTCTACAGCGCTAAAAAATAGGGCGAGGAGCTCTTTTGTATAAAGAGAAGTCGCCAATGTCTTAAAAAAAATGGAGATAACGACGGAGGCTATAGTAACGATAATGCTGGATAAAAAAGCTTTTTTCAAAATGATTTTACCTTTTTCATAAAGAGCTTAAAGCCTCTCTCTTCCTTTACGCCGATGCGATAGCTGATTAATTTTAGATACTCTTTTGCGTCTTTTTGGCTAAAGCCTTTTTGCTTGGACTCGCGCTCTAGCAGATATTGCGGCGTTTTGAGTTTGCAGCGGCTAAACTCATGCGCTATTTTTTTGTAATACGCTCCGTTTTTATTAAAACAAAACCTGCCAAACACAAAAGGCAAACCTGTTTTTTTTTGCCACATCTCGGCTAAGTCTATATACTCTGATGGATTTTCGAGATATTTTAAAAGCGCTTTATCGCCTATAAACACCTCTCCTTGTAGCCCAAGAGTTTTTGCGAGAGCGTTTGAAGTCGCGGATTCGGAGTCGTTTTTTTGCGAGCCTAGCCTTATAATCACGCTTTTTACCGCTTTTTTTGCGACGATGCCGCTTGAGGTTCTATTTTTACGCACGCTTTCAATGGAGGATATAAAAGCCGCTTCAACCGCTTTTTTTTTAAATAGTTCGTTTATTTTTGACGGGTATGAGCCTATTTTTTCGCTTTGTAACTTTTGGGAAAAAGTTTTTTGCTTTTTTTTGAGGAAAAATCGAAACGGTAGAAGATTAAGATATGAGATATTGGCGATATTCAAAACTTTGCTCTTTTTTTGAACGATTTTACCCTTTTTTGACTTTGCGGCTATATTAGACCTCTGCAAACTCGCCCATATACTCCCTATATCGAAGCGGTGCAAAACCCTGCTGAGCTCTTTTGTTTTCTCGCTCTTTAATGCTTACGCTCTCAAAAAACTTTCTCCATAACGCCTCAAACTCCTTTTCGCTCCGATGTTTTTCAAACCTGCCCACACTTGCGGACACAAGCCTATACCCGCTCCTACTCATAACCGCCGCCAGACCTCTTTTTTCATCAAATATCACCCTATCATCGCCAAATCTCCCCCAAAAATGCGGAGCCAATAGCGGTAAAATATCGTGTTTTGGAGCGATACGGGCAAAAAATCCAATCTCCGTCATCTCAAATCGGATAAACCCTTTGTATTTATGCGTCTCTTTGTCTATCATCTGCTCAAGCTCTCTCATCTTTGCGTTTGTCTCCATCGTAAGCACCCCGTCCATTACTTCAAAGTAGTATTTGACTATGAGTTTATAGACCTCTTTGTCGTTTGCCAAAAATACTTTTTTTAACCTCTCGACGTTTAGTTTGTGGAGTGTGCATATAGCGCTTCTATCTGCGTAAATATTTTCGCTAAAAAGCGACGCCCTATCTTCTGCGTCAAAGACTTCGTCAAAATCAAGCTTACTCTCATACAAAAAATCAGCCAAACACAATAAAGAGTCAAAACTCCCGTTAAATACAGCCCTTATCATACCGCGACCTCCCCGTTTATTGAAAATAGATTTATAAAACTTGTTTTTGCCTCGGCGTTTGCAAGTGCTAGATATGCCCGCTCTTTTGGCGCCTCAGTCGGAAAATACCCCTTTGCCGTAATAAAAAATCTGCTTTTTTTAATTGAAATTTTGAGTGTTTTGAGTTCATCTAGTCCAAGCTTTTTATATTTTCTAGCCTCTATGATTTTTTTGGTGCCGATAAGCCCAAGCCCTGGGATACGGATAAGCTCCTCATAGCTAGCCTTGTTAATATCTATTGGAAAAAGATGTATATTTTTTAGAGCCCATATCGATTTTGGGTCAAGCCGCTCGTCCAAAAATGGCTCTTTGGCGCAAAGTATCTCATCGGCTCTAAACTTATAAAAGCGCAAAAGCCAATCAGCCTGATAAAGCCTATGCTCTCTAAGAAGCGGGGGTTTAAAATCTGTTGGCACGGGCAGTCTTTTATCGAAGTTGACGGGGATATATGCAGAGTAGTAGACCCTTTTTAGGTATCTATTTTTGTATAGGCTCTCACTAAGGCGTATAATATCAAAATCGCTTTCAGGCGACGCACCAACTATCATCTGCGTAGACATAGAGATATTTGCCTCTTTTGCGATTTTGAGAGGTTCTAGCACGCTTTGTCTGCTTTTTTGCGGCGCTAAAAGCTTTAGGCTCTCTTCGCTTGGCAGTTCGATATTTGAGCTGACTCTATCCGCTAATGAGCTAATCTCTCTTACGAGTTCGTCCGAGGCTCCCGGAATGAGCTTGATGTGTATATATCCGCCAAACCTATATGTATGCCTAAGAATTTTTGCGCATCGAATCATCAACTCCATCGTATGGTCGGCACTTTTGACGACGCCAGAACTTAAAAAAAGCCCCTCTATAAAGTTACGTCTATAAAACTCTATTGTTAGTTTGGCTAACTCTTCGGGCGTAAAAGCGGCTCTTTTTACGTCGTTTGAAACACGATTTTTGCAATACGCACAATCTAGTATGCAGTGGTTAGTCAAAAGCACTTTTAGCAAGCTTACACATCTGCCGTCGCTTGTAAAAGTGTGACATATCCCGCCAAGCGAGCAAGAGCCAATTCCGCCCTTTACGCTAGCCCTATCAGAACCTGACGAGGAGCATGAGGAGTCATATTTTGCAGCATCCGATAATATCTCTAGTTTTTCTTCTAAAATCATTTGCAAATTTTAGGCAAAATAGAAAATATTTGCAAAAAATATTGCAAATTGCAAGTTTATTAAATTGAAATCAACTTTTTATGGTTAAACTTCCGTATAGATTGGAAGTATTGTTTCGGTTGATTAATTGTTCCACTTCAAGATACTAAGCATTTTTTTATTTTTTTCACCATAACTCTCAATAGTGATACTTGCACGAGGCGATTACAATGCTCTCATTCGTTATTTTATACACAAGCCTATGTTCGTCGTTTATTCGTCTCGACCAGTAACCGCCAAGGTCATGCTTCAAAGCTTCCGGTTTGCCAAGTCCGCCAAATGGACTTCTATCTATATCTTTTATGAGAGTTATAATCTTTTGGTATATTTTTTTGTCATTCGTAGCCCATTCGCCAAAATCTTCAAAAGCAGAGCCTTCAAAAAGGACTTTTTTCATTGGAATAGCTTAGCGTCCGCTTCAATTATATTTTTACCTGATTGTATATTTGAGATAGCGTTTAGAAGTCTTATTTCGTTGGCTGTGGATTTAGTTAGATATTTTGTATCATCGGCTTCTTGCACGTTTAGCTCTATTTTTTTGTCGCCAAACATTACTTTTAGCTTATCTATAAACGAAGCGTTTATCTCGCCCGGTTCCAAAATAAAAGTGGCTTGCATATTCAAACCTTAATATAAGAAAATTTTGTAGTGCGATTTTAACTAAAAAGAGAATAAAGTAAGGAGGAAGCGCTTAAGAGATTAAGCGCCTTTTTTCATTGTTCTAAGAGTTGAAGCGGCTACTTTGATTTTTCTTGTTGTTCCGTCTTCTAGTTGGATTCTTACCGTTCTGATATTTGGAAGAAATCTTCTTTTATTTTTGTTGTTAGCGTGACTAACGTTATTGCCGGCTAGAACGCCTTTGCCTGTTACCATACATCTTCTTGCCATCTTAAAAACCTTTAAATTTTAATAAATTTTTGGCGAATTTTACTTTAACACGGCTTAAAATATAATTTCACCGACTAATTAATTCTCACATTTCGGGCAAAGCCCAAAATGAGGTCTTCAGCAGACGGCTCGCGCGACTAGTCGCTTTTTAAAAAGCTAAAAGTGCCAAACTCTGCCGTCCACGACGGCTAGCTTTAGTAGCTCAGCGCTCAGCGTAGCCTCGACGGACTTTGTTCGTCGAGGCGTAATTAATAAAATATAAAAGGTACAGCATAATGCTAATAGCTCCAAGTATTCTATCCGCCGATTTTGGCAATCTTTCAAGGGATGTTAAGGCGATATGCGACGCCGGATGCGACTTTGTGCATGTGGACGTGATGGACGGTCATTTTGTGCCAAATCTCACAATCGGACCCGTAGTCGTCGAAGCGGTCGCAAAAGCGGCTACAAAGCCTTTGGATGTGCATCTGATGGTGGAAAATAATAGTTTTTTTGTAGATTTGTTTGCGCCATTAAAGCCCGAATTCATCACGTTTCATATCGAAGAGGAGAAGCACGCACATAGACTAGCACAAAAGATAAGAGCTCTTGGAATCAAACCAGGCGTCGTACTAAACCCGCATACAAACGAAAAAACGCTCGAATATCTGCTAGACGATGTGGATATGGTGCTTGTCATGAGCGTAAATCCTGGCTTTGGCGGACAAAAATTTATAGAGAGCGTACTGCGAAAAGTGGAAAGCCTCAAAAACGAAATTTTGCGTAGAGGCTTAAAAACTCTCGTGCAAGTAGACGGCGGCGTAAACGACAAAAACGCCCCGCTACTCAAAGACGCGGGAGCCGACGTGCTCGTAGCGGGAAGCTATGTATTTGGTCAGGCTGATTATAAAAAAGCGATAGACTCTCTCAGATGAGGGTAAAAATCTGCGGAATCACAAAGCTGGATGACGCTTACGCCGCGATAGATGCGGGGGCGGACGCGCTAGGCTTTGTCTTTTATGAGAAGTCGCCAAGATATATTACGCCGCACGAAGCCAAAGCGCTGCTCTCAAAGCTTCCACCTTTTGTGGAGCGAGTCGGGCTATTTGTAAACGAAGAGGCGGCAAAGGTGGACGAAATATGCTCTTTTTGCGGCGTTAGCTTGGCTCAAATACATTTTGAAGCGAGCCCTACTTTTTATGAGACGCTAAAGACAAGACATATCAAAGTCGTAAGAGCCGCCAAGCAAGACGACATAGGGCTTTACGGCGATGAATACAGGCTTGTGGATAGTTTTGTAGAGAGCTATGGCGGAGAGGCGAAGAGGCTAAATCTTGAGTGGTTTGAAAACCAAGACAACTCAAAAATCATCCTAGCCGGAGGTCTAAACGCCGACAACATAAGCGAACTAAAAAACCTCGGCTTTTACGGCGTAGACGTATCCAGCGGAGTGGAGAGCTCTAGGGGCGTAAAAGATAGAGAGAAAATAGCGTGTTTTGTTAGGGCTGCAAAATTATAATCCCCCAAGAAAAACAAACAATTTTTTAGAAAGTCTTATTCCTTGTGAGTAAAATTTGATTATACAAAAGAGGGGTAAAAAATGAGTAAAAAAAGAACCACATATAGTACAGAATTTAAAACTAAAATTGTTCTAGAAGTTTTAAAAGGGGATAAAACGATAAATGATATTGCAAGTGCAAATAATATGTAACCCCCCCAAGTAAACCCCATCCAAAAAACCAAATAAATTCCTCTAATTTCAAAATTAAGTTATCTATTAAAGCCCCTATTTATAGGCTTTCTGGTATAATTTGCACTATGAAACAAGAAGTAATAACAATAGAATCCTTAACTGAAATCATAGAGAACAAAGATATTATTATTGAGCAAAAATGTCAAGTTTCACCACGTTGTACCATTCCATTCAAAGCAATAGCATAAAACTCAT
>DZAX01000017.1 GCA_022729705.1 Helicobacter cetorum | reverse complement strand
TGAGTTTTATGCTATTGCTTTGAATGGAATGGTACAACGTGGTGAAACTTGACACGTAATAATTAAACATACACAATAGGAGCATACAATGTCCTCAGCAATAACAAATACAAGCACAACGGTAAGCAGTTCTTCTAATACAACAGCCTCAAATCCAAAAGCAGAGCTAAAATCACAAGATTTTATGAAACTTCTTTTGGTGGAGCTAAAATATCAAGACCCGACAAGCCCGATGGATTCCGATAAGATGTTAACTCAAACAAGTCAACTCTCAGCTCTTGAGGCGCAAAACGCGACAAAAGATGCGATGGAGAATATGACAAAAGCATTCCAAACGTCTGCCAACTTCTCCCTAGCGTCCACGATTGGCAAAACGGCTGATACCGGATTAAGCTCTATCGCTCTATCAAACGGTAAAGCGGGTGCTTTTGACGTATATCTACCAGTAAGCACGACAAGCTCTGTTGTAAGTATCACAGACTCTGTTGGAAACGTAATACAAACATACAGTTCAAGCGCGCAAGCGGCCGGCGTATACAACATCAGGTGGGACGGCACAAACACGTCAGGCGAGACTATGGCTGACGGCATATATACTGCAAAAGTGAGCTACACAGGCACAGACGGCTCCACAGCGACAAGCAAAATAGGAACATATCCGATAGAGTCCATCAAAGTTGACGGCGCTAAGGCATACTTCAAAGTCGGAAATAAATATGTAGACGTTACAACAATAAAAGAGATATTTTAAGGAACTTACCATGATGGCATCTTTTTATACAGGCGTTGGCGGCGCCAAATCACAGCAGTTTGGTATGGACGTTTGGAGTAATAATATCTCAAACGTCAACACCGTAGGTTTTCGCTCTTCTACGCCGGAGTTTGCGACTCTTTTGTCCTCTGAGGTTTCCAATGTATTGTTAACCGGAGCGGATGAGTTTGGCGTTGGCGTTACTGCGCAAACGACGGCTCTTAGTCAAAATCAGGGAAGCTTTCAGCCAACAGACAGACCCCTTGACTTGGCTATTGGCGGCAATGGCTGGTTTGGAATACAAGATCCTGAAAATACACAGAATCTTTTGTTTACCAAAGCGGGCGCTTTTTATGTAGACGCCAACGGCGATGTGACAAACGGCTCGGGAAACAAGCTAGTAGGAACTTACAGCGGTAATATGACGATAGACGGCAAAGGCGGCGGAAGTGTGCTAGCTACATCGGTTGCGCCAAAAAATATGCTTACAGATCCGGCGGCGCAAGTACCGCTTAATCTACCAAGCAACCTAACTCACCCAGGGTTTCCCGCAAAAGCGGCGGTAATGAAGACCATAACGCCGGATATAGCGGTCACCGTAAAAAACAGCTCGGTTGACATCACATATACCATACCAAAAGAAGCTGCGTCAAAAGTAGAGATACTAGACTCAAACGGAAATGTGATAAACACACTCATACGTGACACAAGAAAAGCGGGCGAGCAGACTTTTACATGGGATATTAGAGATGAAAACAATAAAGTTGTCGTTGTACCCGGAAACTATACGGCTAGAGTCTCATACGTAGACACTCCCGCTGTTCCGGCGGTAAGAGAGGGAAATCTAACAGCCTACAATGTAGACCAAAACGGCGTAGTAGTTGCAGGATTTGATAACGGATTTAGTCAAATAGTCGCGCAAATACCGCTCTTTCACTTCCAAAACCAACAAGGTCTTGGCAAAGTAAGCGACACTATATTTTCAGTCTCAGAAAACAGCGGTCAAGCCATTTTTTACAAAGACGCAAACGGCGCCGTAATTCAAGAGGGTAAAATACTAGGAAACACTCTTGAATCAAGCAACGTGTCGCTAGCAGAGGCGATGACAAACCTAATCATTACAGAAAAAGCGTACACGGCAAACGCAAGGGTAATAACAACGGCTGATCAGATGATACAAAAGGCTATTGGACTTAAGCGCGGATAACAGTGTAAAATTTTGAGAAATAGCGCTTCAAACTTTTGCCTTATGACAATAGCTTGGAGTGCTTACGCTAAGCGTCGAAAATCCAAATAAAGCGCATCTGACTCTTTTTTTTGATTTTCACCTATTTTTGCATACATAAAACGCTATTCGTTAAAGTTAAGCGCGCAAACAGAGCCGATTTTCCTCTCTTTGATTAGTTTGTCCTTGTCGCCGTCCACCACAAAAGCAAAGTTGAACTCGTTTTCTTCCAGTATATTGCATAGCTCGCGCTCGGAGCCGTAGAGCGTGACAATTACGTCTTTGTCTTCAATTTTTTGCAAAGAGATAGGAAGCACATAAAGAGTTTGCGCCCATTTTGTATTTTTGATTACATATTGCAAGGTCTCTTTTAAAAACTGTGCGTCTAGGTATTTGGCAAAAATAACAACCTTTGAAGTCTTACCAAACTCTTTAGAATATAGATGATTATCCACAAAAATAGGCTCAAAAAAATCGGTAAACGTCAAAGAAGCTAGATCAAACGCAACGTCTAATCCTTTTAAAATATTCATAGCGTTTTCTAGATATTTTAGCTGAAACTCAGGTAGTTTTACACGAGAGCTTACCCCGTCCACAAAGATGATGCTCTCAAAAAGTGTGGAGCTGGTTATTGTAAGTTTGCAATCTTTTGGGGCTAAGAAGTTCTCAATAGCGTCCGTAGTTAGTTCATACAAAAACTCTTCATCACTCCCAAACACTATAGAAGCGTCGTCGTTTCTAAGAAGGCAAAACAGAGTTCTTATATCCTCTTTATCTACAAACTCTACAGATTTTGACTTTGAAATTTTCTTGATAATCTCTAGCGTAACTTTGTCTACGCTGATAAATCTAAGGCTTTTTTTGAGAAGCTCATATCTACCAAGATTAAAGGCGGCGACGCCGACGTCTCTAACCTTGATAAACGCAACCTCTTGATCACTTGGATCTATCTCCTCAGAGTCGTAAATTACGCCGTATGCGCCGTTATAGAGGGCTTTTTTGATTTCGCTTGGATTTATGGCGATAAATAAATCGCCTCTATTTATTTGCAAAAAGTTTAGTTTTATGTCTTTGAAATACGCTATAGCGGGCGATGTTTTGAGCTCCCCGTGCGTTAGCGCCACGACATTTTCTGTTCTCATCCTATTTTAGAGCCGCTCTGTTTTTGATTTTCAGGTCTTACCAATGCAAGCCCGCCAGAGTCTTTGGCGGCAAGGAGCATTCCCTCGCTAAAAATTCCCATAATTTTTGACGGTTTTAGATTTGCGACTACGCACACTTGCGTGCCGACCATCGACGCCGCCGAATAACTCTCTCTGATACCCGCCACTATTTGACGAATATCCCCCTCCCCTAAATCTACTTTTAAAATTAGCAGTTTTGAGCTTTTAGGAGCGTCTTTGGCTTCCAGCACTGTCCCAATTTTGAGCTCAGTTTCAAAAAACTTATCTATCGTAATAAAGTTTTTCTCCTCTTGTTTTGGCTCCTCTTTTGGCTTAACAGGCTCCTCTGTAACCTCTTCGATACGAGGAAATAGAGCTACTACTTTTGATAGTTTGGCGGTTTCTAGCGGCTCTTTTTTGTATACTAGTCTCTCAAAACTCGCCGTATTTATCTCAAAGCCTATAGCCTGCGCTATTTGAACCATTTTGTTTGGCATTATCGGGGACAAAAGAAGAGCCGCGCGCGCCAACACATTTGCGCAAAAGGCTATCAGAGCCATAGCCTCGTCCGCCTTGCCATCTTTCATCTTATTCCAAGGTGCAACCGTATCTATCGCCTTATTTGCGACGCTGAGCATTTTCCATATCTCTTCTAGGTATCTATGCGTCTGCATACCAAACAGCAGAGGCTCTAGCGATGAGGTAATTTCGTCTATTTTTGCGACATCTTCTTTATGATAAGTCATAAGCTCAGACAACCCAATGTCAAGCCCAAAATACTTATCGCTCATGCCGATAGTCCGGCTAAGTAGATTTCCAAGGTCGTTAGCCAAATCAGAGTTTATTCTATCAATCAAAGCCCGTCTTGAAAAGTCGCCGTCTTGACCAAAAGGCACCTCGCGAAGTAGAAAATATCGTAAATTTTCAAGCCCGTAAGCGTTGGCTATCTCTTTTGGATTTAGAGCGTTGCCTTTTGATTTACTCATCTTTTCGCCATCCCTCGTCCACCAACCGTGAGCGGCGATATGTTTTGGAAGCGGCAGATCAAGACTAAGAAGAAAAGCGGGCCAATAGATAGCGTGAAATTTTAGAATATCTTTTCCGACTATTTGCAAGCTTGCGGGCCAATATCCCATATTTTTTTCATCCGTCCCATACCCTAGTGCTGTGACGTAGTTGAGTAGCGCGTCAAGCCAGACGTATATGACGTGCTTATCATCCCCTATATCCTTAGGTAGCCCTATTCCCCACTCAAAGCTTGTTCTTGTGATGGATAGGTCTCTAAGTCCGCCCTCTACAAACCTTGCAACTTCGTTTTTTTTGGATTTTGGAAGTATGCAATCTTCGTTTTCGTTGTACCACGCCAAAATCTGGTTTTCATATTTGGAGAGCCTAAAAAAGTAGTTCTCCTCTTTTAGTACGCTTGTCGGCTTACCGCAATCGGGGCAAAACTCTTCGTTTACCAGTTGAGTGTTGGTAAAAAAAGTTTCGCATGAGACGCAGTAGTTGCCCTCAAACTCACCCTTGTAGATGTCACCCTTTTCCCACATTTTTACAAAAGCGGCTTCAACGCCTTTTTTGTGTTCTTCGTCGGTTGTTCTAATAAATTTATCATACGAAATATCAAACTCATCCCAAAGAGTCTTAAACTTTGCGCTATTTTCATCCGCCCACTCTTTTGCGCTTTTGCCATTGGCTTTTGCCGACTCCTCTATTTTTTGACCGTGCTCGTCTGTACCTGTCAAAAAGTAAGAGTTTCTGCCTGTAAGTCTTGCGTATCTAGCCATCGTATCGGCTATAATCGTCGTATATGCGTGACCTATATGAGGAGCGTCGTTAACGTAATATATTGGGGTTGTAACATAAAAATGGTCGTGTGTCATCAAAAAAATATCCTATCAAATTATCGGTTTTAAAAATCAAATCCGCCGGTGTCGCCCTTGCCCATTGAGTTGTAAACGGCGGCGACATATAGACGCCTCGTCTCGCAACCGATTATTTTTGGACACGGCATACAAGAGCCGTGATGTTCGCCCTCATGTTCGATACTTACATTTGTAGCGCTTTGGCAACTCTTTAGGCTTTGCAGTCTAGCTCTCAACGCCTCCGCATACGGGTCGTCAGCTAATTTTTGAGTAGACATCCAAGACCTTGTTTATCTCATAATTTGAGCCAAAAAAGCATGGCGTTGTAGCGTGATGGTCTTTTGGGAAAAGCTCCAATAGTCTTCTATGTCCGTCCGTCGCCTGTCCTCCGGCTTTTTCGTATATAAGCGCAAATGGAAACACCTCAAACACCATTCTAAGCTTACCCTCAGGCTTGTCAAGCATACCCGGATATGAGAATAGTCCGCCGCCTTTAATGAGTATTTGATGAAGATCCGGAACCATACCGCCGGAGTATCTTAGGCGATACCCCTCTGCAAATAACGTATCTATCATCGCTTTGTGATATGAAAACCACTTGGCTTGCGTTCCGCCGCTTGCGTTTAGCTTGCCTTTAGCCTGCAAATGAATAGTCTGGATAAACTTAAACTCACTGTTTTTGTCTAGTCTATAAAGCTCCACCGTGTCGGTTGCGATTACCATCTCCACCCTTGGTCCGTAGACGATATAGACGGCGGCTTTGATATTTTCCCCGCCAAAATCATCTTCGTATATGCCAAATATAGAGCCGACCGACAGATTTGTATCAATAAGGCTTGAGCCGTCAAGCGGATCGTAACCGATTAGGTATTTACCGCCATCATTTAGCATATCTACCGTCTCTTTCTCTTCGCTTGCAACAGCTTTTACGCTTTTTACTTTGGCAAGCTCCTCTTGTATAATATAGTCGCTTTTGATGTCTAGCTTTAGCTGCACGTCGCCGCTTGCGTTTTCATTATCGGCATATCCCGTATCGTCGTACGCTATCGCTTCTTGAATTCTAAATGCACTTCTTTTTATGGCCTCTATTACATCTTTCATCACACTTCCTTTGCGTTTTTAAAAATCCATTCTACTATTTTTTCCGTATTATTAAGGTCTAAAACTTCAATCTCTTTTGGCAAATCGTATTTGGCAATGTCTACCGCATCGTCTATCGCTATCGCTTTTACAAAACCAAAATAATCAGGGTCAAGTTCGCCCCTAAACACCCCTATTCTAGGTATAGGCAAGGTCTTTAGCCCCTCCACAAGCAAAATATCAAAAGCTCCAAGCATCGATATAATCTCATCAAGGCTTGACGTTTCATTTTTAAACATTGTCGTTCTTGTTGGGCTTCTTACTACGACATTTGCGCCTGTGGCAAAAAATTTAGCGCTATCTTTGCCCTCCGTATCAAATACGGCTTTATCTTTTGGGTCGTTTTTTACTACGGCTACTTTGTGCGCCGATTTTAGTCTTTCGGCTACTTTTACTATTACCGTTGTTTTGCCGCTATTTGACGGACCTGTGAACGCTACGGCTACTCTCATCTCATAAACCTTTGAATATTTTTACTATCGCCGGACGCTCAACTATATCTGGGTTCTTCTTTTCGTAAGAGCAAGCGCCAACGCCTCAATCAGCGTGTCATATTTTTCGTCAATCTCTTTTTGGGACGCCAAAAACTTAATTATCTCAGCCTCGTCCTCTTTACATCGTTTTTGCATTCGTGGAATATCGTAGTGTGTTTTCTCTTTTTTTGCCGCAATCTGTTTGGTTAGAAGCTCTAATCTCTTTTTTTCAGTCGTAAGATTGCCGCCTTTTATGAGTAGTCTTTTAATAAAAAGCGTCTTTTCATCAACCTCGGTGCGAATCTTCATCTTTTCAGCTTCGTCTTTTATACCCCTCAGTTTAACGCCAAGCTCTTGAATTTTTTTGTTTAAATAGGCTTCTGTATTTATTCTATCTTGAATCTGCTCGTCTATCGACACAATATCTTTTTCGTTTTGTATCGCGTCGTCGCTTAGTTCGTCTATCTTTGCGTATAGACCCTCTATGGTTAGCTTTAGATTTTCTATGGACTTTTGTCTAAACGTGGCGGAATCCACAATTTTTTTGCGTTGGGTTGCTACGCCGTATATTGAAGAGACATTCCATTTTGCACCGTTTTTATCCAAAATCTCAGGAAGCTTAAATCTTTGTCCATTATCCACCTCAATATCACCGGAGTACTTTTTGATAAAGCTCTCCGTGACTGGATTCTTTTGCGCCATAAGTCCCAATATAGAAAAAGCCATTCTTCCATGCGCCAACATCCAGTGCTCTTTTAAAAGCAGGTTTGCAAGCCCTTCAAGCTTTGCGCTATCCTCTTCTAGGTTGGCTTTCAAAAAATCAAATATGCTCTTCTGTAAAATTTTGACGCAGTTTTTAATAAAAAAGTCATGCGTGATTTTCCCAAAGTTGAGTTCAGACTCTATCGCTTTATCGACAATCTCTCCAACAATCTCCTCTTCCGCCGCTACGTTTTCAAAAGTGGCGTTTTTTAGCTCTATCAAATCATCTTTTGTGAGACCGGTAAATTCATGATCAAGCCTACCTTCTTCATCCTCGACGACCGACGTTTGTTGTTGTTTAAAACGTTTAACAACCAATTTATCATTCAAAAACAACACTACGTCTTTTTCGGTCAAGCCAATACGCTCTTTTAGTCTCTGTTTTATCTTATCTTTTGTCTCAGATGGTAGACTCTCAGGTGCCATCCCAAACTCCTGAAAAAGAGTTTGCATATTAATTGTGACGCTCAAAACCGCGGCTTCTTCGCTTTCTTCAAGCTCTTTTAGGACGACCTCTTTAATCTTCTCTATTAACTTAAGCGGGACAAGCGGTATATCCCCCCATCTCTTAATAAAAATATCATTCTGCTTAAAAATAATAATATCTTTATGCTCCAAATCAAAAACATCTTTAATTGCATCTCGAAGCCGCTCTTTTTTCTGATTTACATTTAGCACATTTGCAACAGACTCAAAAAGCATATCCGAATCTTCGTCGGTAAACTTTAGCAAACCGTCATCGGTTCGCTCTAATGCCGATTGTTCCCTGATGTGGGAGATAAATCTTTTTAAATTTTCCAGGGTAGTATTACGCTTTCTTAGCAATATTTGTTTGTGATATTATACAGTGTTACTCTTATAAGAGATAGTTGATTATAATCCGTACACCTTAATAACCGGAAGATATGATGATAAAGAAAATTGGTCTATTTTTTGTTGCGGCTTTTATTTTAAGCGGCTGTCAAACCTACAGTGCTTTTGAGATATTCAAAAAAGACGACCTTTATGAGCGGGCTCTTTTGCAAACAAAAAACAAACAAATTATTAACTCTCTCGAGACAAAAGCAAAAATTACAGCCACTTACCTAAATCCGCTCTACCCCTCCACATACAAAGACGGCGAATACTTTTTTGTGGGCGTCTATATTCCCGACGACTACGACAAAAAAGAGAGCGCAGGGCTTTTTAATAAAGATTATAAACTGCTTATGATGGGCGCTAAAGAGGATATAGCTCCGCTTAGCATTAGCGAAATCACAAAAAAAGAGCAAAGCGAACTCTACAAAAAAATGCCGCATACAGACAACTGGAGCAAGTATTATGTAGTCTCTTTTCCAAAGCAAGCAGATGCGGCAAATCTCACTCTTCTTCTAAAAACTCTTTACGGCGAGACTTCACTAGATTTTCCAAAAGTTTGGTAAGCGTTGTTGGCTCCATAAACTTTTGCGAATAAATCGCATAGTTTATGGAGACCTTTTTGGCATAGTCTCTCGTCTCATCATACGGGATATTTTCAATAGACCAAAAAGGCTCGTAAGCCATTAGCCCATCATCGTTAAACATAAAAAGCCCCTCTTTTTCCACTCTTCTAAAAAATCCGTATCCGGCGTTGTAGGAGATTGCGATTAGTGTCGGATGTTTTACTTTTGACTCTAGCCATTTAAAATGTGTTGCGGCGTACGAGATGTTTTTGGCGGGTTCAAAAAGCTCCAAAAACTCTAGCTTTTCTTTTCGTTTTTCGGCAAGCTCTTTAGCGAGTAGCGGGATTAACTGCATCACCCCGATAGCGTAAGCGCCGCTAACATCACCCTGAATAAAAAGACTCTCTTGGCGACCTATAGCGTGTAGTAGTATCTTTTGGGAGTTGTTAAAATCTGCAAAAGCGTCTTTATATGGAGTTAGAAACAGCTCTTTTTTACCGCCCGCAAGTCGCTCTTTGGCGAGTAGATAATAAGCGTCCGCGTCTTTTATCTTTGCATGCTCTGCGGCTATTTTTGCAAGCTCAAAATAGTTTGCATTTTTGAGCTTTGAGCGAAATGCGCTCCAATAAAAGGGGTTGCTAACGTTTACATCTTCGCTTTTAAATCCGTTTGGCACCTCGATAAACTCTATATTCTTAAACTCCTCTTTTTGCCTCTCTTTTGCGATAAGCGAGTAGAAGTTTAGGCTATATTCTGACGAAATATTTTTCAAAAAAGCTTCGTTCTTTGAAAGTAGATACGCCCAAAAATTCGCCCTATCTTTATCTGATTGTTTATCAAAAAGTTTTGCAGACTTAACAAAGCAACCCAGAGGCTCGCCGCCATGTTTTATCTTGATAAGCCCTAAAAAAAAGAGGGCTTCGCCATCTTGAATATCTCTGCAATCTAAGCGTGATAGGCTTTTTTGCAAAGCGGAGCCATTTTTATCAAATAAAGCCCATTTGATAAATCTTTTTGAGTTTTTGGATAACGCTATCTTTTTTAGCTCATCATCTGAAAGTTGCAGATTAAAATATGCGGCTCTAAACTCTTTTGAACTGTCAAAATAAGCGTCTATACTATTTTCGTCAAGCTCTTGCGTCTTAAGAGACAGGCTCACTAGGGAGTCTATTTTTTTTGATTTTTCAGGGGCGACGGAGGCGATTAGAGCTGAAAGCCTCTGCGGAGCCTCTTCTTTGCTTAGCAAGGCAGTTGAGATTTTTTTGTAGTTTACGCCAAGTTCGGCACATTCTGGCTCTTTTTTGAGAATTTTTGTAATATTGGAGTCCATACAGTCAAATAGCTTCAAAAGCTTTTTTGAACCGCTCTTTTTTAACAGCAAAGCCGAATGCTCGCTTTTTGGCATTTTGGTCAAAAAATACGCCTCGTTAGCCTCTTCTATAGTTATGTTTTGCTCCAAAAATTTCAGTAAAAAGAGGTCTTTGGCGTATCCGGAGGGCTTGCTCCTTAGCTCGTCAAGGGTAAGCGCAAAGACAAAAGAGGCTAATAAAAAAAGACTACAAAGAAGCCGCAAAATGACTAATTAGTTTTACTAAAAAAATATCTATAAACTGCAAAGCAAATACAATAATCAAAGGCGCCAAATCCACCCCGCCAAAAACGGTTCGCACTTTGCCTCTTACAAAAGCGTACACAGGCATAGTTAGCTTATTTAAAATCTGCACAATAGGATTGTATGGGTCGGGGCGCACCCAACTAAGCAAGGCTTGGATAATAATCACCCAAATATAGATATTGAGAGCCATATGGAGAATCTGTGACAACGCTTCAAGCATAGTTTTTAATACAAACATTAGACCATCCAGTTTTTTTATCTCGTTAAAATCATTTGATTAACTCACCTTACACACTCTATCCTCCACTCTCCCGCATATATGGGTAGCTAGAGCCACCCATCGCTTATCGGGCGATATAGGGACACTTGTGTCTTTGCCGCCAATACGGGCTTCGCTCGTATTGGCGCATAACATCAATGATTAATTCTCACATTTTAAGGCATTGCCCCAAAATGAGCTCTTCAGCAGAGGGCTCTCGCGACTAGTCGCTCTTAGAATTTCATATTTAATCAAGAGAGGTCTATTGTATCAAACACCGCTTTATAGCTCTACTTGTGTAGTTGAATCTACATTGTTTGGCATCCGCAAAGCCTTTGCGACTATTGAATGCGTTGAAGTTTTGGGCAAATAATAATTTTTGCCCGTTAACGTGTAAAATTAGTGACTCACCTTGTGCGTTTTATATGTGTCAAAACCAAGAGGCAATTATATCCTTACCGCTAATACGGATTTTGCCTAAGTCTTATTGGTAGCCGACCTCGCACGCACAAAGTGCTTAAAACCTCTATTTTCCCGCAAATGTGGGAGCTTTAGAGGGTCGCATTAGATAAAACTAAAAACTTTTTTTAGTCACAATCAAAATAGGCTAGAGCGCTTCCCCATGTCAGTCCACCGCCAAATGCGTCGAGAAGCATAAGGTGTCCTTTTTTTAACTTTTTGGACTCGTACATCTCATTAATTGCCATGGGAATTGAAGCCGCCGATGTATTCCCGTATTTTGCGACGGTAATAACAAGCTTTTCCGTAGGCATTGCAAGAATATCCCCTACGGCTTTAATAATTCTATAGTTTGCTTGATGTGGTATAAAATAATCTATTTGCGAAGACTCCAAGCCGTTTTTGTCCAAGATATTTACCACGTCACTTGAAAGAGTCTTTACGGCTAGTTTAAACGTCTCATTACCTTTCATTTTAATAAAACATGAAGCCTCTTTATCCAAAGCGCCAACGCCCGGAAGAGGGGTCTGTAAAAAGTCAGAATAGCCGCCGTCACAACTTATATGGGCGTCGAGTATAGAGTTTTCTTTACTTGAAGAAGCGCCTATAATAGCGGCTCCGGCACCGTCTCCAAATAAGACGCATGTCGCCCTATCTGTATAGTCAATAATACGGCTTAGCGTCTCAGCTCCAACGATAAGAACATTTTTTTTCATTCCCGATTCTATAAATGCTTTTGCAATACTAAGCGCATATATAAATCCGCTACAAGCGGCGCTAATATCAAAAGCTGCAACGTCCCTAATTCCAAGCTTGTCTGCAAGTATGCACGCCGTTGAGGGCATGCAGAAAAAATCAGGAGTTATGGTTGCAAAGACTATTAGATCTATCTCTTCTTTTTGTATTTTTGCTCGCTCTATCGCTTTTTGTGCGGCTTTGAGGGCTAGATCTGAGGTTAACTCGTCTTTTGCGGCTATTCTGCGCTCAGAGATACCTGTACGTTTAAGTATCCACTCGTCTGTTGTATCTACTATTTTCTCAAGCTCTTTATTTGTAAGAACTTTTTGCGGTGCGTATGCGCCTATGGATTTAAAAACGGCAAAATTCAATTTTTTCTCGCTAATGAGGCTTTGATGCGGCTATTTACGTCTGATTTTGCAAAGTTTATCGCTTGAAAAATAGCGTTTTTTATAGCTTTCGAGTTGCTTTTACCATGACTAATTATTACGGCTCCGTTTATACCAAGAAGCGGTGCGCCGCCGTATTCCGCATAATCAATTTGCCTTTTCAGCCCCGCAAATACTTTGCTCATAAAAACAGAGCCGAAAGAGGCGAAGGCTGATTTTTTGATATGACTTTTCATAAATTTACCGATTGTATCCGCAGCGCCTTCACTTGTCTTTAATACGATATTACCGACAAATCCATCACACACAACCACATGCACTGAGCCGTCAAATATATTATTGCCCTCCACGTTTCCGATAAATTCCGGCAACGCCTTTAGCATAGCTGCGGCTTCTCTTGTGGCTTCGTTGCCTTTTGTTTCTTCTTCGCCATTTGTTAATATGCCGATTTTTACCTTTTTAATTCCCATTACGTCTTTTGCATATGCAAGCCCCATAACGCCAAATTGAAATAGATGCTCTGGCTTACAGTCGACATTTGCGCCGACATCCAGCAGTAGGCTTTTTTGTCCGTCTATTGACGTTGGCATTGAGGTGGCTATAGCAGGTCTAGCTATACCGTCTATTCGCCCTATTCTTAAGGTCGCAAGACTCATTGTCGCTCCGCTATGCCCCGCCGATACTACGGCGTCTGCTTTAGCGTCCCTTGCAAGCTCTGTGGCGACATAGATAGAACTACTTTTTTTCTTTAATGCGTCGGTAGCGTGTTCATGCATCGAAATAACGTCTGCGGCGTGCACAATTGTTATTTTTGATTTTAGATTGTCAGGCAATAGGGAAGCTATTATCCCCCTATCGCCCACCAAAATAGCTTCAAATTTTGCTGTTTTAAGAGCCTCTAAGGCACCTGCAACAATTGGGGCGGGACCAAAGTCGCCGCCCATCGCATCTATTGCTACTTTAATCATCAATTGTTATTTTAATGCGCCGGTAGTAGGACTCGCTCTATGAGGAAGCCTATAAGAACCGTCTTCACATTTTACCGGAGCCGGTAAAGTTACTTTATAGTGCGTTCTTCTTTTTGCGCCTCTAGTGTGGCTCACTCTTCGTTTAGGTACCGCCATGTTTTTTCTCCTTAAAAAATATTAAATATTACGCTCAAACGGGCAAAGCCCGTTTGAGCTACGCTAGCCGCTGCGAAAGCTAAAGCTAGCCGCTAAAGCGGCAGAAATTTGATTTGTGAAATTTTTTGCAGACTTATTGTATATTGTAGACTGCTTCTTTTTTGTGATAGTCGTTTTTAAATAGCTCTATCTCTCCGGCAAGAAAAGATTCAAAATCAAATACGCCCTCATCCGATTCTATTATGTCATATATCTCATCGAAGCCTTTATACGGACCCTCGACAACTTTTATTTTTATATCGTCGCTTAATTTATCAAAAAACTTCTCGCCCGATAAGTCGCAAACTACCTCTATGCTCCCCTCTATTTTCCCCTCGACAACCAAAAAAGGCGTCTTGGGAAAAAAGTTACCGCTAAAGTATGCTTCTCCATCGCTATCTCTATACTCAACGTTAAAATCTTGTCTCTCTTTTGGTAGTTTTTTTAGGTCGATTTTCATATATTTCTAGCAGATTTCCGTTTGTGCGAAGAAAAAAGAGATTTCTCTAGCGGCACTTGCCTCAGAGTCGCTACCGTGTACTGCATTTGCGTCGATACTCTCGGCAAAATCAGCTCTAATGGTGCCGGCGGCGGCCTCTTTAGGATTTGTAGCGCCCATAAGCTCTCTGTTTTTAGCTATAGCGTTTTCACCCTCTAAAACCATAACAACGACGGCTCCGCTTGTCATAAAAGAGACTAGATCTTTAAAAAACCCTCTCTCTTTATGCTCAGCATAAAAACCAGACGCAACCTCATCTGAAAGCTGTACTTTTTTCATAGCGGCTATTTTTAGTCCGTTTGATTCAAATCTGTCTACGATTTTACCGATAACATTTTTTGCAACCGCATCCGGCTTTATAATAGATAAAGTTCTTTGCATATCTAATCCTCTAAAAGTTTAATAATAAATCAGGGGGGTAATTATATCAAAAATAATTTTTAATTTAAGACACAATCCTCATGGAGTTTGAAAGAGAGGGCAAAAGCCCTCTTATGAAACGTCTTAGTCGTTAGTTTACAGCGTCTGAGCCGGCTGGTTTACCTTTGTTGTTACCCTCGTCCCAAACTATGCAACCCTCTGTTGGACAGGCGGAAGCGCAGGCCGGAACATCGTGATAACTCTCGCACTCTACGCATTTATCAGCGTACACATAATAGATTGACTCACCCGTTGGATTATCCTCATCGTCAACAATCGCCTCTACAGGGCACTCGTCAATACAAGCCCCGCATGAAATACACGTATCCAAAATTTTAACAGCCATCTTATCTCCTCTTTTTACCTAGATGTGATTACTATAACAAACTAACTATAAAACGAAAATTAATCTTTTTTTAAATTCCAAAGAATTTCTTGATTTCCCCTACTTTGTCCGTTTTTTCCCATGTAAACTCTGGAAGCTCTCTACCAAAGTGTCCGTAAGCCGCCGTTTTTCGATATATCGGACGAATCAAGTCAAGCGACTCAATAATCCCTTTTGGAGTTAACTTAAATACGCTTCTCACACACTCTTCAAGTCTGTCTTCATCTACTTTTGACGTTCCGTGCGTCTCAACCATAAGAGAAACTGGTTCGACTACGCCTATTGCGTAAGCTATCTGCACGGTGGCTCTATCGCATACGCCTGAAGCGACGAGGTTTTTTGCCGCATATCTAGCCATATAAGCCGCACTCCTATCAACCTTGGTCGGGTCTTTACCGCTAAACGCTCCGCCACCGTGAGGGCAAGCGCCGCCGTATGTGTCAACAATAATTTTTCTACCCGTAAGCCCCGCATCCCCTTGTGGTCCGCCTATAACAAAATTGCCTGTTGGATTAATGTAGTATTTAATGTTATCATCTCTAAGTTCCGCCGGAATTACTTTTTCTATAACCTCTTTTATAACATCTTCTCTTATTTGCCCTTGACTTACCTCTTCGTTGTGCTGCGTAGACACAACTACCGCTTCAACTTTTGTAGGTTTATCATCTATATATCTGACAGATACTTGCGATTTTGCATCTGGTCTTAGATATGGAATTGTTCCGTTTTTTCTGCACTCCGAAAGCCTCTCCGCTAGTCTGTGCGATAGATGTATAGGCAAAGGCATAAGAACATCCGTCTCTCTACAAGCATAACCAAACATAAGCCCTTGGTCGCCTGCTCCTATTTCTCCGTCTTCCCTATCCACACCTTGGTTAATATCGCTAGATTGTTTGCCAAGCCCGTCAAGCACGGCCGCACTCTTATAGTCGAAGCCAAAAGCAGAATCCGTATAGCCTATCTCCCTTACGGTCTCTCTTACAATGTCCTGGATTGGCAGTCTCATTTCGCTATCTATTTTCATCTCTCCTGCAACAACGCAAAAACCATTTGAAACAAGGGTTTCACACGCCACCCTCGCAAGAGTCGGATTTTTGGAGTTTGTCAAAATATAATCTAGCACCGCATCGCTAATCTGATCAGCCATCTTATCCGGATGCCCCTCAGATACTGATTCGGAGGTAAATAAGAAGTTTTTAGACATCAAAAGCCTTATTGTTAAATTTTTTGATTAATTCTACTTTTATACACCTTAAGCATTTAGGATTAATGTAGATTTAATAGTTTAAATAGTAAAGTTTCCTAAATTAAAACTTTGAGGAGATTTCTATATGTGTACTTTAGTAACAAAAAAAGCCCCCGACTTTACAGCAAATGCGGTTCTTGGTGATAATACGATAGTGGGCGACTTTAATCTATATCAAAATATAGGCGATAAAGGCGCTGTTGTATTTTTTTATCCGCTAGACTTTACATTTGTATGCCCATCAGAGCTTATCGCATTTGACCACAGGTTAAAAGAGTTTAAAGATAGAGGAATAAACGTAATAGGCGTCTCAATCGACTCTCATTTTACTCACCTTGCATGGAAAAACACTCCTGTAGAAAAAGGCGGAATAGGCAAAGTCGGTTATCCGCTAGTAGCAGACCTTGATAAATCAATTTGTACAAACTTTGGCGTATTGCTTGACGCCGGTATAGCGCTTAGAGGCTCTTTTTTGCTAGATAAAGACGGTACGGTAAGACACGCCGTAATCAATGACCTTCCGCTTGGTAGAAATATTGACGAAATGATAAGAGTAGTAGACGCAATGCTATTTACAAACGAGTACGGCGAAGTTTGCCCTGCTGGTTGGAATAAAGGCGATAAAGGCATGAAAGCTTCAACGGACGGCGTAGCTGAGTATTTAGCTGAAAACGCGAATAGTTTGTAATAAAACCGTATCTCCCGCATTTATGCGGGTAGCTTTAGAAGTTTGCAAAGACGCGAGTGTCCTTTGCAAACGGCTCTTGCGACTAGTCGTTCTTTGGAGGGTTCTGCTTATTCAGAGGTCTTACTAATCTATTTTTTACTTTTATGGCTAATTGTGACGGCAAAAGTCCAAGTGAGCTTTCCACATCTGATGTCTTTCCGTGCGTTATAAAAGCGTCTTCGTACTCAAAACTCTCTATTCTCACATCCGAAATATCCTCTTCTTGCAAGAAAAGAGCTAGTATCTCGCCGACCCCACCCATTTTTGAGGAATCGCTAAAGATAAACCAGTGTTTATATTTTTTTGCCGCATCTTTTAGTCCGACCCTATCAAGAGGCTTTAAAAACTTTAAATCAAGCAGACAGACAAAAATAGCTTCGCCTTTTAAAATCTCTAAAGCTTGATACGCCCTACCGACTCCGTTGCCATAGCCGATAAACAGAGCTTCCGATGGAGCGTCTATCAGCGTCTCAGATTTTTGGCTCTCAAATCCGTTTGATAAAAACTCTTTTTCAAGCAAAAAAGCCCCTCGCGGATACCTAAAAGCGCAAGGTTTATCAAGCTTATATGCATACTCCACAGCCTGCATGAGAGTGTCGGCGTCTCTTGGCGCAAAGATAACCATATTTGGCACACCACGGAGATACGCAATATCAAAAACACCCTGATGCGTCTCCCCGTCTTCGCCGACAATGCCCGCTCTATCAATTGCAAATACAACGGGAAGGTTTTGAAGAGCCACATCGTGCACTATTTGGTCGTACGCCCTTTGTAAAAACGTGGAGTATATCGCCACAAAAGGCTTAAAGCCCTCTTTTGCCATAGCCGCCATAGAGGTCACGGCGTGTTGTTCGCAAATAGCGACATCCCAAAATCTGTTCGGATACGTCTCAAGCAGCCTACTCAAGCCCGTTCCGCTAGGCATTGCGGCGGTTACACCAACCACTTTTTTATCCCTACCGGCTATTTCTAATAGCTTTTCACCAAAAATCGCAGTGGCGCTCTTTACGGCACTTTTTGAAAGCTCGCCTTTTTCTCTATCAAAAGGTCCGACGCCATGCCAATGCTCTTGCTTGCCTTCCGCTGGGATGTAACCTTTTCCTTTGGTGGTCTGAACATGCACAATCACGGGCTTTTTCATTGTTCTTGCTATTTCTAGCACTTCTATCATATCTTTTATATCGTGCCCGTTTACCGGACCTATGTAGTCAAGACCAAGCTCTTCAAAAAGTATTCCCGGCGTGATAAGCTTAAAGCCTCTCTCAAATCGTCTTAGCGCATAATCAAGTGATGGCGGTAACATCTCAAGCACCCCCTCGACTCTTCGCTTAAAACCTTGGTATGTTTGCGAGGAGAGCGTTTTGCTTAGATATTCGCTAATTGCGCCTATGGGTTTTGATATACTCATTTCATTATCATTTAAGATAATTACGATTGGATATTTATGATGACCTAGCTCGTTTAGCGCCTCATACACCATTCCGGCGGTCATGGAGCCGTCTCCAATAAGAACGACAGGCACTCTATCCTCGTTTTTTAAAGCAATCGCTTTTGCGGCGCCGATGGCGGCTGAGATAGACGTCGAGCTATGCCCGGCTACAAAGTAGTCAAACTCTGATTCGCCGGGCTTGGTAAAGCCGCACACTCCGCCAAACTCTCTAAGCGTGCCAAACGCCTCCCATCTGCCTGTTAGAAGCTTATGCGCATACGCTTGATGGCTCACGTCAAAAATAAATGGATCTTTTGAAGCGTCAAAAACATAGTGCATAGCCATGATAATATCCACAGCGCCAAGCGAACTTGTCAAATGCCCGCCGTTGTGACTGACAACCTCTAAGATTCTCTCCCGAAGCCGCTCTCCGAGCTCTTTTAAAGCGTGAGTATCTAAATCTTTTAAATTAATTTGGATCGCCAAGTAAATCTTCTTTGATTTTTAGCAATCTAGCGTATATATTTCCATCAAGATTTCCAATATCACTAAGAGCGATAACGCCGCCTTTTTGAACTGCATCATCCTCTTCTACGACAACTTTTGACAATGAGGCGAGTGCTTTTTTGAGGTATGCCGCATCAACCTTATTTGCTTTGATTTTAATTTTCGAGGCTTCTTTGAGCTTTGATAGAAGCTCTTTAACCAAAGAGAGAGCGATTTTTGAAGAGTTTTCGGTAACCTCTTTTTTTATTACCTGCTCCGCTATAGACATCGCCGTCTTAGCGAGTTCTTTTTCTACTTCGATGAGTTTTAGCTCATAACTTGCCGCTATATCGTCAAGTTTTTTTACAGACAAGCTAAGCACTCTGTCACTTTCGTCGGATTTACTTTTATAAGCGGCGTCAAATTCAGCGGTTGCCGCATTAAATCCGTCGTCGTACGCTCTTTTTTTATCCTCTTCAAGCCTTGATGTAAAATCGGCTTGCTGTTTTTCCATCTGCATTTCCATCTTAATCATGCCAGATGAAAGCTCTTCTATTTTACCAAGCAACGTCTCTATTTGCTTTTGAGACATCTCATGTCTACTATTATCGTGAGGAGCCGATTGAGTGTGCGCTTGAGCAGGCTCCGGCGCACTCGCCTGAGAGATTTGTTGAGACGCAAACTCTCTTGCCTCTTGCTCCTCATCTTTATCAAAAGCCTTGTACTGATACTTTTTTATCGCGTATTTACTAGAAATTGCGCTTTGTATAACTCTCTCAGCCAATCTACACCACCGTCTCTTCGGCTTCGCCTATCTGAATAGCACCCTGCTCTACTAGTTTTTGCACGATTTCGACAACTCTTCTTTGGGCACCCTCCACCTCTCTGAGCTTGACCGCTCCAAGAAATTGCAACTCTTCCAAAAGAGACTCTCCGGCTTTTTTCGATAGATTCGTCATTATCTTCTCTTTCATCTCATCCGAGGCGGTTTTAAGCGCAAGAACAAGATCTTTTTTGTCCACAACTTTGAGAATCTCTTGAATCGCCCTAGAGTCAAGCTTGGCGATATCTTCAAACGTAAACATCATATCTTTGATAGCATTTGCTAGCGACTCATCCACTTGTTCGATATATGAAATTGTCGTTTTTGCATTTTTTTGTGATAGGCGGTTGAATATATCCGCAACAGCCCTTGTACCGCCAACTTCGATTTTGTAAGAAGTAAGACTCTCAAGTTTATTTTCGAGTATCATAGAAACCCTTTTGATAACGGTCGGCGTAATATCGCCGAGATTTGCCATTCTCATAGCTATCTCAGCCCTCAAGTCATCTGGAAATCTGCTTAGCGTCTCAGCCGCCGCAGTAGCGTCCATATGGGCTAGTATCAAAGCTATAGTTTGAGGGTGTTCGTTTACGATAAAATCGGCAACCTGCTGAGGTTTGATTTTTGAGAGATAAGCAAAATTTTGACCTGTTTGCATACTTTTTGCAAGTTTTTCAAGTACTTTTCTAGCCTCGTCCGGCCCCAGAGCTTTAAAGAGAATCTCTTTTGCGTACTCCATACCGCCTGAGGAGATATATTGACTTGATTGCATAATCGCATGAAACTCTTCTAAGACCGCTATTGCTATCTGCTTATCAACCGTTGAACCTCTGGCGATAAATGTTGATATTTGCGTAATAGCCTCAATCTTCATGTGCGAAAATAGCTGGGCGGTTGAATCCTCGCCTAAAAGATTGAGAAATATAGCGGATTTCTCCGACATTGACATCTCATCATACTGTGCCTGAAGGTGTGGGGATAGATTCATCTAATATCCTTTTTATGAGGCCCTTGGTATTGTGCGGCAATCTCATCGGCAATCAAAGTTTCTAATAGATTTGCCACCTCTTCTCTGCGCTCCTCTACTTGTGCTTTCATCTTTTCTAGGAGAACATCGTATTTCAAAGAGTCCTCGCTAATAGGACCGGATATACCAAGTTGCTGTTCGACTCTTTTTCTCATCTCTGCGAGTTTACCGTGAGTATTTTCAAGCTCGTCGTCGTCAAATATAAACTCTCTTGGCTTTACAGGCTCTTCGTCCACCGGAACTTCCATCATTCTTTGAGCAAAAGGAGAGATAACCTTGCTGTATAGCATAAACAGTACCAAAGCGGCGATAATATATTTTAGAGCCGAACTAACAGGGTCGATTATATATCCATACTCTTGCATAAAGCTTTGCAATGCGCTAGGTGCAACGCCTCCGCCCACATTAAACTTAAAGTTGGAAACGCTAATCTCATCGCCTCTTTTTATGTCAAAACCTATAGCCTGCCTGACTAGCGCATTTATCTTTTCTAGTTCTGCACCCTCAAGTGGAATATACTTTAGCGCAGCGGAGCCGTCTGAACTTTGAGTATATTTGCCGTCTACGACTACCGCCGCAGTAAGGCGTTTTACGGAAGCGTATTGACCTTTTACATTTGACACCGTTTTTGAAATCTCATAGTTGGTTGTGCCGGTCGATTTACTATATTTTTCGGTTGCATTTCCACTCTCAATACCTTGAACAGGCCCTATATTGCTTACAGCTCCCGGTACGCCGCCAATTTCTGGTTGCTTATACCCTTCTCTTTTTTCTTCGCTTGACTGTTCGCTTCTTATAACGCTATTTGGGTCAAAGCTTTCGCTTGTGGTCTCTTTTTTTGAAAAATCAAACTCAACGGTAACTTTTGCTACAACCCTCTCCGGACTACCAATAACAGGGGAAAGCATATTGACAATTTTGTCTTCATAGTTTTTTTCAAACTCTTTTTTATACTTCATCTGCTGTTTCGCCATCTCGCCGGCGGCTGTATCTTCATCTTCGGAACCCAGCAAATCGCCGTTTTCGTTTACTACTTTTACATTTTCCGGCGTCATCTTAGTCACACCTGCGGACACAAGGTTTTTAACGCCTATAATCTGTTTTGGAGTAAGTATCATATTTGGTTTTAGAGTAAGTACGACTGAGGCTGTGGGAGGGGTGTCTTTTTCTGCAAAAAGAGACTCTTTTGGTTTTGCTATGTGAACTACGGCTTTTGATACGGCGTTAATACTCTCTATCGTCTTGGATAGTTCGCCCTCTAAGGCTCTATTGTATTTTACCTGCTGATCGAAGTCTGTAGAGCCAAACTCTTGTTTATCAAACAGCTCAAATCCAACTCTTGAGTCTTTTGGAATACCCATCGCAGCCACTTCTAAACGAAGTTTGTTTACTTTGTCTGATGGTACTTCTATTACGCCGTCTCTTGGTATTCTATAGGGAACTTTTTGTTTATCAAGTTCGGCTACAATTAGACCTGCGTCTTTGGGTGAGATGTTTTCAAACATCACCTTATATCCGTCGTCTACTTTTTTGCTATCTGCATTAAACAGAACCAAAAACATAATAAGAGCCACTACGGCCACCATTGTTGACGCTATAATAATTTTCTGCTTAAGGTCGAGCTTTTTTAGAAGTTCGCCAAGCTGGGCTACTAGGGCTTGTATATCCATCTGTTAGAAGTAAACCTTTTTAAATTCGTCAAAAAATCTGTCGTTTTGAGATCTGTTTCCTATCGTAACTCTAATGCCATTTTGAGCATAACTTGTCAAATCGCGCACTATTATACCTTTTTTAAGTAAAGATTGCGAAATTTCTTTTGAAGATTTGTTTTTGAAAAAATATGTAATAAAATTTGTATAGCTATCGATCATTTCGATATTGTGCAAAGCCCCAAACTCTTCATATCTTTTCATCTCTTCAAAGCTGTTCGCCACGCTTTTTTGTACAAACTCTTCATCATCCAAGGCACTCAAAGCCGCCTTTGCCGATAGGTTTGTAATATTAAAAGGCGGTCTTACCTTATATAGAGCCTTTATAACGCTTGCCTCTCCTATACCATACCCTACTCTCATTCCGCCAAGCCCGTAAGCTTTCGAGAAAGTGCCTAAATAGATTGCGTTTGGAAATTTAGCTATTAGCTCTTTTGGCTCTATTTTGACCGCTTCACTCTTGTATGAGGCGTACTCCATATAAGCGCAATCTACAATCGCAAGCGTATTCTCATCAAGATACGACAAGATTTCATATACCTCGTCTCTTGTGATACACTCTCCCAGCGGATTATTCGGAACACATATAAATACAATTGACGCCCTAAATTTATCATAAATATTTTTAAACTGTTTTACATTATGCAACAAGCCGTCTGTTCTTACAATATTTGCGCCGCACATTTTTGAATATATCTCATACATTGCAAACGTAACCTTATTCATTAGGACATAATCACTCTCGCAAAGCTTTGCTTTTGTCACGAATTCAATCACCTGATCGCTTCCGGCTCCTACTATAATATTTTTGGAGTCAACCTCAAACTTTGCGGACAAAGCGTCTTTAAGCTCATAGTAGCTATCGTCGGGATAAAGATACATCTTTTCGGCAAACTCTCTTACCGCCGCTACAACTTTTGGAGAGCAACCGTTTGGATTTTCGTTACTAGCTAGCTTTACAACCTCTTGCGGCTCTATTCCAAACTCTCTTACGACAAGCTCTATAGGCTTTCCCGCTTCATAAACTTTTAGATTCTCTAAATTCTCGTTAAATTTCATTATACGCCTTTTACAAAGCTTCCAAGCCATTTGATTTTATCCTCAAATCCGCTAAGAGCTTGTTTAATTTTCTCATCTTTTATATGTCCGTCAAAATCTATATAAAAAATATAGCTAAACCCTTCGTCTTTTGCGGGTCTTGATTCTATTTTGGATAGATTTATTCCCACGTTTTCAAAGCTAGACAAAAACTTTGCCAATGCGCCAGGCGTATTGTCAAGATGTGCCAAAATAGACGTTTTATCATTATCGCTTGGCGTATTTTCAAAGTCGCTAATAATAACAAATCTAGTCTCATTATGCGTATTATCCTCAATATGTTCATACATTATGGGTAAGTTATAAAGTTTTGCGGCTATATGAGAACAGATTGCGGCGCTTTCGTCATCTTCAGCGGCAAGCATAGCCGCTTTTGCCGTCGAAGCCACCCATATAAGCTCTACTCCATCAAGTCCGCTCTCTCTTAAAAACTCTCCGCACTGCCCAAATGCAACGTCTTTGGAGTATATCTTTTTTATATCTCTCAAATGCGAAGCTCTAGTGCAAAGTGAGTGGCTAATTTTCATAGAGGTCTCAGCGACTATGCGCAAATGGCTTTTTCCAAGTAGGTCAATAGATTCGCCGACAATCCCCTCTATATTATTTTCGATAGGGATTACGCCATATTTGGCTTTTTTGCTCTCTACAGCGCGAAAAACAGAACTTATCGTAGACATCGGCAGGTACTCAGATATTTGCCCAAATCTGCTCTCGGCGGCTTGATGAGTAAAAGTACCCTCAGGCCCTAAATAAGCTACGGTTTCCGGCTTTTCAATATTTCTAGAAACGGCGAAAATCTCCAAAAATATAGCCTCTATCGCCTCACTGTTTAAAGCCCCGCCGCTATTAGCGTTAATCTTGGAGAGTCTATCTAGTATCTCTTTTTCTCTCTCAGGTCTGTAGATACTCTTATCATCGCTAGCATGTTTTATTCTGCCAACCTCTTTGACTAGCTCCATTCTAGCGTTTAATAGCGCAAGCAACTTCTCGTCTATTGCGTCGATTTGAACTCTTATATCTTTTAACTCCACTACCCTATCCTTATATCAGCTACGCTTTGATAAACAATGTCCGGCAGCTCGCAACTCTTCAAAAATGGCAATATCTGCTCCTCTTTATCATATTTACCGCTAAGCACTAACACCGTTTTCATACCCATTTTTCTAGCTCCTATTAAGTCGCCTATCGCGTCGTCACTGATTACCGTGACGCTTTGTCTCTCTTTTGCTCCCAGCATAGAGAGGGCTTTTTTGTAAAAATCAACACTTGGCTTACCGACCGTTTTTGCTTTTACGCCCGTGGCAAACTCTAGGGCTTTTACGATAGCCCCTAGACCCGGATATTTTCTGCCGTTTTTTGCATATATCGCCGTGGCGTGCATAGCGATAAGCTTTGCTCCGCCTTGAATTATCTCAACGGCGCTCGCTAAGTCGTCATAAGTCAGATTCTCCTTTAACGATATTACCAAAAAATCCGGCTTTTGGCAAAAGCTATATCCGCCAATCCTCAACGCCTCAACAAAATTTTCACTTCCGATAGCCCATATACTCTTTTTACCGACATAACTTTTTAGACACATCAGCGGATCTATGTAAGCCGTGTCTTCAAATATAAATCCGATACCCCTGAGGTAGGTCTTAAACTCTTCGCTAGAAAACTTCGTATTATTAGTGATTAGTATATACGGAATTTTATTTTTATTTAAAGAGTTTATAAACTCAATAGCGCCATCTATTGGCTCTCTTTTTTTATCGTCTATCAATGTTCCCTGAATATCTACTAGATACAACTATGTCCCTTTGTACATAATGTTACACGCCAACACAGGCGATGGGTGGCTCTAGCTACCCGCTTACGCGGGAGAGGACTGGAGAATCTTGGTGAGCTATCTTAAAAAATCTTTTTCTAAAGCTACGAGGTCGTCAAAGCTCTCTCTTTTTCTAATTACTCTATCAATGCCCTCTTCTAGTGCTATCTCTGCCGCCCTTGGGCGCGTATTGTAGTTTGAGCTCATTGAAAAACCGTATGAGCCGGCACTTTTTATTACCACTATATCGCCGTGTTCGGTTGCGGCTATCTCTTTGTCTTTTGCAAAAAAATCTCCGCTTTCGCACACTGGTCCTACTATATCCGCCTTTGATTTCTCAGCTTCTTTGCCCGCCACCTCTACACCGTGAAACGCCTCGTAAAGAGTTGGGCGAATAAGGTCGTTCATTGCGCCGTCAACAATTACAAAACGTTTTTCTTTGCTCATTTTTTCATACAATACTCTTGTAAGAAAATATCCGCCGTTTGCAGTCATAAATCTACCCGGTTCGCACACTATCGTTACATCCGTACCCGTTAGTGTGGAGAGTATCACCTGAGCGTAATTATACGGTGGTATTGTGGTTTCATTGTCATACACAACGCCAAGTCCGCCGCCTACGTCAAAAAACTTTAGATTGATTTTTAGGGCTAAAAGAGCTTTTAACAGTTCGGATACTTTTTGTGCCGCCTCGTATATCGGTTCAAGCTCTGTTAGCTGACTGCCTATATGAAAATGGATGCCCACAGGCTCCAGATGTTCGCTTTTGGCGGCGTACACGTACATTTTTTTGGCGACTTCTATATCTACGCCAAATTTATTTTCAGTTAGTCCTGTGGAGATATACGGATGGGTTTTTGGATCTATGTCCGGATTTACGCGAATGCTGATACGCGCTTTTTTACCCAAACTTTGCGCTATTGCCTCCGCCCTTGACATCTCCGCTTCGCTCTCTAAGTTCAAAAATAGAATATCCTCTTTTAGAGCCTCCTCTATTTCATCATCTCTTTTACCAACACCCGAAAAGATTATTTTGTATTTTGGAACACCCGCCATTATCGCTCTTCGCACTTCGCCGATAGAGACGCAATCCGCTCCGGCTCCAAGGTCTGCAAATAGCTTGATAACGCTAAGGTTTGAGTTTGCTTTTACAGCGTAACAAATTAGCGATTTTCTACCCGAAAAAGCCTCTTTTAACTCTTCGTATCTACTTTTAAAATGGTCAAAATCATATACATACAACGGTGTGCCGTATTTAGCGGCAAGAGATTTAAAATCCATATTTCCTTCTTTTTTACATATTATACGCCGTAACGGGCAAGGCTCTCTAACTTTAAAGACCCGATATTTCTCCGGCAAAGCCGGTAGCATAAGGAGGATGCAAGGGGCGAATAGCCCCTGCCGCAAATACGGGCTTTGCTCGTGTTTGTGCGTAACATCAAATTATTACCAAAAAGCGTTTAAACGCCTACGATTTCATCTCTTCAATGGTGTTTTGCTGGCTTCTTTTGAGAGTATCGTAGATTTTTAAAAGCGAAATAAATAGAGCCGTCACAGCGGGACCTATGATAATTCCCCAAAAACCGTATGTGGATATACCAGCTAAAATCGCAAAAAATATCAAAAGCGAGTTAATTTTTGTATTTGTTCTAACTAAGTACTTACTTATAAATTCTATAATTATAGGTTTTACAAAAGTATCCGCAATAAGAGAGATGACAACTATAGAATAAATAGCTACAACAATAGCGTTTGTAGCGTTGCCTATTGAAAACTCATATATCGCAATCGGAACCCACATAATAGCTCCGCCAATTATCGGCACAAGGGAGGTAAAGCTATAAGCTATCCCCACAAATAAAGCGTCATACCCAATATATAAAGCGACTAGCGAAAACAAGGCTCCTTGCAAGATAGCGTTAAAAAGAGTGGAGTAAAGCACGACGCTCATAGTCTGACCCATTTCATCAAATATCATCTGGCTATCCTCGCCTTTTAGCGGCAACACCCGTTTGAAAAATAGAAGAATCTGTTTGCCATATAGATTTGCAAAAAAATAAAAGACCAAAATAAGCGCCATATTGGAGAAAAATTTAAGACTCCCCTGCCCTATAGTCTCAAGCATTCTAATCCCTTTGGCGATATAATCATTATAATTAAACCCTTGCAGATACCCCATGACAATATCCCTGTATTGAAGAGGAATAACATCAAGCGTCTTGACGTTTAGCATAAAAAGCGCGCGAATTCTGTCAAAAAAAGCAAAATCAACGCCTTGTAAAATTTCAGCTATCTTAAACACAAAATAAACCATTGGCAAAAGCACAAACGCCGCTAGCAAAAACGTCAAAAACGATGAAGCCACAAGAGAGCTATGAAGCCTTAGCGTAAGCCTATGGTTTGTAGCGGAGGTGGCGATAGACAAAAGCCCCGCAATGACAATATCAAGTAGGAATGATTGATACAAGGCCCCCATCCAATAAATGGCGACTATAAAAACAATATGCAGAAAGTTAATAGGGCTTACCATGTTTTAATCCAAATCAAATATATTTTGCACTTTAGCCTCGGCTATATTTAAAACGTCAAAAGTCTTTCTTGTGGCGACCCTGCCTCTAGCCGTACGCTCCAAAAAGCCGTTTGCTAAGAGATATGGTTCATACACATCTTCAATCGTATCGTTATCTTCGCTAAGAGCCGCCGACAATGTATTAAGCCCGAGCGGCTTTCCGCCGGAGTGCGCCAAAAGAGAGAGAAGCTTAATATCCATCTCGTCAAAACCATACCGATTTATTCCAAGTTCATCTAACGCCTCTTTTGCTCTACTAGAAAATATCCTATCTTCATTATTATAATCCGCAAAATCCCTCACCCTCTTTAATAATCTAAGGGCTATTCGGGGAGTGCCTCTTGATCTTGTCGCAATCTCATACGAAGCCTCTTTTTCGCATCTCGTGCCTAGTTTGACGGCGGCGTTTTGGACTATCTTTGAAAGCTCGTCATGCTCATAAAACTGCATACGAAAGTGCATTCCAAATCTATCTCGCAAGGGAGAGCTTAACATACCCGCTCTTGTTGTAGCTCCTATAAGCGTAAAGCGGGGAATATCTATCTTTACGGTTTGAGCCGCTGGACCGCTACCTATCACGATGTCAAGACGAAAATCCTCCATCGCCGAATAAAGCACCTCTTCAATCGCAGATGAGAGCCTATGTATCTCGTCGATAAAAAGCACGTCGCCCTTGTTTAGATTTGTGAGTATTGCGGCAAGGTCGCCGCTCTTTTCTATCATGGGTCCCGCCGTAACCTTGAGGTTTGCCTCCATCCTTGAGCTTATAAGTCCAGCCATCGTCGTCTTACCAAGTCCCGGGGGGCCAAAAAAGAGCACATGATCAAGTGCTTCTGAGCGTTTTCTTGCGGCTTCTATGGAGATATTGAGAGCTTTTTTGATTTTTTCTTGTCCTATATAATCATCCCATACAGAGGGTCTAAGGCTTTTTTCTACTTCGTTTTCAAACTCAAACTTTTCTACCTCTACGATTCGCTCCACTAATAACTCTCTTTTTCGCTCGGAAAAGTGCCGCTTAAGACGTCCGCCCTAAATTGACTCAAAGCGTCTTTTGCCAAAGCGGCTCCATCCATATATTTACGCACAAATTTTGGCGTAAACTCCTCAAAAAATCCAAGCATATCAGACCAAACAAGCACCTGCGCATCGCAATGCACGCCTGAGCCTATGCCTATCGTAGGAACTTTTATGGAGTCTGTTATTTTTTTTGCCGCCTCGCTTTTTACACCCTCAAGCACTATCGCACTAACTCCGGCACCCTCCAAAGCTTTTGCGTCCGCAATTAGTCTATTTGTGTCCTCATCCGTTTTACCCCTAATCTTATATCCGCCTTCGCTTCTCACAGATTGGGGGGTAAGCCCTATATGTCCTATTACGCTTATTTTGTTTTCAACAAGATGCTCTACTATATCCGCTTTTTCCATTCCGCCCTCTAGCTTGACGGCGCACGCTTTTGTCTCCTTATAAACCCTAACAGCGTTTTTTAAAGCCGTCTCTTTACCAGTCTCAGAGCCAAAAGGCATATCAAATATTATTCTAGAACCCAAAGCGCCTCGTCCAACCGCCTTTGTATGGTATATCATCTCATCCATGCCAACCGTAAGCGTATCAGGCTCGCCGCCAAAGCTCATAGAGAGACTATCGCCAACCAAAATCATATCCGCATAAGGAGCGATAAGCTTTGCAAACAATGCGTCATAAGCGGTAATAACCACAAATTTTTTGCCTTTTTCTAACGTCAAGGTGTATTCCTAATAAAAGCTTTTTGTGAATTTTATCTAAAGGAGGATTTATCAAGGAAAGCTCTTTGCAGATTTTTTTTAAAGCGTCATTTCATAGAGCCGTTCAGGGGCAATATCCGCTCCATTTTCCCATTCAATAGTATCTGTATTGCTGTTATATTTAACAGTTTTGAAATTTTCTATATTTTTAAGCGGCGCAAAAATAGTCCCATCTTTTTTGGATTTGACATAGTTTTCTAAATCTAATTTTGCCTCAACACCGTCGTTAAATCTGACAAATACTTTATAGTCTCCGATATATTTTGCATCAACCACCCATATCATTTGGTACTCAGCTATGCTAAAGGCGCTATTTTTTTGGGTTCTTTGCCTTGTTACGCCAGTTCCCAATCTTCAAAAAGCTCAGCTCTGTGCTCATTGTATTTTACATGAAAATGTGGAGGATTGTGTTCGTCGTAATAGAATGAAATTATAATACCCAAAAATCTGCTTACTTCAGGCATTGCGTCTCCATTATAAATTTTTTACCTAAAAGAGATTTTAAGAAGGGGAGAGGAGAGAAGTCTTTTTAGACTCCCACCTCTTCTCTTTTTAGTAGATATTCCCATCTAGCGTCCACGTCTCTTTGGAACTCTTCGATGACATGCTCATTTTTTGGGTTAAACAAGTGTTTAAATCTACCTTGTGTGACCAGATAATCTCTTACCGGAATTTTATTTTTTGGCTTATATGTTACAGTTAATTTTGTGCCGTTTTCTATTTCAAACAATGGAAATACGCAAGACTCAACCGCAAGCTCATTGATTTCCATACCCATATGCGGCTCAAATTTCCACTCTGTCGGGCAAGGGCTCACAGCGTTCAAAAATGCCGGACCACCGCACTCAAATGATTTGTGTACTTTTTTTATCATATCTTTCCAATGCGTTGGAGATACTTGCGCAACATATGCGGCACCGCTTGCCGCCATAATACCGATTATGTCTTTTTTCTTATTTTTTTCGCCGTAAGACTCTTTTCCGACAGGAGAAGTAGTCGTGGCTCCGCCTGTAGGAGTTGAGGAGCTTCTTTGACCGCCTGTATTCATATACCCCTCATTGTCAAGGCACACATACACCATCTCATGACCCCTCTCAAGGCATCCTGAAATCCATTGAAGACCTATATCGTAAGTTGCTCCATCGCCGCCAAAAGCTATAAATTTGGTCGGCTTTTCATTTCCGCCTGGAAGTTTATTTTTTCTTTGTAAGACTTTGTACATTGACTCCGCACCGGCTATTGCGGTAGACGCATTCTCAAAACCAATATGGATTGAGCTAACATCCCAGCTTGTAAACGGATAGATAGAAGTACACACTTCAAGACATCCTGTGCCATACCCGACCACAAGGTTGTAATCAGTAGCGTTCATAATCTCTCTAACAATAATAGAGTGCGAACACCCCGGACAAAGTCTGTGACCGCCCTCAAGCCTCTCCAGTGAAGTAGAAAACTCTTTTAGGTTTTTAATCTCTTTTATACCGCTCATCATTTACCCTTTTATTTCGCATCAAAAAAGCTGAGTTCTTGGCCTCTTAGGTTGATATGTTGTATCAACGGCTTAACTCTTTTACCAGCTTTTGCGCACTCCTCTAAATCTGAGTACACTTTTGTTAGGTGCGCTATCGTAGTGTCTCTACCGCCAAGACCGTATGTGTAGTTTAAAACCGGAACACATATACCATTATCAAGCATAACGGCGCACACATCGTTAAACACAACGCCGGTTGTTCCCATTGGAGCGTTTCTATCTAGTACCGCTACCGATTTTGCGTTTTTAAGTATCGCCGCTAGTTCCTCTATTGGAAAAGGTCTTAATACTCTTATCGCCACAAGACCAACTTTTTTGCCCTCTTTTCTTAGAGCGTTTATAGTTAGTTTAAGCGTTCCCGTTACGCTTCCCATCGCTACTACAATTTCATCGGCGTCTTCTGTCATATATGTTTCTATAAACTTATATTTTCTACCAGTCAAAACTTCAAACTCATCAAACACCCTTTGTATTACAGGTGATGAGTTCATAATAGCTGCGTTTTGGTTGGCTTTATGCTCAAAATGCCACTCTTCTTCTGTTTGAGCGCCGTAAGTTACCGGTTTTGTAAAATCAAGCATAGGGTTGCTAAATTTGTAATCGCCGATAAAGTTGTAGGCAACGTCGTCTTGTAGTGGGTGAACAACCTCGACCGTGTGGCTTGTCAAAAATCCGTCTTGGTGAACCATGACCGGAAGTCTTGTATCCATATCTTCGGCAATTTTGAATGCGCAAAGATTCATGTCATACGCTTCTTGCGGGTTAAACGCACAAAGATTTAGCCATCCGGATAAAAGACCAAGATACATATCAGAGTGGTCGCCGTGAATATTTAGAGGACTCGCCAAAGCTCTGTTTACAACGTTTAGCACGATAGGAAGCCTCATGCCGCTCGCTTGATAAAGCACCTCAACCATAAGCGCAAAACCTTGCGAACTAGTAGCCGTAGCAACCCTTCCGCCCGCCGCCGCCGCTCCTACGCATGCGCTCATTGCCGCATGCTCCGACTCCACCATAACAAATTCGCCGCCGTTAATATCGCCGTCAGCCGCGTATTGCGAGTAGTTTTGCACTATTGGTGTAGACGGAGTGATAGGGTACGCCGCCACTACGTCGACTTGCGCCTGTCTCATCGCCTGAGACGCAGCTGTATTGCCATCCCAAACCGTTCTTGTTTCAAGTTCCATTAACTATTTCTCCTCACCCGATTTTTTCTCTTTTATAGGCCAGTTTTCCAAAGCGTGCGCCTCATTTTCTCTCTCTTGATACATAATCAAAGATTTTGGATTTGTAGGGCATACATGCGCACAAATACCGCAACCTTTACAGTGGTCATAATCCACATGCGAAAACTTTTTATCTTTTGAGATAATAGACGTATCTGGACAATAAATCCAACAAAACTGACAGTGAATACAGTGCTCGGCGTTAAAAATCGGCTTTTCAACTCTCCAATCGGCAACGCTGTATGTAAACGAGTTATTGTCGCTATGCTCCCACTCTTCTGGATTTGAAAAGGAAGTTAGTATCGCTCCAGGTACGAAACCATTCCAGTCTTTTAATAAATGCTCCGGAGTCGCCATATTTAAATCTCCTTAATTAACTTCGTTATAGGCTCTAGTTATCGCCGCGTTATTACCGTCGATGACCTTTTGCGGGAATTTTTTTAGAATTTTTTTCATTCCTTCCAAAAAAGCCTCTAGTGTAAAGGCACCGGAAATTTTTACTAAAGCGCCAAGCATAGGAGTGTTTGGAATCGCTTTACCTATAGTGTCTTTACTAATAGTCAAACAATCTAATACATAAAACTCTTTTCCCTCAAGAAAAAGGGCTTGTTTTAAAAGTTCTTCTTTTGACAAATTGGTAGTTATTATATATTTTGTTGTTTCTTTTGTATTTCTAGTAATATTACCCGAAAAAACCAAGGAAGGATCTATCACTAAGACGTAATCAGGAAACATCTCTTTTGAGTGATCTATAATCTCTTCGTCTGAAACTCTATTGTACGCATTCATAGGAGCGCCTCTTTTTTCGGCTCCGTAAACAGAAAATGCCTGAACAAATTTCCCCTCTGCCGCAAGTACGTCGGCAAGAGCCTTAGCTCCCGTAACTGCGCCTTGTCCGGCCCTTGAATGCCATCTTATTTGAAGCATGGTTTCCCTTTCTATTGAAATGAGCTCAATTCTATTTTAAAAACACTTAAAATTGTGGCGTAATAGGTTATATAAAGAGACAAATTTTATCTTTTGAGTAATTTGGATATTTTTGTTGTATTATTTGCGTAAAAACTAAAAAAACTAAGAGGTTTATTTTGCAAAGCGAAAAAGAGAGGCGTTACAAAACAATAGAGGCTATAACGGACGGCTTTTGGGAGTGGGATATGACCAAAAATGAACTCTATATCTCACCAAAATATAAAGAGTTTTTAGGATACACGGCAAACGAACTGGATAATAGCTTTGAGACGTTGCAAAATTTAATACATGCGGACGACCGCAAAAAAGCAAACACTATATTAGACAACGCTCTTATCGGCGTTTGCGCTTACGATGTAGAGTTGCGACTTAGACATAAAAGCGGCTTTTATGTCTGGGTTCACACAAAAGGGGCTATTTTTAGAGACGCAAATAATAAAGTGGACTTTATAATATGCGGAGCAAACGACATAACGGCAAAAAAAGAGACCGAAATAGCTTTAGAGGAGAGCAAAAAAACGCTCAAAGTGGAAAGGAGCCTATTTGTAAGCGGTCCCGTCGCTATGTTTAAGTGGAGCGCCGAAGAGGGCTGGCCTATTATTTACGTATCGCCAAATGTCTCAGATATGCTTTACACATCGGCGGATTCGCTAATAAACAAAAGCTCTCTGTTTTCAGAACTCATACACCCAAGCGACATAGCAAGAGTATCAAACGAGGTAAGCTTTTATATCGCCTCTCAAACAAAAAACTTCGACCAAGAGTATAGGCTACGAAAAAAAGACGGCGAATATGGCTGGTTTCATGACTATACGGTGGTAGAGTACAACGAAAACAAAGAGCCCGGCTTTATAAACGGCTACTTAATCAACATAACAGATAGAAAAACGGCGGAGGAGATACTTCGCCTAAGAGAAAAACAGCTCAGCGCCATCGTAGACAACTTGCCTGTGGGAGTATTTTTTGTATCTGAAACGGAGGGTATAATACTTTCAAACAAAGCGGGCAGCAATATTTGGGGCGAACTTCGTAAAACAAAGCTAGAAGAGTTTGGAGAATATAAAGCTTGGTTTGCAGATAGCGGTGCAAGATTAAAAATCAATGATTGGGGGGCGTATAAAAGCCTTATTCATAAAGAAAACACAATAAATCGAAAACTAAAAATAGAGACGTTTGACGGTAAAGAAAAAATCATATTAGAATCTAGTTTTACAATACAAGACGACAAAGATCTCGTTAGCGGAGCCATCGTAATACATGAAGATATAACCGATAGGGAGGCTTATGAGGTGGGACTCAAAGAAGCCAAAGAACAGGCGGAGAGCGCAAATAAACTAAAATCAGAGTTTTTGGCAAACATGAGCCATGAGATTAGAACGCCCATGAATGCGGTGCTTGGTTTTGCTGAGCTCTTAAAAAATGAGCCTCTTGACGCAAAATCAAAAAATTTTGTAGATGGAATAATTATCAGCGGTCGCAATCTTCTTGGCTTAATTAACGATATATTAGATTTATCAAAAATAGAGGCCGGCAAGATGACGATAATGCTGGAACCAACGGACTTAAAAAAAGTACTGCGCGAACTAAAAATTATTTTTAACATGAAAGCCAAAGACAAAGGCATATTATTCAACGTCAATATGCAAGATATTTTTCCAAATATCCTACTTTTGGACGAGATTAGAGTAAAGCAGATACTCTTTAACCTGCTTGGAAACGCCATAAAGTTTACAGAAACCGGCGGCGTAACGCTAACGGCAAGCGTTAGCGAGTCGTCGATAAATCCAAAATTAATAGATGTAAACATAAAAGTGGAAGATACGGGGATAGGTATCCCAAAGGAGCAGATAGAGGCCATTTTTGAAGCGTTTAAGCAAGCCGACGGGCAAAGCGCTAGAAAATATGGCGGCACAGGGCTTGGACTTACAATCAGCAAAAAACTCTCGGACTTAATGGGCGCGCATTTAGAGGTCACTAGTGAGGTTGGATGCGGCTCTGTTTTTACTTTGACGATAGACGGCGTAGAGCGCGCCATGTCCGACTTTGAAGAGTCCAAAAGCGAAGACGATGAATCGACAATGTTTATAGGCGTAGCGCTTTTAGTAGAGAATATAGCCGCAAACATGGCAATCATAAAAGATTTCTTGACATCGCGCGGGATGCAAATCATTGAAGTCGAAAACGGGAAAATAGGCGTAGAGACGGCGATGGAGTATATGCCTGATTTAATTATTATTGATATACAGACGCCGATTGGAGATGAACATAAGGTTGCAAAAATACTAAAAAACAATCCAAATACAAGACATATTCCTGTTTTGGCGGTGACAGCGTCTGCGACAAAAGAGCAAAAAGAGTCGCTTAAAGCCGTTTACGACGGCTACTTACAAAAACCGATAGATTTCAAGGCGTTAGCAAGCGAACTATCTAAATTTTTGCCGTGCGTAGCTTCCGCCAAAAGTTGCGACAACTTAACAAAAACAATAAATATAAGCCCGTCGGAGAGGGAAGAGATTTCACGTCTTTTGAAGAGAGAGTGGCTTAGGGTAAATATACTAAAATCCAACGATGAAATAGAAGAGTTTGCAAAACTCGCCAAAAAGACGGCAAATGAGATATGCTCGCAATACTTAAACGAATACGCCGATTTGCTAATCGAAGCTTCGGAGGGGTTTAAAATAGTGCAGATAAACAAACTATTTGAGCAGTTTGAAGCAATAATAAAGGAACCCTATTGAAAACAATTGGCGATGAAGAAAAAAAACAACACATTATTTTAGCCGTGGACGACGTGGCGGAAAATCTAGAGCTTTTGGCGAGAAATCTTCAAAGGCTCGGACATAAAGTTCTTTTGGCGACAAGCGGAGCAAAGGCTATAGAGCTGGCGAATGCAAAAAAGCCCGATCTTATACTCATGGATGTACAGATGCCGCTTATGACAGGGTTTGAGGCGTGCAAAATATTAAAAAAGAATCCACAAACAGCTAATATTCCAATAATTTTTTTAACCGCTAAAGCTGAATACGACTCCGTCATAGAGGGGTTTTCTATGGGGGCGGTGGACTATGTGCTAAAACCTTTTTATAATGAAGAGTTGTTTGCAAGAGTCAAAGCTCATCTAACCGTAAAAGAGTTAAGCGATGCGGTAGCCGCAAAAAACAGAATGCTTACCCGCTATATAGACATGATAGAACACAATATCGCCATCTCCAAAACAGACGCAAACGGCACTATAATCTATACAAGCGAAGCGCTCTCTAATATAACAGGCTACACAAAAGATGAGCTAATCGGTCAAAAACACTGTTGCTTTAAATCCGAATGCACGCATGAGAGCGTGTATCGAGAGCTTTGGAGCACAATTACAAGTGCCAAGACGTGGAGAGGCGAACTTTTGGACGCAAAAAAAAATAAAGAGTTATTTTGGGCGGAACTAACCATAAATCCGGATTTTGACGAAAATGGAGAAATAGTAGGCTATCTAGCTATTTGGCACGACATAACAGATAAAAAAAGAGTGGAACAACTAATAGTTATCGACCCGTTAACAGAGCTTTACAACAGGCGGCATCTTGATAACGAACTAAATCGCATAATTGATTTGCATGTCAGAGAGTCTCAAAGTTTTGGATTTTTGATGATTGATATAGATTATTTTAAGGTGTATAACGACTTTTACGGACATCAACAAGGAGATGCAGCGCTAATTGCAGTTGCAAAAACAATAAAAAATAGCCTGCATAGACCGGGTGATAGTGCGTTTAGATTTGGCGGCGAAGAGTTTTGCGCTATTTTGTCAAACACAAACGAAGAGGGATTACTGATAGTTGCAAACAATATTAAAACAGCTATTGAAAATCTAAATATAGAGCATCAAAAATCAGAGTTAGGATATCTAAGCGTTTCTATTGGAATCGCCGCTATGAATGCGATACCTACAACATTTGACGAGACCGTAATGGTTGCCGACAAGGCTTTGTATGCCGCCAAAGAGAGTGGGAGAAATAGAGTTTCATTTTGATGATATACGCCAATGCGGGCAAAGCCCGTATTGGCGGCAGGGACATAAATGTCCCTTGCGACCCCCTGAAGCTACCCGCCGAAGGCGGGAGAGAGCGGCGAGTTGCGAGAGCCGTTTGCTGTGGACATAAATGTCCCTTGCGACCCCCTGAAGCTCATTTGATGATATACGTTAACACGAGCAAAGCCCCTGTTAACGGCAGGGACATAAATGTCCCTTGCAACCCCCTGAAGCTGCCCGCCGAAGGCGGGAGAGAGCGGCAAGCCGCGAGAGCCGTCTGCTGAAGACCTAATTTGCGGCTTTGCCGGAAATTTGAGAGTTAATCTTAGCTTATGCCGAACCAGTGTTTTATCTTGTCAAATAAGCCTTCGTATTCGTTTTCATGCGGTTTGCCCTCAAAGCCGAAGCTTTCGTGTAGTTTTGCTGCAATCCCTCTTTGCTCTTCGTTTAGTTTTGTTGGTTTTACCATTTTTATCTGCACTATAAAGTTTCCGTTTTGTTTTGTGCGGACATTTGGTGCGCCTTCGTTTTTGAACACAAACTGCTCTTTGTCTTTTGTGTCCGGCTTTAGCTTTAGCTCAAGCTCACCCCTAAGAGTCGGGAATGTGATAATATCCTCAAGAAGCGGTTGCGTAAAAAATACCGGAACTTCCAAGTATACGTCGTCGCCGTCTCTTATAAATTTCTTATCCTCTTTGACGCTTATGACAATATACAAATCGCCTCTTGCACCGCTTCGTGATAGATTGCCGCGTCCGGCTACTCTTATTCTATTTTGGTCGTCAACGCCCGCCGGAATGTCCACGGTGATTTTCTCTTCCACCTCTTCAAAGCCGTTTCCTTTGCATTTTGGACACTTATCTTTTACCGTTTCGCCCTCGCCGCCGCATTTTGGGCAGGTCTGGGAAAAGGTCATAAAGCCTTGTCTTAAGAATATTTGACCGCTACCGCCGCAATCGGGGCATTTTGAGCGTTTGCCGTCTTTTGCGCCGCTACCGCCGCACTCGCCGCATGGTTTTTTGTATTTATAGCTTACTTCTTGTTTGGCTCCAAATATCGCCTCGGTAAATTCAATAGTAACCGCAACCGCCATATCAAGATTGTATTTATCTTGTTTGCCTTTTTTGCCGCTTCTATTTCCGCCGCCAAACAGCGAGTCAAAAATAGAGTCAAAATCGCCAAAATCAAAGCCAAAGCCGCCGGCGCCGCCACCCATTTGACCTTCTAAACCTTTTTTGCCGTACTTGTCATACAAAGCTCTTTTATTATCGTCGCTTAACACTTGATACGCTTCGTTTATCGCTTTAAATTTCTCCTCAGCATCGGCATCGCCCTGATTTTTATCTGGGTGATACTTCATCGCCATTTTTCTGTAAGCTTTTTTTAGCTCGTCGCCGGAAACCGTTTTTTCAACTTCCAAAAGCTCGTAATAACCTATCTCAACCATCTAAACCTCTAAACTTTTTTCTAATTTTAGCAAAAAGGGGTATAAACCTCAAAACACTTGAAGTTTATGGCAAAATACGCAAAAAATTTCAGAGGTTTGCAAGAGTTTGCGTCAGATTAAGTTTATAGATCTTTTTTGCGGTATAGGCGGTTTTAGGATAGCTGCGCAAAATGCCGCAAAAGCCTTGGGATTAGAGGCTAAGTGTGTGTTTTCAAGCGATATAGACAAGTACGCAAGAGAGAGTTACAAGGCAAATTTTGGCGAATATCCGACCGGAGATATTACAAAAATTAGCGAATACGACGTGCCAAATCACGACCTTTTGCTTGCCGGTTTTCCGTGTCAAGCTTTTAGCATTATGGGCTCCAAAAAAGGGTTTGAAGACACAAGAGGCACGCTTTTTTTTGAAATAGCCAGAGTTTTGAAACACAAAAAACCAAAAGCTTTTGTCCTAGAAAATGTAAAACAACTCAAAGGACATGACGGCGGTAAGACGCTAGACGTCATCATAAACGCCCTAAAAGAGCTTGGATACAATGCGAGCTTTCAGGCTCTAAACGCTCTTGATTTTGGCTTACCTCAAAAAAGGGAACGAATATTTATCGTAGGCGTAAAAGATGGCGAAAACTTTGAATTTCCAATAGGATATAAAGAGAAGATGGGGTTAGAGTCTATTTTGGAAAAAGAGGTTGCGGCAAAATACTACGCCTCCGAACACATCACGGTCAAAAGAAAAAAGTCGCACACGCCAAAACATACGCCCTCTATCTGGCATGAAAACAAATCGGGCAACATCTCCTCGCACCCATACTCATGTGCCCTAAGAGCCTCCGCCTCATACAACTATCTGCTTGTAAACGGGGAGAGACGCTTAACGCCAAGAGAGATGGTAAGATTACAAGGGTTTCCCGATAGTTTCAAAATAGTGGTTTCTGATTTTCAAATAGCAAAACAAGCGGGAAACTCTCTACCCGTAGCGGTCGCCCAAAAAGTCATCGAAGCGCTATTTCAACAAGTTTGGCATAAAAGGGTGGAGACGCAGCTACAAGCTTTATGGCAAGCCTGATTTTGTATTTTTGGCGCAAAGGACGGCGGTTTTTGCCGACGGTTGCTTTTGGCATGGGCACAGTTGTAAAAACCTTACGCCAAAAGAAAACAGCGAGTATTGGAGCGCCAAAATAGCCAAAAATAGAGCCAAAGACGAAGAGGTAACCGCAACGCTAATCTCCAAAAACTGGACTGTTATCAGGCTCTATTAAAGTTTGCATTACAACCTGCTGTTCCTGCGCCCCCTAAAGCTACCCGCATAAATGCGGGAGAGCGTGCGGTTTTTGCGTGCTAAAAATGCGTAAGGTGAGTTATAACTAAATAGTGTAAAATTCTACAATGGACGCAAATTTTTATAACCTAAATATCGAAAGAGCTGTGTTAAGCTCTGTACTCTACGACCCCACTGTGTTTGACGACGCTTCTGCGGCGATGAACGAGGATGAGTTTTATCATCCGTTTCACAAATCGCTGTTTGCGACTATGTTGCACCTATCGGCTACTTCTATGCCGATTGACGAGGAGTTTATACGCCAAAAATACAAAGGCGCCGAATTTGACAGTGACTCATTTTTTGAGGTGTTATCCACTACGCCGCTTTCCAACCTAAAACCATATATTGCCGAACTAAAAGAACTTTCAACCAGAAGACGGCTTTTTAGCTACACAAACGAGATAAAAGCGGAGTGCATGGAGCAAAAGGGGTCATCGGAGATTATAGACTCAGCGGAGAGCAAACTTTTTAAGATAGCCACCACTGGCTCCACAAGGGATTTTAGGGAGTCCGAAGAGGTCGCCAAAAGCACGCTTGATTACATGATGGAGATGAAAAAAAAAGGCGACAATCTGCTTGTCGGTATCGACACGGGGTTTTATGAGTTAAACAAAAAAACCGCCGGATTTGGCAAGGGCGACCTTATCATCATAGCCGCGCGTCCGGCGATGGGTAAAACCGCTTTTGCGCTTAATATCGCCACAAACGCTCTCTCATCGGGTCTTGGCGTAGCTATTTTCAGCCTTGAGATGCCCGCCGAACAGCTGATGCTAAGGATGCTCGCCGCAAAAACAAGCATACCGCTACAAGAACTTAGAGTGGCAAATATCAACGACGAGCAGTGGAGCCGCCTAACCGACGCTGTGCAACACTTCTCCGACTCAAAACTCTTTGTGGATGATGAGGGCGGACTTACAATGTCCACGCTAAGAAGTAAGCTAAGAAAGCTAAAAGCTAGGCACAAAGAGGTCGGACTTGTAATCATCGACTACTTACAGATTATGTCGGGAACCGGAAACAAAGATAGGCACCTTGAGGTCTCTGATATGTCAAGGGGGTTAAAGCTTTTGGCAAGAGAGCTAGAGCTTCCGATAATCGCTCTTTCGCAGCTAAACCGCGGACTTGAAGCAAGAAGCGACAAACGCCCAATGTTAAGCGACCTTAGAGAGTCCGGCTCAATAGAACAAGACGCCGACCAGATACTTTTTGTCTATCGCGACGACGTGTATAGAGTGCGTGAAGAGAAAGAAAAAGAGATGAAAGCAAAAGCGGAGGGCAAGGATTATCAAAGCTCTTTTGTCGAAAAAACAGAGGAGGACGCAGAGGTCATCATAGGCAAAAATAGAAACGGACCTACCGGAATTGTTAGCCTCGTCTTTCATAAGCGCTTTACGAGATTTGAGAGTGCGGGCGGACACTTTACGGAGCACGTCTTTGCGGAGACTAAAGCCCCAGTTGAAAATATAGAGTTTGCGCATATCAAGCTATGATAAAAATCGCTCTTTTACCAAAAGCGGCGATTTTTTACTCTCTCCTACTCCTTATTTTTTCAGCGAATATCATATTTGCCATGCTCTCTTATGAAAAGCTAAAAGAGTTTGACTACCACACGCTCCACGCAAAGCTCATATCCCAAAAAGAGCGAGTCGGAGCAAACGGCGGCGTATACTTCTCGCTTTTTTTTCGCTCCTCGCAAATAGACTTTAGAGGTTATTTTAAAAGTAGTTTGAAGTCAAAAGAGGGCGAATACTTTAGCGTACTAGTCAAAACAAAAGAGCTCTCCTTTGTGGATATGTTCAAAACCCCTAGGTTAAAAATAGTGTCTTTAGAGCCGACCGGAGAAAAAAGCGAAATACAAACCTCTCTAAAAGAGTTTTTATCAGCGCAACACAAAGACGTGCGTATGCAAGAGTTTTACCTAAATCTTTTTTTAAACTCCGAGGTAGGTGCACAGATAGAGGATTTTATCAACAGCTACGGGCTTGGGGCGTTCTTTGCGATTAGCGGGCTAAACGTGGCTCTTTTAATCGCTTTTATCTTTTTTATTTTGGTGCCGCCTTTTCGCTATATTCAAGATAGATTTTTTCCATACTCAAACAGAAATTTTTGGATATACATATTTTGCTTATATTTTTTGTTTTTTTACGCCTATTTGGCGGATTTTACCCCGTCGTTTATGAGAGCGGTTGTGGCGGCTGTTGTCGTGTTTTATTTTGCGCTCAGAGGAGATAATATACTTAGCTATAAAACGCTATTTTTGACGACGATTTTTTGTTTCGCCATCTTTCCCGCTTTTGTCTTTTCTATCGGTTTTTGGCTCTCCGTCTACGGTGTTTTTCTTATCTTTTTGTTTTTAGCAAACACCGATTTCAAGCACAAAGTGCTAATTTATATCACTCTTAGCTCATGGCTCTTTTTTGCTATGGCGCCGATTATCCACTACATCTTCGCTATTTTCACAAAAGCGCATCTGCTAAACACTCTTTTTGGGGCTATTTTTGACGTCTTCTATCCTATTTCGCTTTTGTTGCATCTTTTTGGACTTGGGTGGATATTTGACGATTTGCTCTTAATTGCCATAAGTAGTGCCGGGGAGCTCAAAAAAGAAGAGTTTTTGACGCCGCTCTGGTTTTTTCTTTTTTATATTGCGTTATCGTTTGCGGCGGCTTTTGATAAGCGGATATTTTTTGCTTTTAACGCCTGTGTAACGGCTTATTTTATGGCTACTGCAGTTTTTTTGTTGTTATAAAAGCGGCTTTAAAATAAAATAGCGTGTTTATCAAATTAAAAAAGAAAATAAATGTGAAAAAAATCGTAACCACTCACCTACCCACCAAAAACGGAACTAAAATTGCTCTTTGTTGAGCATAAAACGTGAAGAAGCTGAAGCAATATATGAACTTGTGAACTTGTGTGAACTTGCATAAAAGAGTGCCTGACACCCATTTTGCCCATTTTGTGACACCCATTTTGCTTTTTTTACTCATTTTTTTACCCCCCTTTTTGTATAATCAAATTTTACTCACAAGGAATAAAACTTTCTAAAAAATTGTTTGTTTTTCTTGGGGGATTATACCAAAACTAAGCCCAAAAGCGTCAAACACTTTTTTGGAGTCGTTATAAAACCCCTCGTCCACTCGCACGCTTGTTTGTAATTTCATATCAAGCTCCTGCTTTTTGGCAAATTGTATCACATTTATACTCCGTTTGGGGTATAAAATTTCTAGCTCTTCAAATACGCTAGATGTTTGTAAAACTGCGAATCCAAAAATTCATCCATCAGCTCTCGTGAGGGCTTGATGAGTTCTAGTATTTCCAAGAGGGCTTTTTTGAGTTTCGGTAGGTCTTTTTGGATTACAGCCCATAGTATCTCGGCATCCATACCACGATAATCATGCGATATTTTGTCTCTCATACCCGCCACATCCGACCAGTTGGGCTTTGTTTTTATATCGTCTTTGAAATTTTGGTCTATTTTTTTGGACTCTTCGCCTATGGCTATGAATAGCGGTATTACGGCATTGAGCCTCATCTGCTCGTCAGCCCAAACAAACTCATGCGGATTTGTAAAACCATCCGTATAAATGCCGCACTTCTCCACACACTCCAACATCGTAAAAATAAAAATCAGATTTTGCTCTTTATACATAGATAAAATCCTTTTTAGCATAGTATTTTACTATCGGGTTCATATATTTGAGCACCACAAAGTCAACTTTTGGCACATGAAGCTCATCTGCTAATTCATCCGACAAACGCAAAAACTCCAGCCCGCTCTCAAGCTCAAACCCACTATCCCTCTCATAAAACACATCCATATCACTAGCCTCATTCGCCTCGTCTCTCATAAAAGAGTGTCTGACACCCATTTTTCCGGTTGGCGGTTGGCGGTTTTTTAAAGCAAGTAGAAAAAAAGAAAAGAATGAAATTAAGAAAAAAATAAGAAAATGCATAAAAGAGTGCCTACATAAAAGAGTGCCTGACACCCATTTCGCAACACCCATTTTCACCGAAAGAGCGAAAGAGTGCCTGACACCCATTTTCACCGTAACGAGCGGCAAAATCGCTCTTGTGGTTTTTAAGGATTGATAGAGCCTCTGTTTTAGTCATTTAGTCCTCTAAAACCGTATAGCTAATTTCTTCGTTTGTGGCTTTGTGCACTTTGATTTTATAGTTTTTGTATCGGATGATGTCACTCTCTTTAAGATTGTAGGTCAAATCTTGGAAAAAAGCAGGTCTTGCCATGTCGTCTTTATACTCTCTATATGAGACTTTGATATTGTTGCCGTCTTTGCCGCTGTAGATTAGTTCGTGACTGAAAGAGCCAGGCATTATGATTTTGTTTTGTTGTTTTACTTTGTCTACTTTTTTAAAAAATCTTAAAAGCTCACTGTTTTTATATATAAACTTTTTACCATTAATTTCTATATAGTCAATGTCTCCGTTTTGCATAGTGTGAAAGTAACCATTCACCACCCCAAAACAACAAAGGAACCAAAGTTGCTTAATAAACACT
>DZAX01000003.1 GCA_022729705.1 Helicobacter cetorum | reverse complement strand
ATAGAAGAGCCGACAGAAGCCGACGGTTCGGGAAAGATCAAAGAAGACGACGGAAGCTCCCATAATAAGGGGCAATACAAGCAAAGCAAAAAAGAGAAAAAAGAGAGCGAAGAAGAGGACGAAGACTTCTATAGCCCCGAAATAGAGCATATAATTGATTTGAAGGTTTAAACTTTTACACTTTTGCGGAAAAGTGCGCAAATCCTATATATTCTCCCGCATTTATGCGGGTAGCTTTAGGGGTTTGCAAAGGACGCTTGTGTCCTTTGCCGTTCTAAAGGGGCTTTGCCCTTTTAGAATGCGTAACATGAAATATAAAAGGAAATTTATTTGCAAACCCCGCATTTTTTAAACGCCTCAAAAGAGCGATACTTAACAGCTTTTTTACTCATTGGGGTTGTCGCCGTAGTTATTATTTTAGATATTTTTTTTATCACATGGGCGTTTATGGGTGTTTTTTATTTTTTGGCTTTTGCGGAGGCGAATAAACTTTTTAAGCTTCAAAAGCTCTCTTTATATCCAATAGCAGTCGCCATCTGGCTTGCCGCTTATTTTATGACAGACCCTGAGGATTTGGTATTTTTGGCTCTTCTTGTGTACGGCTCTTATTTGGCGTTTAAAAATAGGGTTAGCTTCGCAGAGGCTTCGGAAGAGCAAAAAGGAATTAGAAATTTATTGGTGTTTTTATACCCGACGGCGCCGATGCTTTTTATGCTCTCTCTTTACAAAGATTATGGGATGGCGGTTCTTTTTTGGCTTCTTGTCATAGTAGCCGCAACCGATACGGCGGCTTTTTTTACAGGCAAAGCGGTCGGTAAAACACCGTTTTCACCTGCAAGCCCAAATAAAACCCTAGAGGGCGTTTTGGGCGGCGTATTGGTTGCGACTATTATCGGCTCTTTTATGGGGGTTACATTTTTGCCTTTTTATATAGCTCTCATTATCTCTATTTGCACCTCGGTCGCATCTGTATTTGGAGATTTGTTTGAATCCTCCCTCAAAAGACACGCCGGAGTCAAAGATAGCGGCTCGCTACTTCCAGGGCATGGAGGAGCGCTTGATAGGCTGGATGGGTATCTATTTGGCGCAATTGTAATGGTTGTGCTCCTTAGGGGGCTGTATTGATAATTATGGGCTCCACAGGCTCTATCGGCGTAAACGCTCTTGACGTATGCGAAAGAGCGGGGATTGCCATAGAACTTCTCTCTGCCGGAAATAATGTGGAACTTCTAAAAGCCCAAATAGAGAGATTTCGCCCCAAATATGCGTCTTTACAAAACAAAAACGCCGCTTTTGGGGATAGTTTTCTTGGCGCAAAAATATTTTACGGCGACGAGGGTCTAATAGAAGCCCTAAAACAAACCTCAAGCCCAAAAGCATTAAATGCAATTGTCGGCTTTGCTGGATTAGCCCCCACCCTTTGGTGTATAAACGCCAATAAAGAGGTGGCTTTGGCAAATAAAGAGTCGCTAGTAGCCGCCGGAAAATTTATTGATGCGTCAAAAATCATTCCCGTAGATAGCGAACATTTTGCTCTTTGGTATCTAAACAGAGGCGGAGACATCCGCAAAATGACGATAACAGCCAGCGGCGGTGCGCTAAGAGATACTCCCCTGCAAAGCGTCCGAAACGCAAGCGTAAAAGAGGTGTTGCGTCATCCAAACTGGGCGATGGGTCGCAAAATAACAGTTGACAGCGCCACAATGGTAAATAAACTTTTTGAGATTATAGAGGCGTATTGGCTCTTTGGCGGCGACATATTATATGACGCAATCATAGAGACAAGCTCCACAATACACGCCATGATAGAATTTTCAGACGGCGTTACCACGGCTCAAATGAGCGAACCGGATATGCGACTTCCCATCTCTTACGCCCTTGCCAATGGGGCTATAAATAATATTTTTAAGTCTATTGATTTGCTCAAACTAGGCTCTTTGGAGTTTAAGCACATAGATGAGTCTCGCTATCCGGCGTGGAGACTAAAAGAGGAGCTTCTAGCTCGTCCATCCTCGGCGCTTGTACTAAATGCGGCAAACGAAGCGGCGGTCGAGGCTTTTTTGAGTGAAAAAATTGTGTTTGGAGAGATTGCAAGCACAATTTTTGCAGTCTATGAAAAATACGGCGATTATGAGCCATCGTCTATCGACGAAGTTTTTTTGCTTGACAAGGAGGTAAGAGAGTATGCACACTCCATCCTTAAAACCTAAAATACTAATTTTGCACGGTTGGGGCGGAAGCGACTTTCCGCATTGGCAAAACTGGCTTGCCGCTAGGCTAGCGTGTGATGGCTACCCTGTGTATTTTCCACGAATGCCTTTTATGCACACGCCGCGTAAAAAAGTGTGGTTACAGGCATTAGAGGAGATAATGAGCTCTTTTTCTCCCGATAGAGTGGTTTGTCACTCGCTTGGAGCCGTACTTTGGTTTTGGTATGCCAAAGCGCATCCAAAAGCGGTTTTTGACAAAGTAATGCTTGCGGCTCCTCCTGCAAGAGACACGGATATAAAAGCCGTTGATACTTTCTTTCCCTACCCAAAAGCCGTTGCGCTTGCAAAAGAGGTGCTTTTTGTGGCAAGCGACACCGACAAATACATAAGCGTAGATGATGCTTACAGTCTCCAAAAAGAGCTGCTTTGCGATATAAAAATCATAAAAAACGGCGGTCATCTAAATATTATCAGCGGTCACGGGGCTTGGAATTTTGCATACGATTGGATAACGGCGTGATACTATCTATTGAGTCAAGCTGTGACGACAGTGCGTTAGCCATAACAAAAATAGAAAACAGAGAGCTACTTTTCCACCGCAAAATCTCGCAAGATGAAGAGCATAGCGTATACGGCGGAGTCGTGCCGGAACTAGCGGGACGCTTGCACGCAAAAGCTCTGCCAAAGCTTTTGGAGTCTGCGCAAGAGTATCTGCCGCATATCAAAGCCGTAGCCGTCACAAATGAGCCGGGCTTAGTCGTCTCTTTGCTGGAGGGCGTCTCAATGGCAAAGACGATAGCTGTGGCTCTTAACGTTCCGCTGATACCAATAAATCACTTAGTCGGACATATCTACTCTCTTTTTATAGAAGCAGACGCTATAGAGTCGCTTGACGTCTTGCTAGTCTCAGGCGGACACACGCAATACATGAGAATGGAGAGCGCACAAAATATCAAGCTTCTTGCAAAGACTATGGACGACAGCTTCGGGGAGAGCTTTGACAAAGCGGCAAAAATGCTCTCTCTTGGCTATCCGGGCGGCCCATCGATAGAGGCTTTTGCAAAAAACGGCGATGAAAACAGCTACGAGCTTCCAATTTCGCTACAAGATAATAGGGCGGCGTTTAGCTATTCTGGTCTCAAAAACGCTTTTAGGCTAAAAATATTGGAAGCGGGGGAGCTAGATGATACAAAAAGAGCAAACCTAGCAGCTTCGTTTCAAAAAGTAGCGCTTGGGCATTTGATATTTAAAATAAAACAGATTGTGCGAGACAATCCGCCAAAGCTCCTAGGCGTAGTGGGCGGGGCTGCTGCAAATAAAAAGCTGAGGGGCGAGCTGGAGGCTTTGTCAAAGCGGTATCGTTTTGAACTTTTGTTTCCAAAAATGGAGTTTTGCTCCGACAACGCCGCCATGATAGGCAGGGCGGCAATTGACGCATATGAGAAAAAAATGTTTAAAAAATATACAGACTTTGACGTCGCCTCAAGAGCGAATTTCTAATTAAGACAAAATTTATCTTTTTTAGTCTAGAATTTGCTCAACCAACTAAAATATTTTAGTTGCCGCCCTTGCGTACACACCCTTTATTTAATCTCCCGCATTTATGCGGGTAGCTTCAGGGGGTCGCAAGGGACATCTATGTCCATTGCCGCCAATACGGGCTTTGCCCGTATTGGCGTATAACATCAATATCAAAAACAGGAGATTTCAATATGGCATCAGTACTTTTTAAAGGCAATCCGGTAAACCTAGAGGGCAGCGATGTAAACGTAGGCGATAAAGCTCCATGCGTGACTCTTCCAAATAAAGGTCTTGCGGATGTAAACGTAGGCGGCGAGAGCGATTGCGTTCAAATCATCGTAGTTGTTCCGTCGCTTGATACTCCGGTATGCGCAAATGAGACTAGAAGATTTAACGTAGAAGCGGCGAAGATTCAAAATGCAAAAGTAGTTGTTGTGTCTATGGATCTTCCTTTTGCGGCGGGCAAATTTTGCTCTACTGAAGGTATAGAAAATCTTGACGTATGCTCTGATTTTAGAACAAAAGAGTTTTCAAATGCTTATGGCGTGTTAATTGGCGAGGGCGTTCTTAGAGGCTTAAGTGCTAGAGCAATATTTGTTGTAGATGAGGCTGGAACGGTTATTTATAAAGAGTTGGTAAGCGAAGTAACGGCTGAGCCAAACTATGAGGGAGCTCTTGAGGCTGCAAAATCAGCCGGTGCATCAGGAACTACTTGCTGCGGCGGCGGTTGTAACTAATAACAACCAAGACGGGGGCTTTGCCCGTCTTGGTAAATTTTTTTCTATATCTTTCCCAACTTTCCTATCTCAAAGCTCCGCAAATTTATCCTCATCAGCCAGTTTGCCGTGAAAGTAGCGCTCCGTCCACGTCTATTATACGGATTATTTCAAGGATTAGGTCTTTTTTGGTTACATACTCTTGCGGTTTGCCTTTGAAACCACTTTGATAGTCTCCGGTACTTTAAACCAATTCTCGCCCGTTATCATCGTAAATGCAAGGTCGGTGCTTCCCATACCCGTAGAGAACGCCCCAAGTGCACCGTGTGTACAGGTTACGCAGACTATTGGAGTGACTCTAAAGACTCCCTCAAAACCTACCTCGTTTTTCTATTTGTCTGTTATAATAATCGCATGGCAAAAATAGATGAGATCAAAGAGCTATTGAACACGTTAAGAGTAGTATTGAGCCTTTTGTTTGGAGCAATAGTCTTGCTAGTCGGCTCTACGGTCGATAGACTCGAAGCCAACAAATTGGATATTTGGACATGGATTAGCATAGTCGGGATTTTTCTATTACTGATTGCATTATTGATGATTTTTATTAAGATTTCAAAACGAACAAAAGAGATAAAGGATTTATGATGAATCTAGCCGTAGTCGCAACGATTATAGCGATAGTCGCTTTTTTTGCGGTCATATTTTATGGTATCGAAAAGGTCTCGGAGGTATAAGTCTTTAACCGTAGGTCTTCATACGCAAAAGAGTGCCTGACACTCTTTTCCAATCATTTCTAAAAGTTCAACAAAACAACACTAATCCCCCCCCCTCTACCAATCAACTCTCCCGCAAAGCGGGTAGCTTCAGGGGGTTGCAAGGGACATTTATGTCCCTGCCGCCAACACGGGCTTTGCCCGTATTGGCGTATAACATCAATTTGTAGCTATATTCTTGTAAAATAACGCAAATCTTTTTATGGAGTCAACAATGAGTAGAGTTCTTATCATCGGCGCCGGCGGCGTAGGCGGCGTGGTGGCGCATAAGTGCGCTTTTGCTACGGATGTTTTTAGTTTTGTGTGTCTTGCTAGTCGGTCAATAGACAAGTGCGAGAGAATACAAACGCAGATAAAAAACAAAGGGTTTGAGATAGCGGTAGACAAAGTAGATGCGGACAATATCGACGAGACGGCGGTGCTAATAGCCAAACACACTCCCGATGTAGTCATCAACGTAGCTTTGCCATACCAAGACTTAACCATCATGGAAGCGTGCCTAAAAGTGGGCGTTCACTATGTGGATACGGCAAACTACGAGCATCCAGATAGCGCTCATTTTGAGTATAAGCTTCAGTGGGAAAAAGAAAATAAATTCAAAGAAGCGGGGCTTACAGCTCTTCTTGGTAGCGGGTTTGACCCGGGTGTGACAAATGTGTTTTGCGCATATGCACAAAAGCACTATTTTGATGAAATCCACTACATCGACATATTAGACTGCAACGCTGGAGACCACGGTTATGCTTTTGCGACCAACTTCAATCCCGAGATAAACCTAAGAGAGGTAAGCTCAAAGGGGCGATATTGGGAAGAGGGAAAATGGATAGAGACGGCTCCTATGGAGATTATGCAGGTGTGGGATTATCCCGAGGTTGGGCCAAAAGATAGTTATCTACTTTATCACGAAGAGCTTGAAAGCCTTGTGCAAAACATCAAGGGGCTAAAGAGAATTAGATTTTTTATGACGTTTGGTCAAAGCTATCTTACGCACATGAGATGTCTTGAAAACGTAGGAATGCTAAGAATAGACGAAGTAGAACACAACGGACAAAAAATAGTTCCAATGCAATTTCTAAAAACGCTTCTTCCGGATCCTGTAAGTCTAGCGGGACGCACAAAAGGCAAGACAAACATCGGTTGCTACTTTAAGGGCATAAAAGACGGCGTAGAACGCGCAATATACATCTACAACATCTGCGACCACGAAGAGTGCTACTCAGAGGTAAACTCTCAAGCGGTTAGCTATACCACCGGCGTTCCGGCGTTTATCGGCGGTATGATGGTGGCTAAGGGCGAATGGAGAAGAGCGGGTGTGTCAAATATGGAACAGTTCAATCCGGATCCGTTTATGGCGGCTCTAAACGAGTACGGTTTGCCTTGGGTTGTTAAGGAGATGTAGCTAATTGATGTCCCTTGATGGGTGGCTCTAGCTACCCGCCAAAGGCGGGAGAGCAGAAATTGTTTTGCGTGGTAAGTATTAAAATAGTGTATCCAAAAAATCCTCTGCGTGAGACAAGCTTCTTTTTATCTCAAGCAAAACATATCTAAGTTCGTTAAAGCTTATGGTGTCAAGAGTAGTTTCGACGCTTACGATAAGGCTTGCAACCTCTCTTAGTCCCATACTAAGCGACTCGCCTTTGACGTCGTGAACTATCTGCTTCATTTTTTTTACATCTTTTTCCTCGGCGGCAAATAGTAGTTTGGTTATATTTCCGCCTATAGAGTCCATGGACGCTTCCAAAACATTTTTTATAGCGTCTATATCATTGTCAAATATGCTCCTTAGCCTCTGCATATCTATCGGTTCTTCTTCTGCCAAATCAACCTCTTCGGTCGATGAGACAAACGCTAATCTTTTGAAACTCCAAAATAATACCTTCTCCAAAACCTCTTTTTGGTCTATCGGCTTTGAGATATAATCGTCCATACCAACAGCCAAGCATCTCTCCTTGTCTCCCTCTATTGCGTTTGCGGTCAAAGCTATAATTGGAATTGAACTTTTAATATCTTTTCTAGCTCTTATGCGAGCTGTTGCCTCAAAGCCGTCCATAACAGGCATCTGACAATCCATCAAAATAATATCAAAATCATTCTCTTCAACCGCTCGCAACGCCTCGGTTCCATTTTTTACAATCTTTATATTGCAATTTATCTTTTGAAGTATTAAAGAGGCTACCCTTTGATTGACCGTATTGTCTTCAACCAAAAGTAGCTTTGTAGCTTTTGAGCCATCGGACTCTTCACTCTCGCGCATAGATCTAAACAGCTCCCTATAGCCGCACGGCTCGTCAACTCTTGTTTGTTTTTTATCTTGCAACGAGTCTATTGTCGCCTTTAGAAGAGCTCCTTGCTTTATCGGCTTTGTAAGGTAAGCGCTGTAGCCTATCTCAAGCGCATCGCTACCAACCCCCTTTTGATCAAAAGCGGTAAATAAAATACATTTTGTGCTTTCAAGCTCTTTTGAGGCAAATATCTTTTTAGCAAGCTCAAAACCGTCTATTTCGGGCATAGCAAAATCAACAACCGCAAGATGATATGGAGCGCCGCTATTTACCGCCTCCAATAGCTTTTCCATAGCCTCGCTAGCTCTGGAGGCGCAATCTACGACAAGCCCCCAGCCAAGAAGATATTTTTTTACTATCTCTCTAGCCGTTTTGGAGTCGTCTATGACTATCGCTTTTTTATCTTTTAAAGACGCTATTTTGGTTTTGTAATCCTCAAAATTAGTCTGCGCTTTTGAGCCAACCACAAAGGGAAGCTCAAACCAAAACATAGAGCCTTTTCCAGGTACGCTCTCAACGCCTATGGAGCCGCCCATCAACTCGCAAAGGCTCTTTGAGATAGCAAGCCCAAGCCCCGTTCCGCCATATTTTCTCGTTGTTGAGCCGTCCGCCTGAGTAAAAGACTGAAATAGCCTTGCAGCCATATCTCTTGATATTCCTATTCCGGTATCTGTTACCTCAAAACGTATTTTTTCTATTACGCTTCCGCCAAAAATAGGACTCGCCTTTACGCTCACCTCGCCTTTGTCGGTAAACTTTATAGCGTTGCCGATAAGATTTGTCAAAATCTGCTTAATCCTTATCGGGTCGCCTTTTATCTGTGTGTTTATCTTTGTGTCTATATACACCATCAAAGATATATTTTTCTCTTTTGCGCCAGCCGTCAGAAGCTCCGCCGCACCCTCGACTATATCTATCAAATCCATATCGACAGACTCTATCTCAAGCTTGCCGGCCTCTATCTTTGAAAAATCCAAAATATCGTTTATGATAACTAGTAGAGTGTTTGAAGACCCCTTGATGATATTGACGTACTCAAGCTGTTCGCCGTCCAGCGGCGTATCCAAAAGTATATTCGTCATACCTATAACGCCGTTCATCGGGGTTCTTATCTCATGACTCATCGTAGACAAAAACTCAGATTTTAGCCTTGAAGCCTCAAGAGCCTTATCGCGAGCGTGTTTTAACTCGTCTTCTTGCGCTCTTCTTTCGGTTATATCTTTTTTTACCGCAACAAAGTGCGTAACGGCTCCGCTTTTTAGATCTCTTATAGGCGTTACAACAGTTTCTTCTAGGTATATGTCGCCGTTTTTCTTTTTATTAATCATCTCGCCTTCAAAGGTCTCGCCGCTCTTTATCCGTTCCCACATGTCTTCAAAAAACTTTTTTGAGTGCATACCTGAATTTAAAAAGTTTGGAGTCTTTCCAATTATCTCTGATGCGTCATACATAATAAAATCGCAAAAGCTTTTGTTTACATATTTGATTACTCCGGCTATGTCCGTAATCATAATCATATTGGCGGCAGCATCAAGAGCTGAACGCTGAAGCTTTATTGTCTCGTCGCTGCTATCTTTTAGTTTTTGATTTGCGGCTGTCAACTCATACGAGCTTGTCTCAAGGGCATTTTCAAGAAGAGCCCTCTCTTTTTGAGCCGATACATAAAAGTCGTTAACCTCTTGTAAAAAAGCCGTAAAATCCGAGTCAAAAACAGCGTGTTTACCAAAAAATTTTTTTATCTGTCGTTCGAGTAGTTTGTGCATTTTTAATTACTCATAGATTGTTGTAACTGTCATGGTTTGGTTGTGCAAAAAGCAGTTTACAAGACCATGTATCGGAGCTATCTCGCCATACGAGTAAAAACCAAACAATATCGTTTTCTCCCCCAATATCTCTTTTAATATCTCTAGCTCCTCTTCAACCAGTCCTCCAAGCGCTATTCTTCTACCTACGCAACTGACGGCTAGACACACCCCTTTTTGCTCCCCCTCATAGTCCGCCTCTTTTGCGGCAAACCCTGCGTTTTCTACGAGCTTTTCAAGATTTGACTTCATAAGCTTGCATATATACCCCTGCGGTGCTTCTCCGGCAAAAACAAGAGATTTTGCCTCTTCGTCTACCGCCAAAAACGTCCTAATGATATATGGGTCATTTTGGTTTTTTTTGATTGAGAGCGGAAACCTTAGACCGGAGCCAGGAAGCTCTTGCGCCTCTTCTCCTAGATACTTTTTGTAAAGCTCCAACGCTTTTTCGCCATCTATCTCATATACGACGTTTCCGACAGATTTTGTAATTACTCTATCGGTGCCAAACTCATCCCAGCCGGCAAAACACCCTGTTTTTACAAACACATCGCCATACAATCCAATCGCCGCAACCATGTTTTGCGCAGGAGCTGCATTTGCTATTACAAACGTATTTGAAAACCTAGCGCCATCTCCGGCCAATCCGCCGCTTACATGAACATTTATACCAGAATGTACGCTATTAAAACCATCCGCCAATCTGCTTCCGTTGACATTTAATCCATCGCTAAGAACTATGATATGCTTTAGCCCCTCTTTTGATAGTTTTGTCGCAATTTTTTCTCCGACCTCAAATGATGAGCTTGGAGATACGTTTTGTTCAAAAGCCAGTGCTGCGCACGACTTTTCTAATTTTATAGCCGTAGCAACCACACAGTTATCCAGTACAGAGTCGCCAAATATGGAGCCGGAAGATGAGCAACCTATAATAATTGCAACACCAAATATGGCGCTCAACTCTTTTTGCCACAACTCGTCCGCAATAGCGTCTCCCTCGGCAAATACAAAGACTATATCCGCATCTTTTAATAAAAACTCACCGCTCCATTTGCCGTTTTTGAATAGCGCCTGCTCTGTTTTCATAGCTTACTCCTAAATATGATTAGCACCCTATACGCAAGTGGGGAACTTTTACGCCAAATTCGTAAACACAGCCTGTACGTCGTCGTCGTCTTCTATCTTCTCGATTAGTTTCTCTATCTCCGCCATCTGTTCATCTGTTACATCTATCGGTGAAGTCGGTACTCTCTCCAAACTCGATTTTTTGACGTCTATTTTTTGCTCTTCAAGAGCCGCCGCTAGAGAGCCGAAGTTTGTATAGTCGCCATACACATATATTGTATTCTCGTCTATCTCAAGCTCTTCAAGCCCTGCGTCCATAAGGCTAAGTTCAAGCTCCTCCATATCCGCGCCGCTTGACTTTTCAAACTCAAATACACATTTTCTGGAAAACATAAAATCAAGCGAGCCGCTAGGCACTATCTGACCGCCCACTTTTGTAAATATCGCCCTGATATTTGCGATTGTCCTAGTCGGATTGTCTGTCGCACACTCTATCATAAAGAGCGTGCCATAAGACCATTTGCCCTCATACACTATCTCTGCATAATCTACTGAGTCTCTGCCGCTTGCTCTTTTGATTGCCGCTTCGATATTGTCTTTTGGCATCCCCTCTGATTTTGCATTTGCTATCGCTGCCCTAAGCTTGGCGTTCATGGCGGGGTCTGCCACGCCCTCTTTTGCCGCGACCGTAATCGCACGTCCTAGTTTTGGGAAAACTCTGGACATATTCCCCCATCTTTTCATCTTCGCCGCTTTGCGGTATTCAAACGCTCGTCCCATCATAACCTCGTAAATTTTTTGCTTTAATTAAACCACTTAATAATTCTCAAATTTTTGGCAAAGCCAAAAACTAGCTCCTCAGCGGAGAGCTCTCGCGACTAGTCGCTCTAAAAACTTGAATTATTCGGATGTCTTAATTATACAATTTCACCGCTTCTATGCTTCAACAACACTTAGCTAAAGTACGGCTATCAAATTTGAGTATATAGAGTGCGGTAATGAATTTTGACACCCTGATAATCTGCTACGGAAACGACCTCATGGGCAACGACTCTTTTGGCAAAGCGGTATACGACGCTTTACCCCAAAATCTTCAAAAAATATATACGCTTCAACTACTCCCTGAATTGTTAGAAAAAGTAAAAGAGTTTGGCAATCTAATCTTCGTAGACGCGGCGCACGGAAACGCTCAAACGCATATATACGAGATAAACGGCTCGGACACCGACACAGCGGATTTCCACCACTTAAGCGCAGAGGGATTTTTGAGACTTTTGGAGATTTTGTACTCCAAAACCCCAAAGGCGTATATGTGCGCCGGATATTTTGAGGAGTTTGAGACGCACAAGCTAGACTGCGACTTTTGGCAAAAAAGAGATGAGGCGGTGGGGATTGTGATAAATACCGCTCAGGCTCTTAAGGGTGACTAAACAGTTGCAACGCCAAATAAAATTAGCGATAAATTAGCGTCTATCTGTAGCGCCATAACGAGCAGAGTGTGACCGCACCTAGCGGTCAACACGGAGTTTTAAGAGCCAAGTACCCTAGCAAGCCCTTTTCGCTTCACAAACCTCCAAAACAGAAGAGGGATAACGACAAGAGTAAGCACGGTTGAAACCAAAACGCCAAATATCAAAGAGACTGCAAGCCCTTGCCATACAGGGTCTACCACGATGACTATCGAAGCTAAGATAATTGCTAGCGCCGTAAGCAAAATAGGCTTAAATCTCGTAGCCGCCGCTTCAATCACAGCGTCGTTTAAAGACATACCAGAACGCAACAAATCGATAGTAAAGTCTATCAAAAGAAGCGCATTTCTAACCACAATACCCGCCAGTGCGATAAAGCCTATCATACTTGTAGCGGTAAAATATGTCGGCATCACAAAGTTCATCACGAAATGCCCAAAAAGCACCCCAATAAATGTAAGCGGTATCGTAGAGAGCACTATCCCAGGAATTCCAAAGTTGCCATAATACACGACCATTAGAAGATAAATTAGCACAACCGCAATACCAAAAGCGCCCCCAAGGTCTCTAAATACGTCAAATGTAATATCCCACTCGCCGCCCCATTTTATATCAAAAATCTGCCCCGTTGCGTTGTCTTTTGCCGTTAGCGCAAGGCGAGGATTTCCGTCATACGCAAACGTATAATCACTTAAGTATTCGTTGTTTTTAAGTTTTGACCATAATTCGGCTAGGGCGTATACGGAGCCTCTTTGATTCATCTCGCCCGTAACCATTGTAATCTCTCTAAGGTCTTTATTTGTAATTACACCCTCTTTTGAAACCATGCTTACTTTTGTAACCTCTGAAAGCGGCACCATTCGACCTGTAGTCATAGACATCAGCTTGATATTTGTCAAATCATCCGGCGCGCCTCTACTCTCTTTATCAAATCTAACAAAAATACCAACCTGCTCTTTTTCCTCAGGTATATGAGCGATACTAACAACCGCCCCACCCATCGACATAGCAAGTGTTTGCGCTATCTGCTCGGTTGTAATTCCAGCTAAAGCCGCTTTTTGTCTATCCGGCGTAACTTTGTATTTCATGACAGCGTCGTCTGCAAAAATATCAATATCTACGATACCGTCAGTCTCTTTGTAGAGCTTTTTGATGCCCTCAGCCATCTTCATTCTACTATCATAATCACCGCCAAATATTTCAGCCACCATCGTCGCCACAACCGGCGGTCCCGGAGGGTCTTCCACTAGCTTTATCTTGGCGTTTGCTATAGATTCGCACTGATTTTGAATGATAGGTCTTACCCTGCTTACCATCGGCGCTGATTGCTCATTTCTATCGTTTTTATCTTTTAGGTTGACTCTGATTTCAGCTATATTGTCGCCTTTTTTCATGCCAGAACCCCTAAGAAGCCCATTAAAGTCGATAACCCCCGTCATACCGATAAACGTCTCAAAATCCGCCACCTCAGCCTCTTTGGCTAACACGCTCTCCACACATTGAGCGGTCTTTTTGGTCTGTTCTATCGAGGAGTTTGTCGGCAAATCTATTGTGATGTTGTAAGTGTTGTTATTTCCGCTAGGCAACATCTTGAAAAGTACAAGTTGAAACGCCGGAAGCGTAAGCGAGATAAAAAAGAGCGCAATAATGCCTCCCATAAACATATATCTCTTTGAACGAACCTCAAGCATCGGTTTAATATATCTTTGGTAAAAACCATATACTTTTGTATTTTTTAGCTCAAACGGCGCGGCGTGCGCATCGTGTTTTAAAAACTTTAGCGCAAGCCAAGGCGTAAACACGTAAGCGATAGCAAGCGAGGCAAGCATAGCCACAGGTACGTTAAACGGAATAGGCTGCATATAAGGTCCCATCATTCCGCCTACATACATCATCGGTAAAAACGCAAATATAACGGCTATTGTCGCGATATTTGTCGGATTTCCTATCTCATTTGTCGCCCTTATGACCGCCTTATCCATCGGCTCTTTTGCCATAGAAAAGTGCCTATGAATATTCTCTATTACGACGATAGCGGAGTCCACCAAAAGCCCAAGCGCCAAGATAAGCGCAAAAAGCGTAATTCTATTGATAGTTTGTCCCGCAAGCATACCGATAAAAAGCGTAATCGCCAAAATTAGCGGCACTGTAAAAGCGACTATCAAAGCCTCTTTAAATCCAAGAGTAAACACCAAAAGCGCGACTATAATAGCGATAGAGATAAAGATGTGAAAAATCAGCTCGTTTACAGCCTCATCCGCCTTATGTCCATCATTTCTAGTCGTGACAATATCTATTCCGGCTGGAAGCGTAGATTTTAGCTCTTCGACTTTTTTTATTACGTCTTCAGCCACAAATACAGCGTTTGTGCCTCTTTTTTTGGCTAAAAATAGCGTTACTTGCGCTACTTTATTGGTGCCAAACGACGTTTTACCCTCAAAGGCGACTCCCGGAGTTATTGTGGTTTCATGTTTTTCTTGTACATTTACGCCCTCCTCTATCAGTGCCACATCTTTTAGATAGATTGGCTTACCTTGATAGTTTGCTACAAGAATATTTTCCAAATCCGACAAAGAGCTTACAAAGCCGGAAAACGATGCGGATAGGGAGAATTTATCACCCTCAAAATTTCCAAGCGGATAGCTTTTTGACGCACCGCCAAGCGCCATCGCTATTTGTCCTGGAACGACGTTGTAGCCCGCAAGTTTCGCTGCGTTCATTGTGATATTGTACTGCTTTTTGTGTCCGCCTTTGATGCCGACAATGGAGACATTTTGGACAACTGATAGCGGCTCTACAAACCTTTGCGCCACTCTATACAGCTCTGCGTCGTTATACTTTGCGCTTGAGAGTGCGAGTGTAACTATAGGCACCTCGTCAATATCCACAGGTTTTACAAGCGGAGGCAACACCTCTTTTGGCAAAATATCCATATTTTGCATAACTCTATCGTAGAGTTTGACCAATGATTTCTCTTTATTTTCACCCACTTTAAAAGCGACGGTCACAACGCCAAAATTCTCAAAAGCCATACCATAGACATGGTCTACTCCGGTCATCTCATTGAGTTTTCTCTGCAACGGATTTACAATGATATTTTGAACCTCTTGCGGCGTAGCACCCGGATAAGCGACGATTACGCTACCGCTTGGCACGTCTATTTGCGGATTCTCTTCCCTTGGGGTAAACGATACGGCAATCACACCCACAAGTATTATAAACATAGCTATAATCGCCGTTACAGGGCTAAAAAGAAACTTTTTGGCAAGTTTTCCGGCGCTGTTTAACGACGTCTCTTCTGTTATTTTGTCCATCTTAAAAGCGCCTTATTTTATTGTCTGACCATCAACTAGGTCTGCTTTTGGATACTCTATCAGCTTTGTGCCGACTTTTACGCCCTCAACCTGAATTTGGTCGTTTGCCGCTTTGACGACGCTTACAGGATAAAACTTTGCTTTACCCGCTTCAAGCGCAAACACCCCTTTTATTCCGCTTCTCGTTGTTAACATATTTGGGGATATTAACGCACCGTTTGCTTTGTCGCTGGAGGTTACTATAAGCTTTGCATACATTCCAGGAATTAGCCCTGTTTGGTTTTTTATCGTCGCTTTGACGTTAAAAGAGTGTGTAGCCATATCCGCCGCCGGAGAGACTGAGACTATTTTTGCCTCGCTTTTTTTGTTAGCCGATGGCACAAACAGAGTTGCGTTGTCACCTGCTTTTAATTTGCCTGCGTCTTGTTCGCCAAGCGTTGCGTTTACCCTTAGGTTGTTTGAGCCAGAAATCACCAAAATAGGGTGTCCCGGAAGCGCCATTTCGGAGACATTTGCCATTTTTCGCACCACTACGCCGTCAACGCTTGAGCGAACCGCCGTATATTTGTACTGCTCGCTAGCTTGTTTTTGCCCCTCTTTTGCCATCTGCATACTTTGTTCTCTCATTTGCAGATTTAACTTCATTTTTTCAAGGTCTCTTAGCGGCACAGCGCCTTTTTCGTATAGCGTCTGAAATCTATCCGAATCTCTTTTTGCGTCGTCATATGCAAGCTTAGCCTGCATGACTCCCGCATCCGCCATTCTTTTGCCGGCATCTATATCGGCGGGGTCGATTTCAAAAAGGAGCTGTCCTTTTTTTATTCTATCGCCCTCTTCTACGGCTATTTTTTTGATATATCCCATCATTCTAGTGGAGACCATCGTCTCTGTGGGAGAGTACAAAGAGCCTACAAACTCTTTTGTTCCCGAAGTGTCTAGCGCTTTTGCTTCGCCTACTTTATAGCTTGGAGCCGCAAAAGCGACCGAAAATGCCGCGGCGACTAATAATAAAGCTGTTTTTTTCATTCTATTCTCCGTCCTTTTGTCCAAATTTCATTCCAAGAGAGAGTCTAAGTTCCGCCGCCGCCATAGCTTCATCATATTTTGCGCCTATTAGTTCCGCTCTAGCTTTCGCCGCCTCAGACTCTTTTAAAAGCAGATTAGCCATAGGAGTAAGACCGTTTTTGTACATCTCACTCACACTAAAAACCACCTCTTCGGAAAACTCTTTGCTCTTTATTTTTTCAACAATAACAGCTTGTTTGGCTTGATAGTTTAAGTAGTTTTTTTCAACCTCAAGAGCTATGCCGTCTCTCATGTATTCATAGTAGTTTTTTGTCTGCATAAGCTCTACTTTTGCTTTCTGGGCATCCGCGGCTCTTTTGCCGCCGTCAAAAAGCGTATAGCTTGCGCCTATGCCGACAAGATAGTAGCTTTTATCATCGCTTACAGAAAATTTTGTGTCATTAAATCCATATTTTGCCTGAAGTCCGACCATTGGGTATTTATCGGCACTCTCAAAGCCTACTTTGCTTTGCATTGTTTTGACGTTGTAGTCCATCCATTTGAAGTCTTCTCTTTTGGTCAGAGCCTCTTTTTTTAGATTTTCAAGGGAGTCTTTGGAGGTTACGCCCACATTTTCAAAACCGCCGACATCAGTAACGCTCTCATCGGAGCTCAAAAAGCGCAAATAAGCTAACGCTAACTGATACATATTGTTTGCCTCGATAAGCTTTGCGTTTACCTGTGCATCGTAACTCTCGGCTTGCAATACATCTGATTTTACGACCATACCCGCCGCCAAAAAATCTTTAGACATTTTGACAAAACTAGCCGTTGTCTCTTTGCCTTTTTTTGCCGCTTCGATGTAGTGTTTTGCCGCTACCGCCCCATTGTATGCGCTTAGCGTCTCTTTTGCCAAAAGCTTTTCGTCTCTTAGGATTTTAACCTCGTTTGCTTTTACCTGCAAAGCCGCCATCTCTTTGGCGTGATGAATTTTAAAGCCTGTAAAGATAGGCGCCTCAAAACTAATTGCGGTATCAAAGCTATTTATTGCTTTTGGCTTATTTAGCTCGTTTGGCACGGTATCCAAAAGCCCATTTGCATTTGCCGGAAGAGAGCCCATGCCAGCCAAGAAATCAGCAAAACCAAAATCTCTAAAAGTCGCTTTTCTGCTAGCGAGTTTTGTAGCAAAGGCGTACATAGCGTTATCAGTAGACATATACGACTCAGAGATAGAAAGCTTTCCAAAATCCATAGATTGCGCCGCTTTTAGCTGCTCTTTTGCAATATCTATATTTAGTCGTTTTGATTTGAGGTCTTTGTTGTTTTCCAAAGTTTTTTGCAACACCTCGGTAAAGTCATACTGCTTTGCAAGCAAAAAAGTAGGCAATATAATAGCCAAGAGCAATCTATTCAAGCTCTTCCTCCTTGTTAAATTGGGATGTCCTCATGAGTGTTGGAGCGTTTATAAGGATAAACCACAATATATATATATTTCGGATTATACCGAAACAAGCATAAGAGCCTATTTTCTTTTATTGTTTCTACCCTATTTTTCATGATATTTTCACTAATTTCAATCTTATGAGTTGTTCGTATCTATAAAGTGTTTACTCCTCTGTAATCTTCTTACTTTGTATTTTTTTTGAGTATTCACTTTGCAATGAATCAAGCTCGCCCAGTTTTGCTCTAAGCGTCGCCAAATCCGAGCTTTTGTCGACTATATACGGGGTTAGTATCACGACTAGATTGATTTTATCTTTTGAACTTTGATCATATTTAAAGAGATTTCCAACAATTGGCAAATCTCCCAAAAAAGGCACTTTACTAAGACCGCTTTTATCGTCGTCTTTGATGAGTCCGCCTATAATTACAGGTTCTCCGTTGGATAAGATTGCTGTTGTTTTTAGCTCTCTTTTTGTTGTTGTAGGAAGCCCTACTATATCTTGAGAAAATGTATCTTCAAGCTTTGTCTCTATAGTAAGCGCCACTTTGCCATCGTTTGATAAGCGCGGCTTTATCTTTAGCAAGAGACCTATATCCTGTCTCGTGTAACTATTTTTTTGCAAGATCTATTGTTGTTGCATTTATAGTGGACTGTGTAACTATTGGCACAGTTTTGCCTACGTAGATTGAGGATTCTTGATTGTTTATACATAAAATAGACGGCTCGGAGAGCAAGTTTGCAGCTTTTTCCTCACCAAGAAGAGCTATCGTAGCCCCTAGCGCCAACCCCTCTTTAATGTTTGAAATCGATATATATTTTAGTATTTCTTGACCAATGGCTATAGGCGTTCCACCCAAAAGAGCAGAGAAACTATATAGCCCGCTAGAGCTTGCTGTAGCCCCCTGAATACCATACTTTACTCCAACTTGCCTAGTCTTTTCGTTGTTTAGTTCTATAATCTTTGCCCTTACGTACACTTGCTGACGCTCCACATCAAGCGCTTTGATAATATTTTTTATCTCCGTCAACTCTTCTGATGTTGAGATTACTATTAGCGAATTTGTATGGGCGTCTGGTGATATTACCGGCTTTGGCGCATCCTTGATGACTGTTTTTTTACTTAATAACTCATTTAGGGCTTTGGATATGTTTTCACTATCGCCATTTTTTAGTATTATTACCGCCGTCACATACGCTTTTTTCTCGCTGTCTCGCTCCATTTGGGCTATTATTTTTGAAATCGTCTCTACATTTTTTGGAAAGTCAGATATGATTAAATCGTTTGATTCCATGGACGGTTGGAGTGCGCCGCTTTTTGAGAGTAGATGTCTAACCGTATTTTGAGCCTCCGCCGCTTTTAGATTTGAGAGTTTAATTACTTTTGTTCTCATTTGTGGAATCTGCGAAGACTCGTTTAACGGTAAGTTATGCCTTACCGCATCCGACAATGCGACTACTTTTAGATACCCTTTGTCACTTGAAACTATTGTATATCCTTTGGTCTCTAGTGTGTTAATAAGCAGATCGTATAGCTCGCTTTTTCTAAGGGGTCTTTGTGCTACAAAATCCACTTTACCCTGCAATTCAGTAGCTATAAGTATGTTTTTACCTGTAATTTTGGAAACGGTTTTTACAAAATCAGATAACGCAATATCTGCAAAGCCTACCTCTACGACCGGGTCATTTTTTGCGGGTGCCGCATGCGTCGGCGCACTAAAGGCTATAGCCAAAAAAGCTGATGTAAAAAAAATTTTACTATTTAATCTCATAATATTTCATCTCCTTTTTAATTCTGTTTTTATATAAATTTAGTTTTGCAAGATACGCTTGTTTAATCAGAGGGTTCGATGAACAAACTCTTAATTTACAAACTCAATAACCTCCGTCGTATGGGTAAAAATAAAGAGTTCTTTTTATAGTATAATATTGCGACTTTATAATAAAACTGAGGATTTTTGTGAACAAAAAAACTATTGCTTGAGTGGAGTTGGAATGATACGAGGCTACTTTTTTTAGAGAGTGGGAACAAGGGAACTTAATGGCATTACGGGGGATATTCTAGATTAAACATTCCCGCCAACCCCTTTAAACTTCTCAACAAACGCAGCAATTTTTTGAAAAACGCTCTGTTTTTTTGTTAAATATTGCGGATTGAGTGGACTCATCTTTGGCAAAATAGCATTTAGTTCTGTACCGTTTTCACTTGTATACTCTCGTTTTAAAGAAGTAACAATATATCTTTTTGCAGCTTCTTCATTTAAGTTTTCATCGCCAATTAACTCATTTGCCTCTTTTTGTTGTTCCGCTTGTGCAAATTTAAAAAACTCATCAATAATACTTGCCTTATCTAAAATCTCATCCAAATTTGTTTGATTGATAAAATCAACAATCAAGCCCTCTTTCGCCCTATTGCCCAAACTAGCCCTAATTACTCTTCTAACTTCTTCAACTAATTTTGTTTTATCTTTAACTTTTTTATTTTTTTCAAAAATCAATTCTAAAATATAATCAAGATTGATCTCTTGTGATTTGAGCAAATCAATTTCAAAAACTATATCATTCCAATCAATAGTAGATTCTGCCTCCTCTTCGGGTATTTTCCTCGTTCTAATCCACTCTCTAATATCATTATATGTTGATTTGTAATCTTGAATGATTCGCTCTGATGGTATTTTAATCTCTTGCATTTTGCTCAAATCTTCATCGCTCAAATAATGCTTTGCTTTAAATTCTTCTACGGCTCTTGCATCACTCACATCCAAATTTTGTAGCGCTTTTAATCCTGCAAACTCATCATAATTTTGCAGTATATTTTCAGCTTTTAAGTACTCACCAAACAATTTTGCAAACTCTTTTTTATCTTTCTCTTTTTCTATAGTTTCAGGATTTGGGAATTTTTGTTCAAGTTCTTCAACTATATCCAAATAACCTCTTCTAGCTTCGCCTGAGACTATATCCGTAAAGCCTTGCATATATTCGGTATAGCTTTTTTCCAAAACTACATTTTTAGTATTTTTATCTCCAAATAAAGCTATTGCATCAATTGTTGCAAGTTCAAGATCTCTAAAAGTTACAATATTTCCAAATGTTTTAGTTGTATCATAGATTCTATTGGTTCGTGAATATGCTTGTATCAAACCATGGTATCTTAGATTTTTATCTACAAACAAAGTATTTAAAGTCGGTGCATCAAAACCGGTTAAAAACATACCCACGACAATAAGTAAATCAACTTCTCTGTTTTTTACTCTTTTTGCAAGGTCTTTATAATAGTTTGCAAACTCTTGCGCACTAACTCCATACGAAGTTTTAAACATCGCATTATAATCACCAATAGCGGCGCTTAAAAACTCTTTGGCGCTAGTATCCATCGCCGTTGGTTCAAATGTTTCATCTTCAATATCTCCGATGGCATCTTGTGTCTCATTGGCGGCAAATGAAAAAATAGTAGCGATTCTAAGTGGTCTCTCTTTATCTTTTTGCAAGTTCTTAAACGCTTCATAATAAAGCTTTGCTGCATCCACGCTACTTACTGCAAACATTGCATTAAAGCCCTTCGCCCCCACTTGCAGACGGTGAGTTTTTTGATTGAAGTTGTTTAAAATATACCCAGCAATCTCATTTATCCTTACAGGGTGCAGCAATGCTTGTTTGTTCTCAAGGCTACTCAGTTTTTTTTCATCGATTTCGCTCTCGCACTCTTTAAACCGTGGTCGAACATCATTATAATCTACTTTAAACTTCAATACTTTTTCATCACGAATTGCATCGGTAATCACATACGAGTGCAACTCTGTACCAAATACACCCGCAGTCGTTTCAGCGCCCAAAGCATTCTCAGGAAAAATTGGAGTCCCCGTAAAACCAAATTGATAATATTTTTTAAATTTTTTAGCCAAATTCTTTTGGGCTTCTCCAAATTGGCTACGATGCGCTTCATCAAAGATAAAAACCACTTGCTTTGAGTAAATCGCCAAGTCATTTTCTCTTTTCATCAAGTTGTTGAGCTTTTGGATAGTCGTAACGATGATTTTGTTATCATCTTTTTCTATATTTTTCTTAAGTCCTGCCGTGCTATCACTTCCGTTGACACTACCTGGTGAAAATCTCTGATACTCTTTCATAGTCTGATAATCAAGGTCTTTTCTATCCACCACAAAAAACACTTTGTCGATAAAATCAAGTTCCGTCGCCAACCTTGCCGCTTTAAAGCTTGTAAGCGTTTTACCGCTTCCTGTCGTGTGCCAGATATATCCTCCACCCTCCAAGCTACTCCAATTTTTTGCCTGATATGAACTTCTTATTTTCCAAATAAGTCGCTCAGTTGCGGCTATCTGATAGGGTCGCATAATGAGCAAAGTATCGCTCACATCAAAAACACTGTAGCAAATAAGCACATCAAGCAGAGTCTTTTTTTGTAAAAATGTAGCCGTGAAATCTTTGAGGTCTTTGATAAGTGTATTATCAGACTTAGCCCAGTTCATCGTAAAATCAAAACTATTTTTATCTCTTTTGGTAGTGTTTGCAAAGTATCTGCTATCGGTTCCGTTTGATATGATAAAAATCTGCAAATATTTATAGAGAGAGTTCTCACTATTAAAACTCTCTTTTGAGTATCGGTGCATCTGGTTAAAGGCTTCCCTTATCGCAACCCCTCTTTTTTTGAGTTCAATCTGCACCAGTGGCAAACCATTGACCAAAATAGTCACATCATAACGATTTAGCTGTGTCCCTTTTTGTTCAAATTGTGAAATGACTTGCACTTTATTTCTGCTGATATTTTTTTTATCAAGGAGATAGATATTTTTGATACGCCCATCATCAAACACAAAATCATAGATATAGTCATCATGGATTTTACGAGTTTTTTCGATGATGTTATCACTTGGCTTGTCTAGATACTCCTCTGCAAAACGACTCCATTCGCCATCACCAAACTCTACACGATTGAGTTCTCCGATTTGCACCCTCACATTTGCCAATAGTGCTTCAGGGCTATTTAAATCATTTAAAAACTCATAACCTTGATTTTGTAAATCTTTGATTAGTTCATTTTCCAAATCAGCTTCACTCTGATAGGAACTACCCTCTTGTTCAATCTTTGTGTATTTATCCAAAACGATAAAATTGTTTAGCTCGGCTATTGGTTTGGTTTCAAGACTCATTGTTTTTCTTTATATAAAGTTTCGTTTAAACTTCTGATGATTTTTGATATTGTTTTGGACATCATCTAAATCCCAAACTTGCAACTCCCACGGAAAATAAAAATTACTCTTATTTTTGAAATAGATATGAACTCCTCTGTAGCCCTCTTTTTGGCGAAAATACCAATTTTTTAGACTCAATTCCTCTTGCCATTCATCAAGCAAATTCATCATAGTTTCTATCTCACTTGAGGTTAAAACGATACGAGCACCAAAAATATCATTAAGCCAGTTGTTGACAGGATATTGGTCTTCTCTGCTTGAAAATCGCCCAATCTTGTCATCGATACTCTCGCGTGTTTTAACACGATAAAAATACTTTATCTCAATATCCGCCCCCATCAAATAATCGTTAATACTCTCATGCAAAGTAAGGCGATAGGTGTAGATATGCGACACAGGGATATGCTGGATTGTTTTTGATAGATTTATCTTATCGATTTTGCTCATCTCAAAATAATCATTTGAAAATGTGCAATGCAACCTATTTATCTCACTTATGAGTTGTTTTGTTTGATTAATTTTGTCTATCATAAAACATCCTTTGGAAAGCTCAAGAGTAAATCTCTGTAATACTCATATTGCTGTTGTCGGAGTGCTATCTCACGAGGTAAACCCTCGCTTATTGAGTTTGTTAGGGTGTCGAATTTATCGAGGATAGAGACGATTTTTTCTTGTTGTGCCAGTGGGGGGATGGGGATTTGGAGTTTTTCTGTATCTGAAATTGCAATTTGAGGAAAAGCTCCCATGCTTGTTGCTTTATTTCGCAATTGCTCTTCTTGGGTTTTAAGAAAGTAGTAAATAAATTTAATATTTATTTCATTGTGTTCACTATGATAAGACCACATTTCATTTTTATGACTGAAAGGTTTATCATAATATTCAAATTCTATTACTCCACGCGATTTTACAATGATGGATGGAAAAGTATTTATATCTTTTTGTGGCAAATCATCATAATCAAAATATGCAATAGTTTTGCCACCTGCAAAAATTTTTACAGGTGCATTTGGCTTATCAAGGATTTTCATTTGTGTAGCCGTTATTGGTGTGCCTTTGCTTCTAACTACAACTTTCCCCAAACTCTTCCACTCAACTTCCCCATCTTCAAACGACAATAATTTATCTCTGTAAAACTGATACTGTTTTTTTCTCGCATGAAGCTCTGCTGTAAGCTCTGCTGTAAGCTCTGTGAAATTGTCCAAAATTCGGACAATTTCACTTTGGATATGGAGAGGGGGGATTGGGATTTGAAAAGATTCCATTTGCTTCTTTGAAATAGCGGGAATTCCTCCTCCTTGTTGACTGCTAATCATTTTATTTTCATTTGATTTTAAAAGATAGAAAACAAATTCCCAATTTAATTGAATTTCATCTTTTGCACTAATCGAATAGCAACTATTCCCTGCCCAATATGGCTCTAGCATTTTATTAACAAATCCTGCATTCGCACCTCTTGCACTTACAATTACTTTATTGCCCTTATTATTATATTCTTCGTAATAACCTGTTGGCTTTATTCCGCCATTATAGACAGGATATCTTGCAGATGGATTTTGTTTATCCTGATGTACAAATTCGCCTATTGTTATATTCGCAACCTCCCCCAAACTCTTCCACTCCACCTCTACGCCCTCAAGCAGTTCTTTTATATTACTCATTTGTTTCACCTTTCGTCATTGCGGGCTTGACCTTTTCCGTCATTGCGGGCTTGACCCGCAATCTCTCCCATGTCGTGAGATTCCGCATCAAGTGCGGAATGACAAACCTCAAGTGCGAAATGACAAACCTCAAGTGCGGAATGACAAACCTCAAGTGCGAAATGACAAACCTCAAGTGCGGAATGACAAACCTCAAGTGCGAAATGACAAACCTCGGGTTCAGAATGACAAACCTCGCTTGCAAAATGACAAACCTCGGGCTCAGAATGACAAACCTCGCTTGCAAAACGACAAACGGTGTCATTTGGCTATAGCTCCTCTGTCTTAAATTCACTATAACCCTCATAGTAGTAACTCACATCAATACCTTTCATAAACAAAGCACGGTCGTTTATCTGTTCTGTAAGGGCTGAGCGAAATAAGTGTTTGATTTCTATATCTTTTACTACACTTCTTTTCATGCATGATAGATACTCATCTTTGTCCACTTTGTTCCAATCGATGACTTGCTTAATCTCTTTTTTGAGTATCAAATCAAGCCATATTCTCGTAGCTCTTCCGTTGCCCTCACGAAATGGGTGGGCGATATTCATCTCTACATATTTTTCGATTATCTCATCAAAATTACTGTGAGGCATGGTGTCAATATGTTTTAGCGAAGCTTCAAGATACATTAGCGGAGCAAAACGAAAATCATCTTTTGAGATATTAACTGTTCTGATTTTTCCTGCAAAAGGATAAATATCCAAAAAAAGATAATCATGGATAAAGCCAAGCCCCGCAAATGTCCCAATCTCCGCTTTGTCTATATCCCTAGAGTCAAAAAGTTGTTTTGCTTTTTGTTTACTGATTTTCTCTTCTGCACGGGCAAGTTCTATTTGGTTGGTTATACCTAGTTTATTATCCAAAATCATTATTCACCTCCGTCATTGCGGGCTTTTTCTTTTCCGTCATTGCGGGCTTGACTTCTTTCGTCATTGCGGGCTTGACCCGCAATCTCTCCCATGTCGTGAGATTCTGAATCAAGTTCAGAATGACAAACCTCAAGTGCGGAATGACAAACCTCAAGTTCAGAATGACAAACCTCAAGTTCAGAATGACAAACCTCAAGTTCAGAATGACAAACGGTGTCATTGCGGGCTTTTTCTTGTTTGTCATTGCGGGCTTGACTTCTTTTGTCATTGCGGGCTTGACCCGCAATCTCCTGATAGTATTTTCGAACTGTTTCAATCATCTCATTATCAACGCCAATAGAGCTTGACAAATCGTCCCAGCTTGGGTTGTCTTTGTTTATCAAGGCATTTTTCCAGTCACGCTTCCAGTTTTTAAGTTGCTTTTCTCTGCTTATCGCATCATAGATAGACGAGGTTGTCTCAAAATAGACCAATTTATTCACATTGTACTTGGCTGTAAATCCTTTGTTTATCTTTGCTTTATGTTCGGCAATTCTGCGAGTTAAATCGTTGGTTACGCCAATGTACAAAACAGTATTATGTTGATTGCTCATCAAGTAAATATATGCTGTTTCTTTCATCTGTGTATTCTTTGCGGATAAAGATTGCGGGTCAAGCCCGCAATGACGGAAAAGGTCAAGCCCGCAATGACACCGTTTGTCATTCCGTAGGTGAGGTTTGTCATTCCGCACTTGATGCGGAATCTCATGACATGGGAGAGATTGCGGGTCAAGCCCGCAATGACGGAAAAGGTCAAGCCCGCAATGACGGAAAAGGTCAAGCCCGCAATGACGGGAAAGGTCAAGCCTGCAATGACGGGAAAGAAAAAGCCCGCAATGACGACAAAAATAGAACCATCGTTTTTTAGCCGTTCATTACTCATTTTCAATACTCTCAACAATTTTATCTATTTCACTTCTAAGAGTCTCTATCTTCGCAACTGTAGTTTTAAGTTCGGCATTTAATCTATTTATATCCACCATTTCCCTTGTCTCTTTGGCTTCTACATACGAGCTAACGGAGAGGTTATAGTCATTTTCGGCTATTGTCTCATTGTCCACACACTTAGCAAAATGGGCAATATTCTCTTTAACATCAAACACTTTCATAATACGCTCTATATGATTGTTCTCGCCCTCATAAGTTAAGATATTGTTATTGGTCTGTTTTTTATAAAGTTCACTTGCATCGATAAACTGTGTTTTGTTGTCTGTTTTATGTTTTGAAAGCACCAAGATATTAACCGCTATTGATGTGCCAAAAAATAGATTTGGAGCAAGGGAGATAACACTCTCTACATAGTTGCCATCTACTAGATATTTTCTTATTTTTTGTTCCGCTCCGCCACGATAGAAAATACCAGGAAAGCAAACTATCGCCGCTCTTCCTTTTGGAGATAGATAACTAAGACAATGCAATACAAAAGCAAAATCTGCTTTGGATTTGGGTGCTAGTACTCCCGCAGGGGCAAATCTATCATCATTGATAAGTGTAGGGTCATCACTACCTATCCAGTTTACAGAATATGGAGGATTAGAGACTATCGCATCAAATGGTTTATCATCTCCAAAATGTGGGGCTATTAGAGTATTACCAAGCGCAATGTTAAATTTATCATAGTTGATATTATGCAAAAACATATTCATGCGAGCAAGGTTGTAAGTAGTGTGATTTATCTCTTGCCCAAAGAATCCGTCTTCTATGATATGAGCATCAAAATGTTTTTTTGTTTGAAGCAAAAGTGAACCAGAACCGGCCGCAGGGTCATAAATCTTATTGACTTTCTCTTGCCCCAATATCGCAAGTTGTGCAATGAGCTTTGAAACACTTTGAGGGGTGAAAAACTCTCCGCCGGATTTACCTGCATTTGCCGCATAGTTTGAGATAAGAAACTCATAAGCATCACCAAAAAGGTCTATGTGATTGTCTTCAAACTTTCCAAAATTAAGTCCAGCCACACCTTTTAAAACTGCACCTAATCGAGAGTTTTTATCTTTTACCGTGTTTCCTAATCTATTGCTCGTAGTGTCAAAATCCGCAAAAAGTCCTTTAATGTCTGATTCTGATGGGTAGCCATTAGCGCTAGCTTCAATAGCCGAAAATGCAGCGCTTAAATCTGTATTTAAATTTGGGTTTTCATTGGCATTTTTGGCTATATTTACAAATAATTGGCCGGGATAGATAAAGTAACCTTTGGTTTTGGTAGCATCATCTTTAATATCAAGAGTAATGACATTGTCAGGCAAAGTTGCATAATTAACACTCTCATCCCCGCCCTCGATATAAGCGGCAAAGTTTTCGCTAATAAATCTATAAAACAGAGTACCTAATACATATTGTTTAAAATCCCATCCATCAACGCTCCCTCTTACTTCATTTGCAATTTTCCAAATTTGGTTTTGTAGTTCGGCTCGTTGCTGTGTGCTTGTCATGGTTTTGTTCCTCTGTAATTATTAAAAGCTATTGGCTCATAAATGGTTTGGCATTATAACAAGCTAAAAACAAAATAGTAAAATTGTAACTCTCTATTAATTCTCACATTTTGGGCAAAGCCAAAAATGAGGTCTTCAGCAGACGGCTCTCGCGACTAGTCGCTCTTGCAAATTCATTTTAATCAGAGGATTCAATTGTAACTCTCTTGCGCTACAATGCCTTCCTTGTTTTAGCCCAAAGGAGTTTTGTGAACAAAAGAGGTGTGGCTACGCTAATATCTTTGATGTTTGTTGTATTGGCGATACTGTTTTCCACTGTTTTTTTTGGGTTTTTGAACTCCTCTTTGGATGGGCAGAAGCAAGAGTATGCGCTTGTGCAAAAAAATCTTCTCTATCTTGATAGCCTTGCGATGCTCAAAAACTCAAAGCAGATTTTGGGCAACAGTTTTTCTCCCGCTGAGTATATCGCAAGATTTGACGGGCTAGCGATAGCGTCCAAAGACACAAACATCACAATACGTCTAGGTTCCGCCCACTCAAAAATAAATTTCAACAACTATAGAGAGGCAAACCAAACAAACGCCGAATTTGACAAATTCTTAAAAAATCTATTGGTGCGTTACAACGTCGCCGATGCGAACTACTTACTAAAACTCATCGAAAACTCAAAATCAGACGACACAAACGCAAGCAAACCAGTTGAAAAAATCTCACTGCACGATATAGACTACAAAAACGGCTATTTTTGCGGATATGAACACTTCACAAAGCTCCTAAACTTCTACCAAAAAACCACAAAAGACCTCGCCGCACGAAGCGTGCCGTGGCAAGAGCTGTTTATTTTTGCTCCTCGTGGGGTTGGAGATTTTATTGATTGTGAGACGGTTGCACCCGCTTTATCGCTAGAACTATTGAGGCAATATCAGATAAATGCGAGTGAATGCAAAGAGGTTGAGCCAAAATACTTTAAGATAAAAGGAGGAAGTTCAAAGGAAAGTTACTATATTCTAGTAGATATAGCCTTTGATATAAACGGCGCAAAAGAGAGAATAAAATACTACTACGACTTAAAATCTGAAAGGGTGCATATAATTGAGTAGCGCTGTTTTTTTGGATAGAAACTTTCATCTATGGCTGGCAAAAGACCCGACAAACTCGGAACTAAAGGTTGTCGTATCGCCCTCTTTTTATATAGCCAAAATCTCGACCATTCCATTTGAGACGACAAAAAAAGCAAAAAAAGCGACTCATTCGATTTTCGACGGTTTTTTGCCGCAAGGCGATTTTGTGTTTGAGACTTATAGGCTGGGCGACTCCTCGTATCTATTTTTGGCGATAGAGCGTCAAACTGTACTGTCAAAACTAAAAGAACTGAATTTTTCTTTCAAAAAAGCTGAATTTTTTACCTCACAAACCGCTTTGCAATACCAAGCTTTTCCGCTGGCTCTAAAAGATGAAACTGTCTTGATAAATGAAAACGGAGTGTCGCTAATCTCAAAAACCGCCCAAAGTGCGGAGCATAGCAAAATAGACGTTCAAAAACTGTTGTTTGCAAACAAAATAAACCTCAAAATAGACGGCGGCGTAGGACAAAAAGCCAAAAATTTGCTTACGGCGGCTCTATCGTTTTTTGTCTTTGTGTTTTTCGCGGATCTACTTGTAAAGTCGTACCAAATCTCAAAAATCTCAAAACAAACGGCGACGATAAAAGAAAATCCAAGCCTCCCCGGCACAAATATGGAGCTTCAATCAGCCATAAAGAGTTTATCAGCCATAGATGAAAAACAAAAAGCGCTTAGAGCTTTTTTAAAATATCTGCATGCTTTTAGTTTTGTATCGGGGGAGAGCGTAAAAAATCTAAAAATAGACATAACCGCTTTTGAGGTGGAGATAAACACGCAAAGAGGCGACGAGATAAAAAAATATATGGCAAAAAAATTCAAAATAGAGGGCTCCGTCGTATCCTCTGACTCGCTGTATCTAAAGGTTGCGCTATGATATTAAGCCAAATCAAACAATATCTACTCTTAATTTTATCCGGTGCGGCGGCTCTGCTTTTGACGGTTGATTATTTTGTCGGTGCCCATCTGCAAAAGCAAACGGCTGGGTACAAAAACCTCAAAAAAGATAGCGAAAAGTTTTTGGAGTTAAAAAATAGATACAAAACAAGCGCTGATTCAAAAAAGACGATGGAAGCGCTAGCCGCTGATATATCAAAAACGTACTTTTCGGCAACCATCTCAAAAAAAGACCTCTCGTCCTCAAATATGATCTTAAATCTACTAATCCTAAACAGCGACGAGCTTGACATAATAGTAAAAAGAGTTCTAAGCTCAAACCTCAAAATTACAAAGCTTTGGATTAGCGATGCGGAGCTCGGTTATATGCTTTCCCTTGAGGTGTCGCCTTGAGATGGGCTATTTTTGCGGCGGTATTTATCGCCTCTTTTGTTTTGTCTATAGATTTTTTCTTGCCCAAAGATAGGATTGCCGCACTTTTTAAGAGCGAGCTTGCAAAAGGCGGTGCGGAGGTTTTGCAGGTAGATGAAAAAGGCGGCTACATCATTCGCTCAAACGCTCTAAGCTTTGAGGCGAAAGGAGTTTTGGCGGACTCTTATATCTATCTTGTCAGGCTTCATATCGACTCTCTCAGCCTGGAGTCTATGCCTAATTTTAAGATTGAAAACATAGAGCTCAAAAACTCATCGTTCTCCCCAAAAAGCTTTGATTTTAGTGCAAAAAGTAGATTTGGAACGTTAGAGGGCGTCATCGACACATCAAACAAACGAGTGCATATAGAGTTAATAGCAAACAAAGAGTTTGAGAGCGTAAAACCAACTCTCACCTCACTTACAAAAACCACGCTAAATAAAACAGAGAAGGGGTATAGCGTTGACTTTTCGTACTAAATTTGACAATAGTTTGGGCACTTATCTTGCGTCTGCTCTGCTACTTGGCGTATCTTTTGCAAAACTTAGCGGACTTGGCTTGGAGCTTTTTTTGCCTACCCCTTCCTCCTTGGCGCAAAAAGGGCAAGATATTGACACTAAATTTGGCGATAATATATCAACGCTATTTGGCAAAGGCGGCGGCGCAAATCTCACCATAAGCCCTGAAAATATCAAACTAAAAGCTATATACAAAAGTAAAACTGACTCTTTTGCGTATTTCTCAGACGGAAACGGCAGCTTTTTTTTAAAACCCGGGGAGAGCAAAAACGGTGTTACTCTTGAAAATATCTTTTATGAAAAAGTATCGCTCACAAGAGGCGGCAATCACTTTGAGCTCTCGCTTGAATATGCGTATTTTCCGAGCGCAGACAGGGTTAGCACGCAAGCGAACAATAAGCTTCTTTCAATTTCAAAAGAGCTTTTAAGCTCCTATATCCAAAATCCAACAAAGATGATGGAGGATGTAAGGCTTGACGTAAAAGGCGACACTGTTTTTATAGTGGGACTCACAAGCGGCACACTGTTTGATATAGCTGGCTTCAAAGAAAAAGATATTATTTTATCGGTGGATGGCACAATGATAAAAAATCCTGTAGACCTCGTAGGGGCACTCAGGGTTATTAATGAAAAAAGCAGTTTTAGCGCAACAATCGAACGAAACGGCGCAAAAAAGGAGATGAGATATGAGATTAAATAGTAGATTTTTTGCGGCGGCTACGCTTTTTGCCTGTATCGCTCTTTTTGGGACTCCTCGAAATGACAGAGAAGAGCCAAAATGACCACAATAGCAAAAGAAGAGCTCTACGCTAAAAAAATTGAACCCGCCAATATAGAGCATATCGATAATGCGTTAGCTCTCAAAAACTCTATCTTACCTATATCCCTAAACGGCGAAAACAGGCTACTCACAACAAAAGAGCATCTTGCAAACGCTCTTTCTTTTGCGGCGTTTCACTCCGCCGAGCAGCTTATTTGCATAGCGGAGAGCGGAGTTTATGAGGAGTTAAAAAATAGGATTTTCAGCAAAGAGAGAGAAGAGCTTGACTCCCACAATATCGCTATCGACGAAACAGCTTTTATCGACCCATTTTCGGTTTTTTCAGACGATATTTTGGCGGACGAAAACGCCGCCCCCGTCATTAGGTTTGTAAACTCTATCTTTTATGAAGCCGTCAAACAAAGAGTCTCAGATATTCACATAGAGAGTCGCGAGAGCGGCGGCGTCGTTAGATTCAGGGTGGACGGCTTGCTAATTGAATTTTTACAGATGAAGCCCTCTCTTATCAAGGCCGTAATAGGCAGAATCAAAGTCGTCTCAAATCTTGATATTTCAGAAAAAAGAGTACCACAGGACGGCAGAATCAACCTCTCCATTCAAAGCAGAAAGCTAGACGTCAGAGTCTCCACGCTCCCTACGTTTTACGGTGAAAAAGCGGTTATGCGGCTACTTCTCGACTCAGACGCTATTCCGTCTTTGGAGGAGCTAGGATTTGACAACAAAACGACAGACGCCCTAAAGACGCTAGTCGGCTCGCCATATGGAATGGTTATAGTGACGGGTCCCACGGGTTCTGGTAAAACAACTACTCTTCACTCAATACTAAAGACGCTAGACAATAGCGAAAAAAACGTCGTCTCGATAGAAGACCCGATAGAGTACAAAGCAAAAAATATCACCCAAATACAAGTAAACGAAGCGGTAGGCTTAACCTTTGCAAGCGGACTTAGGGCGATACTAAGACAAGACCCTGATATTATTATGGTGGGCGAAATAAGAGACAAAGAGACTGCAAAACTAGCCGTAAGAGCGGCTTTGACGGGACACTTGACATTTTCAACGCTTCACACAAATAGCGCTGTTTCCGCTGTGTCAAAGCTTAGAGATGTTGGTATTGAGGAGTTTTTGATCTCCTCCTCGCTTGTTGGCATACTGGCGCAAAGACTTATTAGAAAGCTTTGCCCACACTGCAAAACAGAGGAGGCGGAACTAATAACAGACGAGCTTTTGACTATAAACCACCCTTCAAAAGCGTATACGTCCGTTGGTTGCAAGGCGTGCAGAAATACCGGATTTTTGGGTAGAATAGCCGTAGGAGAGATACTTTTTGTCGACTCCGAAATAAGAGCGGCTATCGCAAAAAAACAAAATGAAAATGAGCTCTTGCATTTAGCCCTCAAAAAAGGGATGAAGACGATAAAGACGTCGCTAAAAGAGCTTGTGCTTAGTGGTGAAAGCTCCCTTTTGGAAGCCAAAAAAGCGTTGTTTTTGAATGGCTAACTACTATTACAAGGGGTATGACCTCACGCAAAACGAAGTTAGCGGAACTATAGAGGCAAAAAACCTCGAAGAGGCGAAAAAAACTCTTAGTGGAAAAAGTATTGTCTACACGTAACCATTCAGCACCCCCTTCTGAAAGCTCAATTTTTGAGATGAAATCCTCAAAAGAGTCGATATTTTTTCTTTTTTCTTATTGAAATAGCCACTTTTCCATGCTAATTTTCATTTTTTTACAGGGGTGCTGAATGGTTACGTCTACACAAACATAAATAGAAAACTAAATCTTAGAACTCTTGGCAAAAATAAACTAAGCGATGAAGTTCTATCCGCAATCTTAAAAGATCTATCCACATACACAGCGTCCGGCATCACAATCTCAAACGCCCTGAAGCTATGCGCCGTCCAATATAGAAAAAACGATACGATAAAAGCGTATCTGGATAGGATTATACAAAGGCTTGAGGAGGGGGTTAGTTTTTATCGCTCGCTAGAGGCGGACTCTATAATCAAGTTGCCGCAATATGTTTTGCAAACAATCAAAATGGCGGAAGAGGGCGCGTTTTTGCAAAGAGCGTTTGCTAGTTTGCATACCGCTATATTTCAAAAAATCATTTTTGCAGCGGAGATTAAAAAAGCTTTGGCTTACCCATCTTTTATCGTTTTTGCTTCTGTAATCTTGCTTGGAGTTATGTTTACCGTGGCGGTTCCGGTTATGGTGGAGACTTTTGCAAAGACGGGTTGCGAGCTGCCTACGATAACGAAAATAGTTATAGCTATTTCTGATTTTGTCGGAAAATACCAATATCCGCTTATAGCCTTTATGATACTGGCTCCAACGGGAGCGATTACACTTGTAAAAACAAATGAAAAAGTAGCTCTAGCTCTCGCAAAGACTCAAATCTCTCTTTGGCCGATAAAAGGTTTTTTTATAAGAAGCGAACTATCAAAATTTCTGTTTGTAGTCTCAATGCTGGCAAACGCAGGCGTGACCATGTCAAGAGCTTTTAGGCTCAGTATAGACGCCATAGACAACATCTACCTAAAAAAACTATTTTTAAAAGTCTCAGACTCCATAAGCGAAGGCACACCACTATCAAAAGCGCTTTTAAAATACGCACCAATGGATGAAGCCCTTATTCAGACAATATATCTAGGCGAAGAGAGCGGAAGCCTAGCCGCTACAATGCTAACGCTCTCTGAGATGTACGCCGAACAAAATAAGCGCAAAGTAACAATGTTTATCACCCTTTTGGAACCGATGTTGATGCTTGTGGTTGGAAGTTTTGTGGGTATCGTGCTAATAGCTATGCTGTTGCCGATTATGTCAATTTCACTTTGATTTTAACGCCAATGCGGGCAAAGCCCGCCTTGCTACGCTAAGCGCTGAGCTACTAAAGCTAGCCGCGTAAAGCGGCAGATGTATTTAACTAGCCTTGGCTCTAAAAGCGCTTAAACTTGTTATATCTCCGGCGAAGCCGGTAGCTTTAGGGGGATGCAAGGGGCGAACAGCCCCTGCCGCAAACACGGGCTTTGCTCGTGTTTGCGCGTAACATCAGGTATTAAGTCTTATTTTTTACCAAATCTCTTTCTAGAGTTAGCGTCCAAATATCTTTTTCTGATTCTGATATTAATTGGGGTTACTTCTACTAGTTCGTCGTCTTCTATCCACTCAAGGGCTTTTTCAAGGTTCATCTCTCTTGGCGGTACAAGTTTGATTGCCTCATCGGCTCCTGATGAACGGACGTTTGATTGTTGTTTTTCTTTTGTTACGTTGATTTCTAGGTCGTTGCTTCTTGAGTGTTCGCCTATTACCATGCCCTCATAAACTTTTGTTTGAGGACCTAAAAACATTGTGCCTCTGTCTTGAAGGTTGAATATTGAGTATCCTGTAGCTACGCCGTTTTCCATGGAGATAAGGGCGCCGTTGTTTCTACTTTCAACTTCGCCGTTAAATGGTCTATACTCCAAAAATGAGTGGTTCATAACACCCTCGCCTTTTGTGCTTGTAAGAAACAGCGTTCTAAGACCGATAAGAGCACGTGCTGGAATCTCAAACTCCATTCTTGTTTGACCCGCGCCCATTGGCACCATTGATTTCATCTCGGCTTTTCTTTTGCCTAGTATCTCTATTACAGTACCGCTAAACTCATCTGGCACATCTACTACAAGATGCTCAAACGGCTCGCATTTTACGCCGTTTTCAATGCGCACGATAACTTCAGGTCTTGAGATACCAAACTCAAAGCCCTCTCTTCTCATATTCTCAGCCAAAATCGTGATTTGAAGCTCGCCCCTGCCGGATACTTTAAATCTACCCTCGCCCTCTACCGCTTCTAGTTTCATAGCGATATTGGTGTTCATCTCAAACTCTAGTCTCTCTCTTACTTTGTTTGAAGTGATGTGTTTTCCCTCAGTTCCTGCAAGCGGGCTGTCGTTAATTGAGAATACAACGCTCATTGTAGGCTCTTCGATGTGCATAGGGTCGAGTGGCATAATGTTGTTTGGCTCGCAAAGGCTGTCGCCAACGTCGATAGTCTCAAATCCGGCTATCGCCACGATGTCGCCCGCTTCCGCTTCGTCTATCTCTGTTCTAGCAAGCCCCATAAAGCCGATTAGCTTTGTGACTCTACCGTTTAGTTTTTCGCCGTCTGATTTTATAAGCACTACGGATTGGTTTTTCTTTACCACGCCGTTAAATATTCGGCTGATGCCTATCTTGCCGACATAGTTGTCATAGTCAAGCGTAAACACTTGAAGTTGAAGAGGATTTTCAGGACCTCCGGTAGGTTGTGGAGTGTGTGTAAGTATCATCTCAAAAAGAGGCGTAAGGTCGCTATCTGGATCTTCCATTTTTGCTTTACTCATACCGTTTCTAGCCGCCGCATATATTACAGGGAAGTCTAGTTGCTCATCAGAGGCGTCCATTTGTGCCAAAAGGTCAAACACTTCGTCTTGAATTCTAAGAGGCTCCGCCGCCGGTTTGTCGATTTTGTTTACGACTAGAAGGATTTTTAACCCCAAAGCCACCGCTTTTTTTACGACAAATTTTGTTTGAGGCATAACGCCCTCTTGCGCATCCACAAGAAGTAAAACGGCGTCAACCATCTTAAGAACCCTCTCAACCTCGCCGCCAAAGTCGGCGTGTCCCGGAGTGTCGATAATGTTTATCTTTCTGCCTTTATACCTAATCGCCGTATTTTTGGAGAGAATCGTAATACCTCTCTCTTTTTCCAGCTGATTTGAGTCCATCACCCTCTCTTCAACGTTATCTCTCTCAGAAAACGTTCCCGCTTGTTTTAGTAGCCCGTCTACAAGAGTCGTTTTACCGTGGTCAACGTGTGCTATAACCGCTATGTTTCTTATATCTTGCATTCATTACCTTATAAAAATTTTTGCGTATTATATTTAAACACCGCTTCATTTTAAGCACCTACTAATTTTTAGTTTGCTACTGCGTACAAAATCCATAATTATTTTTTAGCTATTTCAAACTGGACAACTAGTCCATTTGGGTCAGCTCACTTTTAGTGTGAGTTAATCTGAGCAAACTTCAATTTTATAACATCCACAGTTTTCTACGAAACTTTCATAAGCGATATAAAGCAAATATTTTAACATGCTCATGCTCTATTTCATTTTTTGCTAAGCCCTTTTTGATACAACAATTCAGGGTCTAAATCTAGCATATTATCCCATTCGATAGAGTCAAATTTGACCTTGACGGTACGAAATAGTTTTTCATTTTTCAGCTCTTTGAATTTGCCTATTTCAAGATATGGCTTTACGTCAAAAATCTTTTGCTCATTGTTTTCAAAGCCGATTAATAGCTTGTAATCGTCCAGCGCTTTTGCGTAAATTACGGATAAGTACATATTCGCTCCTTATCTGATAGGGTCTATGTTGTACGGTAGCTCGCCGTTTTGGGCAAGCGTCCAATCCGCCAAAAGCTCCTCTTTTCTAAGCTCCGCCCACGCCAACACCAGCTTTAATTGTTTATTTGGCAGGTAGCCGTCTGTCAATTCGCACTTATTTATATCTATTATCGCTTTGTGTTCTTGGTAATAGGCGTGAAAATGCGGCGGATTATGCTCGCTTGGCGCGCAATACATTCTTATAATAATTCCATAAAACATCGATATTGTAGGCATAGACTCTCCTTGTTTTTGTAACATTTCTATCTCTTTTTGGAGCGCTTCTTTTAGGCGCCTAAAATACTCGCCCATATCCTCTATACCGACAATCAACAAATACGTTTCGTCTTTTGTTAACAGCTCAATTTTACTTTCTAAGGCATATATTTTTTGTTTTATAGAATTAATGACAAGTTTCAGAGTCTCTTTATCGCTCTCACTTTGCGAAACGCTAGAAAAAAAGTTGTTTAGTTTTAGTCTGTTGCAAATCTCTTTTACTTTAAAAATATCTTTCGACTGATAGGCAGCGCTTAGTTCTTTAAATATTTTTTCAGCTTTGTCGTATTGGTCGAACGGCATAATGTCGGGATGGCAAAGCTTGCATGCTTCTCTGTATAGTTTTTTGAGTTCCAATTCGCTTGACTCGTCTAGTATTGGCAAAGAATCATTTTTTGCATTTTCAAAACTTTGTTTAAATTCTTTATATTTGCTTTTCAATGATTCGCTATCATCGGAGTCTTGCGAATAACATGATGCCTTTAGGACAAAAAGCCTATCCAACAGCTCTCCGAGCTCGGCAAAATATCTAGCGTTAAACGTCGTAATAACAATCTCTATCTCAGCTTTTTGCGCCGTTAACTCTTCTAGCCACTCTTCCAGTATTTCAAGCTCTTTTTTTTAACTTTATAATTTCTTCGTCTACAAAAATCTCAACGTTTTTTTTTCATATCTCCACCATACAACCGTTTAACTCCATTATTTCGATTAGTTTTAAAAGCTCGTTTGTCATCTCAAGCGGATTATCTCTGATATTTAAATCCGCATTTTGCAAATACGCAAATGAGGCGGGCAGCGACTTTAAATTGTTGTCGCTAAAATCCAGATTTATTGATAGATGCTCCCAGTCTTCTCGGTCTCTAAACTTCCAATTATTTGCTTCTGGCAACTCTGTTAATTTACCGCGAATATTAATATCCCATAAAGTCTTATTATCAAAAATATTTTGTGGTAATTCTTGTATTTGACTATCCATAATCCAAATACTTCTTAAAGACTTCATATCCGCTATATTATTTGGAAGTTTTTCTAACTCACTATCCCAAACAGTAATTAATTCCAATGAACTCATATTTTCTATGCTGTCTGGCAACTCTTTAAGCTTTGGGCTTATTATATATAAACTTTTTAAATTTGTTAGCTTTGCAATATCTGGATGTAATTCTTTCAACGGTAAAAATAGTGTCAAAGATTCTAAGTTCTTTAAACAAAACAACTCTTTCGGTAATGCATTCAAATCTAACTGAAATAAAAATAAGCTTCGACACTCTAAAAGCTCTTTTTTAGCTCTAGGTAGCTTATTCTTTGCGGCATTTTGCAGTTTCATCTTCGCAGAACTATGAATGTGCATAGCTCTTACGTCAGTCACCATAAGCTTCGCACCAATTTGAGCATATGAGTATTCAAGCCAATACCTCATATAAATCACATTTCGTTCTCTATCCGACAAATAGTCTATTGTCTCGATTTTTTCCCATAACATTTTTTTATTTTTATTGGTCAAATCTAATCGTTTCTCATCATTGCTTATACAAAAAATATCAAACTCATCCGTAGTCTCAATTCCATTCTCATCCGCCCATTGCCAAAGCCTCCGCATCCAATCGTTGTCAATGGAAGCAACAGCATGATCACCCAAAAGCCTATTGGTAACAGAAATAAGAAATTTTGTTTGATTTATCGGATTTATATTGTTGCTGTTTTGTAAAATAATGTTTTTCCGCATTTTTTGCTCTTAGTCAATTTGTTACTAAAAATAACATAAAAAGCCTTATCAGGAAAACTATATCTATCTCCGTAACCCCACCCTCTGCGCATGAGTAATAGCCACCGCAATAGCGTCCGTAATATCCAGCGATCTAATCTCCTCTTTTAGTCCAAGAAGCGTTTTTACCATGAAGGCTACTTGCTCTTTTGCCGCTTTGGCTTTTCCGGTTAGGGATTTTTTGACTTGCAAGGGGGTGTATTCGTGGAAGTTGCCGATTTCTTGGATGATTTTTAGTGCTAAGGCTCCGCGAAACTGGGCTAGTTTGATGACGGTTTTTGGGTTGTGGGCGTAAAACATATCCTCTATCGCCACTTCGTCGATTGTTCTGTTTTTTAAGATCATATCGATACCCTCTACAAGCTCGGCTATTTGAAACTGTAGCTCTCTGGTTTTTATCTTGATAAGTCCCGCTTCGACAAGCGACATTTTGTTTTTTTCGACCCGTAAGATGGCGTATCCGCAGTTGATTGTACCGGGGTCAATTCCTAAAATAAGCAACTATTTGAATCCTAAAAAAATATTTTATTCACACATTTATTCACACCAGTGAATAACTTATCGATGTGAATAAATTTTACTGCCTAATTATAGCTTGTTAAACACTTATTTAAAAGGCTTTAAGGCTTTTTTCAGATTGAATTATAAAACCTTCTGGGCTTCTTTTTGATGTTTTTTTGGTTAGAATAAAAAAAGTTTTAACACAGTTATTCACAGGGCTTTTAATGATTTTTGATACTATCCGAAAACTTCTAAAAACAGAATTAACCGAAATGGAGTACGACAACTACCTACTTGGGCTAATATTTGACGAAGAAGCTTCCAAATCCGACCTTGTCGTGCTCAAAGCCGCCAACCCTTTTGTAGCCAAATGGGTAGAGTCAAAATACAGCGCAAAAATCGCACATCTATTCGAGCTTCAGACAGGTATAAAGCCAGAGGTAAAAGTAGGGGTTGGGGTTGCAAAAAAATCAAAAAAAGAGGGCGTAAAGTTTGAAAATGCCATCTCTGTATCACAAAAAAGCAAAAGTACGATTTTAAATCCATCTTGGATATTTGATAGTTTTGTCGTCGGCTCTTCAAACAAATTTGCGCATACAGCCGCTATTTCGGTAGCCGAAAAACCGGGTAAACTTTATAACCCGCTCTTTATCTACGGTGGTGTAGGGCTTGGCAAAACCCACCTTTTGCACGCAATAGGCAACAAGCTAACAACCGGCTCAAAAAACATCATATACGCAACGATTGAGCAGTTCATGAACGATTTTACCTCGCATCTTCGCAACCAAACGATGGATAGATTCAGAGACAAATATAGAAGTTGCGATGCGCTTTTAATCGACGACGTGCAGTTTTTATCAAACAAAGAGGGGACGCAAGAGGAGTTTTTTCACACTTTCAACGATTTGCAATCAAACGGCAAACAGATAGTAATGACCTCGGACAAACACCCAAAACAGATAGGCGGGCTAGAGGCTAGGTTAAAAAGCAGATTTGAATCCGGTCTTATTGCCGATATATCGCCGCCCGAGCTAGAGACAAAAATAGCGATTGTCAACAAAAAATGCGAACTAAACGGCATATACCTAAACTCCGAAGTAGTAGGCTACATAGCTTCAACTTTAGGAGAGAACATCAGGGAAATAGAGGGCGTAATCATCAAATTAAACGCCTTTTCAAAGATGATGGGGCAAGAAATCACGCTTGATTTTGCAAAAAACGTGTTAAAAGACCAGCTCAGAGAGAAAAGAGAAAACGTCACAATAGACCATATAGTGGGCATAGTCGCAAAAGAGCTAAACATAAAACCAAGCGAAATCCGCTCAAAATCAAGAAGCAGCGCAATAGTAAATGCTAGAAGAATAGTAATCTATCTCGCTAGAAATCTAACTCCAAACTCAATGCCGATAATCGCTACTTATTTTGGGATGAAAGATCACACGGCGGTTAGCCACTCAATCAAAAAAATCAACGAAATAATAAAAAACGACAACGATTTTGAGACAAAACTAGAAGAGCTAAAAACAAAGATTATGGTCAAAAACGAAGCATAAGTGAATTAAGTGAAAAAAAAGGATAATAAACAAATTAATATAAGCCTCTTAGACATAGGCTTTTGTAGTTGTTTTTCACAAAAACACGCCATACTAATACTACTACTAAAATTTCTTAATAATAAAAGGAGTGAAGATGAAAATTACCATTAACAAAACGATCTTCGAACAGATGCTCTCAAATGTCATTCCGTTTATAGAAAAAAAAGACAATAGTCAAATCACTTCTCACATATACATTGAGGCAAAAGACGGAGCCTTGACAATAAAGGGAACGGATAACGAAATAGGTCTTAAGATAACAAACGAGGACGTAAACGTAATAAACGAAGGTTTTGCAACGGCTAACGGTAAAAAAATAGCCGATTATGTGAGAAATCTAAAAGACGATGATATTACGGTAGAATACGCCGATAACAATATTACGGTCAAACAAAAAGGCTCAAAGCTTAAAATGCCTACGTTTGACGCAAAAGAGTTTCCAAAGTTTCCAGAATATGAACATCTGCCAAAAGTTGAACTAAACTCTGTAAAGCTAATAAGTGCATTTAAAAGAATTAGCTCAGCTATAGACTCAAACAATCCAAAATATGAGTTAAACGGCGCATTACTCGATATAAAAGTAACCGGCGTAAACATAGTGGCGACGGACACAAAAAGATTGGCTCTTGTAAAACTAGAAGAGCAAAACAAAGAAGAGCTTTCGATGATTATTCCAAAAAAAGCGATTCAGGAGATTGGAAAGCTGTTTTTTGACAATGTAGATATGTTTTATAGCCAAAACTATTTGATTATAAAAACAAAGCAATATCTATTTTTTACAAAGCTAATCAACGGAAAATTTCCTGATTACAACAGAATACTTCCAAAAGAGCTAAAATATAGACAAACGCTTCAAAAAGATAGAGTGATAGAAGCTATAAAGCAGATTAGTAATATTTCAAATGAGATAAAAATGACAATTCAAAAAGAAGCGATTATTTTTGAGAGCTTGTCTGAAGAGAATATGGAAGCAAAAACAGAGATAGAGTTTAGTTCAGGGTTGGAATCAGAGTATCAGATAGCTTTTAACTCAAGATTTATTATAGATTTTCTATCAAATATAGATTCAAAAGAGTTTACAACAAGTTTTAATGAGCCGAATATGCCATTTGAACTAAAAAGCGACAATTTTATAACAATCGTTATGCCGATATTCCTATAGAACGCCAAAACGGGCGAAGCCCGTATTGGCTACGCTAAGCAGCACAAGCCGCTAAAGCTAGCCGCATAAAGCGGCAGAAAATAATTAAGACATCCGAATAAAAAAGAGGTTTCATGAGCGAATACGGCGCAAGTAATATCAAGGTTCTAAAAGGTTTAGAGGCTGTGCGCAAAAGACCTGGTATGTATATCGGGGACACAAGTATAGGCGGTTTGCATCACTTAGTCTATGAAGCGGTTGACAACTCCATAGACGAATCGATGGCGGGACACTGCGACACAATAGAGGTCATACTAACAAAATCAGGCTCGGCAATTGTAAAAGACAACGGTAGAGGTATTCCTGTGGATATTCACCCGACAGAGGGTATATCGGCGGCGACTGTAGTTTTGACCGTGCTTCATGCGGGCGGAAAGTTTGACAAAGACACTTACAAAGTTTCAGGCGGTCTGCATGGCGTTGGTATCTCGGTTGTAAACGCGCTATCTTCAAAACTTCACGTCACAATCTACAAAAACGGAGAAGTACACGAACAAGATTTTGAAAAAGGGATTCCTCAAAATATCTTAAGCGTCACCGGAAACACTAGAAAAAACGGCACTACGGTAGAGTTTTGGCCGGATGGTACTATCTTTGAAACGGTAGATTTTCAGTTTGAGATACTTGCAAAAAGATTTAAAGAGTTAGCTTACCTAAATCCAAAAATCTCTATTACCTTAAGCGACGAGCGAAACGGGGTAAAAGAAGTTTACAAATTTGAGGGCGGTATAGCTCAATTTGTCGAAGATATAAGTGCTAGAACCTCTCTAACCAAAACAGTCTCTTTTAGCGATAAACTTGAAGATATAGAAGCGGATATAGCGCTTTTGTACAATGAAAGTTATGACGAAAAAGTCCTAAGCTTTGTAAATAACATCAAAACAGCCGACGGTGGAACACACGAAAGCGGTTTTAGAGCGGGGCTTACAAGAGCGATTACGGCGTATGTGGAAGCAAACGCAAACGCTAGAGAAAAAGATACAAAAGTAACCGGCGACGACGTAAGAGAAGGACTTGTAGCGATAATCTCTGTTCGCGTGCCGGAGCCGCAATTTGAGGGGCAGACAAAGGGTAAGCTTGGAAGTAGCTATGTAAGACCTTTGGTTCAAAAACTCGCATACGACAAGCTAACAAAATACTTTGAAGAAAACCCGATAGAAGCCAAAGCTATTATGAACAAAGCTCTTCTAGCCGCAAAAGGTAGAGAAGCCGCCAAAAAAGCTAGGGATTTGACTAGAAAAAAAGAGTCTATGTCTGTGGGAACGCTTCCGGGAAAACTTGCGGATTGTCAAAGCAAAGACTCCTCTATCACAGAGCTTTATCTAGTGGAGGGCGACTCTGCGGGGGGAAGCGCTAAGCAGGGGAGAAATAGGGTATTTCAAGCGATTTTGCCGCTAAAAGGAAAGATTCTAAACGTTGAAAAATCAGGCTTAGAAAAAATCCTAAAATCTGACGAAATCAAAAATATCATTACAGCTCTTGGCACAGGTATAGGCGATGAGTTTGACAATGAAAAGCTCAGATACGGAAAACTCATCATCATGACCGACGCGGACGTAGACGGCAGTCATATCCAAACCCTGCTTCTTACCTTCTTTTATAGATTCTTAAATCCGCTTGTGCAAAACGGAAATGTATATATAGCCCAACCGCCGCTTTATCGGTACAAAAAAGGTAAAAAAGAGATATACCTAAAGGATGGGCAAGCCCTAAACGAATTTTTGATAGAAAACGGCATAGAATCGCTAGGAGCGGATGAGAAAGATTATAAAGAGATAAAAGATATTTTGAGAGCTACGGCGTACTACAAAGATATTTTGGAAGAGCTCAAAAAAAGATACTCTCTAGTGCAGGTAGTAAAAAGAATGATAGAAAATGAGGAGTTGCTTGCTCTAAACAACGAAGAGCTGTTTGCCGACCTTGATGTCTATATCAAAAAAATAGGGTTTAATATCCTCTCAAAGACGATAAACGAAGAAAAAATCCATCTATTTGTCCAAACAGATGCGGGACTGGAAGAGATAATCATAGATGACAATATCTTCTCAAACCATCTATTTGCCGAAGCGATACACGTCTTCAACAAGCTAAAAGAGAAAAATCTATCGTTGTTAGAGGGTAAAGACCCTTTTGAGGTGCTTGAAAGCGTGGAGAGTTCCGCAAAAAAAGGCGCATATATCCAAAGGTACAAAGGTCTTGGAGAGATGAACCCTGACCAGCTTTGGGAGACTACGATGAATCCTGAAAATAGAAGACTTGTAAAAGTCGCTATCGAAAATAGTCAAGAAGCGGACGGTATATTTACGCTGTTTATGGGCGACGAGGTCGAGCCTAGACGAAAATATATCGAAGAACACGCAAAAGATGTAAAACATTTGGATGTGTAGATGAAGTACGGAGAGCAGATAGTAGAAGGTTTTGACGTCTCAAAAGACCTAGAGATTTGGGCAAACGAACACAAAAAAAATTACGTCATCAAAATCACCCTACCAGAGTTTACCGCTTTGTGTCCCAGAAGCGGCTACCCCGATTTTGGCGAGATACGCATTGAGTATACGCCAAACGAATGGGTGGTGGAGCTAAAAGCTATCAAACTATATGTCAACTCTTTTAGAAACAAGCATATCTCTCACGAAAACGTCGCAAACGAAATATTTGACACACTATACGCCAAACTCGCTCCAAAATGGATGAAACTAACATTTGATTTTGAACCAAGGGGCAATGTGCATACTGTGATTGAGATAGATAGTAGCAAGTTTTAGCGACTCAAAGCTTCTAGCTTAAGTCGCTTGCATCCACCCCATAAAGCTTTAAAACCATTCTGTCCAACTCTTTATCTGCAGTCTCTGGCGTATGAGTGACTTGGCGATGGCTCTTTTGAGACAAATTGGCTATAACTTAACTTCACAAGAGATTTGGCTGATGCGGTAAAAAAAGTGGGTTATGCCACCGAAGAGATTAAATAATAAGGGCAAATATTGGACGCTAAAATACGATTAACGCAGTTTGTAAAAGCGGCGGGCTGAGCGGCAAAGATGGGTCCGGCGGATCTAACACAACTCTTTTCCTCTTTTTCCTCTCGTGATGACAAAAATGTGCTTGTAGGGTTTGACACCTCGGATGATGCGGGGGTTTACAGGCTAAGCGACGAGCTTGCGATAGTTCAGACGCTTGACCTTATCACGCCTATTGTAGACGACCCTTATATGTTTGGGCAGATTGCGGCGGCAAATTCACTTAGTGATTTGTATGCGATGGGCGCAAAGCCTATAACGGCTCTAAATATCGTCTGCTTTGACAAGGTGAATTTGACGCTTGAGATATTGCGAGAGATTATGAGCGGCGGAAAAAACAAGATAGACGAAGCGGGGGCTTCACTGCTTGGCGGACACACCGTGGAAGATGTGGAGATGAAGTATGGTCTTAGTGCAACGGGGACTTTGCATCCGGCGAAAATCCTCAAAAACTCCACAGCGACAGAGGGCGACGTACTAATCGCCGTCAAGCCTTTTGGGATAGGGGTGTTGTCTACGGCTATGAAGGCGGATATGTGTGATGATTCAGAGCAAAAAGAGGCGATAGAGGCGATGCTAAAGCTAAACGATAAAGCCTCGCGCATAGCCCTCAAATACAACGCTTCCGCTTGCACGGACATCACAGGTTTTGGACTTCTCGGACACCTAAGCGAGATGAGTCGCGACGTCTCTATTGAGATTTTTTCCTCTAGCATACCGCTGCTCTCAGGCTCTATGAAATACGCCAAAATGGGGCTAATATGCGGCGGAAGCTACAAAAACAGAAACTTTTTGGCTCCCAAAATAGAGATGGGCGACATCGACGAAGAGCTAAAAATGATACTTTTTGACGCTCAAACATCAGGCGGACTAGTCTTTGCCGTCAATGAGAGACACGCAAATGAGGCGATAAAAGAGCTGGTAGATGCGGGGTATGCCAAAAGCGTGGTTATCGGGGTTTGCAAACAAAAGGGTGAGAGGGATTTGATTATCAGGTGAATTGGCGAGAAGATGTAGGAATCGAACCTACCAACAGCGTCGGCACCGAGCCGTTCAACGGGTTTGAAGCCCGCGGTCCCCACCAGAGGAGCATATCTTCCAAAAGAGCGGCAAGCCGCGAGAGCTGTCTGCTGAAGACCTCATTTTGGGCTTTGCCTAAAATGTGAGCATCAATCAAATGGTAAAAGTAAAGTATATTTTAACTAGACGAGACTTAAAGCAATGAGTGAAGAGCTAAAAAAATTGCCGCAGATAGGCAAACTACTAGAATCAAAGAGGTTTGAGGGGCTAAATACGGAGTCTGTGAAAAAGATTGCAAAAAGCTTGCTAGATGAAATCCGAGAGGGCGCTACTTCGCTTGACGCCAGCGATATAGAGTCTGAAATAATCAAGCGATACGAAGCTCTTTTAACGCCTACTTTTAGACCTCTAATCAATGCGACAGGGGTTGTCATTCACACAAACTTAGGCAGGGCGCCAATCTCAAAAAAAGCGCTTGAATACGCCTCTTTGTGTTCGTCTGGCTACTCAAATCTGGAGTATAACGCGAGGCTAGGCAAAAGAGACGATAGATACGGACACTTGACAAAGCTTGCAAAATTCTTGTTTGGATGCGAGGATATACTGCTTGTCAACAACAATGCGGCGGCTGTGTTTTTGGTATTAAACACTTTTGCAAAAAACAAAGAGTGCGTGGTCTCCAGAGGCGAGCTTGTAGAGATAGGCGGCGGTTTTAGGATTCCCGAGGTGATGGCAAACAGCGGCGCAAAGCTAAAAGAGGTCGGCGCCACCAACAAAACAAGGCTAGCTGATTATGAAAACGCCATAAGCGAAAAGACAAGAGTACTGATGAAAGTGCATAGGTCAAACTTCACGATAAACGGCTTTGTCGAAGAGGTTGCGTTTGAGGATATTGCGGGGCTTGCCAAAGACAAGGGACTTATTGATTATTATGACCTTGGAAGTGCGAATTTGACTAAGAGCAAGATGGAGTTTGCCAACAAAGAGGCGGATATTTATGAGATTCTCAAAAGCTCGCCCTCAATTGTGAGTTTTAGTGCCGATAAGCTCTTTGGCGCAACTCAGGCGGGGATAATTCTAGGCAAAAAAGCTCTTATCGACAAGCTCAAAAAAAATCAGCTTCTTAGAATGCTTCGATGCGATAAACTCACCCTTGCGATTGTGGAGCAGACGATGCTCGAATACGCCTTTGGCGATAAGCGCAATATTCCGGCTATTGGGATGTTAAGCATGGATGATAAAGAGTTAACACAAAAAGCGTCTGATATGATGGAAAAGCTAGATGATAAATCAAAGTTTGAGATAGTAAAAGTCGCTGCGTATGTGGGCGGCGGCTCTCTGCCTGAGGAGAAGATAGGCTCTGTGGCGATTCGTATCATCTCGCGCGAAAAACCGCAAAAACTCATAAAAGCGCTGAGAGAGGGCGGCGTAATTGCTAGAGTGGAAGATGAGAGCGTACTACTTGACGTTCGCACTATCATGGAGGACGACATAGAGAGCGTGACAAGGCTATTAAACTCTCTTGCGCTATGAATAGAGTAATCATAGGAACCGCCGGACACATAGACCACGGCAAAACGACGATAATAAAAGAGCTAACAGGCTTTGAGGGAGACGCTACACCCGAGGAGAAGCGACGGGGGATTACGATAGAGCTATCTTTTTCGTCGATGGATGACGGGGATAATGAAATCTCTTTTATCGATGTGCCGGGGCATGAGAAGCTTGTAAAGACGATGATTGGCGGTGCTTTTGGGTTTGACTATGTGCTTATCGTGATAGACGTAAACGAGGGGGCAAAGGAGCAGACGCGCGAACATTTGCTGATTTTGGATTCGATAAAATCTCTGGGTGTGATAGCGGTTTTGAGCAAATCTGATTTGGCGGATGAGGAGACGATGGAGCGCAGAAAGTCGGAGACGATAGAGTTTTTGGGCGAGTACAAAAATCTAAGCTTGCTCTCCATACTTCCCTTTAGTGTCAAAAAAAAAGAGCAAAAAGAGGAGCTAAAAAACTATCTCTTCTCTCTAAAAAGCAAACCCGCGCAGACAAATAGATTGGCAAGACTCTATATCGACAGAGTGTTTAGCGTGGCAGGTGCGGGGTGCGTCGTCACAGGTACGCTACTAGACGGAGAGATAAGCGCAAAAGAGCCCCTGTACATCCCCCAAATCCAAAAAAGCGTCAAAGCGCGCTCGATACAGACTCACAACAAAACGGTGGATAAGGCGACGCAAGGACAGAGAACGGCGATAAATCTATCAGACGTAAGCCACAACGAAATCAAAAAAGGGATGCTCCTCACCAAAAAAGGGTTTATGAGGGGATTTAAAGACATAGATGTCGTAATCCACAAAAAGCCGGAGACAAACGTAAAACACCTAAGCGAACTAACCGCTTTTTTTGGCGCCGACGCGGCTGCCTGCAGAGTGTTTGTAATAAGCGAAGATGAAGGGCGAATAACGGCGACTCTGAAGTTTGATAAAAATATGTTTTTGGTCTACGGCGAGCCTTTTGTGCTAAGAAACTCATCTCACACAGTGGGCGGAGGCGTAGCGATAGGAGTGGTGGCGGATCCTCTCAAAAAGAGTCAGCGAGAGGCTCTTTTGGCGGCGCTGGAGAAAAAGGAGCTGAAAAAAGCTTTTGCGGCACTGATGAGCGCACACAAAACAGGATTTGGGCTAATCTGCTCAGAACAACGTTTTGGGATAGGGTATGCCGAGGCTCTTGAAATAGCGAGCGGTATGGATGGCGTAATCGTAGATGAAAAAGATAAGGTACTATATCCGCAAAACTCGCTGGACGCTTTGGCGCTAGAGCTAAAAAAGATATACGCCAAAAATCCCGCCGCACTTCTGGCACCAAAATCCGTAAAACAAAAGCTCTCATGGGCTAGCGAGTACCTAGCCCAAATCGCTTTTGCACAGCTAGAAGCCGAGGGAGTCATCACCTCAAACAACGGTTTATACTCCTTGACTGAAAACAAAAATAGAGATTTGTGCAAAGAGCTTACAGATATAGTCTTGGCGGCTCTTGAGAGTAGTGATTTTATGCCGGAGGCTCCTTACAACATCTATGACAAACTAGATATAGACAGAGCTTTTGGCGACGAAATCCTAAAAAAACTCTGCTCTTCACAAAAAGCCGTCCGCCTAGCGCACAACCACTTCATAAGCGCAAAATCGCTTCAAGCCGTACTCCAAGAGATAAGAACGCTAATACAAAAAGATGGATTTGCAACCGTCGCAAGCGTCAAAGAGGCTCTTGGCATAAGTCGCAAATACGCGATAAACTATCTGGAGTACCTAGATAGATGGGATGACATCGAAAATATAGAGCAAAAAAGAGTTTTTAACCAATCTTACGCACTTTTGTAAAAAAAGAGCGTAAAAACCCATATAATTCTCGAAAACGAAAGTTTTCGTAGCTTTAGTAGGGGGTGCAGGGACATTTATGTCCTTGCCGCCAAAACGGACGAGTTCGTTTTGGCGCATAACATCAATACAATGTACAAGGAGAGAAAAGATGAAAATAGACGCAAGAGACATGGAATGCCCAAAACCGGTAATCATGACAAAAGAGGGCGTAGAAGCCTTGGGCGAGGAGGGGGTATTTGAGATACTCCTAAATAGCGAAATCTCAAAAGAAAACGTATGCAGATTTTTGCGCCAAAGCGGCTTGGAACCGGACATCAAAAACACAGATAACGGCGAATACATCATAACGGCGGTAAAAGGCTACAAATGCGAGATAAAACCCGCCCAAAACACGGGGCGAAAAGTAGTCTTTGTCAAAAGCGACCACATAGGCGACAACGAGGAGTTAGGCGCAAAGCTAATACGAGGATTTTTGACCGCCATGCTAAGCGCAACCCAAAAACCGCAAAAAATCATCTTCGTAAACAGCGGCGTGTTTTTGACGGCAAAAGCGGAGTGCGCAGATGTGGCAAAGACTCTGAAAAAACTTGAAAATGATGGCGTGGAGATATATTCGTGCGGGGCTTGTTTGGAGTTTTATGGGCTTCAAGGTAGTCTTATGGTGGGTAAGGTGGGTAATGCGCTCGATACGGTGGAGGCTTTGCTTGGGGGTGAGGGGGTGGTTTGTTTGTAGGGGATTTTGGTACAATTGAATAGTAAATGGGTGTCAGGCGCTCTTTTGATCTAACTTAGGCAAATAGGTTACATCTATATGTAAAAATCTAGGTTTGTACTCTTTGAATTTTTGTAACCACTCACCTACCTCTTAATTTTTAATTATTTTGCTTAGTTTTTGCCAAATTTGACTTCAAAATGAGTGCTTTTTGACGCTTATCTAGGTCAAAATCAACTTTTTTGGCATGTAGGTGAGTGGTTACATAAAAACAAGAATAGATAGTTTAAAAAAGCGTCTATTTTTGCATTCTCTACGTCTGCGCCAAGCATATTCACATCGTTTAGCCGAGCAAACCTAAAGTCTATATTTTTTAAGTTGGCGTTTTTAAGATAAAACCGTCCAAGATGTTCAAATCTTAAGTTTATTTTTTGATTTTCGGTTTTTTCTCTATACTCGTTCCACTCCGTCATATCTTTTTTATCAGAGTATTTTTTGAGCAATTGATACGCTTTTTTGTCATACAAACCAAACATACTCTCTCCTAAAAAAGCTTTAAATTTAACCTTTAAAATTGTAACCGAAATATCAAAAAATAAGCTTGAACAGCATAGCCAAAAATGTTGGAAAATAAAAAAAAGGGGGGGCAACGCCATTGACTTAAGCGTATCAACGCCAAATTTCGTCATTCCAGCGTAGGCGGGAATCCATAGAAACACCAATATCGACGTGACAATCCCCCTAGATTCCCGCTTTCGTAGAAATGACAATTTTCTTAAGTCAATGGCGTTGGGGGGGGCGGGGGGAGAGACTGGAAAGCGCGGTGGATTCTTTCACAGCCTCAGGAGAGCAAGAACGAAAAAATATTTCTATCAGTGCGTGAGCGAATGACTATGCTTATCAGTTGTGAGTTTTTTGAAAAACCAAACAATTAGAACAGCTGTTGCAACCGCCAAACCGTATCCCAATATAATATTAAGTTGCATCTCTCATCTCCTCGTTAATCTCTTGCATTTTATTCCAAATTTTTAATGTATACAATACTATTAAGAAAACTACGATTAGCCCTATCCCTCCCAAAATAATCAAATGTGGAGGAACACTATTTGTCAATACATTATATATAAGCGTTACAATAGCACTTAATAGTGCCAAAATCATATAAAGCAACGCTTTAAAAATCTCTTTTAAATCTGATTTGATTTCTTTGAGTTCATCTATTTTTGCCATATTTCATTATATCAAATAAAATAGAAAATGATATATGTGCCCAGTTTCACCACATTATAGTCACCTATTCTCCTAGATAGGTGCGAAAGATGAGTCAATAAGAATTGAAATAAGATTTTTTTAAAATCGAGAAAAGGGAGGGTTGGGAGTTCTAAAAGAGGTTTTTAGAAGTTCCCTGCAATAAAGCCTTGAACTACAAAAGGGGCTACACCCCTCTCTCCAACTCCTCGGCGGTCACAAACATATACGCAAAGTCATTGTTGTACTCTTCACATTGCGGGCATATCTCTTCGCCCTCTTTTGATGAAAAGGCTAGCTTACAGGAGCGGCAAATTATGAGGTTGTGTTCTATAACCGCGCTCGCTTTGTCAAAAGCAAACATCGACATATCGCGCTCAAAGCCGTCCGTAAATGATTTTGGGGCGCATATATCGTTGCAGATGTCACAAGAGACGCATTTTCCGCTTTGGAAGTAGATTTTTGAGAAGTCGTTTGAGTAAAAAAGTGCGTTTGTCGGGCAAAACTCGACGCACGCTTTGCAGTTTGTGCAGTTCTTATCAATTGTCTTTGAGACGCTAAACGGGTAGTCGTTTTGGACAAATCTGTTTGTCTCCTCAAGCGCGTCTTTTATGGCGTTTTTGAGCAGTATTCTTTTTAGCGGCAGTTTTGTCTTTGGCTTTTGAGGTTTTTCTTCATACTCCTCTATAGCGTTAACGGAGCGTTTTAGTATCGTCTTAAAAAAGTTTCTTCTATCCGCCGCTTTTTGAGAGACAATTTCGATATTTTTATTTGCAAACTCTTCCAAAAAGCTATTTGCGACTCCCAGCGAAAGGTCTATCGCATTTTTTAGTTTGGACTCTTTGTTTAAGTCGCATTCGGCGCACGGACTAATGTCGACGCTTATTTTACGCGCGCTTTTAAGGGCGAGCGTAATTAGATGTGATTCGTCAAATACGCTTAGGCAGACGCCAAGTTCCTTGCAGGAGAGTTTTAGATTATTGCTGAGAAGTTTTTGTTTTAGCTCGTTATTTTCAATGCTAATCTCTTTTGCGATAAAAATATTTGGTTCAAATTTTTCGCTTTCCACGGCTTCTGTGGGGCAAACGCCGACACAAGCGTGGCAGAGAGTACAGAGATTTTCTTCAAAGGTTATTTTATTTCTTTTTACGGTTATAGCTTTCTCGGGGCATACATCCGCGCAGATTATGCACTCATTTGCGGCGTAGTCGTTTCTTAGACACTTTAGCGGCTCGATAAAGAGCGCAAAATTAGACACTCAAAGACTCGTAGTCGGAAAGCAAAAACTCTGTCGCAAAATCCAAAAAGTCAAGATAAAAAGGGGTCTCCACAAGCGTTTTGGCTCCTAAAAAATATGGTACCATCCATTTTAGGATATGTTTTTTCATAAACTCTTTTTGCGTTTGGACATCCTCTCCAAGCGTTAGATTTTGCATAAAACCAAGCTCTATCGCTATATGGTCGGGGGTGAGAAGATTTGTATTATTGAGGTTTATATCAAAACCGTTGCCTATATAAAAATTCATTACCGGATTCTCAAGACCGGTCGATATTTGATATTTTGCATCCATGATAGAAGACTCCGCCGGATGTGAATTTGCCAAAAATGCGCTTGTGAAGTCTATATTTAGCTCTTCATCAAGCGTCTCCACGTCGTTATCATCAAAAAATTTTCTTGCATTTTCTCCAATTAAATCTAAAAAATCAGGGTTATCTTTCAAATCTTGAATGCTCTTTTTTGAGAGTTTATCAGAAAAAACCGTTGAAAGAAAAGCGTATATGAAAGCTCGTTGTTTGTTGTCCATAGATAAAAACCTTAGAGGATAAAAAATAAAAATTAAATTTGCCGCAAGAGGCAAAGTTTCTTGCGGCTACGTTGCATTATAAACAACCTTTAAAAAAGGATTTACCCTCAGGAGGCGGAGCTTTGTAGGCTCTGATTTTAATTGTATTGTCTTTTTCTAGCTTTCCTATGACGGTTATGTTGTTTTTACCAAAACCCTCGTCTAGTTCATGCATAGATATGCCCGCCGCATCAAGTCTGTACATAGTGCCCTCGGAGTGAACATATAAAGCCATCGGACTTGTAGCTGTGGTGTCTAGCCTACAATCTTTGAAATAGCCTTTTTTTACGCACTCTTCAGTAACCAAAAATCCCTTTTTCTCCACCTCTCCCGCCATTGGCGCCGCATCTTTGACTTCTGTGGCGCAAAAAGAAGAAGTTGCGGCGAAAACCGCAAATATTGATGACAAGAACAGCTTTTTCATGTTACTTTACCCCCGTCTTTAGAGTTTGTAGATACGCCACTATATCATCTAATTCAGCGGGTTTTAGATAATCAAAAGCCGGCATGGTTGAAGTTTTAACGCCCTTGTCGTCTATGTTATACCAAGGAGTCGCCGGATGCGCATTTTTGTTATGCCCCAAAACTATAGCCGCATTAGGAGCCGTCATAGACTCTTTTAGGTACGCCGCCGTAGAGTATCCGCCAATATTTGAAAGCTCGGGAGCCATATTTTCCATTGGAGCTTTCGCGTCGCCCATTGTATGGCACGCTGCGCAATTATCAGCCGCTAGTTTTTTGCCGTTAGCAGCGTTGCCTTTTGATTTTTCTGTGATTTTTGCTATGTCCGCTTTTGCTTTTGCACTACCCGTCATATTGATAGGCGTCCAGTTTGACAGCCATTTGGTTCCGTTTCTACCGTCTTTGGCTCCGTCCCATATAGCTATAGCCATAGGGGTTGCGTCACATGCTTTTGAGTATTCGTCGTTAAGCGGTTTTTTAAACACCGCCGTCCACTCGCCGCTTTTGTAGCTCATAGACATTTCGTAATTTTTGGCGTCTTTGACCTCTGTCATTGTCCTAAAGCCCTCGGAAACAAACACTTTGTTGTATTTTGCATTACCAAAAACTTTCTGAGCCGCCTCTTTTTTCTTCAAATCATCGCCGAATAGGTTTAGATTTTGTCTCGCCTGCTGCATGGTCACATCGGTGCTTTGACTAGAGGGGTACAAGGCTTCCACATTTTTTTGCAATAGCACGCTTACCGCTCTTCCTTCGCTTCCCATGCCTATATAAGGAAGCTTATCGGTCTCCATACAAGATGTTGGAAACTGAATAGCCACCGCATCTCCAAAAGCTTTGACGCTTTTTAGGCTCTGTTTGGAGTTTGTGTCGTCTTTATATTTTACAACCACTACCATCTCTTTATCGTTAAAAGCGACTCCCGCTTTTGCCTCAAGAGCTTTTAACCCTTTTGTTTTTGCCGTAGTCTCTTTATCGTTGTTGCCGATAGTTGTTTGCGGATATAGCGTTACGCTTTCAAGCTTTATTTTTGAAGCGTCTATTTTATCCGTTTTAGCGGCGCCAATATAATCGGCGGCGGCGAGGCTAACGCCTGCAAGCGCCGTTAGCGTCAGTAGTTTAACAGTTTTATTCATTAGTGCACCGCCTTAAATGATGTAAATTTGCCCGCGTCATATCTATGGTCTATCGGTTTTAGCGAATTATTGTGATGTGCGTAATAACCGGCGTCTAGTCTAAACATATCCGCATGTTTGTACGCAATTAAAAGGTCAAGAAGCTCAGATTTTCCGGTTACTTTTCTTTTTTCCATTTCATCGTTTAGCGTCTTAATGGCGGCGTGAACTTCTTTGCCAAACAGCGCCTCTAGCTGCTCGGGTGGAACCCTGTCGCTTCCCTCTATCGGTTTGCCGTTTGCGTCAAACTTAAGCGGTCCCGCAATAGGCGGCACATAGTACACGTTTGGTCCCGTATTCGCCTCCGGCGTTAGAGGAAGAGCTACTTTATATTTTTTGACCAATTTGTATACTTGCCCCTCTTCATCATCCAAAAAGCCCACAAATCTAATCCTGCCCACGCACTGTTGCGCGCACGCCGGTGGAAGCCCTTTTTCGACCCTAGGAAAGCAGAAAATACATTTTTCTGATTTTGAGATTTTTGGGTTAAAGTAGATTTTTTTGTAAGGGCAACCCGCTATACAAAATCTATAACCTTGACATCTCTCTTGGTCTACAAGCACAACGCCGTCTTGAGTTCTCTTAAATATCGCGTCTCTTGGACAAGACGCTAGACACCCCGGATTGTCGCAGTGGTTGCAGATTCTTGGGATATAAAAGAAGTAGTTATCAGATGGGAAATCACCCGCACCTTGGTCTTCATCCCAGTTTGGTCCCCAAATAGGAGCGACGTTTGACTTAAACTCTACGCCTTTTGCCAAATCTTCGTGGTTAAAATCCCACGGAGTGCCGTAGCCCGTCTCTATTTCAGGAATTACCCCCTCTTTTAGATTGCCCTCTTTGTCAAAACCCCCACCCGAGGTTCTCCACTGTTTTGGATACCCCTCTCCTGGGAATGTTTCGACGTTATTCCAATACATATAATCTCTTCCGTTTCTATTTGTCCACTGCGTTTTACAAGCTACGGTACAAGTTTGACAGCCGATACATTTATTGAGATCCATAACCATTGCAAGCTGTCTTTTTGGTGCTTTCATTTCTGACATTTATAATTTCTCCCCTTAAGCTTTTTTAGCTTTTTCGATGTTTACGGCTGCGTCGTATGCGTATTGGTTACCGTCCCAAAGACCGCCAAATTTGAGATGTCCCCAGTTGTCCGCCATTTCAAGTAGGTTTAGAGACGTAGGCACCACATCGTTTGGTCCTCTCATTCCCCGAAACATATTCGGCTCCCAGCCGTCTTCTATAACTAGTGAATCCATCGGCGCAGAGTGTGATACTTTCGCCATTGCAAAGAATTGACCAAGATTGTTATAGACTCTTACGTCGTCGCCGTCTTTAATTCCTTTTATTTTTGCGACTTTATCGTTTATCGCTATCCATGGCTTCCCTCTTTGGAGTCTCATAAGAAACTTAGAGTTTTTGTAGTTGGCGTGAATCGACCATCTAGCGTGAGGCGTTAGCATTGTAAACGGAAATGATTTTGTCACAGGGGCGATATTTTCTCTAGCCGTATTGACCGTCGCACCTAGCTTTATCCACATCTCATGGTCAACATAAAACGTCTGTCTACCGCTCATAGTCTCAAATCTCTCAAATTTGAACATCTGGTCTTCCCATGAGTTAAACGGTCTATCCGCATAAAGAGGAGAAGTTTTTGCCGCTTTTTCGTTTAAAACCAAGAAGCCGCCCGATTTTTTCATCTTTTCTATCGTATAAGGCGCATACTGCTCGCACTTGTCAAGAGCCGCCTCAATAGCCATTTTGTCGGTTCCAAGATAAGGCTCAAGGTTGCCCTCCGACTCTTCGTCGTGGTTTGTATACTCGAGATGAAACTTATCAAGTTCCCTTACGCCGTCTCTTGTAAATTTCGGGTCTTTTACTTTTTGAACAGGACCTTTTTTTGCTATCTCTTCAAGCTTTTTGGATAGTATCTCAAATATGCTCCACTCGTCTTTCGCTTCTCCTACAGGTTTCATATTTGCGATAGGATGCGCAAGGTTTGTAAATCTATGGTATCCTGGAGAGCTTCTAAGGTCAAATACTTCATAGTGTGATTTTGCCGGAAGCAAAATGTCGGCGTATATTGCCGTTTCACTCATTCTATAGTCTACATACGCAAAGTATTTAGTAAGTTTCAAAAACTCTTCTCTATAGCTCACACCCTTGTTTCTTCTAAATCTAGAGTCGGCGACCAAAAGTGCGATTTCAGGCATCCAAAAAGGTTTTGCTCTTTTTGCGTCTTTTGGATCGGCGGCGTATGCTTTGCCATCTTTTACCATCTGCTCTATTATCGCTTTATACTCTTTTTTCTCGATACCTTGGCTTCTTTTTAGATCCGCATCGGTGAAGTACTTATCAAAGTCTTTCATACCGTTGCCAAACATAAATTCGCCAAAAAATCCCGAGCCAAATCTAGCTTGGTATTTGCCTGCGTGACCGGAAAGCGTTTCAAGACCTGATAGCTGAAACTCATTTTCTGTGTTTAGACCGCCTCTTGGACCATATCTACCCGTTAGACCGCAAATTGAAGCGATATTCCAGATATTTAGGATACCGTTGAAGTATTTGTTTAGCGAGAAGCCCGTTGTTATTTCAACTACTTTTTCTTTAGCTATGTCTCTTGCAAGCTCTTCTACGATTGATGGGTGAACGCTTGTCAATTTCTGGGTTTTCTCGGCCGGAAACTTAGCCGCTTCGGCTTTTAACATTTCAAATACGGTTGTTACTTTTATAGTTTTGCCATCAAGAAGTTTTACATCCCAAACCCCTTCGATTGCAGGATCTATATCATACCCTTTGTCTTTTAGTCTTAGGCTTTTCAGGTCGCTTCCCTCAGAACCGGGCATTAGGGCTACAGATGAGGTTTTTGTATTCCACGTATAAAATTGTTCGTCAAATTTGTGATGCTCTTTTTCATCTTTAGCATGTTCAAAATCAGATCTTCTAAGAAGTTTTTTGTTATCCATTCTCACAAGAAAAGGCAGGTCTGTATATGTTTTGATTGCTTGCGGCATATATAGTTTTTTGCTGATTAGCTCGTTAATGACGCTCATTGCAAGATAGTTGTCCGTACCCGGCTTGATAGGCACCCATAGATGAGCTCTTGAAGCTGAGGCGTTAAATTCAGGGGTAATTACAACGATTTTTGCGCCGTTATACTTGCCTTCCCATACAAAGTGCGCATCTGGAATTCTTGTCGCAGATGGGTTTGCGCCCCACATAATAGCCACGTTTACCGTATACATAAAATCATATGTACAGCCCATGTTGCCCTCGCCGTACGCCACAGCGGCTCCTGAGAACATATCGCCAAGATATGAAGCCGGATAGATTCTTACCGCTCCTAGTTGCGTTGAAAATCTAAGAGGCCCGCCTCTTCTGCCCTCAGTCAAAAGCCCTGTTCCGGCGTGTACCGTGATACTTCCCGGTCCTTTTTTAGGGTCTATCATATTGTCGTAAAGTTTTTGAGCTATTTCCGTAGTCGCCTCATCCCAGCTAACTCTTTTCCATTTGCCCTCGCCCCTTGCGCCCACTCTTTTCATTGGGTATAGAACTCTATCTTTTTCATACATTACCTGAGAGTGTTCCACGCCCTTATTACAGCCTCTTGGGTTAAAATCCGGCGTGCTTGGACTAATTACCGGATATCTTGCGGATTGGTTTTCCCTTGTCACCACGCCGTTGTTTGACCAGATTTCCCATGCGCAGTTACCTTGACAGTTTACGCAGTGGTATGCAAAACCGTGCTCCTCTTTTTTGCCGTATGTAAAGTTAAACTCGTTTCTGTACAGGTTTTCTGTAAAACTTGCATTTGGATACGCCTCTTTAGCGTTTTCCACTTTCATAACGTTTGTTTTTGCAAATAGCGAACCCTGCCCCGCTACAAGCGCCGCTGTTAGACCCGATGCTTTTAAAAAATCTCTTCTTGTTTTTACCATTGTTACTTTCTCCCTCATCGTCTTATCGGCATATTCCAGTCATTGCCCCACTCATCCCAAGAACCGACATAGACCTTTGCGTTTTTATAGCCTAATTTTTCAAGTACAGTCATAATATAGGAGCTTCTTCCGGCTCCAACATGACAATATGTATAAATTATTTTATCTTTTGTTACGCCGTTTTTATCAAGAATAGCCTGCATCTCTTCGGGCGTTTTGTAAGAGAATTTTTTTGTAGCGTCGCTAAAATGCGTCCACTCTATAAATTTTGCGTTTGGAATATGTCCGCCTCTAGCTACGTTGTCCAATTTTGAAACGCCTATAATCTCTTCAATTCTTCTTGAATCTATAATGACGTATTTGGACTTATCCCCGTTAATTTCAATATCTTTTACCGCTTTAAGCACTTCATGTTTATCTACGGACATTTTATGATTGATTTTTTTTGGGTCTATTTTAAAAGTTTTTGGAGTCGCTTTAGGCTCCGTTCCTTTTACTATTTTTACGCCCTCCGCTCTAAGTTGCGCTATGCCGCCGTTTACAAATCTTACGTTGTCATGCCCAAAGCTTTTGAAATAGTGCCATACGCCCGAAGCGTTTGGACCTTTAAAGTCGTCGTAGGCTACGACCATAGTATTATTGTCAATGCCCTTTGAGCCGATAAATTTCTCAGCTTCGTCCGGACACATATAAAGCGGCGCACAGTGCATATCCCCCGTAATATCTGAATGGTGAAGGTGGTGAGCGTCCATATTTACAGAACCCTCGACGTGATTTAAGTTGTAAACATCGGCGTTATCGCCGCTTACGAAAACAACTCCGGGTTTGCCTAGCAACTCTTTTGCTTCTTTGGCGGAGATGGTAATATTATCCGCTAAAAGGGAATTGATTGCAACTGAAGAAAATAGACACAGTGACACCAGTAACTTCCTCATAAACGCTCCTTTTTTTAATCTTTGTAACCATTCGTTTTGCTTTTTTTGCAAAGAAACAAATTCTATGTAAACTTATCTTAATGAAGTCTTAATTTTACCAACCTAAGTTATTATGATTTTTTATTTGAAAACAAAAGAGCGGCGCTGTTTCAAAAAAGCGTTTGATTGTTGAACTTAAAGCTTGGAAACGTATTTTGATTTGTATTTTCATATTTTTTTGGTTAAGATAAAATCATGTAAAAGCGCTAAAATTAAAGTAAAAAAGGCTTGTGATGGATATTGCTAATGATAATAATAAAAATTTAATCTCAAACTCCTTTGGTTTTTATCTGTACGAACTTTTAGGGGCGGATTATAGCGGCGTTTATATCTCCTCCTTTGAACTAAGAGGCGTCGCCGAGAAGCTGGGAGTTGAGGTAAAGCTGACGGATAATCATAAAATGTTTGGCGAAATACTAAAAATAGCAAAACAAGAGGGGCGTATGGGAGAGGCTTTGGAGCTTATAAAAGAGCTTTTTAGCACCAGAATCGCGATATATGACGAGTTGGCGGCGAGATTTCAAAAAGCCGCAGACCCAATAGAAGAGTGGCAAATAAAAGCAAAACGCGCGCTAAGAAAAATAGAAAATGCAATAAAAGAGGCAAAAAATGAATCAATCTCCTAAAAAACCAATAACCTACGGAACATTTGAGTCTCCAAACAATAGAGCCTCATTCGCCAAACACGTCATAGCCGTCACAAGCGGCAAAGGCGGCGTAGGCAAAAGCTCCGTTAGCGCAAATCTAGCTGTGGCTCTAGCTCAAATGGGCAAAAGAGTAGGAATACTGGACGCCGACGTCTACGGTCCCGACATTCCAAGACTACTCAATATCAGGGATGAAACGCTCAAATGGAGCGCAAACGACAAGATAATCCCAAGCGAAAACTACGGAATAAAAATAATGTCGGTAGGTATCACAACCCCAACCCCAGACACCCCGCTAGTATGGAGGAGCTCTGTCGCCGTAAACGCTCTTGTACAGCTAATAGAAGACGTAGAGTGGGGAGAGCTTGATTTTTTTGTCATCGATATGCCCCCTGGCACGGGCGATATTCAGCTTACCACTGCTCAGGAGATGAAAATATCAGCGGGTATTTTGGTGACAACCCCGCAAGCCGTGGCAACCGACGACGTGAGCCGCGCGATACGGATGTTTCAGGATATTAAAGTGCCGATTGCCGGAATAGTAGAAAATATGAGCTACTTTGTGGCTCCAGATACAAAAATCAGATACGACATCTTCGGAAGCGGCGGCGGAGAAGTGCTAGCCAAAACCTACGGTATAAAACTATTAGGACAAATCCCGTTTTTGATGCAAATAAGAGAGCTTAGCGACGAGGGTATGCCGCCTGTGGCGCACGCCGACGAGGAGTGCAAAGAGCATTATCAGAAAATCGCAAGGGAGCTTGTGGAGACGTTATTGTAATATAGGCAAATTAATTTCAAATAAGAGGTCGAAGATGCTGCTAACCATCGATGTTAAAGAATCTGCGCTGGATAAATTTATGAGTATGTTAAGGGCACTTCTAAAAACTCTCATTTTCCACTTTTTAAAATTATACAAAGCCTATAATCATTGGCTTTGCTACTAAACGCATTATGAAAAAACATAGTTTTTTAGAGGTGCCCTAAATGATTTTAATACGGTGTTTGGAGCTGGAACAATATACTGGGTAGCACGCAACGACGGGCAAAGCCCGCCGTTGCTACGCTGGCGCTGAGCTGCTGAAGCTAGCCGCATTTGCGGCAGATTTTGCTTTGCGCATTTTATTTCTCCGGCGAAGCCGGTAGCTTTAGGGGGATGCAAGGGGCGAATAGCCCCTGCCGCAAGCACGGGCTTTGCTCGTGCTTGTGCATAACATCAGTGGCTTTATTTGCAACCGCAACCACCGCCTGAGTGCGAGTGTGACTCTTCGCCGCCGCTGGAGCTGCACGCACTTGTTTTGCCATCCAATCCTATTGTTGGTTGAATAGTCTCGTTTGAGGCTCCGCCGTTTTTGTTTATCTCTTCTATCTTCGCCCACACAGTCGCCGCCGCTTTAAGAAATCTTTTTGCGCTCTCTGATGTCGGGGCGTAATATGTGATAGGTCTACCCTCGTCTCCGCCTTTTCTAGTGTCTACTTCGATAGGAATTTGTGCGATAACGGTTGTTTTGTACTCTTTTGCAAGCTCTGTTGCGGTGCCTTTGCCAAAAATATCATACTCTTTGCCGCTTTCCGGACAGATAAAGCCACTCATATTTTCGACTATACCGCCGAGGGGAATATGTAGCTTATCAAACATATCAAGACTTCTTTTTGCATCGTCAATCGCTACCGTTTGCGGAGTTGTGACGACTATGCCGCAGGTAACCGGCACGCTTTGCGCTAAAGTCAGTTGAGCGTCGCCTGTGCCCGGAGGCATATCGATAATAAGAGCGTCTAGTTCACCCCAATCTATATCGGTTAGCAGCTGCTGAATCACTTTCATGATCATAGCCCCTCTCCAAATAAGAGATTGCCCCTCTTCCATCAGCATCCCCATGCTCATTACCTCGCAACCAAGTGCGTGAGCGGGTTTTACTCTATTTGCTTCAACTTGCGGTTGCGCTCCCGTTAAGCCAAACATCCTTGGTATATTTGGACCATATATATCCGCATCCAATACGCCTATTTTTTTACCCTGCATCGCAAGAGCTATCGCTAGATTTGTCGTTGTCGTGGATTTGCCTACGCCGCCTTTGCCTGAGCTTACCATAATAAAGTTTTTGATATACGGAGCTATGTTTTTACCCTTTGAAGAGGTCTCTCTTGGGGTTTGCGGCTGGTTTAATATAAGTTCAAAATCACTTACTCCAATAAGAGAAAGTTTGCTTTTGATATCTTCTTTCAATATAGAGGATATCTCTTCGGAACTCGCCGTTATCTCAATCTCAATACGAGGCTTAACGCCCGTCTCTATATTTTTTACAAAACCAAAGCTTACGATGTCTTTCGTAAAACCAGGGTATGCCACTTGTGACAATGCGGAGCGTATTTCGTCTGTGGTTGCCATAAAAACCTTTCAAATTAAATTTTTAGGATTATACAGCTGAAAACTTTAATTAGGATTATTTTTGTCTTGAAGTACTGACGCTATGCGCCAATATGGGGTTTACTTGTATTGGCAATAGGAATATAAATGTTTTTTGCGTCTCGCTAAAGCCGCCCGCATAAATGCGGGATGATGAGGATTTTATATAAAAGCGCGTAAAGCGGATTATACTCTGTCTCTAACGCCAAGAGTGGAGATAACTTCAGCATATTTTTTTGAGTCTTTTCTCTTTAGGTATCTCATAAGTCTTCTTCTTTGACCGACTAGCTTTAGAAGTCCAAGTCTTGAAGAGTGGTCTTTTGCGTTTACTTTAAGGTGCTCTGTAAGATATGTGATTCTCTCTGTGAGAAGAGCGATTTGCACGGCCGGTGAGCCTGTGTCTTTTTCGGAATTGCTAAATTTGGCGATTATGTCGCTTTTTTTTGCCGAATCCAAAGCCATGGTGACCTCCTGATTGGTTTTAATTTTTTTTGGAGGCGAATTCTAGCGCTTTTTATCTTAATTTTAAACCCAAAAAAATTTATGCTAAAATCACCCACATCAGCCTCCAAAGACGCAAGACAAAGGAGAATCAAACAAATGAGCTTCCTAGGCGCCATTATTTACGAAAACTCTGAGAATAAAATAAAAGACCTAACTCTTAACTTATGTTAACCAAAGCCCTCACGATTAAAGTCTCAATATCTCTTTTATAAAAATTACCCTAAAATTAGAAATATGTTTATAACGTTTAAAAGCAAAAAAGGAAGAATAAATGGCACGTTTTATGATTGTAGACGACACAAAAATATTTAGAAGAATTTTGCGGGACTTGCTTGAAAGTATGGAGCATACAGTAGTGCTTGAAGCAAAAAGCGGCGAAGAGGCTCTTGAGATTTACGATTACACCGCTGTTGACTGCGTATTGCTTGACGTTGAAATGGGCGGCATATCAGGCATAGAGACGCTAAAGGGGCTAAAAGAGAGACATAGCGATGTCAAAGTCATCATGGTAAGTTCCGTCTCGGAGGCAAATAGACTTAAAGAAGCGGCGATGAGCGGCGCGGCGATGGCGGTTCAAAAGCCGATTAAGGCGGAGGCTCTTTTTGCTGCCATTAGACAAATTATCGGATAAAGGAAAAATAGTCAAAATGATTAAAATAGAATTTTTAGGACCAATCGGTACGGCTGATATGGAGATTGAAGCGTCTACGCTAGGCGAAGTCGGAGCAAAACTTCAAGAGATAGAGAGCTTAAAACCTTGGCTTGCAAACTCAGCCGTAGCCCTCAATGACTCTCTTGTAGGCGATAAAAACACGCCGCTAAAAGATGGGGACAGAGTCTCAATACTCCCTCCGGTGTGCGGTGGATGAGTGCGCTTTCGCTATATGAGGGCTCGCTTGAAGTAGAAAAAATAGTGTGCGACTGGCATAGAGAGTTTAAAGACCAAAACTTTGGCGCATTTGTTACATTTGTCGGCATAGTGCGGGATGAGGACGGCATCGAGGGGCTTAGCTTCGATATATACGAACCAATCCTAAACTTATGGTTTGACGCTTGGCAAAAAAATGCAAAAGAACAAAACGCAATTATACAAATGGCGCATTCAAAAGGCGATACGCCGCTTCACACAAGCAGTTTTATCGCCGCCGTACTTAGCCCAAAACGAAAAGTCGCACTAGCTTTAATCAACGACTTTGTAGAAGATTTTAAAGCAAAAGCTCCAATTTGGAAGTATGATATAAAAAATGGCAAACGCATTTACGCCGAGGATAGAAGCGCCGCATTGCCGTTTGCCGGATTACTCTCTTAAATGGAGCAGATAGCGGCTCTATTTGTCGAAACCGTCAAAGAGTGGGGATATATTGGTATATTTGTTTTGATGGCGCTAGAGAGCACCGTATTTCCAATTCCAAGCGAATTTGTGATGATACCCGCCGGATATTTGGCACATACCGGAGAGCTAAATGCGACTCTAAGCGTCCTAGCAGGAACCGCCGGAAGCCTTGCCGGAGCTTTGATAAACTATGTCGTCTCGCGTAGATACGGCAGAAGTTTTTTGTGGAATCATGGCTCAAAGATATTAGTTTCGCGCAGGCGACTCGCCCAAATGGACTACTTTTTTAGACGATACGGTGAAATCACCACATTTTTGGGGCGGCTAATACCAATCGCGCGCCACTACATCTCAATTCCGGCGGGACTTGCGAAGATGAGACTTTGGCGTTTTATGCTCTTTACCTCCCTTGGGGCGTTTGTGTGGATGTGCGTGTTAACTGCTCTTGGCTATTTCATCGGCGACAACATCCAAGAGGTTAAGCGATACACGGATACATTTACAATAGTAGTTATAGCGTCGTGCGTAGTCGCCGCCGCTTATTTCATATACACCAACAAAAAGAAAAATCTTGCAAAAAACAGACGAACTATACGCTAAAGCGGCGTATGCTTATGAATCAGGGGATATGGGGGCGGCTAAAACATGGGCGAATAAGTGCCTAAAGCTAAATCACAAAGAGTTTCGCGCCTTGAATCTACTTGGCGTAATACTGGCAAACGAAGGTAAAAATGAAGCGGCGGCAAACGCGTATCAAAAATCGCTAGAGTCAAACCCCCGAAATCCGCAAACAATAAACAACTTGGCAAATATTGTGTCAAAATCAGGAGATATAGTAAAAGCGGCAAATCTATACAGAAACGCTATTGTCCTAGATCCAAACTTTGTAGCGGCTAGACAAAATCTTGCCAAGGCGGCTCTAAGACTTGAAAACTATGACGAGGCTATAAGCGAAGCGGCAAAATGTTTTGGGCTCGACAGCTCTGATGGCGAAGCACTTATCACGCTCGGCTCCGCTTTTAAGGGCAAAAAAGAGTTTGTATCCGCAGAAGAGGCGTATACCGTAGCGCTAGGGTATCCGGCACACAAAAAAAACGCACTAACAGAGCTGGGCGTTATGAAAATGGAGCAAAAGTTTTATGACGAAGCTTTGGGACACTTTATCAAAGTACTCCAAATAGACCCAAACCACGCCGGCTCATACTGCAATATCTCAAATATTCTCATAGACAAAGGGGAGCTAGACAAAGCGAGAGGCGCGATAATAAAAGCGTTTGAGCTAAATCCAAACGATTCTGTAAATCATATAAATCTAGGCGTTTTGCTAAAATCGGAAGGAAAATATGAAGAGGCTAAAGAGGCGTTTTTAAAAGCTATAAAGCTAGGAGATCCAAAAAACGCCGCAAAAACCAATCTAGCCCTTATCTGCTTGGCCGAAGGAGATTATGAACAGGGGCTAAGACTATACGAATACCGCCAAAAAACCGACCTTTTGTGCGGCGCGCCTAGATACAAAGGTGAAGACGCAAACGGCAAGACATTGCTTGTCTATCATGAGCAGGGATTTGGCGATACTATCAATTTTGCTAGACTACTAAAACATGAGAAACTAGAAAACACAAATATTATTTTCTCGCCGCAAGGAGCGTTGCAAGCGCTATTTAAAGCCTCCTCTCTTGGGGTTAGAGTAATGGATCATGAGGAGATAATCGCCCAAAATCCACACTTTGACTATCACATCAGCCTTGTCGGTCTGCTTTACGCTCTTGGCATAACAAGCCCCGCTAAGCCAAAAAATATTAACTATATTTGCGACGACGAAGCAAAAAAAGAGTTTTTTACCTCAAAACTACCGGCAGAAAAGCTAAAAGTAGGCATAGCGTGGAAAGGCAATAAAGATTTTAGCGGCGACATCCACAGGTCTATTCAGGCGGCTAATTTTGCCGCGCTAAAAAACAAAAAATGTTGCTTTGTTTCGCTCCAAAAAGAGTTTGAAGCAGAGGATTTGAAGATTTTGCAAGAATCGCTTGATCTTTTGGATATGAGCGAGTATTTAAATGATTTTTCGGACACTTCGGCTCTTATTGAATGTTTGGATATTGTCATCACGGTGGACACATCAGTGGCGCATCTAGCCGCCGCAAAAGGCAAACCGACATGGACGCTACTTCCATCTGTTCCAGACTGGAGATGGGGACTGGCGGGTGAAACTACCGATTGGTACGACTCAATGCGACTATTTCGCAAAAGTTTTGAAGAGAACTGGGAAGATGTGCTTGCAAGAGTCGACGAGGAGCTAAAAGGTTTTAAAAACTAAATCGGATAAAATCTTATACCATCCCCCACAAACCTAGTACACTATATCGAAGATGAAAATGTTTTGTAGCTAGGCGATATTTCGTAGGTGTGCTAATTGCACATCAAGAAATATCAACGACGCTACAAAGCATTTGCATCAAGAGATAGGGCGCTAGGTTTGTGGGGGATGGTATTACTCTCCTTGCGAGAGTCTCTTTGCCTCAACTTCGCACGGCATCTTTTTTACCATTGGTGTGATAAACCATACGTCGCCGTTTGTAAGCTTTGTCTCGCCGCCCCATTTTTCACGCGCATCAAACTCTATGTCTCTTCCATATCTTTTTTTGCCACATCCTCTCCCCATCTATCACAATAAAGTCTCTCTTAAATAGTTCAGGGTCGCTTTTAAATCGTTTACATAAAGAACTCACCGGCACTTCGCGTCCAAGTCCTGAGTGTTTAATTACTCTATTGTATGGTGAAATATACGCCACAACCCCCTTGCTTAGTTCTGTAGCACTCGTGTATAAAACTTTATAAAACACTCTTCTTAACCTTACCATTCATCCGTTCAACCATACCATTGATTTTAGGAGTATAAGGCAGCGTACGTCGGCGCTCAATTGTATGCTTTGCGCATACTTGGTCAAATGGATGATTTCCGGATGATTCTTTACGCCCTCTATGAAATCCATCCGTAAACTCTTTACCGTTATCTGTTAATACTTTTGTAGCCGTAAAAGGGAAAAAATCCAAAGCCGCTTCAAGAAAAGATTTGGCACTTTTATCCGGATATACACTGGCAAAGACAAGACGAGAGGCTCTATCTATGGCGACATAAAGATAGTTTCTTGCGTTATCTATCTTGGGGAGATATTTAATGTCAATATGGATAAATCCAATGTTATACTCTTTAAACTCTCCATGGGGGTGTTTTTGTTTATCGTCTTGAGTACTGTTTTTTTGGGGTATTATAATACCGTAAGAATGGGGGACTAAACAGTTATTTTAGTTCTTTTGCATGCCATTCATTCGCAATAACTAACGCAATATCCTTATTAATTATTTTATAAAGATTAAACAGCCCTTTATGAAAAGTCTTATTAGCAGATTCTTGCAGTGAGCTTGTCATTATAGACATTTCACCATTTATTAAGCCTGAATCATATATTTTATTAAAAACTGTTTTATTATTTTTATTAATAATAATATGTAATTTAAATCTAACTCCTGCCGTAGCAAACATAGCGACGGGCTCATAATAAAAAGCTTCAGTAGCCGGTATTAAAACTATTTGGTATCCGTTTTTTTCTAATAATTTCTCATCTGAAACTTTTTCAACTTTTGAAAAATATTGTTTAAAAAATTCATATGTAATTTCTCTTGTTATAAGTCCCACTGGTAATTCGAGCTCTACTGCGCTGATGCCTTGTCCATTAGCTTGATTATATTTCCCCATAAATTTCGATTCATCTAGTGCTTTGACGGTAAAAATGACCATACTTAAGTCGGTATTTTTTTGTAAATCTTGCTTAATTTCATGGGCTATGTAATCATGATTATAGTTGCCCTTGATGGCGCACCCTGAACTTAAAAAAACAATAGTTACTATCAATATTAGCTGTAAAGATCGCATCATTTAGACTTCCTTTGGTTTTTGATTAGTATGGCGATATCCGCATACATAGGGCATTTTATAAAAGCTTGCATTTTGCCAATATTATCGAGCCGTTTTCTATAAAATGCAAAATTTGTTTACCGTACTTTGAAGCGCAAGACCACTACTCTAGGACTTGCGAAAGCTCTATGAATACATCTTGTGTTTACTGTCAATTTAATACACAACAAGCCTTACTAAACTATGCATTTTCTTTTGAATAGCATCAAAAAACACTTTTTAATTTTTAATATACTTTTAACAAGTTAGTGTGTACCGCTCTTTGATTTTCGTTTGGACAGATATTAAACTCTTTAAAATGACGCTGTATAATTTCCGCGCTTACCGCAGCATCACCGAGTATTGCGAATACTATAGGGCACCTCTAAAAACTCTTATTTTTCACTTTTTTAAATTATGCAAAGCCTATAATCATTGGCTTTGCTACTAAACGCATTATGAAAAAACATAGTTTTTAGAGGTGCCCTATAGTCATTGGGTTTGGATTTCTTTTATAAATTCACATTTTTCGGTACTCGTTTCTACTGGCGCAATAGCCCCAGCCTTGCAATTTACTTCATCAGGCGGATGCTTTTCCTTAACGTTTGCTTTTATTCGCTCCAAAGCCTTCTCTGCCGTAACCGCAATATTTGAATCTACACTAGAAAACTGCCCTATCGGCGCATTTAATACTATATTAACTGTCTTCGTTGGTAAATGCAATTTCAAACCAGTTATTTCATTCGGAAAAAATAGAACCCCAGTAACCGTTGTATTTGGATAAATATTTCTAGACATAAATTTTTTGCTCTCTACTTCTGAGCTCATCGCTTGAGAAAATTTTTGCCTATACCCCTGAGCACCGCCGCCTACACCACCAATGCCACCACTTACCGCACCAAGTCTTGCGCCATGTTCAAATTTAAGTCCAAGTGCAACAGCCACAAGTCCGCCAACGATTGCTCCTCCTGTCGCCCCTGCGAATGCACCTTCGGCAGCCCCCTTTATCGCCTGATTAAAGCCTTCGGAATTCATGGCTATATTTACCACATCAATAGGCATATATGGCTGCATCTCACCCATTGCCGTAGTTGCAGAAAATTGAGTTATATCTACATATACTGGTTGTGCGGATTGATTATTTATTGACACAACTACAGCCGCAATACCACACTGCTCATAATTCATACCGGATATTTGTGAAGCATATTTCGAAGCTGAAACTCCTAGTTGTATCTGGGGTGCAAAAATAGGTGAAGAGACTATAGCCTGTGTCTGCTTTGGCGTAAGTTGTTTTTTTATTTGTTTTTTATCAATCTTTATAGCCTCTTCGCTTACTGGAAGCTCAGTTTCAACAGCGGTAGCAACTTGTTGCGCTTGAAGCGGATACTGTCTAATAAAAGGATTGTTTGCTTCATATTGCACTATCTGTTGCTGAATCGGCATCTTATCGTATGTAATTGGTTTAGGCTGATAAGCGACAGGACCGCACCCTTGTAATATAATAAAAGACGATAATGGGAGAATAACTTGCTTCACAATAACCCTTGCATATGAGTTCGTCCTTGTTTTACTAAAGATAGACTTATGACATATTTACAATCCTTGTTTGATTATAAATACTTTAGTTATGCTTAAGCTATCTTTTTTATTAAATTAAAATGCCATAACGTGGTGAAGCTGGACACATATAGTAATTCTCAAAAGAATAACCAAACTTATCTTAAGGGCTCCTCTAAGATAATAAAAAGGAATAAAATAAAAAGGGACAGGCTAGAATGGCGCTTACTTAAGCAAAATCGTGTAAATTCTACTGAAAATTTGAACTAAATTTTGACTCGTTCCCACTCTCCTGAAACTGTGAAAGTACCTTCTTGCTCCAGCTCTCCTGAGTTGGAGCAATTAATTGAATCTGTGTTCCCACCCAGCGAGACCGTGAAAGAACTTCAAAATAAAGTATTTTATGAGTTTACCTAAAAATTAATCAGCCAAAATATAATACCCCGACAAACCAAGCCCCATAACTCTCATTAATATTTTCGCGCCAAAACTCCCATAACAGCTCAAAACCTAGGCGCAATATCCCGCATACCAAGAAGCCTCGCGGCAATACTTTTATTACTATCAAACCCATCATGCTTTTCGCCTATGTAGAGCGTTGATATGACGGGTTTTCCGATGATATACTTTTTTCTTCGCCGTTTTTGTTGTATGCAAACCCCCACATATCATGCAGCGCAAGAGGTTCGCCCTCTCGACCTCCGATATAGAGCAAAATATGCCCTTTGAGATACAAAAGCGTGTTAAACGGAGTTGCGTTTTGCGTGATGTATTCATTTTTTTTGGCTTCGCTAAGCTTTGAGAGGTCTATATATCTTTTGCTGAAAAATGGGGACTGTCCCCTTTTTCTTTATCTTCATTTCTTTTTATTTCTTCCGAGGATGTAAGCATTTGGTTTGCCTTATACAAAATCTGTTGCCGCAATATATCGACCATTTGAGACAGTCTCCATTTTTTACAAATCTCTCTATTCTAATCCACAGCGACATTTAAACTATTTTGATAACTGTCTCGGAGTATTTGTCAAATATCTTAAAACCGCTATCGTATGTAACGATTTCTGAGCAGTTGAAATGATTGGCAAAGCAGACATGGTACGTATCAAAAGAGTGTTTATAGCTCGAAGTTTTTTGCATTGTATCGATTACTTTTTTGTGTATATTTGCATTTTTGACATATTGTGACAAAAAATCCAAGTTTAGCCTTGTCGCCTCACTGGACTCTTTTAATTTTTGTGAAACAAAAGCAAACTCGTACATCGTCAACTCGGAGAGTAAAAGTTTTTCTTCGGATATTGCAGATTTTAAAATCCCCTGCGCAATCGTTTTCTGCTCTTCATTATCCACATTTTTGCAAAAAGCGTATATCAAGATATTTGTATCAAGATATATCATCTGTCATCTTATCCGTATTTATAGCAAGCTCTTTTGTTGCCGTTATTTGATTATTTGAGTTTAAAAAAAGTTTTTCTAAATACTTCAATTTATCGATGGGTTCGTCTCTGTTTTTGCCTATTTGCGTCGCAATATCATACATTACGATTAGTCGTATATCGTCTCTATTTCCAAGTTCGTCTCTATACTCTTGCGGTATATAAATAACGCCGTCTTTTGATACCGTCTCAAACTCGACTGCATACATTTGATACTCCTTTCTACCGACTTTTGTTTGGATTCTAGCAAAATAAAACCTACAAAATGCATACGACTTTTACAGCGTCGCCTACCAAAAGTACTTTTGCTATACTCTCCAAGATTTTGACTCGTTCCCGCTCTCCTGAGTTGGAACAATTAATTGAATCTGTGTTCCCACCCAGCGAGACCGTGAAAGAACTTCAAAATAAAGTATTTTATGAGTTTACCTAAAAATTAATCAGCCAAAATATAATACCCCGACAAACCAAGCCCCATGGCTCTCATTAATATTTTTGCGCCAAAACCCCTATAACAGCTCAAAACCTAGGCGCTATATCCCGCATACCAAGAAGCCTCGCGGCAATACTTTTATTACCATCGAACCCATCATGCTTTTCGCCTATATAAAGCGTTGATATGACTGGTTTTCCGATAATATACTTTTTTTCTTCGCCGTTTTTGCTATATGCAAACCCCCACATATCATGTAGTGCCAGTGGTTCGCCATCTCGCTGTCCGATATAGAGCAAAATATGCCCTTTGAGATACAAAAGCGTGTCAAACGGAGTCGCGTTTTGCGTGATGTATTCACTTTTTTTGGCTTCGCTAAGCTTTGAGAGGTCTATATATCTTTTGCTGTGAAGCTTTACTTGGTCTTTGGAGTTTCTGGGCAAGTATACGCCAAATGGCAGATACAAATCCCTCAAAAATATAGAGCAATCCCTATTGTCAAACATCCCGCCCCAGCCGTAAGGCTCGTTCATCATGCCATCCGCCAAAGCGGAGAGGGTACGCTCTGAAAACTCAAGCGGTAGCGGCGCAAAAGCGTCTTTGTCAAAAATAAGCTTTGATATGCCCTCATTACTTGCGCCCAAAAACTCTTCGCCGTCTTTGTACACAAAAGAGCCGATAGCCATTTTTTCCAAAAACACTCCGTTTTTTCCAAAAACAGCTGTTTTGAGTTTTTGAGCCTCTCTTCTTCTTGCGGAGTCGTAAAGTAGATATTTCTTGAGTCAATCCAGCCGCCGCTTATGTAGTTTGAGACATAAAAAAACGCCTCGTCAGCGGTTGCAAATAGGGCGCAAATAGGGGTGTTTGCATAGATTTTGCTCTCTTGGAAATAATCAAAGGGAAACCCCTCGCCCTCTTTTTGCGGATTAAGAAATATGGTTTGGCGCTTGGCAACGCTCTAATGTCGGAGTTTCTTACGACTATGCCGTTTTTGTTTACGGCTGAGAGGTTGGTTGCGTAGTCGCGTAACCTCTTTTTTTGCCCTCTATCATACAAAAGCAGGTTTTCGCCGTAACCGTCTTGGTTTAGCAAGGACAAAGAGGCTAGATGTTCGCCTTTTTTGACGCTTGATTTTTCATCCCACACCTCAAAAATCTTTTTTCTTAGCTTTGAGTCGTCAACGGTTCTCACTTCGCTCTCGCTTGCATAAGCCGCTCTCCGCCGCCAAAGTAAGTAGCGAGCCAATAAGAGCCGCAAAAATAATACTTTTGACAACCCACCCCCCTTTAAAAAGAGCGATTACCCCCCCCCTCGATGCTAAGATAAACCGCAACAAAAGGATTAAATCCGGCAACTACAAGCTTGCCGATAAGCACGCCAACGAGAAGCGATAAAATAACCCGTCTTGTGGCTATGGCAAGCTAATAATACACCTTAGAGAGATAAAGCCCATTCGGAGGAGCAATGCGGGCGGTGTATCTGGCTTTGCCGCCCAACTGCTCTTTTAATTGCTCTTTTGTTATTTTACCCTCAGACACATCGAGTAGAGCACCCATCATTAGCCTTATTTGGCTTCTTAAAAAGCTGTTTGCCTCAAACCTGAAGATATAAAGCTCTTTGTGTAAATAGATAGATGTTTTGTACATTTGGCGTACACTACTTTTTTCGGCGCTTCCGTTTTTCTTGAAAAGACCAAAGTCGTGTTCACCCTCAAAAATCTTTATCGCCTCTTTGATGCGAGTCATATCAAGCGACTTTACAAACATGACAAAATCACCAAAAAACGGCTCTTGTTCGCCGACTTTTAGCGCATAGCGATAGACTCTTCTTTTGGCGTGAAACCTTGGGTGAAAGTCGTCTTTTACGGGGGTGATTTTTTTGATTTTGATATATGGGGCTAACTTTGCGTTTAGATGCACTTTTAGCTTAGCAAGCTCGCTCTCCCAAAACGGCGGAATATCAAAGGTTATTGGCTGGCAAAGAGCGTGTACGCCGGCGTCGGTTCTGCCCGAGGCTAGAGGCGGTGCGAAGACGCCCACGGAGCTTAGCGCCTCGCCGAGCCTACCCATCACCGTCTCTTTTGTAGACGCTTGAACCTGGGAGCCAAAAAACCGACTGCCGTTGTACTCCACAATAGCCAAAACCCTCAAAGTCGCTAAAACCTAACCGCGCCGCTTTTTTTGTAAAGCACATACCCGATTGCAAACCAGAGCGGAGTTATGACGAATATACCAAGGTAGGTCAAAACAGGGTTTATGGCAAGCATAAGGGTATAAAAAAGTGTTATCGCCAAGATAAGATACAACGCCGCCCTATTTTTTTGATACCTTGGGTTGATAATCCCAAAAGCGGGTATAAAAAAGATAGAGGCAAGAGGAAAGACGGCGGTCAAAAATACATCGCTAAAATCTTTTGCTCTTTTATTATCCGTAAACGCCTCTTTCCAATACTCCACAAAGTTTGAGGGTTGAAACGCACCATCTTTTGGAGCACTTTTGATGCGCATCTCTTCAAAGTGGAGTAGTTTTGTAGAGTTTTGCTCCAGCCTATACCCTTTGCCGTCTTTTAAAACTAAAGCCGCACCGCCGTTTTGTACGCTTATTTGAGCGCTTTTTGCCGATACAAACGTGGAGCTTTGGTTTTTTTCGCCCGCATTTTCGCCGATAAGAGAGGCTTTGGAGGAGGCTGAAAAGAGTACTGTATCTACAAAGTCGCCATTTTTTTCGCCGGAGACAAAGACAAGCCAGTCGCCAAACTTCTGCCCCGCTTCGCTTGGTTTTATGTTTAGTTTTGAGATATTTTTTTTGTTTTCTATGAAGTTTTTGGCGACCGAAACGCTATACGGATGCACAAAGTAGCCTATAAACAAAAGAGCGATTGTGAGCATAAACGCTATTTTGACGATAGGGGTCATCAAAACGCGTAGATTTGCCCCCAGCGCAAACATCGCAACAAGCTCCCTATCAAAGGAGAGTTTGGCAAAAGAGAGCCCTGAGGCCAAGAAAAACGCTATTGGAAGCGTATAAAAAAGCAGTTGCGGCGCACCAAATAGATACAAGGAGACAAATTCGCCAAAATCAACATTGACGACGCCCGTCAAATCCGCAAGCCTAATGATAAGCACAAGCGACGAAATCGCAAAAAGCGTGAAAAAAAACGACAGAAAAAAAGATAGAAAGTTATGTAAAATATATGCCTCAACTCTTTTCAACGCATTAACCCATAAACCAAAGGCTCTCTTTGAACATAAACACCAAAAAACCGCCCGCTGTAAGATAAGGCACAAAGGCCACTTCATAAATGCCGCGCTTACGATAGATAAACGCCGGAATCAAAGAAAACAGAGCTCCCAAAAATATAGCCAAAAAGCCGTTCATACTCCCAAGCATCGCCCCGAGTGTCGCCGCGACTATGATGTCCGCCTCGCCTAAACTCTCTTTTTTTAGAAAATATGAGAGCGAAAAGCGTAGCATAACAAAAAACCCGGCAAGAATAAACGCCGATTTACCATACTCCAAAAGGTGTAAAAAGTTGACAAACATCGGCATAGGCGCATAAAACATAGCCGCCGCAAGCCCAGCCATAAAAGCTGAAAGATTGATGGAATCCGGAGCCTCTTTGTATCTTATATCTATGACGGAGAGCGCCAAAAGAAGACTAAACGATACGGAGACGCAGAGAGCGTAAAAAATATTTGGAGATTTGAGAAATACAGCCGCAAATATTACGCCGGATAACACCTCCATCAATAGATAAACGGGGCTTATTTTGACGTTGCAATAGGCGCACAATCCCTTCAAATATAGATATGAAAAAATAGGGATATTGTGGCTCCATTTGAGCGGATTTTTGCATACCGGACAGTGGGATGAGGGTTTTACTATACTTTGCCCGCTTGGGACTCTAACTATAAGAACATTCAAAAAAGAACCAAATATTACGCCAAGGAGAATAGCAAACAGTATCATACCTTTCCAAATCTCCTCTCTCTAGTTTTAAACTCTTCTATTAACGAAAAAAACTCTTTTTCATCAAAATCAGGCCATAGCGTATCGGTAAAAAATAGCTCCGCATAAGCGCTCTGCCACAGTAAAAAATTTGAAAGCCGTTTGTCTCCGCCGGTTCTTATCAGCATATCTACGGGCGGAATCTCATTTGTGTCAAGAGAGGCGTTTAGATTCTCTTCGGTGAATTCTAGCGAAGAGTCCATCATTTTTTTGGCGGCTCTTACTATTTCGTCTTTTGAGCCGTAGTTTATGGCTAGTATTTGGGTTAGTTTTTTGTTGTTTGCAGTCGTTTGTTCCGCATTTTCTATTTTTTCTTTTAGCGAGGCTGAAAATTTGGATATGTCGCCTATCGCTTTAAACTTTGTAGAGTTTTTTTGATATGTAGCAAGCTCGTTGTCGAGATACTTCTCAAGCAGTTTCATCAAAAACTCTACTTCTGTTTTTGGTCTCGCCCAGTTTTCGGTGCTAAAGGCGTAAAGCGTGAGGTATTTTACTCCGGCGTTTGTCGCGCTCTCTGTGATAGTGCGGACTCTTTTTGCGCCCTCTTCATGACCTTTTACCCTTATTTTGCCTCTTAGCTTTGCCCATCTGCCGTTGCCGTCCATAATAATGGCTATATGTTTTGGAGATTTCAAAATCTATAACCTCTACTTTCCATCGCCGCTTTAAGCCAAAGAGCAAAAACAACCCCTATATACGCTCCCGCCACAACGTCACTCGTATAGTGGGCTCCAATAGCTATACGGCTAAAAGCGATCAAAGCCGCCGTAGAATACAAAAAAACAGTAAATTTTGGCTTAAAAAACGCTATAGCAGTCGCAAGCGAAAAAGCGGTCGCAGCGTGTCCTGATGGAAACGAAAAGTATAGAGCATATAAGCCGATAAACTTAAAGCCGTATATCTGCTCGGAAAAGTACAACTCCGGTCTAGCCCTACCAAAGATAAACTTCAAAATATCAGCGACTATGCCGCTACCCGCAACCGCCCAAAATAGATAAAAAAATACGTTTGCCCTCTCTTCTATTTTTGCAAAATATCTAAAAAATATGAAAATAGCCGCAAACGATGTAAGATACCATGTTGGAATCCCAAACGCCGTTATAAACTCAAAAACAGCCGGAATCGGTTTTGTCTTGTAAAAAAGAGTCGCAACCGGCACGTCTAAATAGAGATAACCAAGGGTGCAAAAAGCTAGTACCGCCATAAGTGAAGTAATAAAAACAGGGTTTTTCATCGTTTACCTTTGAAATTAGAGCATAAATCAAAAGAGAAGCTCTCAACAGTCCCGCCGTTGATTTTTGCATCGTACTTCCCTAGGTTGACAACATCGGCGCATTCAAAAGAAAAATTTATATCTATGTTAAATGTTTTTGGATTAATAAAGAGCAAATCTTTTCCAGCCGGAGAGTCGCCAAGCCAAATATCAAACTGATCTTTTCGCTCATCAGGCAGGTAGACGGGTGCGCCCGCATACGCTATCGCGCGACTCGCCATGCTCCAGTTTGCAACTGCGAGGGCTTTGTTTGTAGAGTTTAGCTCTTCTAGTTTTTTTGTCGCCTCTTTTGCGGCTTCATCCCAGCCGTATATATCTCTAAACGGCGACTTAAAATCGGGAAGTGTTCCCAGTTTTGCTATAAGCTCCAGATGTATGAGCGCCGCCAAAGCGAGGCTAACTCCTAGCGTCCACCTAGCAAGCCGCTCTCTCTCAATATAAAGATAAAAAGCGCCAATAGGAACAAAAAGCGCAAAAAATGGGCTTATCCAGTGAGGCAACGCCACTTGGCGGTATTGAGAGATAAGCATAAACAAGAGTATTGAGGCACCAAGCATAGTCTCTAGCTTAAATTCGCGCCCTTTAGCCGCTCGAAAAAGCCCGTAAAAAGCGATAATAAAAAGAGCGGGGTTGTAAGATGCAAATTGACGCCCAAGAGAGATAAAAAAGTTTTTAAAGCTTCCGCTCTCGCCGCCGCTAACGTGTGAGGCTTGATAAGCGAGGCTTGCAAAGTCGTTTTGAATATTCCATACGATAACGGGCGAGATAAGAGCAAGCGCCGCAAAAAAGGCGATAGCAAGCCTTGGATCAAACAAAATATCGCTTCGTCTAATCCAAAAAAGATAGAGTAAAAATGCCGGAACAAACAGTATCGCCGTGTATTTACTAAGCCCCAAAAGCCCAAAAATCACGCCGATAAGCAGATAGTTTGTCGCGCTCTTCGCTCTCGCCAATCTCTTTGCCGCAACAATCAAAAATAGCATAAAAGTGATAAGCAAAGAGTCAGGCATAAGCGTCAAAAACAGCACGGAGAGCACAAAAGAGGCGTTAAGCGCAATTACCGCCCACAAAGCCGCCCTCTCGTCTTTATCTTTGAGAAGCAGATAAACAAGAGTGCTGTTTAACGCCCCAAGAAGTATAGCTGGGACTCTAGCCCAAAACTCTCCCTCTCCAAAAAACGAAAAGATATAGTGCGTCCACCCAACAAGCGGCGGATGGTCAAAGTAGCTTAACGCCAAATATTTCGCATACAAAACATAGTGAGCCTCATCTACGCCATACCCAAAAAAGGGTGCGCTTATGAGCCTGAGAAGCGTCAAAGAGCTTATAAGCCAAAAAATATGTAGCTTATTCAATGGTTTGTTGCTTCTTCGCATATTTTTTTGTTAGCTCTCATTTTTTCGGTGCCTTTTGTTTCTAATTCAGCTCGTATTTTATATCTTATTTACTGATTACACTATTTTATAGGTGCTATTTAGCTAATTGGCGATATGATTTAATCAAAAAAAGCCGTGGAATGATTGATAAGAAATTACTAGAACAGCTCTCTACAGAAGATAAGAAACTATTTTTGGACACCCTAGACACGCTCATCAACCAAACATACGTTGTAGAGCACGAGTATAGAGAACTAAAAGGCTCTTATGAGGCTCTTCATAAGATATTAAGTGAGATTATAGAGTTTTTACCGACGGCGATATGGGTTTTGGATGAGCAGGGAAAGATATTTTTGCAAAACTCCACCGCCGGAGCTTTGGGCTTTGACCATCAAAACTTTAAACACAACGGAGAGGTTGAGATAGACGAAAAATCATTTCTCATAAAATCTGTCAAGCTCGGCACTAAGACCATCGTATCGGCAACCGATATTACAGAGCAAAAAAGAACTCAAAGACTAGCCTCTATGGGGCAGATGGCGGCGCATTTGGCGCATGAGATCAGAAATCCCGTAGGCAGCGTCGCAATACTAGCTTCAACGCTTCATAGTATGGTTGGTGAAAATATCCGTCCGGTCGTCGATGAGATCAAAAAGTCTATTTGGCGCGTGGAGCGTATCATCAAAGCGACTCTACTCTTTACAAAAGGGGCGCCTATCAAAAAAAGTCCGTTTGAGCTTAATACGCTGGAAAATGAGTTGCGAAGCTCTATGGGCAAATACTCTTATTCAAAAGACGTTGAGTTTAGGTTTTTTTTGCCAAACGCCACTATAAACGGCGATTTGGAGCTTATATCCATGGTTATGCAAAATCTGCTTTTTAATGCGATAGATGCGATAGAGGACGCAAGAGAGGACAACGGTCTAATATGCGTCACAATGAGCGAAAATGAAAACTTCTATTTTTTGAGAGTAGAGGATAGCGGAGCGCCTATAGCAGATAAGGCGATGCTCTTTGACCCGTTTAAGACGACAAAAACAAAAGGCAATGGATTAGGACTAGCCTTGTCTCTACAAATAGCCGCTGCGCATGGCGGAAAAATAACGATAGAGGAGCCTAAGGCGTTTGTTTTGTCTGTGTCAAAGGTTATATAGAGACGCTAGTTTTGTGCTTATAAGGAGGCGTTTAAGGAGTTTTAAAATAAGCAAAATATTGCATATTTACTAACAATAGTGCTATAATCTGCAAAATATTACACAAATGAGCTACTCATGGAACTCTCAGAGCTTAGCATTGCAATTAAGTCCAAACGAAAAGAAAAAAAGCTCACACAAAAAGAGCTCTCCGTCTTGTCTGCTATTTCGATGCGCACCATTGCAACCGTTGAAAATGGCTTTGCGGCGGATGTTGGGATTTATAAGGTCGCGCGACTTTTGGATATTTTGGGTTATGAGCTTGACATTCGCCCAAAAGGTCGCCCGCCCACGCTAGATGAGCTGAATAGGCAAAATAGATGAGAGAGCTTAATGTTTTTATCAACAACTCCAACGTTGGAGCGCTAAGCGAAGAAAGTCAAAAATATATCTTTAACTACGGCAAAAAAAGCGCAAAACGTAGTCTCCAGCACAATGCCGATTCGCAAGGAGAGTTGGACGGATACGAGGGTCAAGACTCTCCTAGCTTGGGTATTTCGCCACGACGGGGCTATCTTTTATGGATGCTGTACTGCTTGATTCATTTCATGCGCTAGAGGGGACGGAGTCTCAATTTGCGGAACTGATGATTGAACCCTCTAATTAATTCTCACATTTTGAACAAAGCCCAAAATGATGTCTTCAGTAAACGGCTCTTGCAAATTCATGTTTAATCAGAGGATTCAATTTGTCTGCCAAGGGGGCGACTTTGTTACACTCCGGTTCCATTTGCTCCTGATGTATCAAATCCGCTAGTGTCGCTGGCGAAAAGAGTCTTGATATTTATTTTTTACCTTTAGGTATATCTCCTCTATTACGCTTTTTTGATTTATGATTTGGTTGATGGCTTGCGACATTCCGTCTGGTTCGTCGTCGTATTGATGGGATATTTCGTTTCTAATTTGTCTAAGGGCGCTCCACTCTTTTGCACTGCTTATAAAGCCTATTTTTTCCAATCTATTTAAAACGTCTATGAAGGATAGCGTATCGCCGTTGTCTTCGTATTGCCGGATTAGCACTCTAAAAATTTTATCGCCCAAAGTATCTTGAAGCTTTGCAAATCTGAATAGATATTGATCAATCGCTTGTACGTCATCTTTGCCTAGCTGTTGATATTTTTCTGTTGATATTGGCAAAATGCGTTCTATATCGCCGTACGCCTCTTTGATTCTTTGTAGATGTTTGTCGCATTCGTCAAAATATTTTTGGAGTTTTATGGCGTCAATATTTAGCTCAATTCCATTGGTTTTTGCCTCTATGTCTATCGCTCTATTTTTATTTTCATCAAAAACAACGTCTATTTTTTGTTCGCCAAGCGCTTGCTCTATTAAGGATAGAAACTCAAATTTTTTATCGAGCAAAGAGTCGCAAGTGCCTGTTTGTACATATAAATCTATATCTCCGCCTTTTTTTGAGTCATCCGTGCGACTACCAAATAGATAAATCTTTGACTCCTTACCAAAAACGCTATTTTTCGCTTTCAAAATAGTTTCTATCTCAAACAAAGACAATCTCATGCTTTTACCTCCTAAGCGCCACCAACACATCTTCCACGACGTCGTCAAGTGCGCCGTCTAGTATCTCAAAGACGTTTGAGTAGGCTTGTTCGCTTCTTGTGTCCTTGACTTGCTGATACGGGGCTAAGACGTAGCTTCTTATCTGACTTCCCCAGCCGATATTACTTTTTTCTACTCCGGCTAGTTCCGCTTCTCTTTTTTCTAGTTCAAACTCGTATAGCCTTGATTTTAACATCTTAAACGCTTTGTCTTTGTTTTTGTGTTGGCTTCTATCGTTTTGACACTGAACTACAATATTTGTCGGAACGTGTGTGATTCGCACGGCTGAGTCTGTTTTGTTGACGTGTTGACCGCCCGCACCAGAGGCTCTGTAGTAGTCTATTCTTATATCTTTTTCGTCGATGTCTATCGCTATATCGTCGTCTATTTCAGGAGAGACTAGCACCGAGCTAAAGGATGTGTGTCTTCTTGCGTTTGAATCGTATGGAGATATGCGCACAAGCCTATGAATACCGTTTTCGGCTTTTAGGTAGCCGTATGCGTTTTCGCCGCTGATTAGCACCGTAGCGTCTTTGATTCCCGCTTCTTCGCCCTCTTGATAGTCCATAATCTCAGCTTTAAAACCTTTTCGCTCCGCCCATCTGATATACATACGATAAAGCATTGAAGCCCAATCGTTTGACTCTGTGCCGCCTGCGCCGGGATGAATGGAGACTATGGCGTTTCTGCCGTCGTTCTCGCCGCTTAGCATCACCTCTATCTCCATCTTTTTGATTTTGCGTTCAAGCTCAGGGGCTTCGGCAAAAAGAGCTTCGGCGGTGTCCGTATCGTTTTCGGAGTTGGATATTTCAAATAGCTCTTTTGAGTCTGTTAGAGCGTTTCTAACGGCTTGATATTTGGTAAAAAGAGAGCTTAGTTTTGATTTTTGTCTTTGTATCTCAGAGGATTTTGCGGCGTCTAGCCAAAAAGACTCCTCTTTTTCCATCTCTTCAATCTCTCGTAGCTTTGCGCTTACGTTGTCTGGTTTTATCAAAGCTACGATATTTGACATTTTTGAATCTAGTGTTTTTATTAGTTCGGAGTATTCGTATGCGTCCAAAATATTTCCTTAATTTTATTGTATAATCTAGTCTTTTTATGGCGTCTTAATCGCCGATTATAGGAAAACAAGGCTTTAAATTGAAAATTTTTGACACTGCCGAGCAATTCAAAAACTACACCAAAAACTTAGGCGGCTCCATCGGCTTTGCGCCGACTATGGGGGCTTTGCACGACGGGCACATCTCGCTTGTAAAAAGAGCGAAAAGTGAAAACGATTTTTGCGTTGTATCTATTTTTGTAAATCCGGCGCAGTTTTTGGCGAATGAAGATTTGGGTAAATATCCAAGACGACTGGAAGCTGATATTAAGTTGTGTAAACTAGCTGGGGTAGATGCGCTTTTTTTGCCAACAATAGATGAGATATACAAAAATGATGAGCCGATAATCAAGGCGCCGCCTATAAGGGGATATACTCTTGAGGGGTTTATCCGTCCTGGGCATTATGACGGTGTATTGACGGTGGTTATGAAACTTCTTAATATATCCTGTGCGACGAGGGCGTATTTTGGGCGAAAAGATGCGCAACAGCTGATTTTGATACGGCAAATGGCGAATAGATACTTTATGAATGTGGAGATTATCGACTGCCATACTGTGCGCCAAAAAGACGGGCTTGCGATGAGTAGTAGAAATACATATTTGGACGAGGCGCAAAAAAAAGCGGCTTTGTCTATTTCAAAATCGCTGTTTGCGGTGGGGGCGCTGATAGGCAAGGGCGAGACTAAGCGCACGGCTTTGGAGACGAAAATGAGAGAGGAGCTTTGCGGTGTTGAAGTGGAGTATATAGCTTTTTGTGACCGAGAGCTAAACGCCATTGAGAGTGTGGAGCTTAAAAACTCTATTATTTTGGTGGCTGCAAAAGTCGGAACTACACGACTTATTGACAATATATGGATTTAGGCGTTGTAGAATAACAAGAGTCTCCATCTGTCGCCTTCGGCGGCTAGCTTCAGTAGCTCGGCGCTCAGCGTAGTAAGGCGGGCTTTGCCCGTCTTGCGTATTTTAATGTGTTGGATCTAAGATGAAAAAAAAACTTTTTATGGTGAGCCTTGGATGCTCAAAAAACCAAGTCGATAGTGAGGTAATGCTAGGCAGGTTGCAAAAGTATGAGATGACGGACGACTCAAGCGAGGCGGATGCGATTATCGTCAATACTTGCGGCTTTATAGACGCGGCAAAGCAGGAGAGTATCAATACTCTTTTGGCTCTTCACGGCGGGCGCAAAGAGGGCTCAAAGCTTGTCATGGCGGGGTGCCTGTCTGAGAGATACAAAGAGGAGCTTCAAAAAGAGCTTACAGAGGTGGATATTTTTACCGGAGTGGCGGATTATTCGCGCATAGACGAGCTAATTGAGGGCGGAGAGGCGAAGTTTACGGAGGGGACTTTTCTCATCGACCAAGAGGACAGGGTGGTTATCAATTCAAACTATCACGCCTATATCAAAATAAGCGAAGGGTGCAATCAGGTGTGCAGTTTTTGCGCCATACCGTCTTTTAAAGGAAAGCTTTTTTCGCGAAACGAGGAGTCTATCGTAAAAGAGATAGCGGCGCTAAACAAAAAAGGGTATTTTGATTTTAGTATTGTGGCGCAAGACAGCTCCTCATACAAAAGAGATAGCGGCGTGAAAAATGGACTTACGGAACTAATCAAAAAAATAGACGCGATGGACGGCGATTTTTATGCGAGAGTTTTGTATCTTTATCCATCCACCGTGGATGACGAGCTGATAGATACTATCGTAGCCTCAAAAAGGTTTGTAAACTACTTTGATATGCCGGTGCAACACATTAGCGACAAGATGTTGCACATTATGAAGCGCGGAGCGGGTAAGGCAAAAACAATAGAGCTTTTGGAGAAAATGAGAGCTGCGCCTCAAAGTTATGTGAGGACTTCCATTATCGTAGGGCATCCGGGTGAGAGCGACGAGGATTTTGAGGAGGCGCTTTCCTTTATGGAGGAGTTTGATTTTGATGGGATAAGCGTCTTTGAATACTCCAATGAGGAGGGTACCGACGCTTATGAGATGACAGACAAAGTAAATAAAAAAATAATAACCAAAAGACTAAAGGCGCTAAAAAAGGTCATAGATAAAAAAGCGGTAGAAAAAGCGAAAGAGAACGTGGGCAAGAGCTTTGAAGCGGTGCTTGAGGGGGTAAGCGACGAGCATGAATTTTTGCTTAAAGGCAAAAAGAAGATTTGGGCTCCCGAGATTGACGGAGAATTGCTGATAAACGAGAGCGAGGTGGAAAATCCACAAATAGGCGTTTTGTTTAAGATGACGGCTACAGGAGCCGCTAAGGATAGAGTTGTCGCTAGAATCGATGAGCCTGCTTGACGCAGAGGCTATTAATGCGCTAAGGGGGAAAAAAAATCTGCTCGCTTTTTCCGGCGGAGTGGATTCTACCGCTCTCTTTTTTTTGCTTGAAGAGGCGGGCGTGGAGTTTGATATTGCGCTGGTAAACTACAATACAAGAGACTCCTCAAAAGTCGAAGAGGCGTATGCAAAAGAGCTCTCATTGGCTCGTGCTAAAAGATGTTTTACTCTTAGCGTATCACCGCCGACAAAAAACTTTGAGGCGGAGGCTAGGCGTATTCGGTATGAATTTTTTGAGAGGCTTATAAAAGACGAGGGGTTTGACGCTCTCATAACAGCCCATCAGCTAAACGACCGCTTAGAATGGTTTTTGATGAGGCTTGCTAGGGGGGCTGGAATAAGAGAGCTCGTCGGCGGCGGAGGAGTGCAAAAAAGAGACGGGTATCTGCTTGTTAAGCCGCTTTTAAAGACAACAAAAAAAGAGCTATACGACTATCTTCAAAACAATGGGCTAAAGTATTTTGAGGATGAGAGCAACAGCGACGTAAAATATGAGCGAAACGGCATAAGACGGGAGTTTGCAACCCCTTTTGTGGATGCATATAAGGATGGAGTAAGAAGTAGTTTTGATATTTTAGAAGAAGAGGCGGCTTTATTTGATGTTTCATTTTTTCAAAGAGACTCTCTGATAACTTTTCGCTCCGTGTCGCAGACGATAGATGTATCAAATATAGCGTTAGCTCTAAAAAAGATAGGGTATCTGCCCTCAACCGCCCAAAGAAAAGAGATAGGCAAAAACTATGATGCCGTTGTGGGCGGCTCTTTTTGTGTCTCAAAAAATGAAAACGGAGTTATTTTTGTATCTCTCTACGCTAAAAATGTAATGGAAAAAAGATTTAAAGAGGAGTGCAGGGCGGCAAAAATACCGCCAAAAGTTAGGGGATACCTCTCTCTTGCCGGCATAAAACCAAAAGAGATCGCAATAGAGCTAGCGGCTTTACAAAACCCTATTTAGCGGCGGCTTTTGACGAACCGGCGTGATACGCTCTAAGTATAAAGCTTGAGACAAGCCCATCGGCTCCACCCTCTATTGTTAGCGGCGTTTTAACTTGCAAAACGGCGTTGTCTTCTTCAACCGCTTTTAAAAATGCAAACATATTTTTTGAGGTGTCAAAAGATGCGGTTACATTGTAGTCGTCATAGATAAAACCACCCTCTTTTTGTGCGGCACCAATTTTTTGTATATTTACTTTTTTGAAATATCCGTTGGCAAGAGTAGACAGAGTGCCTTCGTTTGTCGCTTTGCCTAGAGCTGTGATAATTCTAGCATTTGTTTTTTGTAGCGACGCCATTCTAGCGTTTTCAGCGTCAAACAACTCTTTTGCTTTTAGATAAAGAGAGTATTCTATTTTATAAACGCCGTTTTGTTGCCTATACTCTCTGATGCCAGGTATAAGTAAAACAGTAAAAGAGAAGACACACATAGCTACAAAAAACAGTAAAAAGCCTATCGCTTTTGCAATATCAAATTTCTTATTCTCCTGCATTTTCAGTCTCTTTAATTTCAAGTTTGTTTATCGACATAAACCTAACGCCTTTGCCCTCAATGCTGGAAAAAGAGGTCTCACTTGTTGTGAATATCGACTTTAAAGCTGGCGTTAGATGTAGATTGTAAAGCTCTTTTGACGGTGATGTTCCGTATAAAACGAGAGAGTCGTTTGCTATCTCTATCTTATCTAGCGTTACCTCGTCTGGTATAATTGTAAAAAGGTTCGTCAGGTTATCTTTTAAAACAACATTCGAAGTCTTAAACTCTTGTGAAAGCATTAGCTCTTTTTTTAGCTTCTCATACTCCGCTTTTAGTTTCTCTGTCTCGGAACCCAAAAACTTTTTATCTTGCATCGCTTTTTCTATGTCGTGCCTTACGTTGAAAAGTTCAAGCTGTAACGCCGTAAAAAGGGCTATTAAAACACCTATCGCAATACCGATAAACCAAAGCCAAAACTCAGTATCACGCCTAAAAACACTTTTTTGTCTAGGTTTTATAAAACTTGTTTTCAAAACAAAACCTCTTCTGCGGCTAGCGTGGCTGTAATTTTGCTAAGCTCTATTTTTTTATGCGTAACGTTCATCATAAGTTTTTTCTCAAGCAGATTTTTTAGCTCTGGCGAGTCAAAGTATAGGTCGGCGATAGCTATTTTCTCGATAAACGTAGATTCGTACATCTCGTTTTTATAAAAATCAGCTAAAGATGTTTTTACAAACTCTAATATTCTAAGGTCGCCGCTTAAAGACTCCATCTCTTTTGTAGCGTTAGAACCATCTTCCAGATCAGTTCCGCCAAGGTCGAAATCGCCGTCGTTTTTTAGCCCAAAAGCGAGGTCGTCAAGATCTATTAGGCTCTCTTTATCCAAATCCTCTTCGTCGCCAAATATCTTTTCGTCGTCTTTGGAGCCGGAGCTTTTATTCTCAGAAGCCGCATCTAGCACGGCAAAACCGCTAAATAGTAGATTATTTTTTGTAAGTATCGCCAAAGTGGCGGACGTATCTTGCTTTAGGATACAAAGCATAGGTTCAGAGGTAAGCATATCGTCAAAAAACCGTTTTAAGACGACTATCGGCGAAAATAGAAAATCAAGACCGCCCAAATCGGCGTAATCTTTTTTTGTATTCTCAATATCATAGTTGCTTGCAAAAATAGACCAAGTCCTATCAATACAGACTGTGGAAGCGTTTGTCGTATCTACGCTATATCTGTGAAAGTTTCTTTTATCACAACCGGGCAGGCCGCCTTGATTGATTGTATCGATAATTGAGGCACTATATACTATCGAATACTTGTCGTATTGACGAAGTACAAAGTCATATAGAAGTTTTGACGACTCCGGAGTGTTTGTGGAAAAACACTTAGTGTCGCTGCTTAGCTCTGTTTTGCCCTTATACACTTTGAGGCAAACATCGCAAATAGTTCCATCTTTAATGATAGAGACAAACGCCGTTTTTACAAATTTTTTTATTATATTCCCAAACACTGGTTACTCTTTGCACATAGAGTGGGCTTGCGAGTATGAAAATAGCTTCTTGCTCATATTCGGCTTTGTGTATATCTGCGTAGTAGCCAACTCCTTATGGCCTAATAATTCGGATACATCCACGATTTTCGCCCCTTTATTAATTAAGTCCGTCGCAAACGAGCGCCTAAGTTGATGTGGTGCTGCCTTTGCGCCGACCCGCTCAAAAATTTTAAATATCCTATATCTTAGACAATTTTGGCTTAATGGCTTCTCTTTGTCTTCAAATATAAAGGTTTTAGCACCGTATCGATGTTACGCACAAACACGAGCAAAGCCCGTATTCGTAGCGGGGGCTAATCGCCCCTGAAATGCCAAAAACCTCTTTTTATCGCAGTCTTTATGGACAACAATGATATTTGATGTCTATTGCGATATAACATCATAGAGCGTTTTGGACTCCTCTTGTATCCCTCATCTATCAGCATCTTGCAACATCTGTTCCAATATTAGCTCTTTTGCCTCTTCGCTATTTAGCTTTGAAATATCCAGTATTTTGTCCGCAAAAAAGCTAATCGTAGAAAACGGCTTTGGCACTACAAATCTATCCCAGCTTTTGAGTCTCCAACATCTATTTGAGCGGTAGTTAAAAACGACTATTTTTGCTCCGGTCTTGTGCGAGAGAGCGACTATGCCGTCTGCAACTGAGTGTCTAGGTCCCCTTGGCCCATCGGGGGTTATCGCTATCTCTTCGCCGCTTTTAGAGGTTTTGATAGCTTCTATGAGAACTCTAGCGCCGCCTTTGGAGCTTGAACCCCTAATGCTTGAAAAGCCAAAATAGGAGATGATTTTTGCGATTATTTCGCCGTCAAAATGTTCGCTTATCATGACCGATATTTTATGTTGTCCCCTTATTTTTTTGTAAACAAACGGCTGCATCAAAAGCTCTCCGTGCCAAAAAGCTATGATAAAAGGCTCTGAGGGGTATGAGGGGGCTAGCTTAAACTCTTTTTTGCAGGTTAGATAGATGGCTCTTATTAGCAGATTGGCGAGAGGGGGAATGAGAGCGGCTACGATTTTTCTTTTTCGCTCTTTAGACAAGAAGCCCACTTAACGCATGCCTCCCCGCTTTTGTTATTTTGACGCTTACGATTTGACCTAAAAGCTCCTCTTTGCTCTCAAACTTTACGCCAAATCCGGCGCCCGTCTTTCCAAAATACATATCGCCGTCTTTGCCCTCAACGAGGAGTTTTTCCACTTTGCCGACTTGTCTTTTGTGCGCTTCTTCTTGGATTGCTAGTTGCGCACTTTGAAGCGTCAAAAGCCTCATTTTTTTGATTTCTTCATCAATCTGAAAAGGCATATCGGAGGCTTTTGTAAGAGGTCTTGGCGAATAGGCAAACGAAAACATCATCTCAAAGCCAACCTCTTTGACAACTTCCATCGTCTCCAAAAACTCCTCGTCACTCTCCCCTGGAAAACCTACGATAACGTCCGTGCTGATAGTCGCCTCCGGACAAAGCTCTCTAATTTTTGCGGCTTTAGCCAAAAACCACTCTTTTGTGTAGCCGCGTCTCATATCTTTTAGCACTTTTGTACTGCCGCTTTGAAGCGGAAAGTGCATATTTTTACAGATTTTTGGGTTGCTCACAAACTCTTCGATAAACTCATCATCGGCGTGAAGAGGGTGCGGGGAGGTAAAACGTAATCGCTCTAAGCCTTCTATGCGACTTACCTCTTGAAGCAGTCTTGTAAAGTTGATGGTTTTATCTTTAAAACCTTTGCCGTAGTTGTTGACGTTTTGCCCTAAAAGGATCACCTCTTTTGCGCCTTTATCCACCGCTTTTTTGACTTCGTTTATTATAAGTTCAAGCGGAACTGAGACTTCATCGCCTCTTGTATGCGGAACGATGCAGTAGGCGCACTCTTTGTCGCAACCAATAGAGATATTGACAAGAGCGCGAAAGCCGTCTTTTCTATATTCGCCAAACATATAAGAGGAGTCGTCATAATCTATATCTATCGCTACAAAACCCTCTGTCTCTACGGCTGTTTTGATTTTTGAGACGTTTCTAGCGCCTACGACGAAGTTTACAGCAGGGGCTTTTTTGATTATCTCATCGCCTAGGTGGCTTGCAGTGCAACCGCATACGCCAATTTTGGCGCCGCTTTTTTTGAGTTTTTTGAAAACGCCTATTTCGCTAAAGAGCTTTTGAACCGGCTTTTCTCTAACAGAGCAGGTATTGATAATGATAAGATCCGCATCTTTTGGGGAGGATGTAAGGAGGTAACTATCTTTCTCGGTTAGCTCCGCTATGATATGTTCTGAGTCTCTGACATTCATAGCGCAGCCTAGGGTCTCTATGTAAAGGAGTTTTTGGGACATTAAATAATATGCACCTCATATAGATAATCTTGCTCGTCAAGCCCATACTTAACCTCTCTTAGATAGATGCCGGCGTTTAGTTTTTCCACTTTTTCCACTAGCACTATTAGGTCTTTATGCGAGTTTGATTTGTCAAAATAGTATATACAAGGCCTTTTTGTCATAGCCTCTTCTAGTAGCTTGTCTACCGTTATCGTTTTTGGGTTGGCGCTGCTGTCTTCCCCTGCTAGCTTTAGTTGCATCATCATTTCCTTAAGGCTTTATTGTGTACAAAATTATGGTTTATTGTAGCTAAAATAGCCTTAAAGTTTAATCTGTATTAAAGCTTGTTTTAAGTATTATTTCAGTCTTCAAAAAAACAAAAAATCCATAGTCAACATTTTTTATGTTTTTGTCAAAAAGTAATCAATAAGGAAAGCCATAACTTGGAAAAAATACTTGATATTGCGGATTCTATCGCATACGAAAAAAGTCTAAATCCAAAAGACGTAAAAGAGGGAATCAAGGCGGCTCTCATAAAAAGCGCAACCAAGGCGATTGGTAGCGACCTTTTTTTTGATGTAGAGTTTGATGATGAAAAGAGACGAGCAAGGCTCTATCAGAAAGTGCTTGTAGTCTCCGATGAAGACCCGCTTGTGGCGGATGGCAAAAACTATATCAACGTCACAGAGGCAAAGACGATAGACGAAAGCCTAGATATTGGCGACGAGCTTAGATACGACATCAATCTGGAAGAGTACGGCAGAAATATCGTAAATATTATGCACAGAGAGCTTGAAAATGAAATCCAAAAGTTAATAGAAAACGAAATCTACAAAAAATACTCCAAAAAAGAGGGCAGAATAGTCTCTGGTCAAGTGGTAAGGGTGGATGCGGACGGCAACACCTTTATCGAAATAGATGAAATAAGAGCGTTGATGCCTAGAAAAAACCGTATAAAAGGCGAAACCTTTAAAGTAGGAAACGTCGTAAAAGCGGTGCTAAAAGTGATAGATACAAACTCCAAAAAGGGGATAGGGCTAGAGCTTACCCGCACAAGCCCAAAATTTTTGGAAGAGCTAATGAGACTTGAGGTGCCGGAAATCTCAGAGGGCTTAATCGAAATCAAAAAATGCGCTAGAATCCCAGGAGAGAGGGCAAAGCTAGCTCTAAGCTCCAACAGCCCAAGAGTAGACCCAATAGGCACGGCGGTAGGCGTAAAAGGCGTGAGAATCAACTCAGTGTCAAAAGAGCTAAAAAACGAAAATATAGACGTTATCGAATACTCAGAGGTTCCGGAGCTTTTCGTATCCCGAGCGATGAGTCCGGCAGCTGTAAAAGGCGTTGTCATCAAGGGTGATACAGCGATAGTAAGCGTATTTGAGGGCCAAAAATCAAAAGCTATCGGAAAAGCGGGCATAAACATAAGATTAGCCTCCATGCTAACGGGTTATCAAATAGAGCTTATAGAAGAAGCGGGGGCGATGGAAGCTCCAAAAATGGAAGAGAAAAAACCAACATCCTCCAAAGCGGCTCTTGAGGCGCTGTTTAGTTAATAAGAGCTCCATAAAATACATTTAAAAATTAATGTGTAAAACCATCGTCAAGAAACGCTTCTTTTGTGACGTAGGCATTTGCCTCTTCGGGAATGATTAGATTGACGCTGTTTTCTTTGTCAAATGCGTGCACGATAATTGCGTCAAAATATATAAAACTGCACAAAACCACTCTTTTGGGTAGTATTTTACGCCCCAATAAGCCCTGTTATATATATTAATATTGTAAAATAAGTTAAAACAGGTTAAACAAAAAAAGGAGCTTGAGAGTGAGTGAAAAAAAACATAGACTGATTACTAGAAGCGATATAGATGGGCTTGTTTGCGCTGTACTTTTAAGGCATCTTGGTATTATAGACGATATAGCGTTTGTGCATCCAAAAGATATGCAGGATGCAAAAGTAATAATACACGCAAACGACATCACCACCAATCTGCCGTTTGTCGAGGGCGTCTACTTAGCGTTTGACCACCATCTATCAGAAGCTTTACGAAACGAAAAAAAAGATAACCACATCATTATTCCTACAGCTCCTAGTGCCGCTAGGGTTGTGTTTGAACATTTTGGAGGATTTGATATTTTCCCAAGAAGCTTTGAGCAGATGATGATAGCCGTTGACAAGGCGGATTCGGCGCAGTTTGAGATGAGTGATATATTGGAGCCAAAAGGATGGGAGTTTTTTAGTTTTTTGATGGATGCTAGAACCGGACTTGGACGTTTTAGAGAGTTTCGTATCTCCAACTACCAATTGATGATGGATTTGATTGACTACTGTAGGAACCATACGATAGAGGAGATATTTGAGCTTGAAGACGTAAAAGAGAGAGTTGAGCTCTACAATAGATACGCAAATCAAGCAAAAGAACAGATACTTCAAGCCACTACCGTACACAACAACGTAGCTGTTTTTGACACACGAAACGAAGAGCTAATATACCCGACAAACCGCTTTATGATATACGCCCTATTTCCTCAAACCAATATTTCCATACACATCATCTGGGGACTAAAACGGCAAAATACAGTACTAGCATGCGGAAAATCAATCTTTGACCGCTCCAGTAAAACCGTCGTGGGAACCCTAATGCTAAAATACGGAGGCGGCGGACACGGAGCGGCTGGAACTTGTCAAGTGAAAAACGACAAGATGCAAGAGGTCTTAAGCGAACTTATTAAACAAATGAACGAAGATGGATAATAACTTGCTCGCTTGGAGGAGTAGAAAATAAATATCTGCTCGGCAAAAATTAAGAGGTAAGCGAGTGATTGTGAATAAGTATTGGCGAGTTTTAGAAAAGCTCCAATTCGCAATCATCATTACCGACGCCGACAGATTCAGGGCTTAAACACTCTTTTATTTTATGACAACTACTAGCTAGGGAAGCGTCTAAATAGTGCACATTTTGAGCGTCTTGTAGTATAAAGATGTGATTAAACCAAAGGGTTAGATCTCGTCTGATTAAGTCTGCAAAAAATACGGATCTCTCGATTTTCTCCACCTCTTTTACTTCGAGCATAATTTTTCCGATGTCGCTTATTATGTTTCTAAGATCCTCAAACGCTAATAGTTTTTTGATAGCTTCCGAGAAGTCGATAAAAAATCTTCCATATATTCTGAGACTTTTCATTAGGTCGTCCGTCTCGTCCAAATCATCTTCAACATCTTTGTTTAGTAGTCTTATTTCCGATAAATCTTCTTCATTGATGCCGCACTCTTTAATATACTCCCTAGCAGAGTCTACAGACATAGATGGATTTTTAAGCGGAATATATGCGGCTGCCGTCTGCTCTTCTTGCGGCGGCGGTGTTTTTGTGTTTGATTCTTCTTCAAAACTAAGATCTTTTAGCAGGCGAAGTGAAAAAATTCCTTTTGAATTTCTGCAGCTATGGCTGATAAATCTTAGTTTCTCTAGTTGCGCATACTCTACAAGCTCCCTATAAAAAGCCTTTTTCCCGATAGGCAACGGAGAGATTGTAAGAGAGTAGACGGCGTTGTTTTCCCCAAAAACAACAAAAGGTTTATAGCCCAAATCCAAAAGTTTGAGACATATGTTATAGCATGCTTGAATCCAGTCGCTAGCGTAAGAGAGTCTATCAAACCTTTTGTCGTTAAGAAAAAATTCCCACAGAAGATTGAGCGAGCCCTCATTGTGTATATCAAATCTAGTGCGTCTGGGGCAGGTTTTGACGTTAAAAATATTTTTTCCATCCTCGGACACGCTCATGTCGTGCTGTCTCAAAAAAGAGAGCTCAAGCCAAATTTTCAATTTTGACTCGCTAGCGCCCGCAAGAAGCTCGCTACTTAGCATAAAATCGTCTATGTGCTCGTTTATCATATTTTGTAGACTACTGTTTTGAGAAGAGATATAGATATTTACACAACTGCCATATTTGAGTTTGATTTTTTTGGTTAGCGCAAACTTTAATCCTACGTCCTCAAAAATAATTGCGACGTCTATTTTTTGTTTTAACAGATTCTCTTGGTCAAAATTTTCGTAGTAGACCGAAAACTCTACGCTTTCATTTTTGTTAGACAACCAGTCGATTAGTTTTTGATTTTTATAAAGCGTAAGCTCTAAATTTTTAACAGCTATATCAACACTCTTCTTATCACCAGAAAATACCGCTATTTGCATATTGTCAACCTACTCCCCAATTGTATTCTATATATAACTCATCTTTCGCACCTAAATCCAAGCAATAATTCAGCAGTTGCGCTTCGTAGCGAGGTAATGATATTTGTAAAATCCTTATTCCTATTTGACCAGTACAAACTTGCATGTATGTAATGGAAATTATACAAAAGTCTGATTTAAAATGCCGGGTTAGCAACCAAATATAATGAAATCAAACCCCCAACAAACCCCGCGACCGCAGATCCTCAAATAGAACATCGCGTGAAGCGGTTAAAAGTTGGTTTGAAATAGAGCCGCAAAATTTTAAGATTTCACCTGATGCGTTTTATGCTACTCTTTTAAATGGGACGGGGTAATGTAGTGAAACTTGACAGTTATTTAATTGAACGCTCTGATTAATCATCACATTTTGGGCTTTGCCGAAAATTTGAGAATCAATCAGATAAAATCATGGCGCATCGCAAAATAAACAGTGGAGTCTCTAATGAAAAAACTCGTTGTATCTTTATCTCTACTTATCGGCGCTTCATCGGCTTTATTGGCGGCCGGACCAAATAATCCGGCTAATTTTGAGACCGCTAAGGCAAACATGAGCCAAATGGCGGATAAAAAAATAAGTATCATCAAAGAGTTTAAGTCTTGCGTTGAGGTTGCAACAGATAATGCGGCTTTAAAAGAGTGCAGAAAAAAAGAGACTGACGCTATGCGAGCCACTAGACCAAAAAGAGGTCCGAGGGATCCGGGGGCGCCGAGGGGTGAAATGAGTCCGCCGGAGCCTGGAATGGGAAAGCCGGGGATGTAAACAAAATCGGGAGAAAACTCCCGATTACAACTCTATTTTGCCACGCCTTCTAGTTCGACGCTAATTTTTATTTCATCTCCAACCACAAAACCGCCAGCTTCAAGGGTTTTATTCCAGTTTAGCCCAAAATCTTTTCTATTGATTTTAGAGCTAAGCGTAACGCCGATTCTTTGACCGCCCTGCATATCTGTAACAACCTTGCTCGTCTCTGTGTCAAATACTACTGATTTTGTAATATTTTTGATTGTTAAGTTACCGATTACTTTTGATTTAGAACCCTTATTATTGAGCGCTTTTTGCGGCTCTTAGAGCTTCAATTAGCTCGTCTATATTTTGATATGGAATATGAACCTTCCAATCAGGCTCATCACCTTTTAGGGTTACCCCAATGCTTACGACCGCCTCTGAGTTTTCGCCGTAAGGGCGTTCGACATGGCTTAGCATTATCTTACCGCCCTCTAAGCTGGCCAAATTAATAGTGTGTAGAAGTTTTACCTCTTGCATGATTGCTCCTTAAATTTGAAGTCTACGCATTGTAGACAAATTATTTTAAAATATCCAGCGAGTCTTGACACAGTTTTTTCCAAGATGAGTTATTATTTATTTTTATACACTCATTTAACGTAGTTTTTGCTCTTGCCCTCTCTCCGGCGGAGATAAGATTGGATGAAAGCTCAAAAAGAGCTCTGCTTCTATCTTCTGCGGAAAGCTGTTTTTGCAAAAGAGCTTCCATTATGTTTGCCGCTTTTTTGTGTGCGCCGCTTTTTGCAAGCGCTGAGGCGTAGTTAAACTCAACCCACGGAGTCTCTACAAAAATCTTTAGCTTATTTTGAAGATTGTAAATTCTCTCTGAATACTTTAGATTTGAAAGAGTGTCGTTTTTACTAATTGCCAAACGAGCCGCCGCTTTATATGCTGTAATACTTCTTGAATCAGACGGATAATGATTGTCTATAATATTTGCCGCCTCAGCCATCATAACCCCGTCTTTATACTCTAACGCCAAGGTAGTCGCGTCAAAAGCTACGCCGGAGAAATCGCCGACTTTGTATATTTTTGATAGAGCCAACACATCTTTTGCCGCGCCATAAGCCTCTTTTGTGTTACCCGTTTTTAGCGCTGAGGCTTCTAGCCTGTAAAGCCATGGAAGCTTTGCCGCCAAGTCTTTTACGATCACACGTTTTTTGGATAGGTCATACGCCCTAAAAAAGTCTCCGGCACTCATCAAACAATCAAATATCTTAGGCTCTTCGGCTCCGCTTAGGGCAATGCGATTTTTAGCGTATAGCGCGGTCGCCTCTTTACAACGATTAGAGGCTAGATATTGGCTAAGCGCCTCTTTTTCACTTTTTAAAATATATCCGCTCGCTTCAGCAAGAAGCTCTTTACCCAAACCAAAAGCGGCGACTTTTGGCTCAAGAGCCAAAGCGTCTTCATATTTTTTATTTTCAGTTAACGTTTTTAACGTTTTTACGATGGCTTTTTGCCCAACTTGATCTTTTGGATACTTGTCGGCTAGCTTGACTAGCTCCGTTACGCTCATATTTTGGTCGCCGTTGAAGTTTAGCTTATCTAGCCTGGCCTCTACACTTTTATTAAATTTGCCCGCCGGAAACTCGCTCAAATAGCGTTTAAAATAACTTCTTGCCTTTTGCGCATCCCCTGCGTTTGCAAACCACTCACCAATATCGCTAAGAAGCGTCTCATAGCTTGGACTTTTTTTGTTTAGATTATCAATCGTCAAATCGCCAACATCGGAAGCTTGCGTATATATAGCGGCTCCGGCTAGTTTTTTGGCGAAACTATATGTCCCCTCAGGATCTTTTAGTATAAACCCAACGTTTCCTTTGAGGATTTTGGCGTAATACTCTTTGGCTCTCTCGCTATCGTTTAGCGAAAGATATGTGTCGGCTATTTTGTACGCCGCCAAAGAAGCCGTCTCTTTCTCTTTTGTCTCGTAAAGCGCTCTTTTATAAAGCTCTATCGACTTTTTGGGCAAAGACGACCTAAATGCGTCGCCAAAATCAATCATCGCCTGTTTTGATATATCCAAAAACGCAAAATCTCCGGTCACTCTCTCAAAATAGTACTGGGCGTTTTTGAGGTCTTGGTTTCTCGCCGAAGCAATCATGAGAGCTACCAACACATCTGAGGCTTTTTCATCATCCGGAAAGTTTTTGAGCCACGCTTTGCCAATCTCTATGGCCGTGATATTGTTTGCGGCTCCGCCCAAAGCCGTAAGAGATTTGATGCGAAGTAGCTCGTATTCGGATGTAAAAATAGAGTTTGGAGAGCTTTTTTGGGCTTGTTCGGCTAGCGTGATTGTCTCAGCATAAGAACCTTTTTTGTACATTTTTCTAACGGCGTTAAACTGCGCTATATCCTGTAAAGAGCCAGCGTCGTTTATCGGCAAGCCGTTTATGTCGAGAGTCTTTACATACACATACGGGTCTGTGCCAAAAGCTATCGGAAAATTAATCGGCGGGTTTTTCATGGGTGAGGCAAACGGCAACTCTTTTTCATACGCCACAATTACAAACTTTTTTGCGCTCTTCTCAAGCCCGGCTCTTTTTTCGTAAACACTTTTAGGGTCAAAAGTTTGCGAAAAAATATCGGATTTTGTCCTAGAGACTATTGATAGTTTATAGCCTCCAGAATCGTATTGAGAAACAGTAAAAAAGTCGCTTTTAAACCCCTTAAACGGCGTCTTAGGCGGCTTTGGGAATTCGCAAATATAGCTATATTTTGGAGCCTCATCCGCTTCATTTTTATAACAACGGAAAGACTCCGCACTCTCTAGATTTAAAACCGAGTATTTTTCGCTTTTGCTTTTACCAAGTTTGACGTCTATATTTAGAGCAAACAACGTGGCTGTGGCAAGCGTTAGAGTAATTATTTGTTTAAGCATAGTTCTATTTTACAGCTTTACTATTTAAAAAATAATTTGGAGACTGATATTATGCGCAAATACGAGCAAAGCCAGTATTTGCGGCAGGGACCAATCGCTCCTTGCATCCCCCCCGCCGAGTTCCATCGCCGAAAGGTGATTACCCGCATAAATGCGGGAGAAAGTTGATGATTTGACTTGATAACTCATCTTTCGCACCTAATTTTAAGAGGTATGCCTTGTGAAGTCGCAGTTAAGTAGGGCATTATACTAGCAATAGCCTCATCACAATTTTTCTATTTCCATAAAAAACGAGCGCCAAGATAAACAAAAAGTGTGTACAATAATACATATAAAAAATATAAAAGTAAAAACAGTATGCAAGCGACTTCAAAAGATTTAATCAAATACGCTCTTTTTTTGGGATGGTATGAGGTATCGCAAGAGGGAAGCCATAAGCAATTTAAGCATGGTGAGCTAAAGCGCAAGGCGACTATTCCGCACCCAAAAAAGAGCATACCGCCAAAAACAATGCAAAACATACTAAAACAGCTTGGAAAAACCAAAGAGGAGTTTGAAAAATGGAAAAATGGCTAAAAGCGTATCCGGCGGTATTTGAGCAAACAGAGGATGGTGGATGCGGTGTATTTTTTCCTGATATTTCGGGGTGTATTTCTGCGGGAGATACGCTAGAGGAGGCAATATCAATGTCAAAAGAGGCTCTTAGCTTGCATCTGTCCGCTATGATAAACGATAACGACAAATGCCCGACGATTGACCTAGAAAACGCCAAAAAAGAAGCGGAGGGCTGTATTTTGATGATGATAGAGCCAAATGCGGCGATTATTTCAAGACGAACGAAAAATAAAGCGGTAAGAATCAACATCACAATACCGCAATTTTTGCTTGAAAGCGTAGACAAATATGCAAAAGCGGCTCATACTAATAGATCAAAGCTAATTGCCGAAGCGCTGCAACAGCGACTTAGCGTTGGTGTTAATGATGGGTTAACGGCTAACCTTAACTATATCGACGCGGAGAAATTACCTCCCAGGGCAAAAGGCAGCTTTGTTTGACCAGACGCGGCGGCGGCGTAAGGAGATGACGGCTTGGTTCCAAGGATTGTGTTAAGCAGCGTCGTAATCATATCTTGATTTTTAGTCTCGCCCTCTTGCGGTTTTTCCGAGGAGTCCGCCATTGGTTCTGTCAAAACAGACAAAGATGAAGATGCTCTTAGCGCTTCAAATCTAGCTTTTGCGTCCTCTCTATGCTTGTCTATCGCGTTTGTAAACTCTACTTTGCTTACCGAGGCGTCATTGTTTTTATCTAGTTTGAAAAACATTGAGGAGGTTTTCTCAGACGCTAACACGCTTTTTTGCAAAAGCACTTCAAAGTCGCTTCTGTTTACCGAGCCGTCGCTATTTTTGTCTAGTAGCGAAAATAGTTGATCTTCTAACTTGCCGGTTTTTTCGCCGTTTTGTAGACCCTTAGCCGCTCCCGTAGCGCCTGTTTGCGAAAGCGCTAGATAAGACGCAAATGTTTGACCCCAATCTTGACCCGATATAGAACCCATAGTAAAACTCCATTCCAATTTTTATGCTATTTGTTTAAATGCAAAAAATGTGCCTACTATTTGATGGTATGCACAGATACAAGCAAAGCCCGTATCTGTGGCAGGGGCTCATCGCCCCTTGCATCCCCCGCCGAGTTCCATCGCCGATAGGTGATGGGTGGCTCTAGCTACTCGCATTCGCGGGAGAGTATAGGAGCAGCTATTAAAACAAATCCGAATCATCAGAGCTTGAAAAAAAGTAGCCTGTCCCCTTTTATCAAACAGAAGGCATGGCGAACTAACAAAAGAGTTGAAAGTTAGAACACTCTGACGAAGCGGTTAAAAGTTGGTTTGAAATAGAGCCTGAAATATTTAAGTTTTCAGCTGATGCGTTTTATGCTATTGCTTTGAATGGGATGGTATAATGTGGTGAAACTTGACAGTACTGCGAAGAGACATAAGAGATGGCAAAATCTTTAGCATGTTGAGAAGTTTTACTAAAAAGAGGTGTGAGATGAAAAAAGTGAGTTTTTTGGTTTTGATAGTTTTTGGTTTGTCTTTTTTTGATGGGTGCGCAAATGTAAATTACAATATACCCAAGGCTCAAATAATATTAAAAACCGATAAACAGCACAGCGAGATGAAAAACTACAGGATTAAAGAGCAGCGCAAGGAGTATGTTGGTTCGCCTATTTTGAAATCACAAAATCTACTTATAAATAAAACTATTAAAAAATATGTTTGCCGAAATTCTTTTGAAGCCAATAAAGACATTATTACGCATGATGGTAAAGTAGCTATAAAAAAAGGTGACTGGGTATCTGCAAGTTCATATTCTCAAGAAAGTGGTTATTACATAATGTTTAATCTACCTTGTTTTTACAACGAGAGTAACTATTGCCAATATTATTTCAACAACAAAAATGGCAACACCATACAAGATGATAACGACAAAATAAGATTGACCAACTCTTATGACATAGTAGCAATCCCAGATTATCAAGAGAGATTAATTGGTGAAGAAACCGAAATGTTGAAAGGCTCTTTTAGTCACGAACTAATCTATAATGGCAAAGACGGCAACAACATCAAAGTCTCATACAGAGAGTATAAAGATGATATGGCAAGACCTGCTTTTTTCCAAGATTTGACATATAACCTAAAAGAAAGCGACATAATTCGATACAAAAACTATAAAATCAAAGTGCACAAAGCTACAAATGAAGAGATTAGCTACACTGTCACGGAAGATTAGACCTCTACTAAAACATATGTCAATTTCATTGACATCCACCCGTTACAAAAAAAGGGACAGGCTACTTTTTAACAAAGATGCTTTGCTACACTTTGAATATATCTGCGCAAAGGCGGCTATATATAAAAAAGTAGCCTGTCCCCTTTTATTCGACAAGTACTAGAAACTTCGACAATAGACTAGGCAAAAATACACAAGTATACCTAGGAAGCGCAGAACTTGCGGCGGTATGCGCAAAACTAGGTCGTATTCCTACGGTGGAGGAGTATATGAGCGTTGTACCTGCCGCTATAGCTAAGGGGGGGTGTCAGGCACTCTTTTATGCATTTGCATTTGTAAGCAAAAGAGTGCCTGGCGCCCATTTTTCCTAATGTTGATGTTTATTTTGGAACACACTACCTATATAAACTATCATACCTAGAATACCAAAAAGCATAAGCCACCCTAATATCATTTCAAGCATCTCTTATTTCCTCCGCCAAAGTTTCCAATTCGCGCCACTGCTTTACAACAAGAATAAATAAAAAGATAGTTGCAACAAATCCAAAAACTGCAATCCAAATCATATATGAAGGAAAAGTCTTTGCCAATACGGCAACTATTACAGTCCCTGTTCCAGACAAAACCGCCAGTAGCAAAAAAGATATTAGCCTAAATGCCTCTCTTTTATTGGCGCTGAGTTCTTTTGGTTCATCTATCTTACCCATATGGCGATTATATCAAAAGCTACACAGTAAAAGCAATAGCTAAAAAAAGCGTCAGGCGCCCTATTTGTATTTGTATTTTCCCTCGTTCCCACTCTCCGAGACTGTGAAACAAACACAACACAAAAAGTAGGTAGGAGAGTCAGACTCATTTTGTAAACTTTTCTAACTCTCCATAAGGATATTTTCGACCCAAATTTATTACAACCTCCGATATAATCATCGCATGGCAAAAATAGACTTCTTGCAAAACCCTCTATTCATTCGCTAAGGCTTCACTATGGGTCCCCAAAATCAATAGATTTTGACCCTATAGTTGCAGAAGCGTTCATTTTATAGAGGGTTTTGCAAGAAGTCCAATAGATAAAATAAAAGAACAAATCGGCTGGCTGAAAGTTATTTTTGGCGTATTGGTTGCTATTGACATCTCTTTGGTTGGTTGGTTGGCAAATAGTTACGATAAAAGCGAAGTCGCTGCGGTGAAGATTTATCTAAAAAAAAAGAAAAAAAGGGACAGTCCCCTTTTTATCTCTTAAGTATGCTGTCCATAAATTTATTACTCGGAGCAGGATAAAATCCGATATAATTACAAAAACTATTAAAGGGTCTTTTGTGAGCTCTAAATCTACTAAAGTTAGGGTAGCGGCAATCAAGCCGGAAAGAGTAGTCGGTAGCGTCAAAGTTGGATTTGCAACATTTTGCCAAAGAAAAAGCGATATTGATATTATTAGAGAGCGTCTTAGCGCCGTTATGGCGGATGAAAAACTTTATAAGGAAACGCTAGTTAAAAGCGGAGTATACGACAGCAATCTCAAACTAGCCAAAGCTTATCGTTAAGAATGCAAGAAAACTTCTCTCTTTATGAGAAATTCACTCCCTATATTTTAGGCTTTCATGGTTGCGACCAAAGTGTCGCAAATCAGCTTCTTTCTACGGACACGCCATCATTTAAACAAAGTTCAAATGAGTATGATTGGCTAGGAGGCGGAATGTACTTTTGGGAGAACGACCCAAATAGGGCTCTTGCGTATATTTTGGAAGTTCAAAAAAGGGAGCCTAAGCGCATTAAAAATCCCACAGTCGTGGGAGCCATTCTTGAGCTCGGACATTGCCTAAATCTTGTAGAAAACCGATATATTAATCTGCTTAAAGATGCATTTAAAGCCTATAAAACAGAAAACACTAAGCTTGGCATTGAAATGCCACAGAATAAGCCGACTAGCAAAAATGACCATGACAAGCTGTTTAGACATTTGGATTGTGCGGTAATAGAGTTCATGCATGCGCTCATGGGGGAAGAAAAACCTTTTGATTCGGTTCGTGGAATGTTTATAGAGGGTGGCGCCGTTTATGAAGGGGCGGGCTTCCACGAAAAAACACATGTCCAAATAGCTATTAGAAATCCGAATATGATAAAAGGTTACTTTATCCCTATAAATTCTCATATCATTTAAACCAAAGAAAAAAAAGGGTCTGCAAAATGCAACACCCTCAGAGCAAGACTAGCAAAGAATAGCGGCGTACCGCCATATGTAGTCTTTAGCGACAAAACACTCAAAGAGATGGCGGACAAACTACCGCAAACAAAAGAGGAAATTCTACAAGTATGTCCTTGCCGCCAAAACGAACTCGTCCGTTTTGGCGCGAGCAATAGGGGTTAGTCGCCACCTTAAAACTAATCCGCTATTTTCCAATGGTTTTTATAAGCCACAGTTCCAAAAATGATAGCGGCAACAAGCGCTATACCATAAAGTATTTCAATACCCATTGGATAATTCCTTACAACCCCAACCCCTCTCTTTTCCCAACAATTCAAAACTTTAAAAAACTTCTCTCGACAGATTATTTTACTTTAGCCCTTTTTTGCGGCAGGGGGTCAGTAATTAAAACAAATCCGAATCATCAGAGCTTGCGTCAGAGCCAAAATCAAACGCGCCGCCTATATCCTCTTCTTCTAAAAATCCACTATCCGCGGGTTCGGTCGGTGCGCTTGCCTCAGAGCCGTAGTAGTTGTTTGTAATATTTTCCGTGACGCTTGGAGTAGTCGCGCCAAAGCCTGAGTGTCCGCCAATTCCGCCAAATGAAGAGGTGCCGTTGAAGAGATGGGAAACTCCCTCAAACAAAAGCATTCCTCCGGCAACACCCGCCGCCGTAGTTCCCGCCGAGCGCAAGAAGTCGCCCATGCCGGATGATTGTTGCGGGGTTTGGTATTGTTGCGGCGCTTGATTTTGATATGCTTGATACCCTTGTCGCCTGTTTGGCTGATACGCCGGACGGGTTGGCGCCACTGCTTGCGGCTGGGATGATGGTTTTGTAAAATACGACTTAACGGCGTTTTCGCTTTGCTCGCCCAAAAATGAGTTTTGAGGTTGCGCCGTCGGCGCGTTTTGAAGCTTCTCTTCTAAGCGCTCCACTTTTTGGCTTAGCTCTGTTAGCGCATGTTGCATTAGTAGTATATTTTGCACCAAAAGATAATCGGCGTCCGGTTGGGCGGCTATCGCTCTTTTGATAAGTGCTTCGGCTTCGGCGTCTTTGCTTATGTTTTTTGCCGATGTTAGCTTGCCCAAAAAGTCTTGTAGCATCGTTCTTTCAGCTGGCGTCATCTGTTTTCTCCTTTGTGTTACTTGGCGCGACTATCCGCTTTGGCGGCTTTTAGCTCTATTTTGGCTTTGTCTCTGCACGCTTGAAGGTCTGCTTTACTTTTAGCTGCCGATACGCAACTTTTTGCGTCGTTTAATATTTTTATATCTTTGTCCAAGGTCTCTATGGCTCTACTTTTTGCTTTGTTGACGTCAAAATTTGCGCCCTCGGCGGCAAAAACCAATATGGATGCGCTTACGCACACACTGACAACTTTTAGTATCATCAAAATCTCCTCAAATCCAAATTTTTGTCAAATATTATAAGGCGTTAGTAATTAATTTGGGTATTAACGATATTATTTTAGATAAATGTCTTTAAGGATAAAAAATGAAAGTTGCTATTAAAAAAAGTTTGTTAGTCGCGCTCCTTGCAAGCAACGCTTTTAGCGCCGGATATATTCTTCCAAACGGAATAATTCTCTATGACGGTAGCCAAGACCCGACAATATACAGAGTCGAAAAACTATCGCCGCAATGTCAAACTAACAACGAAATACCTGAGCGCATGGATAGTTTTACGCCGATACAGACCAATAAAGTAGTGATAGAAGAAAAAACCATTGTCTACGAAAGACCGGTGTACATAAAAGAGCGAATTATCGACAGGCGACCCGTGTACGACGTGGTAGACACAGTCGGAGCCGTAATAGTGGCTGGTCTGATATACAACTCTATTACTCATAGCTTTTATCATCGCAAGTCGCACAGGGGCGGTAAGTATGATAAGTATAGGAGATAGAGCCGGGGGGGGGGTGCGTAAGGGGCTAAGATGGGTATTGTGATAGAAGAAACAAAACAAAACGTCATAACCGTCATAAGCTCATCTTTGACGCTATAGTTTGTTTTAGTGATATTGAAATTGTCTCCACACCGAGCAGACAATTGAGTCGAATGCATTTTAAAGCCATTATTTACATAGGTGACTCGCTAACATGTAGCACAATATTTGACGGTTCTATCGCCAAAAGAGATTTTTGGGCAAAAACTCCATATACTTATTGAGAACGCGAGGTAAAATATGAGGATAGGGAGCAAGCCCTGCAATCACGTAAGACAACTCAAAGTATAAATATTATGTTCGATAAAATCAGTAAATACATAAAATTTTAAGCGGTACAAAGCATTTTTAGTGCAAAAAAGGGAAGAGATGCCAAAAGACATTATCGAAGAACAATCAATAAACGAGCGAAATATTGAGATACTAAAACAGAACTTCCCAAATGCCATAGAGACAGATGAAGGGGGCAAAATAATCGTAAATGCTCAAAAACTACAAATGGCTCTCGACCCTTCAAAAGTAAAAGTCGAAGAAGACGGCTATGAACTGCGATGGGTGGGTAAAAAAGAGGCATACCATACGGCGTTTACAAAAAATCGCAAAATCCTCAAACCGCTAAAAGACGACAGTAAAGAGTGGGATACTACGGGCAATATCCTCATCAAAGGCGACAATCTCGATGCGCTAAGAATCCTCAAACATAGCTATTTTGAACAAATCAAGATGATATATATAGACCCACCGTACAACACAAAAAGCGACGAGTTTGTCTACAATGATGACTTCACCGCTACACAAGAAGAGACGCTTGAGGCTCTAGGCTACTCCAAAGAGAGCCGTGACTATGTCAAAAATATATATGGAGCAAAGACGCATAGCGGGTGGTTGAGTTTTATGTATCCGCGCCTACTGCTTGCGCGTGACTTGCTAAGAGATGATGGAGTGATATTTATCAGTATCGACGACAATGAAGTAGCACAGTTAAAAATACTTTGCGACGAAATATTTAGCGAATCAAATTATGTAGGTCAAATCACAGTTCAAAGTAATCCAAGAGGTTCGCAGTCAAGTAATTTTTTTGCGACAGTAGATGAGTATCTTTTATGCTATGCAAAGAATATTCAAGGGTTGTCAATACGAGGATATAAAAAAAATGAAGATGATAGTGACTACAATTTTATAGATGAGAAAACCAATAAGAAATACAGACTACTTGGACTAAGACAGAGAGGGGGAGCTTGGAAAAGAGAGGATAGACCTAAAATGTTTTATCCAATTTATGTAAATCCTGATAATGGTGAAGTTTCACTTACACAAGATAATACATACAGCAAAGAATCGTTGCCTAAACGCCCAACAGGGGAAGAAAGTAGATGGACATGGGGTGTTGAAACTTTTGAAAAAGAAAAACATAATCTAGTCGGCAAAAAAGTAAACCGTGACGGAGAAAACGACTTTTGGGATATTTTTAGAAAAGATTTTTTAGAGAATGAAAATGGAATACTAAAATCTAGTAAGCCAAAAACAATTTGGAATGATATTGAAATAAACTATCAAAATGGTAGAAATGATATTTTGAACATACTTGGCAATTCTGAAATTTTTAACTTCCCAAAACCTGTTTTTTTGCTGGAAAAAATAATTGATATGTTTGAAATGAAAAATGAAATAATTTTAGATTTTTTTGCTGGAAGTGGCACAACCGCACATGCTGTGATGGACTTAAATGCTAAAGATGGCAGTAGCCGTAAATTTATCTGTGTGCAATGGGCAGAAGAGACATCCGCAAAGAGTGAGGCTAGGAAAGCAGGCTATGGGACGATATTTGACATCACGAGAGCTAGGATTGATAAGGCTGGAAACAAAATTGCCGAAAATGAAAATCTAATCTCTCGAAACATAGACATCGGCTTCCGAGTTTTTGAAGTAACCGACGATGAAAAACAAGCGATATACAGCAAGAAACTTAGCGAAATAACCCAATCAAACTTGACCGAACTGGCAAATACTCCAAAAAGCGAAGAGCCTGAGACAATACTCTATAACCTCCTAACAGCCGAAAAACTCTCCCTTGATACAAAAATAGATGAGCTAGAAAAAGGTGTGTTTTATGGGGCAAAAAATGTAGGAATTGTGCTTGGGGCTTTTGACATCGGCAGACTCAGAGCTATACTCAAAGAGCATGGCGAGATAGAGTATATCAGTGTATATTCGCCCCTCATAGAAGATGATAATTTCAATCTGATGCTTCATAGTCTGTTAGAGCAAGACGAGTACAAAAAATACAAACTACGCATAAGAGGCTAGGAATGGGTATCGTAGCCGAAGAGATTTTGCTCAAAACCATAAAAACCCTCATTGAAGAGACAAGGCGAAATGTAACAACCGTCGTAAATTCTTCTTTGACGCTGATGTATTGGCATATCGGCAAGAAAATAAATGATGAGCTACTAGGTAACGAGAGGGCGAAATACGGCAAAGAGATTCTTGCCACACTGTCGCAACAATTAAGCTGGTCGCATTTTAGGGAGCTTTTGCCGCTAGACGACAAGCTTAAAATAGAGTTTTATGCCGAAATGAGCATAGCTGATTGCTGGAGCGTAAGAACTTTGAGCGGCAGAATAGACTCAATGCTATATGAGCGAACAGCATTATCAAAAAAGCCTGATGAGCTAATAAAATATGAGATAGAAAATCTAAAAAATGGCGAAGTATCGCCAAACATTGTTTTAAAAGACCCGTATATTTTGAATTTTTTGGGGCTAAACGATAGATATATAGAAAAAGACCTTGAGGACGCTATTTTGCGGGAGATTGAGCGGTTTATACTTGAGCTTGGTATCGGATTTAGCTTTGTGGCAAGACAAAAAATCATCCAAATAGACAACGACGACTTCAAAATAGACCTGCTGTTTTACAATAGAAAACTAAAAAGGCTTGTGGCTATCGAGCTAAAAATCGGAAAATTCAAAGCCGAATACAAAGGGCAGATGGAGCTTTATCTAAGGTGGCTAGAAAAACACGAAAAAGAAGACGGCGAAAACTCTCCACTCGGAATTATCCTGTGCAGTGACAAAAAAAGCGAACAAATAGAGCTTCTGGAGCTTGAAAAAAGCGGTATTCATGTGGCACAATATTTGACTGTTCTGCCGCCAAAAGAGATTTTTGAACAAAAGCTCCATGCGCTCATTGAGAATGCAAGGAAAAAGTATGAGGATAAAGTGTGAGCCTAAAAATAAAATTTCAAAGACTTGAGTATCAAGAAAAAGCGGTAAATAGCCTCGTAAAAGTATTTGAGAATATAGGGTTTAAGCAGAGCGATAACGGCAAATCAAACCCTGTTTTTGATAGCTGGGAAGTGTCTAGGCAAAAGCTTTTTGAAAATATCAAATCCGTTCGTGCGGAAAATGAAGTCGCAGTCGGCGCATGCGACATACGGGACGCTTTGAGCTTGGATATACTCATGGAGACAGGCACGGGTAAGACTTTTACTTTTATAGAGAGTATTTACAGACTCAACAAAGAGTATGGACTATCCAAATTTATCATCATGACACCAAGCAACGCTATACGGCAGGGTACTATCAAAAATCTATCTATCACAAAAGAGTTTTTTGCAAAAGAGTATGAAAAATCCATATCTACCTATAACTACTCTGCAAGCACTGTACAAAACTATATCAACAACTCAAACCAAAATATCTCCGTGCTTATACTTACCCATCAGTCTTTCAGCGGCAAAGACAATATCATCCATCAAAATAAGATAGAACAAAGTCTAATAGGCAAGGCAACTAGCTATATGGAAGCTATAGCCGCCTTGCGTCCAGTCGTCATTATAGATGAGCCGCATAGATTTGAGGGTAAAAATACTTTGGCAAACCTTGATAAATTCAATCCTTTGTTTACTATGCGTTTTGGCGCTACATTTAAAAACGATGCTTATCTAAATCTACTCTATACGCTTGATAGCGTAGCCGCTTTCAAGGGTGGGTATGTCAAAAACATAACCGTAGATACAGTATCACATGATGATGTTGATGGGCATGTCATCGAACTAGATAGTGTGGCTGGAGCAAAAGAAGCTGACTATGAGGCTACGATACACATAAACAAAAAAGCGTATAAACTCAAAAAAGGCGATAGCCTCGGGGATAAGGCAAAGATGGATACACTTGACGGTTATATAGTCGAGAAGATAACCAAAAACTTAGTGCAGTTTACAAATGGATTTGAGCTTTTGCTAAGAGAACCTGCCTCGTATAGTCTTATGATGGAAAAAATACAGCAGACAATAATACTAAACGGCATACAAAGACATTTTGCAAAAGAAGAGATGCTTTTTAGGAGAGGCATAAAAGCGCTTACGCTATTTTTTATCGACTCCGTAAATAAATATTTGCTAGATGACGGTACAAAAGGCAAGCTGGCGCAAAAGTTTGAAGAGCTTTATGAAATAGAGCTTGGCAAGGTACTAAAAACCGAGATTGACCCGTCGTATCGTGAATATTTGGAAAAAACAAAAGATGAAATTTCAAAAGTTCATAACGGCTATTTTGCAAAATCAAACAAAGATAAAGAGCAAGAAAAAGCCATAGATTTGATACTGAATGCAAAAGAAGATTTGCTTTCATTTAAGACTGATTTGCGTTTTATATTTTCTATGTGGGCGCTGCAAGAGGGATGGGACAATCCAAATGTTTTCACACTTTGCAAATTAGCGCCAAGCAGCTCTAAAATAACAAAACTCCAACAAATAGGTAGAGGGCTAAGACTAGCCGTAAATCAAGACGGTAACCGCATCACAAAAGATAACATAGATTTTGAGCTTGTAAATATGCTTGATGTGGTTGTACCGTCTAGCGAGGGCGATTTTGTTGAGTCCATACAAACCGAAATACTCTCAAAAAGTATTACAAAAATATCAAAATCTGTGTCTATCGACGTGTTTGTGCAAAACGGGGTTGTCAAAAATGCTACAAATGTTCGAGCTGCAAACAAGTTTTTGGATTTACTAGTTGATAAGAGTGTTATATCGTTAGATGAGGAGACAAGCGAAGGCGAAATCATAATCACAAAAGAAGGTTATGATGAAATATCTACTGAGCTAATCAGCGAAGCATCAAAAAACACCATAGTTGATATAGATAAGCTAAAAAGCTTTTTTAATAGCTACTTTGTGGGTAAGACTCATGTCAAAAAAAGAGAAGATATAAAGCCTCGTATCAAAATAGACCCAGCCAAATATGCAAAGTTTAAGACACTTTGGGAAAATCTCAATCGTAATGCCACTATGAAATATGAGATAAATACCGAAATGTTAATAAACAATATCGTAAGTGCAATCAATAAAGATTTTGAGATAAAAGAGCAAGAAATAATTGTAAGACGACAGCGCAACGCTCAAGATGCGACCATAATGACGAGCACGACTGATAGCATAGGCATTGTAGAAACGCAAAGCACGATGACAATACTGGAGTTTATCAAAGAGCTTGCAAACCAAACAAAACTGAGCCTTAGTACCATAGGTGCCATGCTTCAAAAGATAGATAAAAGCAAGTTTGAAATGCTATCAAAAAATGAAAATCTAGCAATTAGCAAACTAGCCGCAATCTGCATGGAAGAGCTTTATGCGCTAATGGTGGAAAAAGTGTCATACGAGGTGCTAGAGGTTCATTGTAAGACAACTCTAACGGATGAAAAAGGCAATGTTCTGGGAAGCATTGCAGGCGGAAGTCTTGGTAAGGAGACTTATCTTATAAACAACAAAGAAGTAAAGAAACGCTCAATTTATGCAGAAAACTTTATGGAGGTTGATTCTACTATCGAAAAAGATACGATAGATGAGTCTAACGATACAAAAATAACTGTATTTGGCAAACTGCCGCACATTTCTCTGCCTACCCCTGTGGGCGCATACAATCCAGATTTTGGTTATGTGGTCGAAGACAAAAACAAAAAAGAGCTGTATTTGGTCGTCGAGACAAAGGGTTATGATGATGAAAACAAAATCCCAAAAAAAGAGCAACGAAAAATCGATAGCGCTAAAAAGTTTTTTGAGGCTTTAAAGTCTACTGATGGCGGAATAGATGTAAGTTTTAAAACAAAAATCAACAAGCAACAGCTTTCGGATATGGTTGAAGAGATTTGTAGAAAATAGTGAGAAGTAGATGATTCAAAAAATTGACATTAAAAATTTTGGAATTTACAAAGACTACCAATGGGATAAGTCCATAGGCAAGGATTTTTATTTTAAAACAGTCAATATCATTTATGGAAGAAACTACTCGGGGAAGACTGAAATATCAACCCTTTTTCAAACAAACGGATTTCATTTAAGCGCATAGCGCAACCTCTGTTTCATTTTGTATCATCTGCCTTCTTTCAAAGTACAATCTCTCATACTCAGACGGACTTATATTGCCATTAGAAGAATGAAGCCTTTGCCTATTGTAAAATACCTCTATATATTCAAACAGCTGCTATCTTGCCTCCTTTTGTGTAGGTAAACTTGAATTGGCTCTATAGTCTCTTGCTGTTTCTTGGCTTCAATGGCGATACCGATATTTTTATAGTGATAATAGCCGCTTTGTTTGACATTTAGCAGGCGGCACATCATGCTGATATTGAATTTACATTCATATTTCAATATCCAGGCGTACTTCACGATGCTTCTCTCGCTTGAGTCATGCCGTAGCCTTTTTTTAAAAATCTCACACTCCTGCTTTAATCTAGCTAGTTCTTTTTTTAGATTTATAATTTCTTGCTGTTCGGGGGTGCGGTTTAAAGAGGCATTGGATTGGATGTTGTTAGCTTTTCTATGCTCAGATATCCAATTATAGAGAGTATTGTCCTTAGTCCTAAATCTTTTGCGGTTTGGGTAATGGAAGCTGAGCCATTAAGAGCCAGCTGCACACTAGAATCTTTAAACTCTTTGGAGTAGCGTTGTTTATGGTTTGTTGTATTCATGATATAGCTTTTATATATTTCGTAGTTTTAGATTATCGGCTTTTGGTCGATAATCTAAAAATCCGTTTGTTTGGAATATGGTAGCCATTTCAATATTTATCCATTTATCAAGAACCATAAACAGCGCTTCGTTGGCTCTTGGTATATGTCTTGCGCCCGCTCTTATCTCATCGGCACTTTGCACAAATGGCGAGTCAAACTTTAGATAGTCGCCGTCTGCTTCAATGAGGCTTTCCATGCTCTCAGCCGTCGTCTCAAAATGAAACTGTGTGGCTACGACTTTGCCGCCCTTGGCTGAAAACATCTGATTTGTAAATGCGTCGTTGGAGGCTAAAAGCTCCGCTCCCAGCGGCAAATCAAACGTGTCTCCATGCCAGTGAAAAACAACCGCCTCTTTGCCAAGTTCGCTTGTAAGAGGGTGGGGCAAAAACTCCACGCTTCGCCAACCAGCTTCTCTCTTGCCGCTCGGATAGACTCTTGCGCCTAGCACATCCGCTATCAGTTGCGCACCAAGGCATATTCCAAATACCTTACCACCGCCGTTGATATAGCTTTTTAGAGCGGCTTTTTCGGCGGACAAAAAAGGCGTTGAGTCGTAGACGCTCATGGAGCCGCCAAGTAGCACAAGAGCGTCTTTTGCGATAAACGGCTCTTCGTAGTCGGCTCTAACGACTTCTAGAGTATGACCCCTAGACTCTGCCCACTCCGACACAGCTGCGGCATCTTCAAAATCTACATGTTGCCAAATACTGAGAGTCACTACTCTGCGCTTATAACCACTGATACGATTTTATCGTTTTGTTTGATGTTATCAAGCGTCTTCATACCCTCTTCATCGTTTGCGTCTATTTGTCCAAATACCGTATGTTGTTTGTCAAGATGAGGACACGGTACAAAACAGATAAAAAACTGGCTTCCGCCCGTGTCTCTACCCGCATGAGCCATTGAGAGCGTCCCTTTTTCATGTTTTGAAACGTTGTCTTTGCACTCGCATTTGATTGTGTATCCAGGACTCCCTCTGCCGTTGCCGTCAGGACAACCGCCTTGCGCCATAAACTCCGGAATTACCCTATGAAAATTTAGCCCGTCATAAAACCCTTTTTTGACAAGGTCGGCAAAGTTTGCCACCGCAATAGGTGCTTCTTCTTTTAAAAGCTTGATTTTCATAGCTCCATTTTCAGTAGTGATAGTGGCAAAATTTAGCCCCTCCATCGCCTCCGCCGATACGTCGTACTCTTTTGACTCTTTATTAAAAAACATGGTTATCCCTTTTGGTTGTAATTTTTGCCGTAATTATAAGCTAAAAAAGTCATATTTAGGGTAAATTTGCGTTTTGCTATTTATTTTGCGAGTACGTTGCTTGAATTGGGGCTATTGATTGGTTATAGTATGCTTAATACATTGCCGCTTAACTCAATTTTGCCAATTAAATCCTCTGCTTAAACATGAATTTGCAAGAGCGACTAGTCGTGAGAGCCGTCTGCTGAAGAAGAGGGTTCAATTAAAGTATTCATCCCAACTCTCCAAGAAAAATTGTTTGTGTTTTTCAACTATCTGCATGACTTCACAAAAAATCAAATTTGAGCGAGAATATACCATGTCCGCTATACAGTACAGCGAGAGTATATTGCAAAAAAGCGTTCGCTACTTGTGTCGGTTTGTTTTTATGTATGCCACAATAACACAGACTTAGGAGCTCTCGATTTAATAGCCGCTATTAGTGCGTCGCTTACTAAGAGTGTTTTTATATTTGACTTTAAAGATCAGCCTACTACTTTTCTTGAGAATAGATCTATAACAACGGCTAAATATAAAAAGCCTATCTTATTTAATTAGAACGGTGACGATGATCGACACAGGATCTCAATCCCCTAAAGTCGGGTCTGGGTGTTCAAATCTGGTGCAGGCATTAATAACATAGGTATGTATTACGGTGTCTCAATCCCCTAAAGTCGGGTCTAGGTGTTCAAATAACCGTGCAATCTCGGAAACAAATCAAGAGATACAAAGGTTTCAATCCCCTAAAGTCGGGTCTAGGTGTTCAAATAAAGCAAATTATACGCTTACACGAGAACTGGTTAATGTCTCAATCCCCTAAAGTCGGGTCTAGGTGTTCAAATCCACCATGTACGTAGTTGCTACTGCCTTTGATTATATCGTCTCAATCCCCTAAAGTCGGGTCTAGGTGTTCAAATCCACCATGTACGTAGTTGCTACTGCCTTTGATTATATCGTCTCAATCCCCTAAAGTCGGGTCTAGGTGTTCAAATACATAGTAGAAACTATATCCTCTGGACAACCGGTACTGGTAGTCTCAATCCCCTAAAGTCGGGTCTAGGTGTTCAAATTTAGTAATGGGTCACCCATTACTGAAGCCCATAAAGAGTCTCAATCCCCTAAAGTCGGGTCTAGGTGTTCAAATTGGGCAGTATGAAATATACTGCACTCAAATAGAAGGGTCTCAATCCCCTAAAGTCGGGTCTAGGTGTTCAAATCGAGATCCGCTCTGATTACGGGTTGAGGAATGGTATTACGTCTCAATCCCCTAAAGTCGGGTCTAGGTGTTCAAATAGCCTTGACAGTTGGCTTTTAAAGAAGATGTATTCTCTCAAAAGCTTTCTTAAAACCCGCTTTTATCGTATATCTCTTCAAAAGTTCGCAAATCGACTGTTTTTTTGTGTCTGATTTTGATAGTTGAAGGGTATGAAAACGCTACTAACCCCGTATTTATCGGTATCTTTGTTTTTAAAAAAGTTCGTAAATCGATTTTGATTTTGTATTGAAAATTCGATTTGCGAACTTTTGGGTGTTTTTAAGTTTGGCGAAGGCTTTGTTTGTCGGTGTTTGCGGATAGGGCAAAAACACAAAGTTCGCAAATCGATTTGAAGAAGAGGGCAAATAGGCGATTTGCGAACTTTTTGAAAGCTTAACGGTATATAAAAGCTCGTGTCTGTAGGGGTTGGCGGTTTTTTAAAAGTTCGTAAATCGAATTTTGTTTTTGTCTCATAAAAAGATAGCGTCCCGTGGAATAAACGGTTCTATTTCGTCGCATAATACTTTTGACTTCATAAGGCAGTTTTCGCATATATGGTAGATTCGCAGACTATCCTCTTTTTTGTTTATGAGTTTTGCAAGCTCCGTTTCTAGTTTTTTTAGTTTTGTGTCGTTTGCGCTTACCTCAAAAACAGAATAATTAACCCTATATCCATAACCCTCTAGCAATGCGGCGATTTTATTGCGTCTTTTTGCTGATGGGGTGTCATAGCAAATCAAAAGATTTCTTCGCATCTTAGTACTTGCCTATAAAAGCATTGCACAAAAGAGTGCCTGACACCTATTTTTTCCTATTTTTCTTATAAACCTCCTAATATCAATCTTTCAACTTCATTTTTTGCTTCATCTAAAGCATCTTTTGCTTCATTTTGAAGTTGTTTTGCTTTTTCTCTTATGGCTTGAATATACTGTGCTATTTCATTTTGTTTTTCTATTGGGGGAAGTGGGATTTTTATATGTTTAATATCTTTCCCATAAATATGAGAAGTTTGTCCTGTTTTTTCTCTATTAAGTAATGTTTTAAATATATCTAAATTTAATAGACTAAATAAGTACATTGGATTACATAACTCTTTTATTGTCCTAATGCAAATTAATTCTCCAACATAACTTGTTTTCATTTTAACTTCATCATTTAATATTTTTATTTGTTTTCCTACATACTGGGATTGATGTGCAGCAGAAAGTATAAAAATATCTCCTTTTTCAACTTCAAAATTATTTTTTGTTTTTGTATAATCTAATTTATTTAAATCAATATATTCATTCGTATAACTTCCAGCTTTTATTATTGGAAATTCTGTAACTTCATCACTATAATCAATAGAAGAAGGTGTTTTCCCACTTTGAATAACCGAAACAACAGAATCAATTTCATTAATATTTTGTAACCATTCACCACCCAACCCCAACAGGAATATAAGCCCTACCTCCTAAAGCGTCTCTCAATCCCG